>CAWILB010000091.1:0-36486 GCA_963836635.1 uncultured Acidobacteriaceae bacterium | reverse complement strand
GTTATGTTGTGTACCTCGTTCAGTTAAGGTGTTTGCTCAGCTGGGCGGCGGCACAGCGCCAGTCGTGGTCGGCCACTACTTCGATCGCGCCGGTTCCTATCGCCTTCAAGTCCTCGTGGCCCTTTCCATCATCGCGTTCGCCGCTGCCGCTGTGAGCCTCCTCCTCAAGAGCGGGCGCGGGCCCGTCGCGTATGAAGAACTGCACGGTCAGGCTCCAATCTCACTCGAGGAGTGATGCGACTCGGAATCTTCTAAAGTTTCTCATTTCGAAACTGTATACAACCGTTGCCCCAATGCTTTATGGTTCCCTGTTTGCGTCAAGCTCCGCTTAAATTGAGGGAACACAATGCTTTTGCCGCATAGCTATGCAACAGCACTTCTGCTCATGATCGTCTCAATGCTCTCGTGGGGATCCTGGGCCAACACGCTTAAACTCTGCCCGCGCTATCGATTCCAACTCTTCTACTGGGACTACGCGATTGGCCTGGCTCTCGCTGCGCTAGTCCTCGGTTTGACCGCGGGGAGCCTGGGCAATGAGGGACTCTCGCTCTTGCCCGATCTCTCCGCGACTGCGCCAATCCTGATTCTTTACGCGGTCATTGGTGGAGCGGTCTTCAACGTCGCCAACCTGTTGCTCGTGGCCGCCATTGACGTCGCCGGACTGGCCGTCGCCTTCCCGGTCGGTATCGGCCTTGCGTTGGTCATTGGAGCCATCTCGAACTACGTCATCAAGCCTGAAGGCAATCCACTGCTGCTGTTCGGCGGCGTTGCGCTCGTGGCTGTGGCGATCGTACTCGACGCATTGGCTTATCGAAAACGCGAAGGCGGGGCGCAAGCAACAACTGCGCGCGGAATCATCATTTCGCTCGCCGCCGGAGTTCTCATGGGCTGCTTTTATCCCTTCGTTGCGCGCGCATTGAACGGGCTTCCCGGCCAACCCGCGCCCGGTCCCTATGCCGTCTCGGTCTTCTTTGCCATCGGCTTGCTCATCTCAACCGTGCCGGCCAACCTGCTGCTGATGGCGCGGCCTCTCGACGGCAAGCCCCGCGTCGACGGCGCAGACTACTTCCGCGCGCCGATGGGCTGGCACCTTGCCGGCATCCTTGGCGGAGCCATCTGGTGCGTGGGCGGCGTTTCGAACTTCGTCGCCTCAGGTGCGCACCTGGTGGGACCGGCCGTCTCCTACACCATCGGCCAGGGAGCGACCATGGTTTCAGCCTGCTGGGGAGTCTTTGTGTGGCATGAGTTTGCCGGCGCACCGCGGGCTGCGCGCGTGCTACTGGTATTTATGTTCCTGGTGTTTTTGCTTGGATTGGGATTGGTTGCAGCAGCGCCGCTTTATTGAGGGGTGGAGAATGACGGACGCACGCAAACCCATCGTTGTTGTCGGCAGTGTCACCATGGATCTGGTCACGGTTGCACCGCGCATTCCCGCAGTCGGCGAGACAATCATCGGAACAGGGTTCAGCGCAACGCCGGGCGGCAAGGGTGCGAACCAGGCCGTGGCAGCTTCAAGGTTGGGCTATCCCGTGGCCATGGTGGCGAAAGTGGGCACAGACGCGTACGCGGACGCGCTGATTGAGAACCTGAGGCAGGCTGGCGTTGAAACCGCCGCGCTGGGGCATGCTGAGGGCTCTTCGGGTCTGGCGCCGATTTTTCTTGCCGAGACCGGCGAGAACAGCATCGTCGTCGTTCCCGGCGCAAACGGCGCCATGGATCGCGCGGCGGTCGACGCCAATGCGGCACTGATTCGTTCAGCCGGCATGGTGCTCTGCCAGCTTGAGATTCCGATGGACACGCTCGCCTATACACTCGACTTTTGCGCCGAGGCCAACGTGCCGGTCATGCTCGATCCCGCGCCTGCTGCGGCGCTGTCAGACTCCGCCCTCAAAAGAGTCGCGTGGTTCACGCCCAATGAAACTGAAGCCGCGTTTTACGTGGGCGACGTCGGCAGCGTGGAGGAAAGCGCGAAGCGACTCTTTGCGCGCGGCATCCGCAATGTGGTGCTGAAGCGCGGCGCAGAGGGCGCTTACGTTGCCATCGCAAGCGGCGAGGCAGTATGGGTGAAGCCATTCAAGGTGCGGGCCATCGATACGGTTGCGGCCGGCGACTGTTTTAATGGCGCGTTCGCTGTCGGCCTGCTCGAAGGCAACGATCCGTTTGCTGCAGCACGATTCGCCAATGCCGCCGCGGCTATCGCGGTCACGCGGCGCGGCGCGCAGGCGTCAATGCCACTGCGCGGCGACGTGGATGAATTCTTGCGGGACCGCGCATAAAATCAAGGAAATTCGCACGCTCGACTTTGCTCCGAATTGTTGAGGAGATCGCATTCTATGGTTCGCTTCTGTTGCATGGGGATTCTGGCCGGCGCGTTCGCACTCGCTGCCGCCGCGCAAGACACGCAATTCGAACCGAAGGGACAGCAGATTCCAGCGCCCGATTGCATGAATTTGCACTTCGCATGGGAGGGGGTGCAGCCTCCGTGTCTGCCCGGGATGCATGAACATTGGCTCAAAGACATTGAACACTGGCGAGCCGAGCGGCTGATTCGCATTGCTTACGATGGGTCGCGCTACGACCTGCCCGCGCTCAAGTGGACGCAGTCGAGTTTTATGCAGCCGCAGATGATGGTGCACGACCGGTACTTCTACGACCCGGTTGCCGGCAAGTACACCGTCGATCGCTACCTCGACGATCTCAACCAGCGCTATGGCGGCATCGATGCCGTGCTGGTGTGGTCGACCTACCCCAACATGGGCGTGGACGACCGCAACCAACTTGAAATGGTCGAGTCGATGCCCGGCGGAATTGCGGGCGTGCGCCAGATGGTCGAGGACTTCCATCGGCGCGGCGTTCGCGTGCTTTTCCCCATGATGATGTGGGACCAGGGAACGCACGCGCCCGATAAACCATGGCCGCAGGCAATTGCTGACCTGATGAAGGCCATTGACGCCGACGGCATCAACGGCGACACCCAGGATGGTGTCCCACTCGGATTCTCGCTCGCGGCAGATGCGACCGGACATCCGCTGGCATTTGAGCCGGAGGGCAGCCCGAGCGATGAGGCCCTGGCGTGGAACGTGATGACGTGGGGCCAATACGCCTTCCCGTTCCTGCCCATGGTCGACCGCTACAAGTGGCTTGAGCCGCGCCACATGGTGAACATCAGCGACCGCTGGGAGCAGAACAAGACCAACGACCTGCAGTTTGCCTTTTTCAACGGCGTGGGCTGGGAGAGTTGGGAGAACATCTGGGGCATCTGGAACGGCATTAATCCGCGTGACGCCGAGGCGACTCGGCGGGTAGCGACTATCGAGCGCGCAGTTGCGCCTTTCCTCATCAGTCCTGACTGGGAGCCTCTATATCCTATGCATAACTTTGGCGTTTACTCAAGCCGCTGGCCGCGGGGCAGCGAGACCGTATGGACAATCGTAAACCGGGACGCCTACGACATCGGCGGCCAGCAAATGGATGTGCCAACCGCGCCGGGAATGCGCTACTTCGACCTTTATCACGGCGTGGAATTAAAGCCGCAAAGCAGCGAACAGCACAGCACGCTGAGCTTTGAGATCGAGGCCAATGGCTTCGGGGCAATTTTGGCAACTCCCGGCGAACCCAGCGAATCAATCAAGGCGCTACTCCCACGCATGGCGGCAATGACCGTGAAGCCGCTGGCCTCATATTCGCACGAACCGGTTGCGTTAGCGCAGCACGTGGTTGAAATTGCGCCTACAAAACCGGCGGCCGAAACGCCGGAGGGAATGGTGCGGATCCCGGGCGGCGCGTTCGACTTCAGAGTGCAGGGAGTCGAGATTGAAGGCGATGCAACCCCCTGTGTCGATGTGCAGTATGCATGGGAGAATTCACCCCGGCGTTTTCACGAACATCAAATGCAGGTGGCGCCGTTCTACATCGACAAGTTCCCGGTGACGAACGCACAGTTCAAGAAGTTTCTTGATGCGACGCACTATGCGCCCAAAGACGCAATCAACTTTCTGCGCGACTGGAAGAACGGGACGTATCCGGCGAGCTGGGAGAACCGGCCGGTAACGTGGGTCTCGCTTGAAGATGCGCGGGCCTACGCCACATGGGCCGGCAAGCGGCTGCCGCACGAGTGGGAGTGGCAGATGGCGGCGCAGGGTACGGATGGAAGAATCTATCCCTGGGGCGACCTGTGGCAGCCGTGGGATGTGCCAACGCCGGTAACGAGCCGCGAAATGACTGCGCCCGATCCGGTGGATGCGCATCTGCAGGGCGCGAGCCCGTATGGCGTGATGGATCTCGTTGGCAACGTATGGCAGTGGACCGACGAGTTTGTTGACGAGCACACGCGTGCGGGGATCGTCCGCGGCGGTGAATACTACCAGCCGGACGGTTCGATCTGGTACTTCCCCGAGGCCTTTCGCAACGACCAGCACGGCAAGCTGCTGCTCATGGCGCCAGGGTACGACCGGTCCGGTGGGGTGGGATTCCGCTGCGTCGTGGATTCGCAGTAGACCCGTCTCGTATTATTCATCCGGCCTATAAATAAAAGCACCGGGCCCATCCTCCTGAGCGGAGCGGAGTCGAAGGATCCGCTTCTTCATCTCATCGCGAAATGGGTGGGAGGCCGACACACTATATACGAGATATACGAGCCGGATCTATAGAAGCCGCGTTTCACCAAACATGACACGCATTCGCCGGCATCATGGGCTGGCCGGTTTTGCAGCCGAAGGCTTTGCCGAACTCCGGCATGTTCTGCACTACACCGATAATGCGAATTACATCCGGCGAGTGACCGTCGGTTTGCGCCAGGAGCCTGACGTACTGGGGCCGTTCAGTGCTGCACCAGCTTTGCCCGTAGGCCAGAAAGAATTGCTGGATCGCATCAAAGCCGTCTTGCTTCGCATCCAGGTCGATGCCTTTGCGCCTCGCGTCGTCGAGAAACGCGCTATATGCCAGTCGAATGCCGCCATTGTCGGCGGTGTTTTCGCCCAGGGTCAGCTTTCCATTTACTTTCACATCGTCGACCGCGGTAAAGCTCCCATATTCCTTCACTTCGCAGTCAGTCATTTCGTCGAACTTCTTCTTGTCGTCGGGCGTCCACCAGTTTGAAAGATTGCCGTTGCCGTCAAACTGGCTGCCTTGGTCGTCAAAGCCATGGGTCAGCTCGTGACCCACAACCGCGCCGATATGGCCGTAATTCTCAGCGTCGGTGGCCTCGGGATCGTAGAGCGGAGCCTGCAGAATCGCTGCAGGAAAATTGATGTCGTTCATCGTGGGGTTATAAAACGCATTCACGGTCGAAGGAGTTGTAATCCATTCGGCCCGATCCAAAGGCTTGCCAATCTTCGCCAACTGCCGCTTGTTCTCAAATTCCGTTGCCCGCCAGGAATTGCCCAGAACGTCACCGCGAATCACTTCGAGCTTTGAGTAATCGCGCCACTTATCGGGATACCCGATCTTATCTGCAACCATGTGCAGCTTGACTTCCGCCTTGGCCTTGGTCTCAGGGCTCATCCATGACTGGTTGTCGATCTCGCGGCCCATTGCCCCCTCGATGTCATGAACCATTTGCAGCGCATATTCCTTGCTCGACGCTGGAAACTGCGATGCAACGTAAACCTGGCCGACCGCTTCGCCCAGCGCATTCTCGGTTGCCGACGTGCAGCGCTTCCAGCGCGGCCGCTGCTCCGGTTGGCCAATTAGCTTGCGGCCACCGAAGTCGAAATCTTCTAAATCCATTGCCTTCGGCAAAGCGTAACCGGGAATGGAAGTCGATCAGTTGCCAGCGCAGATAGGCCTTGATCGTCTCAAGATCGGTGCTGTCGAGCCCGGCTTGCAATCCTTTGAAGAAGTCGGGATTCGCAACGTTCAAATCATCGATCCCCGTCACGCCCGTTTCGGCAACAAATCCGCGCCAGTCAATTCCCGGAGCCAGTTCAATCAACTTGGCCAACGTCATCATGTGATAAACGGCGTGCGGATCGCGCCGCGATGTCACGTCCATCGACACCTTGGCCAGCGCAGTCTCAAGCGTCATGATCTTTTCGGCATCGGCTGCCGCTTTGTCGGCCGGTTCACCGGCAAGGCGAAGCATGTTCGCCACATGCTCCACATATTCCTTGCGCGTCTTATCGGCCGCTTCGCCGGTGCGGAAGTAGTAGTCCCGCTCGGGCAATCCAAGCCCGCCCTGATCGACCGACGCAATCTGTTTGGTCGCGTCGTTGAAATCCTGCTGCTCGCTGTAGTTGAAAAACGCGTTCACGCTGATGAGCTGGTAATGTGCCAGCAGCGCGGTAAGCTGCTTTTTATCGGTGAGCGCGGCGATGCGATCGAGCTCGGGCTGCAATGGCTTTAATCCCTGGGCGTAAACCGCGTTCTCGTCCATGCAACTGGCATAATAGTCGCCGATCTTCTGTTCGTTTGCCGTGTGCTGCGCGCTCTTGTCGGCAAGCTTTTCAAGCATCTGGTGCACTACGGCCTCAGTGTGGTCATAAATAATGTAAAACGATCCGTAGCTGGGCATGTCTGCGGGGATCGAATACAGCTTGGAGAAATTGCCGCACGCGTACTGGGCAAAATTCACGCAGGCGTCCGCGCTGGTATCCATCAACTGCCGGTCGAGGCCGGGCAGCAGCGCCACCGGCTTTTCGGCAACGCTCATTGCGGCGCTTTGCGCATGAACAAACTGAGTTTCCGCGGCAAGCGCTGAAATCAAGAGCAAGAACAGAAATGTGCTGCGACAAATTCGTTTCACAACGAACGCCTCCAATGTGTGTCCCTCAAGCCCAATCGCGCAGACGAGCGCCTGCACAGGGTCGTGGCCTCACAGTTCTCAAAATCGAAACATGGGGCACCCAGACTCTCTGGCTCAATTATTAGACCACGATGGCGCGAATTCAGCCCACTAGCTCAAGGGCGCGGATCATCTCTTTGCGCACGGTAAGGCGCTCGATGAGCTCGGGCTTTACCTCGTAGCCGCGGCCGGGCGTATCGGGAATGGCAATCTCGCCCTCGCGCGATACCTCCACCGCCGGCTCGATGATGTCCTCGGCAAAGTATCGTTCCGAAGCCGACACGTCGCCCGGCAGCGTGAAGTTTTCAAGTGTTGCGAGCGCGATGTTGTGCGAACGGCCGATGCCCGACTCCAGCATGCCGCCGCACCATACGGGAATACCGCGTTCCTCGGCCGCGTTGTGCACGGCGATGGCCTCTGAGAATCCCCCCACGCGGCCCAGCTTGATATTGATGATCCTGCACGACTCCATCTCGATCGCTGCAAGCGCGTCGCGGCGGTTGTGAATCGATTCATCCAGGCAGATGGGCGTGTTGAGCCGCCTTTGCAGCATGGAGTGAAAATAAAAATCGTCGTGCCACAATGGCTGCTCAATCATCAGCAAGTCGAAGGCATCGAACGAGAGAATGTGGTCGGCGTCGTGAAGGCGATACGCTGAGTTCGCGTCGCAGCTCAGCATGATTCCAGGCCAGCGATTGCGCACACGCTCAAAGACCTCAATGTCCCATCCGGGTTTGCATTTGAGCTTGATGCGCCGGTAACCGGCATCGAGCTCGCGTTCAATCGTCTCGAGAAGCTCCGGAATCGACTTTTGAATGCCCAGCGAGACTCCGCAGGGGATGACGTCGCGAACTCCGCCCAGCAGCCGCGAAAGCGAGATGCCCTCGCGTTGCGCTTCAAGGTCCCAGATGGCGTTTTCAAGCGTGGCTTTCGCCATGCGGTTATCGCGCACCCGCTTGAAGATGCGCGGGCAGTCTCCGCCGTGATCGGGCGACTTCAGCGGCCAGCATCGGACCGAGCTCCTGCGTAATCACCGACCAGGCGCTGTCAGTCGATTCGCCGGAGAAATACGGCCGCTCGCCAACCGTGCACTCGCCCCAGCCGGTCAATCCCTCTGATTGAATCTCCGACAGCAGAACGCGCCGGTTGCGGGTGACGCCAAAGCTGGTTTCAAACGGTCGCACCAGCGGCATGTTGAAGTTCGCGCAGGATAATGGCATCGATTCTCATGTTTATCGGGGTTCCTTTGAAGTTTCTTCAACACTAAAATCACTACCGGAATTGAGCCTCAAACTACGTCCGCAATCGAGCCCAGCTCAAAGACTCCATTCCCCTCCGCATCGAGTGAGTAGCCGGTTACAGCTAAACCCTTTTCAAATGCCCGCTGAAACTTCTCCCGGTTCTCTAACTGAACATCGAGGGCGCGGTGGCGATCTCCATCCGAAGCCTTCCACTGGTAGATGGAAGCCGGAACCTGAATCCGCTCCTCGATACTGCGTTCGACTGCCGGATGGCCGTCAAGAATTGACTGCACTCGGTTCGAATTCAGCTCCCACACCGCAAGCAAACGGTCGGTCGGGAGCCCACCCTGCAGTCGAGATGAGGATACACCATAGAAATCGGGTCGATACTCGCAAACTAAGGCTCCCAGCCTGTGGATATTTAAATAAGCGTTTTTGATTTCAAGAGGATCGAAGGTCCATTCCATTTGCCGATGCCGCGAGAAAGCGCATCCCGGCGCTGCTCCAGCTTGAGCCGAAAGCCCAGGCCCCGGTTCCGGTAGCCCTCTTTTACCGCAAGCATATGCGAGTGCAGATAGGGCGTCGGTCCGATGGGCCGTATTCTTGATGCCGGGCAGCGCCATGGCAAAGCCAATTAGGTCCGCTAGCGCCGCTGTCTCTTAACTCGAACACCCCGATTACCTGACCGCCGATCTTCTGCGCTAACAGAAACGTCTTCTTTGGCACCAAGCTCGGCGGGATCGTAGCCCCAGGTTTCAATCTCAAGCTCGACGCAGGCTTCAAGCTCTTCAAATCCCCGGCACTCGCGAAATCGAAGAATCACGAGTGCGCTCCGGGTCTCTGCGTTGCGTCGTCGGCATAGGGTGAATTGCTGCCCTGCTCGGCAGCGAGCTTTCGTTTGGCTGCCGCCCACAGGTCCTCAAGTTCGTTGGGAGCCAGTTCCTCAAGCGGTCGGGGAGACGCCATCTCCATCTCGCGAAAGCGCTCGCGGAAACGCAGATTGCAGCCGCGCAAGGCCATCTCCGCGTCGACGCCCAGGTGCCGGCCGAGATTCACGACGGTAAAGAGCAGATCGCCAAGTTCGGCCTCGATGGCAGGCTTGCGCCCAGGATCGCCTGACGCAGCTTCAGCCTCAGCTCCGCGGTTTCTTCCGCGATTTTGGGCAGCAAATCGCGCCAGTCCGGCCAATCGAATCCCGATTTCTGCGCCTTCCCGCCCAGCTTCGCCGCCTCAAGTAGAGCCGGCATCGCGCGCTGGACGGAATCGAGCCTCGACGCGGCGGGTGACGCAGTGTCGGTCGAGTTGCTGAAGGTCTTGCCGGCTTTCTCGGCGGCCTTGATCTCCTCCCAATTGCGCAGCACTCCTTCTGCCGAATCCGCTACCCGCAGGTCGACCTCGGCCTTGTTGCCGGCGGCGCGCGCGGCCTCGTCGCCAAACACATGCGGATGGCGTCGAACGAGCTTGCGGTTCAGGTGGTCAAGCACGTCGGCAATGGTGAACCGGCCTTCGTTGGCAGCCATTTCGGCGTAGAACAGCACCTGCAGCAGCAGGTCGCCCAGTTCCTCGGCCAGGTGCGGAAAGTCGCGCCGGTCGATGGCGTCGAAGACCTCGTAAGTCTCTTCCAGGGTGTATTTGCGAATGGTATCGAAATTCTGCTCGCGGTCCCAGGGGCATCCGCCGGGTGCGCGCAGCCGCGCCATAATCGTCGCCGACTGCTCAAAAAGCGCCGCCGCCCGCGCCGGGTCAGTGGCAACCTGCGGAGTAGGGGACTCGTGGCTGGAACTCTCTTGCGGAAGGTCCATGCATCTCCAGTTTACAAGTTGCCGCGAGTAAAGCGTCCCACGATTGCATCTGGAATTAGGAAGGATCAGAACTTATAGTGTCTTGAAACAATACATGGCCGTCCGGAGGAAGCAGGGGCCTTCAGGCTCCTGGATGCGACGAACTCAATTCGAGGCTTTTGGGCCGGGCCTTTTCTCCAAATCTGCCAATTCACGCCGCCCTTCACCTTGCGAATCGAACGGAGCAGGAGTCGGGCACTTGTCTCTTGCCTCCATATTCCGGACTCCGGCAAATACAACTGCAGTATTAACCCCAATACCGTTCACTTATTTGATCGGCTCGCAGTTAGATGAAAGTCGGTGCCCCACTTCTCGAATCCGCTCCAAGCTCAATAAGATGAGCGCACCGGAAATCATGCTCAAGTTTTTGCGGCAATTCTGTGCTTAGCGCAGAGTGACTTCCGAGTAAGGGACCGCACACCAGCGATCCCGAATCCAAGACGCCGCCACCACAATTACGCTGTCATTCTGAGGAGCGCAGTGACGAAGAATCCGCGGTTGCCTTTCGCGCAAGGGTCACACTTGCCGACAAACTGATCGGAACGCGAATGGGGAGACCGAGAGGCGGTTTAACGAGTGAATCACCTGATGCCAAGCGCGGAATGGGTGGGATTGGCCAACACTCCCCCGGGCGTGCGGGTTCCCTAAGTGAACAGTATTAAAGCTAACCCGCATATCTCATAGGCGGAATCCCCTTGCTGAAATTTTCCCGCCGCATTTGCATTTAATTTTGCCCTCCCGTTGCACAATGGTTTCGGGAATGCAAAAAAGGGGAGATTCAAACATGGCTCGAGAGAAAATTAAGAACGTTACCAACACCGTGACCGCGCCGCCGCCCGCGCTTCTCAGGAATGCAAAGACGCTTTCTTTGATTCAAGAAACCACGCAGAAACTGTTCAGCCGTGCGTCGCTTCAATGGAATCAAAAACTTAGGCGAGATTTGGCCTTCACAGCTATACAGAAGCCGTACAGAAACTGTAAAAGAACCCCACAGAATCTGTACCGCTGCGGTGTTTTTCTGTGCCGCGCTAACTTCCCGGTGAGAAATTCAGGCTAAAGGGCAGCGCAAGTGCTTTGTTTTCATATTTCTACCGGCAAGTCGCGCATTTCCAAATACGCGGAGCGAAAATCATCGCCTGAGTTGATGAAAACAGAATACTTATCTGACGGAAAGAGAGGGGGGTACCCCTGCAAATTCATACTCCCGGCTTGCCCAGGGGCGCGCCGGCTTGCTGACTCGCTATCACTTCGCCGGCGGCTTCAGCCCCAATTCCCTCATCGCAATCTGCAGATCCGCCCAGGCTTCCTTCTTTTGCCGCGGGTCGCGCAGCAGGAATGCCGGATGATACGTCACGATCAGCTGGCATCCGCGAAATGCGTGCACGCGCCCGCGCAGGCCGGCAAGCGGCTGCCGCTGGCCCAGGAGATAGGTGGCCGCCGTTGCGCCCAGCGCCACCAGCACCTGCGGCCGCACCACGTCGATCTGGCGGAAGAGAAACGGCGAGCAGGTATTGGCCTCTTCCGGCTCGGGCGTGCGGTTGCCCGGCGGCCGGCACTTGACCACGTTGGCGATGTAGACCTCTTCGCGCTTGAGGCCCATGGCCGCGATCATGTTGTTGAGCAGTTGCCCCGCGCGGCCCACAAACGGCAGCCCCTGCGCGTCTTCGTCGGCGCCCGGCCCCTCGCCCACGAACATGAGCCGCGCCGTGGGCGATCCGTCGGCAAACACAATCTTGTTGCGGCCCTTGTGCAGCGCGCAACGCGTGCAGTCGCCGATGTCTTCGCGAATGATCTGGAGCGCGGCGGCGCGTTCGGCTGGCGCAATGACGTCGCGTCAATCTGCGGTGGGGCGGGAATGTCTTTGCGTGCGGGAATGGCTGGTTCCTCTCCAAGAAAGTTGGATTGAGATTTGGGTGGAGTCAGTAGTCTTGTGTGGTCTCCCACCCTTTCCGCATCCGCTAGGGCGGACTGCGCAAAGGATGGGGCAACCTGACTCGATGTTAGGGCCAACGGTCTTCCGCAGCTTCTACCGGCCGTCGATAAAACTCCGTCAGCCCCAGGTCGCGATAGAAACGCATGCGCTCTGCGAGCGCCTCGCGCATTTCGGATGTGAGCGGTTGCGCCAAGCGAGCCTACTCCACCACAAGCTGGCGGCGCGACGCGGCAACCACTACTGTCTCTTCGAGCACGCGATCCTCGCCCTGCTGCGCCGGCTCATCGGCAGGCTGTTCGCCATCGAACTCCAACATCATGGGCCGGGGCGAGCGCAGAGCGGCAATCTCATCCAGAATGCGATCGGCGAGTTCACGCTTGGACATTTGCGGCAGCTCGATGGCCTTGGTCGACGTTAAGAACGTGGCCGCATTCTCATCCGCATCAATGCCGACGCCGCGTCCCGCCACGTTGTTCACTACGATGGCATCCGCGCCCTTTTTGAGCAGCTTGGCGCGGCCGTTCTCAAGTTCGTCGTGAGTCTCGGCGGCAAAGCCTACGATGATCTGGCTGGGGCGACGACGCCTTACAACTTCGGCAAGAATGTCTTCAGTGGGAGAGAGTTCGAGCGTCAGCGGTCCGCTGCGCTTAAGCTTCTGCTCGCTCACGGCTACAGGCCGGTAATCGGCGACGGCTGCGGCTTTAATCACCAGGGTCGCCTCGCTCTGCCGCGAAAGAACCGCTTCTCTCATCTCATCGGCGGTGGTAACTGAAATAAACTCGCAACGCGCCGGCGCACGCAGCGCAGTTGGACCGCTCACCAGCACGACCTTTGCGCCGCGATTCTGCGCGGCCTCGGCCAGGGCGTATCCCATCTTGCCGCTGGAGCGATTGCCCACGAACCGCACCGGGTCGATTGCCTCGCGCGTGCCGCCCGCGGTTACCAGTACCACTTCGCCGGCAAGATCGCGACGCCGGTTCAGTGTCTTCATTACCATCTCGGCAATGGCTTCTGGCTCCGCCATGCGCCCCGCGCCCACCATGCCGCAGGCCAGGTCGCCGGTGCCGGGATCAACTACGCGCACGCCGCGCTGGCGAGAGTTTCAAGATTCGCCTGCGTGGCCGCATGGTTCCACATGTTCACGTTCATTGCGGGAGCCACCAGCACCGGCGCTTCGGTGGCCAGATACATGGTGGAAAGAAAATCGTCGGCAATGCCGTTGGCAAACTTGGCCAGAATGTTCGCGGTTGCCGGAGCCACGACCAGCGCTTCGGTCCACTGCGCCTCGGCGATGTGATCGATTCCGTTTTGCTCGGGGTCAGGTTCGCCCGCGCTGAACTCATCCCACAGGCTGGTGATGACGCGATGGCCGGTGAGCGCGGCAAACGTGAGCGGCTGCACGAATCGCTGCGCCGATGCGGTCATCACCACATGAACCTCGGCGCCCGCGCGCTGCAGCGCACGCACCAGCTCGGCAGCCTTGTAGGCGGCGATTCCACCGATGACGCCCACCGTGACTCTCATGGATTGATTTTAGAACAGGGGTCAGGGATCAGAGGTCAGGGATCAGGAAAGCAGCGAAGAATCGAACAATGAAGCAGCGGAACGGTGGTGGATATGACCCCGATCTATTGCGAGCGTGAGAGAACGGATGAACCAGCCTTCAGCGACACCCAGCACGCACATCGTTCACTCCGCCCGCCGCCGTTAACCGATCCCTGATCCCTGATCCCTGTTCCCTGCTTTTTCAGCTCAGCAGAATCGGAATGGCCGGGCCTTCAACCAACGGCTTGGTGACGGCAACGTCGGCCTTTACGTAGGAGATCTTGCCGGCTTCAATCTCTTCCTGCGCAATGCGGCAGGCCTTGGTTGACTGGCTGGGAACTAATGCATGCGAGCCGTTCTGCAACTGGCGTGCGCGGCGCGCCGCAACCAGTACCTTGCGGTAATTGGAATCAAAGCTGGTCTCAATCGTCATCGGGTTCGTCTCCAAAGGGAAGTTGTTGCTGGCCGGATTCGCCGTCGATCCCAAAGGCTTCCAGCACAGGTTTAAGCCGCTCCTGCGAGTTTATCTGCAGGCAGGCTGCGGCGACCTCCAACACTCGGCGCTGCCGATAAGCAATGGCCTCGCCATTCCGGTAGAAACGCTCGGCCAGAACAATTGCCTCCAGTTGCGCCACTGCCCGGTCAAGGATGTCGTTGATCAAAATATAACCGTATTGCCTGTAATTCTCAATCTCCTTGCTGGCCTCGCTCAGCCGCCGGTAAAGCTCCGTACTCGTCCACCATGCCCTCTGCGCGCATCCGGTTCCTGAGCCGCGTGCGCAGCACTTTGGGGTTTGGCGGCAGCACAAAGATGCTCACCGCCTCAGGCATTTTGGTCCTCACCTGAGCCCCACCCTGCACATCGATATCGAGCACCAGATCGTGACCTTCGCTTCTGGCCTGGTCCAGCGATGAGCGCGCCGTCCCATACAGATGATTGCCGAAGACCTCAGCGTACTCAAGAAAGAGCCCTGCGTCGATCATTCGTTGAAACTCTTCGCGCGTGGTGAAGTTATACTCGCGCCCGTTCTCTTCTGAACCGCGCGGCGTGCGAGTCGTCCACGAAACCGAAAAGTCTACGCCGCTCACCTGCTTGCGCAGTTCGCTTACCAGCGTGCTCTTGCCCGACCCCGAAGGCGCCGAGATAATAAATAGAATTCCTGCCACGTTCTCCTCGTTTTGCCAGCCAGCAACCAGTATCTTGTAGCTCTGAATCCCTAGTCCCTAGTCAGCCTAGTGTCCCTAGTAGCCTAGTCCCTGGTGCCTGCTTTACTCAATATTCTGTATCTGCTCTCGCGCTTTCTCAATCTCAGACTTCATTGCCAGACCCAGTTCCGTTACCCGCGTTCCCTTTGCCGCTTACGCCGCTGGTCTTTGAAAGAGCGTATTGGCTTCGCGATTCATCTCCTGCAGCAGAAAATCCAGTTTCTTGCCGGTCTCGCCGCCACCGTTGAGCAGTTCGCGGAAATGCCCGATGTGCGTCGTCATCCGCTCCAGCTCTTCTGACACATCGCTGCGCTCCACCAGCACGGCAACCTCTTCAAGCACGCGCTGCTGGTTAAAGTCGGGCCCGACGGCGTTCGCCAGTCTCTGCGCCAGCCGCTCCTTGTAGCGATCTTCAATCTCGCCGCGCAGCTCCGTCACTCCCGCGGTCGCTTCGGCCAGACGGTCCAGCGTTCCATGCAGAAGAGCCGCCAATGCCTCGCCTTCGCGCGCGCGCATCGTTTTCAACTGCTCCAGCAGCGGGCCAATCTGCTCCATCACGCTCGCGGCCAGCGCCGTCAGATCCTCTTCACCGCGGATATCGGCTTGCAACGCTCCGGGCAGCCGCAACGCCGCATTCAAATCCAAATCGCCATCGAGTCCATGCTCCGCGCGCGCTTGGTTGAATGCCGCAATGTAACCTGCCACCAACTCGCGGTTGTAGCCGGCATGCTGCTGCGTGCTGCGATCTATCGAGAGCATCAACTCCAAGTGCCCGCGCACTAGCGCTTCTTTCAAAACCTTGCGCAGTTCCATCTCCAGCCCGTCCAGCCCGCTGGGCAGGCGAAACTGCAGATCGAGAAACCGGTGATTCACGCTCTTCAAGCTCAGCGTATAGCCAAGCTGCTCATCTGGCCCGCGCCTGCACCCGCGCAAATCCGGTCATGGAATACAAAGGCATTCCTGCTATCCCTCCACGCCGGCAATCATGGCCGGCGCAGCCATCGACGCCCCATTGCCATTTGCCTCGGGCATATCGATGAACTGCAACTGGTACAACTTCTGATACATCGGCGATGTGATCAGCAGTTCCTCGTGGCAGGCGATCGCCGTTATACGTCCATCCTCGAGCATCGCAATGCGATTGGCGCGCCGGATAGTGGAAAGCCGGTGCGCAATCACCACCACCGTGCGGTCCTGCATCAGGTTGGCCAGCGCCACCTGTACCAGCGATTCGCTTTCCGCATCGAGCGCGGAGGTGGCTTCATCCAGAATCAAGATAGGCGCATTCTTCAGAATCGCGCGGGCAATCGCAATTCGCTGCCGCTCGCCGCCCGAAAGCCTGAACCCTTTCTCGCCGATTACCGTGTCGTAGCCCTGCGGCATCCGCACGATGAAGTCGTGAGCGAGCGCGTTGTGTGCGGCCTGCTCCACCAGCGAGAGCTTCACATCGGGCCGACCGTAGGCAATATTGTTCCGCACCGTGTCGTTGAACAGAATCGTCTCCTGCGTCACTTGCGCTACCTGCCGGCGCAGCGAGGCCAGCGTCAAGTCGCGAATGTCGCGCCCATCCAGCATTATCTTTCCGGTCGTCACGTCAAAAAAGCGCGGAATCAGATTTACGAGCGTAGATTTACCAGCCCCGCTGGGCCCCACCACCGCCAGCACCTCGCCGGCCTGCACCTCCAGATCGATGTTATGCAGAATCTGGTGCTCGCCCTCTTCGGTCGAATACGAGAAACCCACGTTTTCGAACTGGATAGAGCGCTGGAACCGCTTCAAGTTGGCCGCGCGCGGCTTTTCCTTCACGTCGTCCTCGGTATCGAAAAAGCCGAAGATTGACACCGACGCGCCCATCGCCTGCTGGAAGCTGTTGTAGAAGTATGCAAACTTGCGCACTGGATCGTACAGCTTGAAAAGCAAAATAATGAACGTGCCAAACAGGCCCATGGTCATGCGGCCGTGCATAATCTCGTTGCGCCCGATGAACAGAAACATGGCAATCGCCACCGCGCCGATCGAGTCCATCAGTGGTGAGCTGATGGATTGAATGCGCACATTGCGAAGGTTGGCGCGGAACAATCGCCGTGCAGCCTCTTTGAAGCGCAAAACCTCCCACAACTCGGTGCTGAAGGCCTTCACGATGCGGTTGCCGGTTACGGTCTCATGCAGGATGTTCTGGACTTCCGCCAGCTTGTCCTGCCCACTTCGAGTGCGGGTACGCACTTCTCTGCCGATCTTGCGCGACGATGTGATCACGACAGGCACAAACAACAACAACGCCCAACTAAGGTGTCCGCCCAGCCGGATGACAAGCGCCAGACCGACGAAGAAGGTGAAGAACTGCTGCAGAAAATCGCCGATCACCGAGCTCAACGCAATCTGCACACGGTCCACGTCGTTGATCAGCGTCGAAAGAATGGTTCCGGTGGGATGTTTGTGAAAAAAGCTTGCCGAGCGGCGCAGCGTGGCTTCGTAAAGATGATTGCGCAGGTCGGTGATGGTGCCGAATCCGGCATAGTTCACCAGGTAGGTGCCGAGATAATCGCAAAGTCCCTTGGCCAGAGTGGAAACAACCAAGGCGAAAGCCACCACGTTCCATGCATTGTGCATGTGCAGGAAATGGGGGACGAGGAGTCTTAAATCAAAGTGCCACCGGCTGCTGGGAAGGCCAAGTGTAATCGGGCCTTCGGGCGCGTCGGGCCGCAGAACCTGATCGAAGATGGGTTGCAGCAGGAGAACTCGAAAGGTATCAAGTATGCCTACCGCGGCGAGCAGAACAACGCCCGGAATCCACTCCAGCGTGTAGGGCAGCCCATAGCGCAGCAGGCGCAGCAGGTTCTTCATGCAACAGGTCCTGATTTTCCCGCTTGGGAACGGAATCGCCACTGCCCATCGGCGCTTGGGTTCATCCAAGTATTGTATCCGGGTCCGTGGCGATTCCGCAGCCGTCCTGGCTTCCAGGTCTCCCTCTCGATAAGTTTGGGTCCGTCGCCAATATTTGGTTCGCAGGAGCTGTTCTGCGCGTCCATCATGCGGTTGTAGCCTGCAAGCGCCACCGGCGCGTCTTCAAACCGCTGGCGTTGTTATCATTACGGGATACAGCAAGGCTGCATATGGCCGGGAAGATAGCTTATGGCAAACGAAGTGAAGGTCCTGATTGCCGAAGACGAACCCCATGCCCTCATGGGCCTTGCCGAGCTCATCTCCGGCTGGGGTTACCGCACAGAGACGGCGCGCGACGGCATTGAAGCATGGGAGAAGGCTCTTGCCTGGGAACCGGCCATCGTGGTCACCGATCTCAAGATGCCCCGGCTCGACGGCATCGGCCTGCTGACCAAACTCGCTGAATACGCTTCGGGTGTTAACTCCAGCATGGCCGTGGTTGTGCTCACCGCCATGGGCTCCATCCAGCTCGCGGTCGACGCCATGAAGCTGGGCGCCTACGACTTTCTGCAAAAGCCTGTCGACGCCACGCGCCTGCGTACCATCCTGGCCAATGCCACACGCCAGCGCGATACCGCCATCGAGCTTGAAATCGCGCGCCGCCGCCTGCGCGAGAGCGGCGTCCTCGGCGCCATGGTGGGCAGCTCCAAGGCCATGCGCGAAATCTTCGGCCTCATCGAGCAGATCGCTCCCTCCAACGTTTCAGTGCTCATTACCGGCGAAAGCGGCACCGGCAAGGAACTGGTGGCCCGCACGCTGCATGCGCTCAGTCCGCGCAAGGCGCGGCCGTTTGTCGCCGTCAACTGCGCCGCCATTCCTGAAACGCTCATCGAAAGCGAGCTCTTCGGTCACGAAAAAGGTGCATTCACCGGCGCTGCCGAACGCCGTGCCGGCTGCTTCGAGCTTGCTTCCGGAGGAACGCTGATGCTCGACGAAATTGGCGAAATGCCCGTCGCTACGCAGGCCAAGCTGCTACGCGTTCTTGAAGAGCGCAAACTGCGTCGTCTGGGCGCTCGCACTGAACAGGACGTGGACGTTCGCGTGCTCGCCGCCACCAATCGCGACCCCGGCAGCGCCGTTGAGCTAGGCCACCTGCGCGCCGATCTCTACTATCGCCTCAATGTCTTCAACATCCACATGCCGGCTCTGCGCGACCACATTGAAGACCTGCCGGCCATGGCCGAGGCCATGGTGAGCGAGATGAACCAGAAGCACGGCCGCAAGGTCTCGGGCCTGGCTTCTTCCATGCTCGACCGCATGATGAGTTACGACTGGCCCGGCAACGCCCGCGAGCTTCGCAACACCATCGAGCGCGCCGTCATCCTTTGCCCCGATGGCGCGCCCCTCGATGCCGGCCATCTGCCGCCCGGCTTCGGCAAGTCGCCGCACCGCGCTTGCGCAAGCTCCTCCGACGCCGGCCTGGTCCCCGTACACGTGGGCACGACCGTCGATGAAGCCGAACGAATGCTTATCCTGCGCACCCTCGAGGCCACCGGCCAAAACAAGACCCGCGCCGCGGAAATCCTCGGCGTAAGCCTCAAAACCCTCCACAATAAACTTAAGGAGTACAGCCGTACCGGAGCGACCAACAGGCCTGACAACCAGAATGACAATTATAGCCGATCGACCATGCGCCTTAAAACCAAACTCGTGCTTGCCATTACCGGCCTGGTGTTCCTCATCGCCGGACTCATCTCGCTCGTCTACGTAGGCCAACTCGTCCACGAGGCCGTGCGGCAGTCCTACGATAACAATCTCGGATGGAGGCCGAGCAGATCCGCCTCGCCGCTCCAAACGCCCTTCGAAAACGGCCTCAGAGACCAGAAGGTCGATCCCAATAACTATCTCCAGCTGCGCTTTCTTGAGGCCCAGGCGGTGCGCAGCGACGCTTCGCTTCAGGACGCGTCGACTCGGCCGTCCGCTACTCGCCCACCATCTACGACGTCAACATCGGCGACGCCCAGTCCAGCATCCTGCTCAGCACCAACGCCGGCAGCGAAGACCAGCCGATGCCGGTCCGGCCAAACTATCAGCAGCTTCTCGACGACGATCCCCCCCAGCTCCTGCTCGAAGTCTTTGGCGCCCCCAAGGTCTTCGACGTCAAGGTGCCGCTCGAACGCAACGGCGCAGCTCTTTGCCATCAGTCCATGTCGGCGTGCGCACCACGCTGCTGGGCGCGGTCCTACAAGCCCTGGCTCAAGCAAGCCATCTTGCTCATGGCCTTCGCTCTCGGCACTGGGCTGCTGGTCGCCTTCCTGCTCTCCAACTTCGCCCTTCGGCCCATGGAACAGATCAGCCAGCAGCTCGACTACTGGGCCACGCCCGGCGACGCTGGAGAAGAGGAATCTTCAGGCTCCTCGCAGGAGTTGGCCACCCGTGTCTCCAGCAAGATCGAGAAGATTGGTCAGCGCATGCGCAATGTCGAAGAAGTCTTCTCGGCCCTGAAGGAAAACCTCGACCAGATCCTCGGCAACCTGCAGGACGGCATCCTTCTTTTCACCGGCGACGGCCGCGCCGTGCTCGTCTCCGAGGCTGCCTGCCGCTTTCTCCACATCGACCGTGACTACGTTCTCGGGCTCCACGCCCGCGACATCTTCGACCGCACCACAGTTCTTGGCCGCTCGCTCTGGGAAGCCGTCGATGCCGGCGTCTCCATGGTGCAGGAAGAGATTCGCACCGAGACCGGCCGCCGCATACGAGCCTCGGTCGACTTCATCCACGACGACGAAAACGGTCAGGGGCTGGGCGCGCTCGTCACCCTTCACGACATCGAATCCGCCGAAGAAATCGAATCGGAGCTCGAGCTCTCGCGCCGCATGGCCGCCATCGGCCGCCTCACCTCCGGCGTAGGCCACGAGGTCAAGAATCCCATCAACGCCATCGTGGTTCATCTCGAGCTGCTCAAGGCCAAACTCGGCGACACCGGCGCGCCAGCCATGCGGCACCTCGATGTAATCGACGCCGAGATTCGACCGCCTCGATCGCGTCGTCCAGACCCTGGTCGATTTCTCGCGGCCCGTCGAGCTGCAGCTTCACGAGCAGGACCTGCGCACCGTCGTCGCCGACGTTTTGACTCTCGCCAGCGACGAGTTCTCCACACGCAACGTCACCCTGGTAAGCTCCATGCCCGATGAGCCGCTCATCGCCAACGTCGACAGCGATCTGTTCAAGCAGGCCGTGCTTAACGTGATTCAGAACGGCGCCCAAGCGATGCCTGACGGCGGCACGCTCCATGTCACGCTCCAGGGTGACCGCAGATCCCCCTCCAACGGCGGCGACCGCTTTGCCGCATCCGGGTCGAAAGAAGCCGTGCTTAGCATCCGCGACCAGGGCGCCGGAATTCCCGATGAGATTCGCGAGAAGATCTTCGATCTCTACTTCACCACCAAGACCGGCGGCAGCGGCATTGGCCTGGCAATGACTTACCGCATTCTCCAGTTGCACCACGGCAGTGTGGAAGTACAATCAGTCTCAGGGCAAGGTTCGGATTTTCAGTCTGCGTATTCCTCTTGCCTCCACTGAATGGGGGACGCCGCCCGTTCAAAGCTGCGGGCGCGGTCAGCGACAAGGAATCCGAGTAATGAGATTCCCTTTCAAATGCGTTATTTTGCTGTTGCCTCTGGTGTTAACTGCGTGCTCTCACAAGCAGCAGAAGGCGCAGTTGCCCCCTTTTGCGCCTGTTGATGCCGCTTCCATTCCCCCGCCGGCCAACGCCCCGCCTCCGCCCAACGAAACCATTCCCACCAAACCAACTCAAGAGGCTCCAACCCCGCCTCAACCAGTACAGAAACCGGTGGCAAAGAAGAAAAAGCCAAAACCGGCCGACACCACCGACCAGGCTGCCAATTCCAGCCCTGAGGTGAGCGCCATCGGCCAGCTCTCCTCCGGCGATCCGGCTGACTTCCGCCGTCAGACTGAAGACTCCATCAATTCGGTTGAACAGGGCCTGAAAAACATCAATCACCCGCTCGGCGAGCAAGAGCAAAAGACCGCCGACCATATCCGCGAATTCATCAAGCAAGCCAAGGCCGCGATGGCCTCAGGCGACGTTGATGGCGCGCATACCCTCGCCTCCAAGGCCCGCGTCCTGCTCAACGAGCTGACGAACAACTAAGTCGGCGATTATGTCTTTACAGCTCGCCCCAGCTCAACTTGCTCCTCAGCGCCTCGAAGAATCCCGAGTCCGTCAGCCGCACCAGCTTCACTGTGTGGCTCGACCGGTGACAGCGCACCTCGTCGCCACGCTTGAGCTCCACCGCCTGCTGCCCATCAACCGTCAGCAGCGCCAACTCGGGAACGCCTTCCACGCGCACGTTTAGCGCGGCGTCGCCGCGCACCACAATAGGCCGCAGCGTGAGCTGATGTGGGCAGATGGGTGTCACCACCATCGCATCCACGTCCGGCGTCAGGATCGGCCCATTCGCAGCCAGCGTGTACGCTGTCGATCCGGTCGGCGTCGACACAATCACCCCGTCGGCCCGGAATCGCGCCACGGGTTTGCCGTCCAGTTCCACGGCAAAGTCTCCCATGCGGGCAATCTCGCCCTTCGATACCACGATTTCGTTCAGCGCCGTAAAACTTGATTGCTTCTCGCCGCCACGCCAAAGGTCCGCGTGCAGCATCGAGCGCTCGTCGATGCGGTGGCAACCCTCGCACCAGCTCTCAAGCGTGGTGTAGAGATCCCCGAGCCGCACCTCGGTCAGGAATCCCAAGAACCCTACATTAACTCCCAGGATTGGTGTTCCGTACGAGGCAAAAATCCGTGCCACCGAGAGCAACGTTCCATCGCCGCCCAGTACAATCACCAGTCCCGGCGCGTGCGCGGGCAGATCCGCGCGATTCACACAGGGTGCCGCATCGGTATACTTTCCGCTCTCGTCGTCCAGCAGCGGATCGTAGTCGTGTTCGCGCAGCCAGGAAATCAGCTCGGGCAGCAGTCGCGCCAACTCTTCCCGGTTCGGCTTTGAAACTATCGCAACGCGTATCATGCGGTCCCAGTTTATCGGATCGGGGTAAACGGCGTTAGAAGATGAGCAGTTGGCAAGTCAGCACTGGATGCGCGCCCTTTCCGCAGCATCACCGTGGAAAGGGTGGAAAGGCGCCAAATCATGTGGCCGGCGATCTAGCGGAGCTCGCTGCAGCACCCCGCAGACTCGCCGACTTGCTGCTTTTTCAGCCCCGCTTCCCATACAGCAGGAACTCCTTGTTCCCCTCCATGCCCGTGATTGGCGACGGAATCGTGCCCTCCACCTTCCAGCCCAGCGATTGCACGCATTCGGCAACTTTGTCGATCGCCAGCTGGTGCGCCTTAGGATCGCGCACAATGCCGCCCTTACCCACGTGCTCGCGGCCTGCCTCAAACTGCGGCTTCACCAGGATCACAACCTCAGTCAACGAAGGTGCCGCCGCAACCACCGCCGGCAAAACCAGCGTCGCCGAAATAAACGACACGTCCATCACCAGCAGAGTCAGCTTTGGCTCGCCCGCCAACGCCCCCGGCTCCAGCAACCGCGCGTTGGTCCGCTCCATAAGCCGCACCCGTGCGTCGCTGCGCAGCGTCGCCGCAATCTGACCGTACCCAGTATCGATCGCTGTCACATGGGCCGCGCCATGCTGCAATAGGCAGTCGGTAAATCCTCCGGTCGATGCGCCCACATCCACGCAGACGCGGCCCTCCACCTCAATCTTCCAGTGTTCCAGCGCGGCGGCCAGCTTGACGCCACCCCGGCTCACATAGGGCATATCGCCGCCCAGCAGCCGGATCGGCGCATCCCCGGCCACCGTTGCGCCCGCCTTTTCCATCTTTTGCTCGCGCACCAACACGCGGCCGGCCAGGATGAGTGCCCGCGCCCGCTCGCGGCTCGGCGCAATGCCCCGCTCCACAAGTAGTACATCCAGCCGCGTTTTCCCTTCACTCGTCACTCAATTCCCGCCCAAAGCTCATGCTCAAATAAGAAGAGCCATTCCAAACTCCGGAATGGCCCTCCCCCGTTCTTCTTGTGATCGCGCCTTGCGCAGGCTTTATTGAATCGCCTGGCACGCCGCCAGCGAAACCGTTTGCGATGCGCCGGGCAGATTGCATGGCTGGCCATATCCCGGCACGCGGCTTGAGTAGTTGTTGTTCCCGCTTGTGCCGGTCTGCGAAGTCAGCCTTATGTCGACTACTCCGTTTCCTTCAATCAGCACCGCCGTGTCGATCACGTCGATCTCAGTCGGCGTGGTTTGGATGATAGTAATGTAGGGGCTGTTCGCCGCCGCCGCATATACCTTGTCGTACTCGGAGTTCTGCGTATTCAGCACCGTCCGCGGATTGCCCACCACGGTCAGCGTCTTCTCGAGGGTATGCGTCGCCAGGTTCACTACCGACACCGTGCCGTTCGGCGAGGTCGTGCAATCGGGCGTGCAGTCGCCCTGGTTAGCCGTGTAAGCCTTTGAGCCGTCGGCCAGCACCGTCACACTGGCGGGCAGCGGCGTAGCCGTGTTGCCCACCGCAATGGTGTAAGTGGTTCCAAAGGTCGCGCTGTCGTTGCCATATTCGTCAAGGCTCACGTCGATCACGCTGATGGTTCCGCCCGCGTAGTCAGCCACCACCAGTTGCGAGGTTGCCGTGTTGTACTCGGCGTCAACCGGCCCTGCAATCGCCTTCATCCCCGCAATTCCGTTGGGCGGCGCGACTGGAACATTCGTGATCCCCGTCGCATTTCTCGCAGCCGTCAGGTTGGTGACCGCTGTAGTCGAAAGCGGCAGGATGGGATGGCAGGTAACCGTCTGCCCGCTCTGGTTCTGGAACGGCACGCACTGGTCGAGTGTGTTGTTCTGAACATTGATCACTGACACCGTGTCGCTGCCGCGATTCATCACATACAGCCGCTTCTGGTCGCTCGACTCCACCGCAAACACCGGGCATTGCGCGTTCATCGATCCGCCTGCGGAGTTGCTCGTGTTGAACGGATCCAGGGCGATCGGCGCATCGGCCACGTAGCTGGTTGCCTCAATCGGAGTCGCGATACCGTTCTCGCCCACCGTCGTGGGCGAATTGTTGCAGGTTATGCTCCCGAATCCATCCTGTGCCGACGGATTCTGACTCAGCACGAACTCGCGCTGGCTGGTAACAGTAGGCGCGCCCGCAATATATACCGGCATCGTCTCTACCGGAACCGCCAGCTTGAACGTCTGCGGCGAACCCGTAAATACATCGGCCACATTCCCGTTCAGATCTGCCGCCCACAGTCCCGTCGACGGAGCCAACAGATTCACCGGCTCAGCCGTTGAGGGAAGGGTCGACACGGTAATGTTCTTCGCCTGCAGGCTGGTGGTAATTGGGAAGTTGGTCAGCGTGCCGTCGCTGTTTAACGTGTAACCGGTGGCGCCGACCTCGTCGATGGTGAACGCGATAGGGCCGGGCCCGATTGGCGCAATCGCCTGCACCGTGTCGCCGGAGTAGTCGATGATTGTCGCCACGCCCGGAGTCGATGAACCGGTGGAGGAAACCACCACTGCGTATGAAGCCGGCTGAGCCGGCGGTCCGCTCGAGTTAATCGGCGTAACAACAGGCCGATAGTTGTCGCCGCATCCAGCAACCAGGGCAGAGACCATAAAGGCCGCGCCCGCTTGTGCCAGGAGCATGCGCAACCGGCCCTTCTCCATGTTAAAAAGCCTCATTCAGATCGATCCTGCTCCTTGGCTGATTGTAAATCAGCCAAACGGGACGCAAACCTGCCTGGCATCTGCAGGCTGGTTGTGAAATAAGCAAGAAAAGAACTCTTTACCTGAGACTCCCGGCGCACAAAAAGGCATCGCGAAACGCCGCATTCCGCGCTGGTTCGGTTTGGGCGCAAGCCTCGCTGCTCAGTGTCCCTCGATTTCCACAACTGTGCTGTCGGATCCGCTCCACGCCGCTGGGCCCTCGCTGGTCAGCTTCCGGCTCGCATCGTCCCAGTGCAGTTTTGTAATCTGGCCCGCGCCTTTCTCATACGCGTACGTGGTTCCGTCGTCATCAAAGAGCGTAAAGTCCGCATCCGCGCCCGGATACACCTTAACCTTCACAATCGTTTGCTTCTCATGCGTGTTCTGGATCGCCGATCCCACCGGAATCATCGATCCCGCCTTCACAAACAACGGAATGGTTTCAATCGGCGCCGCAGCCTCAATCGACTGCCCGCCCTTCAGCCGCTCGCCGGTCCAGTAGTTGTACCAGTCAGTGCCTGCGGGCAGGTAAACCTGTTTGCTGGTCACTCCCTGGTCGGTCACCGGAGCTACCAGGAGCGCCGGGCCAAACATGTATTCATCTCCCATGTCGGCAACCTTCGGATCGTCTGGGAAATCGAGCGCCAGCGCCCGCATGTACGGAGCCCCGGTAAGCCATGCCTGGTAGCCCAGTGAGTAAATGTACGGCATCAGCTCATAGCGCATGCGCAGATACTTCTCGAGAATCGGCTCAGCTTCATGCCCGTACGACCACACCTCGTTGAACTTGCGGCTGCCATGCGTGCGCATAATGGGTAGGAACGTCGCGTACTGGAACCACCGGGTATAAAGCTCCGGGTAGTCGTCGTAGCCACCCACGTTGTCGCGCGCGTCCGATGGGTCGAGCAGAGGCTTGTGCGCCGGGTGATGCACCGGTGGCAGATATTGCCAGCCGCCTGTGTCGTTCGACCAATACGCAATTCCCGATGCCGTCACATCAAGCCCTGTGGGAATTTGCCGTTTCAGCGTGTCCCACGTCGGAAAGATGTCAGACGACCAGAAGATTGTCCCGTTCCTCTGCGCGCCAAGATACGCGTCGCGCGAAAGAATCAGCGCGCGTCGTCCCGGCTCGTCCTCGCGAATTCCATCCGCCAGCGCCGCAGTGTGGAAGAGCGGATAGACGTTGAAGTACTCGGTTCCGGGTCCGATCTTGAAATACGCGCCGCTCGGCGGCAGATCGGGCTCGGTCTCGTCGGCCCACAGCGAGTCGAATCCCTTGTCAATGATGTTGTCGCGCACCGTGTTCCAATACCAAGCGGCTGCTTCAGGATTCGTCGTATCGATGTCCGATCCCGCGCGGTCGTAGGGCAGCCCGTCTATCGGCTTGCCATTTGCGTAGCTGATGAACCAACCTTTCTTCAACACCTCGTCATAAAAACGGTCGCTCGGCACAAATCGCGGCCACACGCTGATCATGGTCTCGAATCCCATGGCGTGAAGCTCTTCGTTCATCTTCTTGGGATCGGGCCAATATCTTGGGGTCGAAGTCGAATTGCCCCATGTTGGTGTAGTAGAACCAGTCCACTACCAGCACATCGGCCGGCAAATGCCGCTCGCGATAGCCCTTCGCCACGCCCAAAAGTTCTTCTTGGCTGCTGTACCGCTGTTTGCACTGGATGTATCCATACGCGGCCTTGGGCAACATCGGCGTGGGCCCTGTAAGCAGCCGGTAGCCTTCGTAAATCTCATCGGCATTCTTGCCCGCGATCACAAAAAACGAAACCCTGTCGCCCACCTGCGAGGTCCACTTGGTTTGCCCGTTGAATCCGCCTTCGAAGGTGGTCTTCGACGGGTTGTCCCACAACAGGCCATAGCCTTTGTTGGTCACCAGGAACGGCACGCAGAATGTCGGCGCAGCCGGAGCCTCGTAATCGGCCCAGCAGTGCACCGGGTGCCCGCGATGATCGAGAAATCCTTCCTGGTTCTGGCCGAGTCCGTAGTAGTGCTCGTCGTCAGGCGAGGCAAAAGTCGCGCCCACGGTGTAGAACTGGTCATCGCCCGGCCGGCGGTCATTCGCGATCGACGCGGTCGCGTCCTTCTGGTTCAATTCCGCTTGCGACCAATCGCGCATATCGAGCAGCGTCGTTCCATCCGGCGTCTTAAACGTGATGGGCGTCCATGGAGCCGTCCCCACAAAATAGCCGCCCTGGGCAATCGTCGATTTGTCGGAGTTCCAAGGCCCCGGAATCCTGACCGTGACCACCATGCGCGATGAGCTGTAGATGACGCTGTCCGCGCTGCGTTTCTCGCTCCAGCCGTTGGCGGCGGGGTGAGCGATGATCCCGTAGCCCGGGCCAGCTTCGGCCGGCCCATGATCCAGGCTGAGAGTAACGCGCAGAATGTTCTCCGCATATGGCTCGAGCACGATCCCCGCGCCATTACCTAGAATCGGAACTCGATCGCCATTCGCGGTGACATCCTGCGGCGGAGTAGCGGAGCCTTGAGCCCAAGCTGAAAACCGGCTGGATGATTCCCCAGCAAACAAAGCAAACAACAAAACTGCGAGAATCGCTGAAAGCCTCTTCATCATTAGCCTCACGAGCAGCAAGATTTCCGGTGCGTCAATGAGTGTAAA
The DNA here is from genome assembly GCA_963836635.1 of uncultured Acidobacteriaceae bacterium. Taxonomy (GTDB): domain Bacteria; phylum Acidobacteriota; class Terriglobia; order Terriglobales; family Acidobacteriaceae; genus Telmatobacter. The sequence goes on along the minus strand of CAWILB010000091.1, from coordinate 8,675 downwards.
TCCCCGGGCCGGGTCCGGCTTCCAAAACCGCCAACTTGCCATGTCCACGCAGCGGACGCGAACCAGCAACAACACACGAAATTCGGCGCCACTTTCGTTGCCTCCGCCGGAACGGTACGATGGAGCCGTGAACCGCGACGTTCTCGCCTGGCAATCTAAGCTCATCCTGCTGCTGGTTCTGCCGGTCGTGGGCTGCGGATTGGTGTTGGAAACCAGTGACTGGCTCGCCATCGTTCCCGGCGTCGTTTACTGGACCTTTGGCCTTAGCGCCTCGCTCGGTATTCTCACGTACTTGCTTCGCGCCGCCACGCCATTCGCGGCGCTCACAGGCGCAATCATCACCGCCCAGCTCATTTACGCAACGAGCAACCCGCCCTACGACGCCTTTCGCACCTACATGATCCCTGTCCTCGCCGTTTCGCTGTTGGCATACTTTGCAACCCGCATAGGCCGGGCAAAGAAGGAGAAACTCGGCACCGCCGAAGCGCGCCGCGGCCGCTCCGCCGCCCAGGTGGCTGCCAATCTTGGCGCAGCCGCGCTCATTTCCACCAGCCTATTCCAATCCTTGGCTGCAAACACTCGCTGGCTTCCGCACTCGTCCGCAGCGCTGCTGGTCGCTGCCCTGGCCGCCATGGCAGAGGCCGCTGCCGACACGGTCTCAAGTGAGATTGGCCAGGTGTTTGGCGGACGCCCGCGCATGATCACTACGCTGCGACCAGTCGCCACCGGCACTGACGGCGGCATCACCTTGGCGGGGTCGATTGCTGGAATAGCCGCCGCAGCCATTGTGTCAGGGCTGGGCGCATTCGCCGTTCATGCGGATATTCGTTTCTGCCTGACAGCGACAGCTGGCGCCGTCTTTGGTCTCTTCTTCGACAGCCTGCTGGGCGCAACTCTCGAGCGCCGTGGATGGCTCAACAACGACGCCGTGAATTTTATTTCAACGGTAAGCGCGGCAGGATGCGCGCTGGCTCTTGCCGCGTTTAGTTAGCCCGGCAACTCCGCTTGCTAGCTTTTCGCTGACTCGCCGACTTGCTGACTTGCTGACCTTCAGTGCAACCCCAGTCGCCAAACCGTGTAAGCCAGAATCTCGTGTTCCACTCGCCGGCGCTCCAGGCCCCTTTCTTCCGCCGGAGGCCTCGGCCGCGGCGAAGTCAGCACATTCAGCCCATCGGCCGCGCAAATGGCATGAATTCGGAACAGATGCGTGCCGTCGCTCACGATCACCAGGCGCTTGAGCCCATTCGTTCGGGCAATTACCGCAATCCTTCGCGCCGACTCCTGGGTATTCCTGCTCTCCGTCTCGGCAATAATCGCCTGCTCCGGAACGCCCTGGCTCATCAGGTATTCTCGTCCCACCGAACCCTCGGAGTAGGCATCGCCGCCGGCCCCGCCCAGAGTGATGATGAGCGGCGCAATCCCGTGCCGATAAAGCTCCACGCCGTGATCCAGCCGCGCGCGAAACACCGGCGAGGGACGCCCGTCGTACTCCGCCGCGCCAAAAACCGCGATCGCGTCAGCCGGAGCGGCTTCGTCGCGGTTCGCATAAATCTCAATCTGCTGGTAAACGTATCGGCACCAAAGGCACGCACCCGCGGCCGCCGCCAGCACCAGCACCACAACCACGGCCACAACCGTGCGCCGCCCTTTCGACTTGGTACGGGCTTTCATGATCTTTATCGCAATTATCGTTGCAGAGCCATCACAATTTCATGAGTGGGAATCGCGCCCTCGCGCAGAATCTCCCACCGCCCCGGCCCCAGGGAGAGATCGACAATCGTCGTCGGCAGTGAACGTCCGGTCGGCCCGCCGTCCACAATCAGCGGCATGCGGTCGCCGAGCTGGTCGCGAACGCAAGCCGCATGCGTACACTCGCCGCTCCCTGCAAGTTCGCCGAAGTCGCCGTGATAGGCAGCCCGAACCGCTCCACCACCGCGCGCGGAATCGCCGCATCGGGCACGCGAATCGCTACGTTTCCCGTATTCGCCGTCGAGCGCAGCGGCAGCTTGGTTCCTGCTCGCACAATCACAGTCAGCGGCCCAGGCCAGAATTTGTCGGCCAGTTTGTCGAGCAGCGGATCGGTATCGCGCGCAAGCGTATAGGCCTGCGCCAAGCGACGGAGATGAGCAACGAGAGCGGCTTATGCTTCTGTCGGGATTTGATCTGGTAAATTCGCTCCACCGCCTGCAGGTCAACCGGGTCAACGGCAAGCCCGTAGAAAGTATCGGTAGGCATAGCAACGACGTCGCCCTTGCGCAGGCACGAGACGATGTAATCGATCCGGTCCGGCTGGGGTTCATCGGGATGGACGCGCAAGATCTCCGCGGACAAGAAAATCTACCTCAGTTCCCCGAATTTAGCAGCAAAACCAGCCTCGGAAGGCGCGACGGGATCAACGATCCAGGGTTTTGCTTTATATAAGATGCCGCAAAGACGGAAACTAACACAGCACCAGCCTTGGTGCAAGTTTTGGCGGCGGCATCGGCACCATCTTCGGCAAGATCAGTTCTTTGAGCGCGGGCCTGAATGGAACTGGGCAAAACGCCGTAGAATCTGAACGGATGCCTCTTCGCATTGTACAGAGTAATCAGAACTTCCGCGTAAAGGAGCTCAAGCGAGCGCTGGCCCGGCCTGGCTCAATCCAGCGCGGATTGGCCGGGATCGAGGGCCCGAACCTCCTCACCGAGGCCCTCCGCTCCGGCATCGCAATCAATTCCATCTTTGTCGCGAAAGGTTCCGAACGCCTCCTCGACGGCCTTGATTTTCCTAACGAGATTGAGATTCTTATTCTTCCGCAAAGCGCCCTCACTTCCGCCCTCGCAACCGAGACTCCTCAGCCCATCGCGGCCCTGGTCTGCCCGCCCGAGTGGTCCTGGGAACATCTGCTTGGCCTTCGTCGGAACGCGACGCCGTTAATCCTCGTCCTCGCCGGCCTACAAGACCCCGGCAACATGGGAACCATTCTTCGCTCCGCCGAAGCATTCGGCGCCACCGGCGTCATCGCGCTCACCGGCACGGTCTCCGCCTGGAACCCCAAGGCCGTTCGCGCCTCGGCCGGCAGCGTATTCCGCGTGCCAATTGTCGCCGCCACGCCTGAAGAAGCAATCCCTCGATTGCATGCCGCCAGCCTCACCATTTATGCAACGCTTTCCCGCGGCGCCGAAGAAGCTCACGCGGCCAACCTCGCCCGGCCCACGGCCCTCATCATCGGCAACGAAGGCAATGGCGTTCCCGGCTCCCTCGTCGCCCGCGCCGACTCTACCGTCTCCATTCCCTGCCCCGGCCCGGTCGAAAGCCTCAATGCCGCCGTCGCCGCCAGCGTGCTTCTCTACGAGGCCTCGCGCCAGCGCGCTGCAAGGCCCTCGGCGCAACGAACCACCAGGACGGCGCGATGAGCCTTGCCAAGAGTTCCGGTTGCCCCATCCTCTTCCACGGTTTCTTTGTGGAAGGGTGGGAAGACCGCGAATACATCCCATCGTTTCCACGCTCCACCACGATCCTGACTACCCCACCCATGCGACGTCTTTCTTTTGTCGCCAGGGTGGGAAAGGTTCAGACTTGACCTACGCTATGAATGTCGCCCCATGAGCCTCTTCGACAACCAACCCGATTCGCCGTCGTCCCTCCAACCGCGCTCCTCCAAAGCGCTAAACCGCGGAGCGGGAGTTCCACTAGCCGAGCGGATGCGACCCCGCTCGCTCCAGGAACTCGTGGGCCAGGAACACCTCGTCGGTCCCGGCAAGCCGCTACGCGTTCAGATCGAGCGCGACGGGCTTGATTCGTCCGGCGTGGGCTCGATGATCTTATGGGGCCCTCCCGGCGTGGGCAAAACCACGCTCGCCAAGATCATTGCCGAAACCACCCAGGCCAACTTCATCGAATTCTCGGCGGTCCTGGCCGGCATCAAGGAAATCAAGCAGGTCATGGCCGACGCGGCCAAGGCCGCCGAACTGCACTCGCGCACCATCCTCTTCATCGATGAGATTCACCGCTTCAACAAGGCACAGCAGGACGCGTTCCTCCCCTATGTCGAGCGCGGCACCATCCGGCTCATCGGCGCCACCACTGAGAATCCCTCCTTCGAAGTTATCTCCGCGCTGCTCTCGCGCTGCCGCGTCTACGTCCTCGAGCCGCTCAAAGAGGAGCAGATCGTCACGCTTTTAAGCCGCGCTCTCGAAGACGAAGACCGCGGTCTCGGCGCGCTCGGGCTCACAGCCGACGAAGATGCGCTCCAGCTCATCGCCGCCTACTCTAGCGGCGACTGCCGCTCCGCCTACAACACGCTGGAGGTCGCCGCGCAGCTGGCCCAGGACGAGAAGAAAATCACCCGTGCCATCGCCACCGAGGCCCTCCAGCGGCGCGTTCTCATGTACGACAAGACAGGCGAGGAGCACTTTAACCTCATCTCGGCTCTGCACAAGAGCGTCCGCAACTCTGACCCCGACGCCGCCCTCTACTGGCTGGGCCGCATGTTCGCGGGAGGCGAAGACCCGCTCTACCTCGCCCGCCGCATCGTCCGCATGGCCATTGAGGACATCGGCCTGGCCGCGCCCGAGGCCATGAACCTGTGCCTCTCGGCCCGCGATACATACGAGTTCCTCGGCTCGCCCGAAGGCGACCTGGCCCTCGCCGAGGCCGTTGTCTACCTGTGTCTCGCGCCCAAGTCGAACGCCGTCTACACCGCCTACGGCGCCGTGCAGCAGGACATCGAACAAACCCGCCAGGAGCCTGTGCCTCTGCATCTGCGCAACGCCCCAACGCGCCTGATGAAGGAACTCGACTATGCAAAAGGCTACCGCTACGCGCACGACGAAGAAGACAAAGTAGCCGACATGGACTGCCTTCCCGACTCCCTCCGCGGCCGCAGCTATTACCACCCAACTCAGGAGGGTCGCGAAAAACAGCTAGCCGCGCGGATGGAAGAAATCCGCCGCATCCGCTCAAGCAAGAGCCGCGCAAACTGATTTTCAGCGCGTAAATCAGGAAGGCGATGCGCCATGAACCGCGATCGCATTGCAGACACATTAACGCCGATCACAATTCCCGTTGTGGCTGCGTTTATCTTCGCCGCCTCCGCCATGGCCGCGGTCGTCGGCATCTCATTGCTCGCGCCAAGCCCGTTCTGGAACCCAATGTGGGATCTCAACAGACCTGCCTATCAGGCATTCCAACGATTCGGAATACTGGTGGGCATTCTCATGCTGGCGCTCTCAGCCATCACGGCCGTCGCCGCGGTAGGCCTGCTGCGCTGCCGCAGGTGGGCCTGGTGGATCGCCGTCGCCATTTTTTCTGCCAACGGGATAGGCGATCTGGTCGCGCTCTTCGCTGCCCACGACCTTATTCGGGGCGGCGCAGGCATCCTGGTCGCCAGCTTCTTCCTCTTCCTTCTCAACCACCATCAAGTCCGGCAGGCACTGCGCTAGCGCCAGGGTTCCTGATCACAAACTGGCCATAATCCATGCAGCTCACTGTTTCGCTGGCAACTTCGCCACCGCATCCAGCACAATGCCCGGCGTAAGCACTTGCGGCAACAGCACCGGATCACCCTGACCTGGCGCGTAGAGCGCATAGACCGGCACTCCGCTGCGGCCGAGATCGGTCAGCGCCTTCGTAATTGCCGGGTCCTCGCGCGTCCAATCGGCGCGGTAAAGCGCTACGTTCTTGGCGGCGAAGGCCTGCGCAACTTCGGGCCGGCTGAGGGCGACCCGCTCATTCACCTGGCAGCTCAAGCACCAGCTTGCAGTAAAGTCCACAAACACAGGCTGCCGCGCCGCAAGCGATTTCTGCACCGCATCGGCCGACCACGGCTGCCAATTGCTTCCTGACGCAGTCTGCAGCTTCGACAACTCTTCAGGGGTTATGTGCATGGTCAATACCTTAGTGGAGTCGAATTTCGGGTTCGCTCTCTCGTAATCAATGTCCGAAAAGAATGCAAGCACCACCACGCCCCCCACAATCAGCACCGCAACCACCGTCGCCCAACGCTTCGCCGGCCAGCGGCCCAGGAACCACCCTGCAACCGCCAGCAGCAGAAAACTGGCCAGCAGCGTCGCCAGCAACTCCGCCCCATAGCCCGATGTAACCACCCAGGCAAGCCAGATCACCGTGGCAAAAATCGGCACTGAAACTGCCTGCTTCAGCACTTCCATCCACGCGCCCGGCTTAGGCAAAAAGCGCGTCCACGCGGGCTGCAGCGTAAGCGCCACATAGGGCGCGGCCAGCCCCAGAGCCAGCGCGGTAAACACTGCAAACGTTACCGCAACCGGCGCGCTGATCGCGTAGCCCAGGGCCGCGCCCATAAACGGCGCGGTGCATGGCGTGGCCACAATCACAGCCAGTACTCCAGTGAAGAAGCTGCCCGCGTAACCCTGCTTCGCCATCAGTGACCCGCCGGTGCTTGTAAGCGTCAGACCAATCTCAAACTGCCCGGCCAACGAGAGCCCCATAAAAAAGAGCAACCCCGCCATCAACATCAAAAACACCGGCGACTGGAACTGGAATCCCCAGCCCAGCGCCCGCGCCTGTCGAGCGCAGCGCCAGCAGCACGCCCACCAGCAGCCAGAACGAGACCAGAATTCCCGCGGTGTATATGAACCCGTGGCGGCGCAGTTTGTGCCGCTCTTCGCACCGGATTGAACCAGCGCCAGCCCCTTCAAGAACAGCACTGGAAATACGCAAGGCATCAGGTTTAAGAACATTCCGCCAATGAAGGCGAGAGCCGCGGCGCGAAAGATTTGCGCAGCAGATACGACGGGAGCGGCAGGCGGCGCTGCGACGGCGCCAGCATGCGCTGTGATTTCATAGTTCCGCCCGTCAGACAGTTCGATCACGCCTTTCAACTGTGCGAGATTCGCCTGCAGGCTCGAGTCTTTCTTTAACTCGAGCACCAGCCCGCTCTTCGTAGGCGTCAGCTTCTGCGGCGAGGGATTGTCAATGAGGTTCTGGTCATCCGGAAAGAAGACTGCATCGGTTTCGCGCCGGCCGGTTGTAACGCCAAGCCGAAAGCCGGTCGGCGTCGGCGCGAAAAGTGCTTTCTCGGTAGGCGGCAGCGGCACGGGCAGCAATCCGATGCCGCGCTGCCAAAGAGTTTCATCCACTGTGGAGGTCGTAACCGAAGCCGGCGCGGTCGCAGTCAGCAGCACACGCATGCCAAGCTCCGCCTTGCCGGGAATACATACCTCGCGGCATACGAGCCATGAGACTTTGGCGTCGATGACGGCCGGCCCCAGCCTCGCGGATTTGGCCACGTCGAAGGAAAACGGGAACAGCACTTCGTTCTTCGTAGCCGAAGTCCATCAGGGGCCCGAGCGGCAGGCGCTTCGGCGCTGGAAATTGGAGCGGGCCTGCGGTGATGCCCTGCGGCAGAGTCCAGTTGATGCGAGGCGGCTCGCCGGAGTCGCCGGCATTTTGCCAGTACACATGCCAACCGGGTTCGAGCTTGAAGTAGAGGCCTGCGCTGTTTGGCCCGCCGGGATAAAGCGTGCTTTGCGGAAGCACCAACTGCACATGCAGATGCGCCACGTCGGCATAGCTCTTCGCGGTTTGCGCGGGTATTGCAGCGGCGAGACACGGTAATCAACGCGAAGATGAAAACGAAAACGGCGCATGTGCTTGGAAATCTGACTCCTGACGATTGGACTCAGTTTAACGGACCGGGGCTTCAAAGAAGGGTTCGCAGTTACGCGTGCAGGTTGGCGCGCTTTGCATGCTCGCGGTAGATACAGTCGTTCTGGATGCACTTGACCGCGGCGGCTTCGGCACGCACTACCGCTTCGTCGTGCACCACATCGTCCTGCAGCCAGAGATATGGAATGCGCAGGCGAATCACGTCGTCCACGATCAGCGGCACATGTTCGCTGGCCCGGAAGACGTCGACCAGGTCGATGCCCTTGCCAGTTAGCTCGCGGGCAGCTGCCTGTGCGGCATCAAGGTCCGCGTAACAAGGCTCGCCCAGCACTTCGTGGAGCGCCGGATTCACAGCGAAGACTTTGTATCCCACGTTCGCGAGGTACTTGCCGATGTTGTGGCTCGCCCGCCACGGCTTGTCGCTCATGCCCACGACAGCGATGTTCTTCGCCTCGCGCAGCATTTCGTCGATGACTGCTGGATCGTTGGGCATTCTGCGCTAGTCTCCCAACTTTTGATGCGTTCGATCAGGCAATCGAGCCATGCGTTTTGGTGCGAAATTAATAAAATCAAGCAGCTTTCGAAAGTGAGAATAACCCTTTTGAATTATTTGGCTTGCGAAGAGAATTCCCAGGCGGGCAAAATACGCGAAATTAACGTAAAAAGACGGGAATTTGCGCCATAAGTCCTTTAAAACGCATTTTCGTGCAAAACGAATGTAACTGCTACTTTGTTACATTTGTCGAGTTAACTAGATTTGTTTGCCTATATTTGGTATCGAAAAACCTATTTGCTATTCAGGCACCCCGGGGGTGGGGAGGGTATGTTTTCTTAGTCTTCAGCCTGTGCCCGGGTGAACGAGGCACCTGGCGGCACAGAATGAGACGGGCCCGGCGGCGCGGAATCCTGAAACGTTTACATGCTTCAATTCTGCGCGCGGCCCACGTAATTACATGCAAGAGTTAGGCGGGAAATCTGCGGCTTTGAACTTGCGGGCTTGTGTGAATTGCGGTTTGCGCTGTCTGGGGGATGTCGTCCCCCGGCACAAG
>CAWILB010000090.1:0-53376 GCA_963836635.1 uncultured Acidobacteriaceae bacterium | reverse complement strand
ATCTGTTCCGGATGATTAAAGGGCTGCGTCCTTGCGGATGCCGCAGCTCTAGTACCGGATTAGGTTGGTGGTCGGGTCGTTGACCGCGACGTGGATGTGCGCGGTCGTATGATGCGCACCGTGCCCGTAAGCCGGGTAGCTGCCCTTGGTGTTGCCGTACCACGACTGCGTGAGCGTGATGCTGATCTTGGTGTACTTGTAGTTGCTGCCGGTAAGCAGGATGGTGACCGGGCCGTTCCTGTAACTGCCCATCCTGCCCCAGTTGTACTTGCCGGTACCGTTGACCTGGTTCTGCCGACCTTGGTCCAATTCACCGCGTACAGGCTGCCGTCACCCACGGGCAGGAACCCTACTTGCCGGTCATCGGGTCGGCGTTCTGGAGCTTGTAGTTCGTCATCTTGTTGTTCTTGTTCCGCTCTACCACGACGGCTTTGGACGGCGTGCCCCTCGGGACCGTAGCGGCTTGCGACACGCCGGCTCGATTCCCAGCAGGCAACGCTGACCGCGACCGCGCTTGCAATCTTGCGAACATGATCCCCCGATCGTGGCTTAAAGCCATCTATCGCGCTATCTCAATGCTGAATTCGCGGTTCCCTATGGCCCTGGCGAATTGAAGGCCGTTGCTTACCAGAATGGAAACGAGATTGGATCTGTTGTTCTGGCGACAACGGGGAAGGCGCACAAGTTGATGTTGACGCCGGATCGGCCGAAGCTGAAGGCTAGCCGCGACGACTTGAGTTACGTGATGGTTTCGGTGGTGGACGACGAAGGCCGCACGGTGCCGGATGCAGTGGTTCCGGTCTCGTTCACGATCAGCGGAGCGGGGGAGATTGCCGCTACGGGCAGTGCGAATCCCAAGGATGTGGCGAGCTTCCGCCAGCCGCACAGGAAGACGTTTCACGGCGCGTGCCTGGTGGTGGTGCGGCCAACCGGAGGGACAGGGCAGATTGAACTGCGAGCCGGTTCGCCGGGACTGGAAGGCGCGGTGGTGCAGTTGCAGACGGCTTGAACGAGCATTCGCACAGCGGTTGCAGTTTCTGAGGGCCGGGAGGCCCTCAGTACAGCCGGTCAGGAGACCGGCGGTACATACGGAATTATCGCCCGTTGATCGGAGTCAACGATCGCGCAGCGCCTGCCCGTTTCGGCTTGGGAATTCCGTGCTGGTGGCAATCAATGCATTTTACCCAGTGAATGTTGTGCGTGCTTTTGGCGCTGGCATAGGTCGTATCCATCTTCTCCACGTCGATGCCGCAGTGCGACATTTGCGGGTGGCACGTTTTGCAGGATGCGCGCGCGTTTTCGTTGTGGCCGTTGTGGCAACTGAAGCAGCTCAGCCCTCGTGCACTCCCATCGGCGTGCGATCGTCGCCTGAGCCGACCTGCATTTGCCAGCCGATTGCCGCTGCGGCTGTGCCGGTTTCAGGCATGCGCGGCGCGTGGCACTGGTAGCAGATTGCCTGGCGCGGATCCTGGCTGACATGCAGCGCCTGTTGTCCGTCGTAGAGTTGAGGAATAGCGAGATCGGCCGCGGCAAAGTGCATGGTTTCGCGCCGGTCGTAGAAGGCTAGCGAGACGGGAACGTCCTGGCCTGCAACGGAGATGCGGCCGTCGGGCTTCGATTCGGGCGCGCCTTCGCGGTGAATCGAGTGGCATGTCTGGCAAGGAATGGCGGGCCGATCGGCCTGCCCGTTGGGCACCATATGCCACGGGCCTGTCGTGTTCTGCGGCTGGACAAGATCGCGAATCGATCCGCCGAAGTACATGCCGTGGCAACGAAGGCAATCTTCCATCATGCGGCGTTGGGAGTTGTGCGTAGGATTCGGTAAATATCTGCGCGTAGTTGGCGCTGTGCGGGCCGGCGTGCCAAGATGCGTACTCGTGCTGATGGCAGCGGCGGCAGTTCGAGGTCATCGAATCGACATCGACTTCGCGGAGGCGGATGGACTCAGGCCAGCGATGCGTGAGATGCACCCATGTGTGGCGCAGCTTGGTAGCGAGGCCGGCGTCGTGGCACTCCATGCAACCCATGGTGCGATGCGGCGAATCGTGCACTGCGGTAACAAGCGAGCTCATCTCGTGGCAGCTTGCACAACCCTGACCGCGCTCCGACGTGTAATATGCCGATGCGCCGAAGACGCCGGCCACGCCGAGCAGAGCCAGCGAAACCGCGGCGATCGCAGCCAGCTTGAGTGCGCGCATCATGAACTGCAGACCCGTACCTTTCCAATTGCGAACCAGCGACGCCGAGGCCATGTAAGCAATCGGCCATGATGGTGAGCACCGGGTTAAAGCCGCCGTTGTTCACATGCACGCTGCCATCGATGACGAAGACGTTGTCGACGTCGTGGATGCGGCAATCGCGGTCGACGACGGAGCCTTGCGGATCGTTGCCCATGCGGCAGGTGCCGGCCTGGTGCTGGCCGGCAGAGACACTCGAGGGTTTTCCTGAGAGCCGGATTGTGCTGATGGCGCCCGCCTCTTTGAGCCAGGCTTCGGCGCGCTGGGCCTGCACTTCGCCAATGTCGTAGGTGTGCGGATGCACGTTGCCGGAGATGCGCGCCACCGGCAATCCCCACTTGTCGCGGACCGTTGGATCGAGCGTGACGCGGGCGTCTGCGGTGGGAATCTGCTGCGTAGGCCCGAAGACCTGGACGTTGCGTTTGTAAGCCGCGCGCATGGCCTGCTTATGGCCGAGCCCCCAACGAGGAGCGCCAGCGGGAAGGCGATCGATCATATGAATCGGCAGGCGGATGAACTCGTTGGCCAGCATGCCTCCGCCGCACAGGCCGGGAGTGCCATGGTTGTAATCGCTGATGGCGATGCTGGCTCCTGGACCAACGTCGTCGTAAGTGTCGTAATCGAAGAAGCCTACCGCACCGGTGTAGTGATGGCCCTGCAGATTGCGGCCCACGAGGTCGTGACGATTGCCGATGCCGTTGGGAAAGAGCCGGCTCTTTGAGTTGAGCAGCAGGCGCGCGGACTCGATAGCGCAGGCTGAAACCACGACCAGATCGCAGGGCTGCTCCTGCAAGTGGCCCTTGGCGTCGAAGTATGCCACGCCGCGCGCGCGGCCGCGATCGTCGGTGAGGATCTCCTTGGCCATGCATTCGGTGCGCAACTCGCAATTGCCGCTGGCCAGCGCCGTAGGGATCACGGTGTTTTGCGAGCCGTTTTTCGCGTCAACTTCACAGGCGAAGCCGACGCACCAGCGGCAACGCATGCAGGGGCCGCGTCCGTTGTAAGGCACGCTGTTGCGCGTCATAGGAATGTGAAACGGATGCAGGCCAAGTCGCTTGGCTGCGGGCTCGAGGATATAGAACTCGCGGTTGGGCGGCAGCGGAGGCATGGGCAGCGGACTGCGGCGCGGGCCATGAAACGGAGTACCGGAATAATCGCCGGAAACGCCGATCTCGTACTCGGCTTTTTCGTAGAATGGTTCGAGTTCGTCGTAGGTGATGGGCCAATCTTCAAGCGAGCTGCCCGCAGGCGCGCCGTAAATAGACCGCATGCGAAAGTCCTGAGGCAAATAACGCCAGGCCTGGGCGCCATAGCTGAGCGTTCCTCCGCCCACGCAAGCGGCGTTGTTCTGGTACCCGCCCTCGCTGGGCAGAGCGACGCGAGTTGTACCGTTCGCATCGACCAACACGCGGGGACTGCCCTCGTCCGGAGGTCCAAAGGCGTTGCCGAGCATGGTGGTACGCTGGTTGCGCAGATCGTCTTTGCGGCAGTCGTTGGCGGTGTACCACGGGCCGCGTTCGAGCAGCACAACGCTCAGACCTGCAAGCGATAGTTCCTTGGCGACGATGCCGCCCGCTGCGCCCGCGCCGATTACCACCGCATTTACGCGCTTCATGACGGCGAGCCTTTCCGCAAATCGTATTGCGCGCGGCCACGCAAAGGCGGCTCGGCGATGCCGAGCATGCGCCAGCTAACCGCATCGCGATTGCCGCCATGGCGCGGCGAGCCGTAATAGCCTTCGAGGGTGTGCTCGCGTACCAGCTCGAAGAAGGGATGGTTCTGCGATTCAAGTGCGGTCACCACCACCTGTTGCTGTTGCGGCGAGGCGTTTTCAAGCGCGGTTCCGAAGCTCTCGCGACTGATTCGATTGGCTTGTTCAAGACCGTCGAGATACGTCTTCCGATGACGGCGGTAGTGGCGCGTGAGCTGGCGATCAATATATGTGAGGACGCCGGCTTCTGAGGCGGAAGGAAAATCGTCGGCAGGTATGAGCTGATCGCAGATCGCCTTGAGCGTGGCAGCGGAGTTTTCGGTGAGGAACTCCCAGCCGTTTTGCACGGATGAATGGCAACCGGAGAGAAGCGCCGTGCCGGCGGCGACGGTCGCGATCATGAAATCGCGGCGTGCGAGAGTTCCCTTTTGAGCCTTCATGCGCGGTTCCCGCACTCCTCTGAATGGAAATGTGAGAACTGCGAAGAGTAGCACCGGGAAATATCGGCTCGATGTGATTTGGCGCACAACCATCTCAGTCGTTGAGATATCGGTGAGAGTTCAGCCAGGGCGACTCCGGCGCCCAAAAGACAATATCGACGCCGAGGTAATCCCGGGCAAAGTCGATGAACTCGTCTTTTGTGAAGGGATGATGCGTTTGCGGATTGGTGTAGGTGAGCGTGGGCTCCTGCACCGCCATCGCGACCAGAGGCAGCTTGCCCTTGTACTCATGGAAGAAGCGGCAGGAGTTGCTCATCTGTCCAGGGCGATATGGAACGATATCGGGACCGCCCATGCCAATGCCACGGGCCGCTGCATCGGCGAATGCGCGCGCCATGTAGTGACGGGTGTCACTCCAGTCGCAAGGCCAGAAGTTGATGTACTGCACCACATAAGTGGTCTTAAACACGTTCCGGGCATAGTTCATGTTCTCGATTTCGGCATCGAAGTAGGCATCGCAGGTAAACCCCGCCGGCGGATGGTTCTCATCGAGATCGACCGACGTTTCGGGCAGGTTGATGCCGTAAACCTTGCCGTCGAATCTGGCGGCGAGCGCCCTAAGCAACTTTTGATACTGCTTGCGCAAGTTTGGGTTCCACTGCTCTGCGGCCCATCCCTCGGCGGGAGACTTGCCTTCGCCGGGATTGTCGGACTGAACCACAAGGCCGCCGCCGTAGATTGGATCGTTGAGGAGGTAGGCGGGAATATTGCGGTCGATGGGGTGAAAGAAGCGGTCCTGTATCTGGATGAAGAGCTTCTTGTGAAGCCGTTCCGCAATGGCCAGGTCGCGATCGATGGCCGAGAAATCGTAGACCTCTTTCCGAGGTTCCAGTTCTTTCCAGTTAAAGAGTACCTGGACGCCTTCGATATCCGGCCTGCTGAGCAAGTGGAGGACGCCGGAAAGGTCGGAGCCGCCGGCAAAGATGAAGTTTCGCGGTTGCGGTGCGGAATTTGCGGATTGCGCCCGCGCCGTGATGCTGACGGTAAGTGCTAGGAATGTGATGAAGGTTGGGAGGCGCTTCTGCATAGCTCACTCCGAGATTCGGAGAATAGCAGAAAAGGGATCGGCCCGAGGTTTCGAGTCCAGGTTTCCATCGTTAAAGTTAACGAATTTTATCGACTTGTTACGTTTGAGCCTCGTCAGTATAGTGGTGGGTTGAATGGAGGATTGAATGTTATCAAAGCAATTATTTCTGGCGGCGGCACTGGTAGCAGCCGTTGCTTCGATGCCGGTGAAGGGGCAGGTTGAAACGATCGTCCCCCAGGTGGAACCGAATGCTAAGCCGGTCGCGGTGGAGCACATCAAGGTTCACGGCAAGTCGCTCGAAGGCAACCTGGAGGGCGACGCGGTCGACCGCGACGTAATTGTTTTTCTGCCGCCCAGCTACGCAAAGGAAAAGCATCGCCACTACCCGGTGGTGTATGCCCTGCACGGTTACTCGATCGGCGCAGAACAGTGGACCCACGAGATTCACGTGCCGCAGACCATTGAGGGAGCATTTGCCAAGGGCTCCAAAGAAGTGATCGTGGTGCTGCCCGACTCGAAGACCATCTACAACGGATCGATGTATTCGAGCTCAGTTACCACCGGCGATTTTGAGAACTTTATCGCACACGACCTGGTGGAATATATCGACGCGCACTACCGGACCATCCCGGAGCGAACCAGCCGCGGCCTCGTCGGCCACTCGATGGGAGGGTACGGCGCGAGCCGCATCGGTATGAAGCACCCTGAGGTCTTCGGCGCGCTTTACATCATGAGCCCCTGCTGCCTGTCTCCGATGGGCGGTGGCGGGCCAGGCACGAGCGATCAGATGAAGGAGCGGGCGATTGCCAACGAAAAGAAGGTAGCGGGCGCCAAGTCTCCGGCCGATCTGGCGGCACAATCGCCGGGCTTCGGATCGGCACAATATGCCACCGCGGCGGCGTGGGCTCCCGACCCAAAGAATCCTCCGCTCTACTTCGATTTGGCGACAAAGAATGGCGTTGTGCAGCCGGACATCATGAACAAGATGGTTGCCAATGCTCCGCTGGCCTTTGTCGACCAGTACATTGGCAATCTGAAGCAGTACCGGGCCATTTCAATGGACGTGGGCGACCAGGACGGCCTGCGCTTCGACGCGACCAAACTGCACGACATCATGGACAGCTACGGAATTACCAACGGTTTTGAAATATACAAGGGCACGCACACCAGTGCAGTCGCCGACCGGTTCCAAAACCACGTAATGCCATTCTTCAGCCAGAATCTTTGTTTTACGGCGGGCTGCAAGTAACGAGTCGGGCCGCAAGGCATTTTGGAGGCTGGTAGGTTGAAATGAATCGCTTTACAGGCCGGCAGCGCATGCGATAGTCTTCCTGCTGGTAAACGCTTTCTTGTAAATTCACGCTCCAGATCGAGCCGCTGGAGGGACATGATGACGGATCGTTCTCGCCGCAGTTTCCTGAAAAAAAGCGCCGGCGCCGCCGGCATTTGCCTGGTTGGTCCGCAGGCCTTTGTAAGCACACTGCACGCCGACTCTTTCGAGCAAGTCACCGGAAGAATTGAGCCTATGCCGCCGGGCACGGTGCGCCTTGCCCCTGGCATCTTCAAAGAGCAGGAAGAGACGAATGCGCGCTACCTTGACTTTCTGACGGTCGACCGGCTGCTGCACAGTTTCCGGCTTACGGCTGGCATCACCTCCACCGCAACTCCGTATAAAGGCTGGGAGGACCCGACCTGCGAACTTCGCGGACACTTCGCCGGAGGGCATTTTCTGTCGGCTGTGGCGCTGGCCTCGGCGACGCAGGGAAACGATGAGCTGAAGAACCGCGGCATCGACCTTATCGCAGGCATGGCGGCGTGCCAGAAGAAGATCGGAACGGGATATCTGAGCGCTTTTCCGAATGAGGAGTTCGAGCGCCTGGTGCAGGGCAAGCCGGTGTGGGCGCCGTTTTACACCTACCACAAGATTATGGCGGGGCTGCTCGACATGTACGTGCTGACGGGCAACACCGACGCATTGCAGATTGCCGAAGGCATGGCCGACTGGGTTGGCGACTTCTTTTGGCCGATCGGCACCGAGCAGCGGCTGCGCATGCTTCGAACCGAGTACGGCGGCATGAACGAAGCGCTGGTGAACCTGGCGGCACTGACCAAGAAGGACAAGTACGTCGGCATCGCGCATCTCTTTGAGCAGCCGAGCTTCCTCGATCCGCTAGCCGCACGGCGCGACGAACTTGAGGGTCTGCATGCAAACACGCATGTGCCCAAGATTATTGGCGCAGCTCGCATGTACGAGGTTACGGGCGACCGCCGCTACCGCGAAATTGCCGAGTATTTCCTTGAGGAAGTAACAACCGCGCGCAATTATGCAATCGGCAACTGCAGCGTGGATGAATTCTGGAAGACGCCGCCCGACGTTTTGAAGGGCACCCTGGCGTGGAAGAATGCAGAGTGCTGTGTTGCCTACAACCTGATGAAGCTTGAGCGCCACGTGTTTGGCTGGACCGGCGATGCGCGCTGGATGGATGCGTATGAGCGCGCGCTCTTCAACTGCCGGCTCGGCACGCAGAACGCCAACGGCCTGAAGCAATACTTCTTCCCGCTCGCAGCAGGTTACTGGCGCGCCTATAACTCTCCTGAAGAGTCGTTCTGGTGCTGCACCGGTACTGGCGCTGAAGAGTTTGCGAAGTTCGCCGACACCATTTATTTCCGCCGCGGAAGTGATGTGTATGTGAACCAGTTCCTTGCCTCCACGCTGGATTGGAAAGACGAGGGCCTGACCATCGAGCAGGTTACGAACTTCCCCGCAGAACAGGGAATGACGCTGAAGATCAAGTCGTCGGAAGCGGCCGCGCGGGCCATTCATGTGCGCATTCCGCGCTGGACAACGGAAGATGCCGAAGTGAAGATCAACGGCAAGCCGCCCGACACCATGTCGAATCCGGGATCGTACCTCGCCATTCGCAGAGTCTGGCGCGACGGCGACACCATCAGCTTGAGTCTGCCGATGACGCTGCGGCAGGAGCCGCTGCCGGGCGACGACACTGTTACCGCAGCGCTCTACGGTCCGCTGGTGCTGGCCGCCGATTTGGGAGCGGGGCCGCCGGATGGGCCGAACCGCGTGATTCACAGCGGCGATACCTCGCCCAACAGTTTGCCTGCGGCCGATCCGTTGCCCAGGCCGGCCGCGGCTGCCGACGCAACTCCGGATCAGTGGATCGAAATTGAATCGAAATCGGATCTGCGCTTCAAGGCGACGTGCGAGGGCGCGAAATACGACGTGATGCCGATGTACCAGATTCGCGACCAGCGTTACGCGGTCTACTGGCAGATGCAAGGCGAGAAGACGAAGAGCTAGCAATCACGGACCCGGTCCCACAACAAGTTCCATGCAAGACAGGTCGACAAGATGACATCGAATCAGGAATTGCGGCATTTTACTGGACGTTTGGTTTTTTCAATTGCGCTGGCTGGCGCTCTGGCAGGCGTGGCCTTTTCGCAGCAGCCGGCGACCCGCGTTATTGTTGCTGACATTTCGCAGCCCACTGGCCCGGTCGACCGCTTCTTCAATTTATCGGTGGGGTCGGACTATCCGGGCACGCTGATCCGCGATGACAGCCAGGCACAACTGAAGGTAGCTGTCGATGAGCTGGGATTTCGTTACATCCGCTTCCACGCCATCTTTCACGATGTGCTGGGAACGGTGCGCAGCGAGAATGGCAAAATCACATACGACTGGACGAAGATCGACCAGCTCTACGACGATCTGCTGGCGCGGCACATCAAGCCGTTTGTCGAACTCGGTTTTACGCCGGAAGCTTTGGCCACCTCGCAAAACAGCATCTTTTACTGGCATGGCAACACGTCGCATCCCAAGCCCGACGGCTGGCGCGACCTGGTTGCGGCCTTCATCCGGCACATTGAACAACGCTATGGCCAGGCCGAGGTGCGCAGTTGGTTTTTTGAAGTATGGAATGAGCCGAATCTAGCCGGGTTTTGGGAGGGCGGCGACCAGAATGCCTACTTTGCGCTCTACGATCTGACTTCGAACACCGTCAAGTCGATTGATCCGGCGTTGCGTGTCGGGGGACCTTCGACAGCCGGCGCGGCCTGGGTGCCTGAGTTCCTGGCACACGTAAAGCAGAGCGGCGCCGCGGTGGATTTTGTTACCACGCACACTTATGGGGTAGATGGCGGATTTCTCGACGAAGAAGGACAAAGCGACACCAAGCTTTCGCCTTCTCCCGATGCAATCAGCGGCGATATTCATCGCGTACGGCGCGAGATTTCGGCCTCGGCTTTTCCAAATTTACCGCTTTATTTCACCGAGTGGAGCACGAGTTACACGCCGCGCGACCCCGTGCACGACTCTTACATAAGCGCCGCGTACATCCTGAGTAAGATCAAAGCCAATGAGGGCCAGTTACAAGGGATGAGTTACTGGACTTACTCCGACTTGTTCGAGGAGCCGGGCCCTCCTTCAGCTCCATTTCAAGGGGGCTTCGGCCTGCTGAACCCCGAGGGCATTCGCAAGCCTGCTTATTTCGCGTACAAGTATCTAAATGCGCTTGAGGGCCAGTCGATACCTTCTACCGATGCGCAGGCCATGCTGGCCGAAGACCACGGAAATGTGACCGCGGTCATCTGGGACTTTGAGCAGCCCGAGCAGAAGTTAAGCAACCGGCCATTCTACACCAAGGTGATTCCTTCGCATCCGGTCACACCGGTCGATTTGCGGGTAACGCATCTGGCGCCGGGAGCAGCGTACCGGGTCGAGGTGCACCGCACGGGCTTTCATGCGAACGATGCCTATACGGAGTATCTTGAATTGGGTCGGCCCAAAGAACTGACGCCCGAGCAAATCACCCAACTGAACGACCTCACCCGCGACCTCCCTGAGAAGGACCAGATTGTTCGCGCCGGCAAGGACGGCACGGTCGAAGTAGCGCTGCCGATGAACAGCAACGATATTGTGCTGGTCAAGGTATTGCGAGAGCGGCAGGCGAGTGCGCCTTGACAGGTTCCGCTGGAGTCTGTTGGGATTAGGGGCGAAACGAGAATGGCGCGAATCGCTTTGAAACAATCGATTGTCGAGAAGCAGGTTGATCTGCTCGATTGAGTCGTCAACCGCGCCCGCCTCGCCTAGGAGCGTAATGATTCTTCAACGATTTCACGCTTTGATTCCCGTCGTCCTTCTATCACTTCCATTCACAGCTCAGGCTCAAACAATTCCCGACGCGCACGTCTGGCTTTCGACCGTGGACCATTCCTCGGCATTTACCGAGCAGCAGGCGGCTTTGCATTTCTCTGCCGCGGCCGGCGATGAGCCGGCGATCACAGTGAACGACATGCAGCAGTACCAGCCGATCGAGGGGTTCGGCTTCGCAGTGACCGGCGGCAGCGCGCAGTTGCTGATGAAGATGGGCGCGAGCAAGCGGTCAGAACTGTTGAAGTTGATTTTTTCGCCGGAAGGAGATGGCATCGGCACCAGCTACATTCGGTTGTCGATTGGCTCATCTGACATGAACGACCATGTCTACAGTTACGACGACATGCCGCCCGGTCAAACCGACCCGTCATTGACAAAGTTCGGCTTGACGTCGGATGAAGCAGACGTCATTCCTGTGGTGAAGGAGATTCTTGCCATCGATCCGCAGCTAAAGATTCTGGGGTCGCCGTGGTCGGCGCCGGCGTGGATGAAGACCAACGACGATGTGCGGGATGGGCACCTGAAACCTGAGTTATACGGCGCCTACGCGCAGTATTTTGTGAAGTATGTGGAAGGCATGAAGGCCGAGGGGATTCCAATCACGGCAATCACGGTTGAGAACGAGCCTTTGAATCCGAAGAACACGCCGAGCATGGTGATGTTTGCCGATGAAGAGGGATCGTTTATCGGCAAGTATCTTGGCCCCGCTTTCGAGGCGGCGGGAATCAAGACCGAGATTCAACTCTACGATCACAATCCCGATGTGCCTTCGTATCCGTTGTCGATTCTGGCTGACCCTCTCGCAGGCAAATACACGGTTGGAACTGCTTTCCACCTGTACGGCGGCGATGCCGGCACGTTCACGGCGGTGCACAATGCCTACCCGAACAAAAACCTCTATATGACTGAGCAGTCGGTCACGCAATGGCCGGGTTCGACGTCGCTCGACATTGCCGAGCCGGTTGATCGGGTAATGATTGGCGCCACGCGCAACTGGTCGCGCAATGCGCTGCTGTGGAACCTGGCCGCCGATCCGCATGCCGGTCCGCATACCAATAACGGCGGGTGCCCGAGCTGCTACGGCGCCATCACTCTTGATGGCGACCAGGCGACTTTCAACGTTGCTTACTATGTGGCTGCGCACTTCTCGAAATTTGTGCGGCCGGGGTCGGTTCGTATCGGGTCCACCGAGCTCGAACAATTACCGACCGTCGCATTTTTGACACCCGAAGGCAAAGTGGTTCTGGTCGCTGCGAATACCGGGAACTTCCCAAAGACGTTTCGCATTATCTATCACGGGCAGAACGTGACAGCAACGCTGCCGTCGGAGTCGGTGGCCACGTACGTGTGGTAGGGACACTTCCGGCGCGACTGAGGCGGTCCGCAGTGTGAGCCTGCATATCGACGAAGGAGAAGCGATGGGCCTGGTGGGCGAGTCCGGCTCGAGCAAGAGCACCACTGCGCTGGCTATTGTGGCGCTGCTGGCCGAGCCGAAAAAGGAGTATGGCCTGGCGAAGCTGTTCATCTCGCATGATCTGGCCGTGGTGGGCCAGGTTGCCGGCCGCGTGGCCGTGATGCGCAACGGGCTGATCGTCGAAGAAGGGCCGAGCCTGCAGATGCTGACTGCGTCGCACCACAGATACACATAGAGCCTGTTGGCAGCGGTGCCAACGCTCAGAACAGATCGCGAGAAGCCGCTGGCGACGGTGAGTTCGCTCAAGCAGCAGGCTTGCTTTGCCAAGCGGCACGGGCTTTTGCCAGCAATACCAGAACCTCATCGCTTTTGGTTGGTTCAAAGTTGCGGTAGAAGCGTCCGACAGCATCAAAATCATCGGGCGCATAGACGCAAAGAATCTCGTCGGCCACGCTGGTGAGCTCGTCGCAACTGGAAGGCGCAGCTACAGGCACTGCGACCACCACCCGTGCGGCCTTCGGCTTCACTGCCCGCACGGCGGCTTTCATGGTTGCTCCCGTGGCCAGACCGTCGTCGACCAGAATCACGGGTTTCCCGTCAACGCTGATTCGCGGATTAACCTTGCGATACTCCCGCTCATTCCGCTCGATCTCAGACCTCTCACGCTGGACCATCTTCTGAATGAGATCTTTTGAGAGGCGGAACTCGCGAAGAACTTGTCGATTCAGAACGAAAGCGCCGCCACCGGCGACCGCGCCGAAGGCCAGTTCTCTGTATCCCGGCACGCCGAGCTTACGTACCGGCAAAATGTCGAGGGGTAGATGGCAGGCCTGAGAAACCTCGAATGCTACAGGCACTCCACCTCGCGGCAGACCAAGCACGATGGCATTGTTGAGATTGGGAAGCGTGGCAACTATCCGCGCCAGCGCCCGCCCAGCGTCGCTGCGATCGGAAAAGAGCATTCGAGCAATTCTCTCACCGAAAGATGGGAGTTGCGGGCAGAGTGGATTCTCCGCTTGGGGTACAAGCAGGCCCGACCCGCCTCCCGGTTTTCAGGAAGGCGGCACAGGAACGGAATTAGTCGAACTGGGTCTGCTCAGCCGGTGGGCCGATCGCAGCCTCATCGTGAACGGGCGGTTCCGCTGGTTTCGCAGGCTCTTCGGGCTCGACGGGCTCTTTCTTCTCCTCTGGCTCGTCGCCCTGAACCTTGACCTTGACATGCGCCGTAACCTCACGGTGCAGGCGAATGGCGACGGTGAATTCGCCAACACTCTTGAGCGGGTCGCCCAGTTGAATCTTGCGGCGATCGATCTCAAAGCCCTGAGCAGCAAGCGCAGCGGCAATGTCTGCCGAAGTGACGGAGCCAAACAGGTGCCCGGCTTCGCCGACTTTGCGGGTAAAGGTGAGGGTGACGGGCTCGAGTTTGGCTGCGAGCGCCTCGGCGAGGGATTTCTCGCTGGCTGAGCGGCGCGCCGCGGAGGCCTTCATCTGCTCGATGACTGCCTTGTTGGCATCGGTGGCCTGCATGGCCAGCTTGCGAGGCAGCAGGTAGTTGCGCGCGTAGCCGTCTGCAACCTTCACGACTTCGCCGCGAAAGCCGAGATCGGCTACGTCTTCCTTCAAAATGACTTCCATCTCAAAATCTCCACAACCGCGAGCGTTGCGTGCAGTGCACGGGCAACGGGACAACGGCATTTCTTATTAGTGCTTGGTGGCAAACGGCAGCAAGGCGATGTTGCGGGCCTGCTTGATGGCGCGAGTGAGCCGCTTCTGATGCGTTGTGCAAACGCCGGTCAGACGGCGAGGCACTATCTTGCCGCGTTCGGCCACGAACCCCTGCAGCAGACGCACGTCACGGTACGGAATCGCATCGATCTTCTCGGTGCAGAACTTGCAGACCTTCTTGCGGCGGAAGAACTTGCCGCGGTTTCCCTGCCCGCCGCCAGGCCTGCGGTCCCCACGCGGAGCGCCGCCCGGCCCGGATTGTTGACTCGATGGCGCGCCGCCTTCGGGCGCCCTGGTTGGTGTTTCGTCAGCCATTGTGTTTCCTCTTCATTGGTTTGTCCCGGCTCCGCCGGAACATGTTTTAAGGGTTTGAGAAGCGGAGCCAGTGACCCGGCAACGCCGTCGTCCTTGTTCCCTCGTTCTCTTTTTCCCTGAATCTACGCGCTGGCCTGCACCGGCGCGGTTTCGGCAGCCGGACTCTCGGCAGGTGCCGCGACAGGCACGGCGGGCGCGGCAGGCGTGGCGGGCTCTGCGCTTACCTTGCGGCGCACTCCACGCAGCGCTTTTACCTTGGCAAGGCGCTTCTCTTCCTCGTCAATGCGGACCGTGATGAACTTGATCACCGGCTCGGTAACGCGCAGACGGCGCTCGAGCTCGAGCACCACCGCGCCGTTGGCTTCAATGGTGAGCAGCACGTAGTTGCCATCGTCGAACTTGCGTACCTGGTAGGCCAGCTTGCGGCGGCCCATCTTCTCTGCCGTCTTGACCACGCCCCCGCCATTGGTGACGGTGGTGGTAAAGCCGGCAATCAGCTTGTCAGTGTCCTCATCAGACACATCGGGCCGAACGATAAACATTACTTCATACACACGCGACATCAGTATTCCTTTTCCGCGGAAGCGCCTCGCTCCCGCTTGCAGCTTTCAACTCACAGCGAACAGTTTCTATTCCCTAATTCCAAGAAGCTGTCTCATAAACAGCATTCAGACTCATTAAGAACATCCCTCAGGGGCTAAAGCCCAGGGATTCATTGGGCATTTTGCGGCACGGCTAAAGCCGTGCCCTTTCAAAAGCCGGTTTATGAGACGGCTTCAAGTCCCTAATACCTAGTCCTTGTCCTTCCGGTTGAACTCGTTCATTGCCGGTCCCGGACCTTCCGCCACAATCTGCCGGGTGGCCTTCGCCACCTTGTCCAGAACCTCGTCAAAACAGCCAGGTCCGCTTTCCGCATCGGCGAGAGCAGATAATCTCTGCCCGGCCGCTTCCCTGCTCCGGCGGCCAAGGCCTCCGGCGGCAGATTCGGTCCAACTCCAATTCGCAGCCTCAACCACTCCTGGCTGCCCAGGGCGCTGGTTACGCTGCGGGCTCCGTTGTGCCCCGCCGGCGAACCCCGTTCCTTGATTCTGAAGGTCCCCAGAACCAGATCGAGCTCGTCGTAGATCACGAGCAGATCCCGCTGTGGGTCAGCTTCAAACTCGCGAACCAGAGCGGCAACCGCAATTCCGCCCAGGTTCATGAATGTCTCCGGCTTGGCCAGAACCACCTCGCGTCCTGCCAAGCGGCAAGTTGCGGTAACGGCCCGGCAGCGCCGGTTTTGGACCACCACGCCTTCCTGTTCGGCGATGCGGTCAATTGCCATGAACCCTGCGTTGTGCGGGGTCCAGAGATAGTCCGGCCCTGGATTGCCGAGACCCACAACCAGAAACGGGCCGCGCCGGACGCCCGCCGCTTGATCCCCGGCCGGCGATTGTTCCAGACCGGGGCTCGTGGACTCGATTGCTTGAGGCAAGGCTTACTTTTTCGCCTCGGGTTTCTTGGCATCGGGCTTCTTGGCCGCAGCCGGATCAGCCGTCTCAGTCTTGCCCTTCTTGGCCACTTCAGGTTCAGCCGGAGCGGCAGCGGCATCAGTTGCCGCGACAGCCTCGCCCTCGACAGGCGCCACCACTTCTTCGCGAATTGTCACCACGTGCGCAACGGTCGCGTCGGCGGGATTGAGGTACTTGATCTTGTCAGACTGCGGCAGCCCGCTCACGCGCAAAACCGCGTAGAGCGCCATCCCGCTCACATCCACATCGATGTGGCTGGGAATGTCGGCCGGGAGACACTCGATTTCGACTTCGCGCAGAACCTGGTCGAGAATGCCGCCCTCGGCTTTGACGCCGATTGGAATGCCCAACAGCTTGACGCGCACGCTTACCTCAAGAACCTTGTCGAGCGCGATGCGCTTCATGTCGATGTGGATCAGCTTGTCCTTGAGGGGCTCGCGCTGCCAGTCGACAATCATGGCCTTGGCAGCCGGATTGCCTGTAACTTCGACGTCGAAAATCGTGTTGTGGCCGCTCTCAGAAAAAAGAATCCGGGAAATCTGCTTGGGATCGACCTCAACGGCAACGGGATCGTGGCCGGGGCCATAAAGGACCGCAGGAATCTTGCCCGCGACGCGCACGCGGCGCGCTGCGTTCTTGGTGAATTTGCCCTCGCGGGGCTTTGCTACTACAACTTCAGGCATTTCTCTCTCGTTTCCTTCGGGCACGGTGAAACAGCTTCCAGCCGCTAGCTTCCAGCTACTAGCTACATGTTGCCGGTTCGAACTGAATCGCTCCGCTCCCTTTGTGAAAAGCAGCTCATAGCTATTAGCTCTTAGCCGCTTGTTGCTGTTGCGTTCCAAATCAACTTTCCTCGCGATCCGGAACCATATCGACTCCTTCGTTGAAACGCGAAGGCCAATCTTCCAATGAGCAAGCTAAAAGCTAAGAGCTAATAGCTGAAGGCTCAGCTGAACAGCGAGCTAACGCTGGTTTCCATGTGGATGCTCTCGATGGCCGCGCCCAGCAGGCCGGCGATTGTGAGCACCTTGATCTTTGGCACTTTCTGCGCAGCTTCGCGCAGAGGAATTGTGTCGGTCACCACCAGCTGCTCGAGGCGGGAAGCGGCGATCCGGTCGATGGCCGGGCCCGAAAGCACGGCGTGGCTGGCGCAGGCATACACAGCCAGTGCACCGGCGGCATATAGCGCATCCACGGTTTTTACCAGCGTGCCGGCCGTATCGATAATGTCGTCGATGATGAGGCAGGTCTGACCTTCAACGTCGCCCACTACGTGCATCACTTCCGCCACATTCATGTCGGTGCGACGCTTGTCCACAATAGCCAGCGGCGCGCCCATTTTCTGCGCAAAATGCCGTGCCCGCTCCACACCGCCGGCATCGGGCGAGACAACCGTCAAATTAGGCAGGTTCATGTCGCGGAAGTAGCTCACCAAAACCGGGCTGGCAAACATGTGGTCGACGGGAATATTGAAGAAGCCCTGAATCTGGGCTGCGTGCAGATCGACGAACAGCGCGCGATTGGCGCCGGCGGTGGTGAGCAGATCGGCGATGAGCTTGGCGCTGATGGCAACGCGCGGACGGTCCTTGCGGTCCTGGCGGGCGTACCCGTAGTAAGGAACCACCGCCGTGATGCGTGCCGCCGACGCTCGCTTGAGCGCATCGATCATAATCAAAAGCTCCACCAGGTGCTGGTCCACCGGATAACAAGTTGGCTGCATCACAAAAACATCAACGCCGCGGACGTTCTCGAGAAGCTGGAAGTAGACTTCGCCGTCGGCGAAGCGCTGCAGCTTAACCTGCCCGACCGTGACGCCGATATGCCGTCCAACATCCTCGGCCAGGCGCGGATTCGCCGTACCGGAAAAGAGCTTGAAGCGTCTGTCCTCGGCTCAAGCTGCGCGTTTTTTTGCGCTCCGGCGCCGGGGCTTTGGGATTCTCTTTCCCTTTTGCTGCGTCGCCCGATGCACCCTTCAGGGGCTCTTTGCCGCCCTCGGGTTTATCCTGGTTAGGTTCGTCTGCCCTGTTGTCTTCCAATGCCGTAAACGTTCCTGTCGCCATTTTGAAAAGCACCTCCAAGCTGGTTTGCTTTGGCTGCTGTTTTCAAGCTTTCAGCTCTCAGCCTTTAGCTGTCAGCTCGCTTTGCGTTGTGGGAATGCTTCAACCTCCCGCACCACAAAGCTGATAGCTGAAAGCTAAGAGCCAAGAACTGTATTTCTGGCTGGGCGACCAGGATTCGAACCTGGATAAATGCCTCCAAAGGGCATTGTCCTACCATTGAACGATCGCCCAGTGTCTAACACCCTTTTCGCAGGAAAACTCTCTGCGAACGCCCAACCGCTTCCGGCCTTCCCCTCTTCGGCAAAAGACCGCTTCTTCTCACAGCCGTTCGCGAGTTTCTCCACCTCGATGAACGCCTGTCAACCCACAACTTCGCTCAGCATTTGCCGCCAGTAATCGGCGCGCGGCAAGGTGCGGGTCAACTCGCTCCGCACACCCTGATCGCTCAACCGTCTGCCGGCTGCCACAGCATGCTCACGGGCCAGGTACAGCCCGTAAAGCGCCGAACCGGACCCCGACAACGAGGCATAGAGAGCTGCCTCCGGTGTGCCCGTGCCCGCAAGAGTGCGCTTGATTTCGCGAAGGGAGGGATGCTGGGGAAAGACAACACGCTCGAAGTCGTTCTCGATCCAGCTCGTGATCCCGGTGCGGACAAGCGCGGACCCAAGCGGTCCGGCAAGGTCATCCCCGCCACAATTCTTTCTTATTGGAGATGACACCGGAGGAGCCCGTCTCCGCTTCGCATTCCGGAATCGCTCCCGCAAAGGCACTGGCGTAGGCACGGCTCAACTCATTTAGTTTATCGGTACTTGCCTCCGGGGTCAAACCCTCGGCGGCACAGAGCGCGTCCCAGTCGCGAAAGGCCTGCGCGGTGGAGATGCCAACCTCAGGAATGGCGACCACGCACCAGGTCGGCTCGATGTCGGGCAGGGGGCGAACCTGCTGGCCGCGATCGAAGCCGAGGATTGTGCCACCGACTAGAAACAACGGCACATCGGAGCCAACCTGGGCCGCGATTTCAAGCCGCTTCTCGGGCCAGCGGGGCGCGCCTTGCTGACTGGCTGGCTCGCTGACGTTGTGACTCGCTATATCCAGCTCGGTTTCGAACCCGACCAAAGCCGCCACGGCGTTGGCTGAACCAGCTCCCAGCCCACCCTGAACTGGGAGCCGCTTTTCAATATGAATTGAAACTTCAGCGCTTAACTTGAGGCCCTCCAAAGCAAGCGAAACCATCTTCCAGGCCGTGTTTCGTTCATGCGACGGCACTCGAGCGTCATTTGAGGTCACTTGAATGCTGGTTTCCGACGCCAGCCGCGCCGTAACCGTCACCAGATCATGCATTTCCAGCGTCTGGTAGACAGTTGCCAGCGCGTGGAATCCGTCTGGTCGTGGCGCACCGATGTAGAGACCAAGATTGATCTTGGCGTGGGAGCGGACCGTGGTAGCCATACCCGTTCATTTTAGAGGGACTTTGCGACCAGGTTTTCGGGATTCGCTCGACTTATAACCTTCGCTTCGTCAAATCTACCGGACCGCGGAGAATGCTCTGACGCCCAGACACGATTCTTTCGGACTTCGGACTCATTTCGTCACATTTCCTGTGGTTCAGCCACATATCTCATGTTAGGCTCATGTGGTATTGCCACATGGAGCAAGAATGTCCCCGTCCAAACTCGATCTTATGCAGGGAACTCTGGACCTGATGGTGTTGAAGACCCTGAGCGCCATGGGCCCCATGCACGGCTACGGCATCGCGCGCCGCATTGAGCAGGTGAGCGGCGACGAGGTGCTGTTGAACCAGGGCACCATTTACGCATCGCTGGTGCGGCTTGAGCAGCGCGGCTGGATCGCTTCGAATTGGGGCGTCAGTGGCAACAACCGCAAGGCGAAGTTCTATGCCATCACCGCCGCTGGCTGCCGGCAATTCGAAGAAGACTCTCTCCACTGGCGCCGGCTTACCGACGTGATGGATCGCGTGCTTGGCTTGAACGACGCGCCCGAGGATCTGCCCGGGACGGAGGGAGAGACGGCATGATGCGCAGACTGTTCGCAAGGGTCAGGGCGTTTTTCGGCAAATCGCGGCTCGATGCCGACCTTGAGTCGGAGCTGGCCGCGCATCTCGACTTTGCGATCGACGAAAATCTCGATCGAGGGCTCTCACTCGAACAAGCTCGCCGCGAGGCGCTGGTAAGGATTGGCGGGATGCAACAGGCACGGGAAAAACATCGTGAGGCGCGAGGACTTATGAAACTCGACATTGTTATGTATGACCTGAGGTACACCTTCCGCACGCTCAGCCGCGATCTAGGCTTTACCATTGCCGCCGTTCTAATCCTTGCGCTCGGGATCGGCGCCAATGTTGCGGTTTTCAGTGTGGTGAACACGCTGCTGCTGCGGCCGCTGCCCTTTCCCAATTCGCAGGAACTGGTGTGGATTGCGCCGCCGCCGACAAAGTGCGGCCTTTCGTGTGCGACCTACTCGACCGACGCCTACGACACATTTCGCGTGGCCTCACGCTCCTACCAGGATGTGACCGGCTACTTTGCCTTCTCCAGCCCCGACAACCTGAGCCTGACTCGAAGCGGTGAGATTATTCCCGCGACCAGCATGGACGTCATCGCCAACTTCTTTCAGGTGCTCGGCGTGCAACCGGCCATGGGCAGGCTGCTTAAACCTGAAGACGGGCTCGACGGTGCGCCTCCCGTGATCGTGCTGTCCAACCCCTGGTGGCGGCGCCAGTTCAACGCTGATCCCAACATCGTGGGCAAAACCCTCGACATCAATCACCAGCAGGTGACTGTAATTGGCGTGCTGCCGCCGAGCTTCGATTTCGGCGCCGTGTTTGCGCCGGGTACAAAGGTCGATGCCATAACGCCGCTCGCTCTTTATGGCGCTCCGCGCGACTGGGGAAATATCATCACCATGATCGGCCGAATGAAACCAGCCGTTACGCTATCCCCAGGCCCGTCAGGAAGCGGTCGCAGTCGCGCCTCGTATGTGCTGGAACAACAAACAGCCCGGCTACCTGCGGCTCATACAAGGATGAAGTAGTTCCCTTCGCAGCTCAAGGACTACGTGAGCGGGCGACTGCGCCGCTCGCTTATCGTGCTCTGGTCCGCGGTGGGCATGATCCTGCTGATTGCGTGCGTGAATCTGTCGAATCTTCTACTGGCCCGATCAACTGCCCGCTCAAAGGAATTCGCAATGCGCGCCGCACTTGGCGCCAGCCGCGCCCGCATCGTTGGGCAACTGCTGACTGAAAGTCTCGTGCTCTCAATCATCGGCGCAGTGGCCGGTCTCGGCCTCGCGTGGATGCTTCTCTACTGGCTCGCGCATCAGGGTTCCGTCGCGCTGCCGCTGCTAAGCACGCTGCACATCGATGGCGCAGCGCTGGCGTGGACAGTATTGATCGCTGTTGTCGCGGCCGTGTTGTTCGGCCTGGCTCCAGGCCTGCGCGTCGCCATCGGCAACCTGCATGAATCGCTGAAGGACTCGGGCGCAGGCAGCGGCCAGGGCCGCAAAATGAACGCTTCCGCTCGGTGCTTGTAATCACTGAAGTTGCTCTGGCTTCGGTCTTGCTGGTGAGCGCAGGACTGTTGTTGCGCAGCTTTGTACGCGTTCTCGACGTTGATCTCGGTTTTGAATCCACGCACGCCGCTGCCATCAACGCCATCTACGACGACAGCGTTCCCGGTGACAAGACCGGCGATTTGACCGCGCAAAAACGCGCAGTGATCTTTCAGCAGATGATCGCGCGCGTCGAATCCCTTCCAGGCGTGCAGGCCGTCGGAATCAGCGACTATTTGCCGCTCGGTCAAAACCGTTCCTGGGGTACTCCGCTTCCCAAAGGCGTAACTCCGCCCAAGGGGAATATCTCCGGACCCCTCGTCTACGTTGTCTCTCCTGGCTTTTTGCGCGCCATGGGCACCCGTGTCCGCGGTCGCGATATCAGTTGGGATGACGGACCGCACAGCCAGCAAGTTGTCATCATCAGCCAGTCGTACGCGCATTTTCTCGCCGGACTAACAAAGTGGCCAAACAACGATGCAGTCGGCCAGACATTGGCTGACGGCAGCCCAGCAGGTCTGCATGTAATTGGGGTCGCTGACGACGTGCACGAAGAAAGCACCGAAGGCGACACAGGCTGGCAGATCTACTATTCCGCCATGCAAAGCAACCCCACGGGCGCGCAAATTGTCGTCCGCTCCACGCTCCCTCCGGCCACGCTCGCCAATAGCGTCCTCTCGGCCCTGCGCTCGCTCAATCCCAAACAGCCTGCATCGGAGTTCCGCCCCCTGCAAACGTTTGTCGATCACGCCAATTCGCCGCGCCGCTTCTTTATGCTGATGGTGGCATCGTTCGCAGGCCTGGGACTGCTGCTGGCCGCAATCGGCATCTACGGCGTAATCTCCTACACCGTCACGCGGCAGACGCAGGAGATTGGCATCCGCATGGCTCTGGGCGCAACCATGGGCCGCGTGCAGCGGCAGGTACTCAGCGGAACATTACGGCTCGCAATCATCGGCATTGCGCTGGGCGCAGCAGTCTCACTCGCGGCAGCAAAGCTGATTGCGTCGTTGTTGTTCGCAACGTCGCCCTGGGATGGAGTGACGTATGTCGCAGTGGCGCTGGCGTTGCTGGCGGTGGCGTTCGTCGCAGGCTATCTGCCGGCGCGGCGCGCCTCGCGCATCGATCCCATGGTGGCACTGCGGGCGAATTAGAACGATTCCAGAGTTGCTGTACTTCGGTTCCCAGTTTCCCAGTTCCCCAGCGGCTCGGGGGAGGGGTATACCCCGGGGTACGGACCGATCACATCGCTGGCGACTCTATCGGAAATGTGATCGACGCTTCAGGCATACAGATCACCCATCTTCACTGTGAACGAACGCATACATATAATATCCAAATCGCGAAAAAAGGGCCGATGCGGATAAGAGCGATAGCATCGCTGCGTAGCCGACGACGAAAAAAGAGATTCCAGATTATGCTTCAACGCTCCATGCGACGGTTTCTTAGCTTCACCCACTTTCATAGGCCGTCTCTCCGCTCATTAGTTCCGGTTCTGGCCGTAGTCTTGAGCGCTTTCGAGATCGGCTGTTCCGGAGGCGGCACATCCACAACCAAACAGAATCCCCCGCCCCCTCCCGCTGCAGCAGCTTTGGGTGGCTCGAACTATGCCTGGTACTACCTGGAAGCGGGATGCAATCGGGAACCTTACGGAATTGTGTACAACTACAACACTGCAACCGCGACAATCGACTCTCAGTTGCAACTGATGTACAACAACGGCCAGCGACGGCTTCGCATTCCGATCTATTTTGCCCGTGGAATCAATTCCGGAACGATCATGGATTCCACCGGCGGGACACTGGCGCAACAGTTTCTGAACAACCTCACAAATCTGCTGGCGGCAGTGAAAGCAGCAGGATTCGTGGAGATTGAGGTCAGCTTTCATCCTCAGTCCATCAACAACCCCGCGATATGGACCACCTTCAGCAACGACTATTTTCAGGAAAATTGGAGCCTCATTCAGAATGTGCGCTCCATCGTCGCTGCTGCCGGAATTCCTTATCACCTCGACCTGATGAACGAAGGCATCCCTCCTGCGCAGGGATACCCAGAGCTTTTGCCGTATGACCAGATGTTGTGGAACGACTATGTGGCCAAGTTTGGAAGCAAGGATACGATGGGATTTTCAATCATTGCCGACTCAGCCCATGTGGGCCAGGTGAGTACCGTGTACGGACCAAGCGCCTACGGAAATCATGGCTCGCCGCAACTGTTCGATGTGCATATTTACGACGAGACGGGGAACAGCTTCGCCACCGCGTACAGTTCCCTGACCAGCCAGGGATATCAGGGAATCCCGTGGATCATTGGCGAAGGATATTACAACGATGCGACCGAGGCGGCGGCGCAGCGTGCGGAAAAAAAAGCACCGGGCAACAGGTTCTCTATTTGACCGAGTGGCCTTTGACTTCCAGCGAAACGTGCAGCAATCAGGTCAATGTAGCGCCGCCGTCGGACTTTTCAAACTACGCAGCGCAGAATTTCTGATGAGGACGCCGCGAACCGATACAGGCTCACACTCAATCACCCTTTACTGCGCCGCGGCCACGACCGGCACAATCACGCTGGATTCGTGTCCCGGTCCCGACTCGATGGTAACCGTGGCCGGCTTGTAGTTCTTCGGCTTGGCCTTCATGATGTTGGGCACGAAGGTCTGCGGGTTGCGATCGTAGAGCGGGAACCACGTGCTCTGAAGCTCGACCATAACCGTGTGGCCGGCCTTGAAAACGTGATCGACATCGTGAAGGCTGTACTTGTACTCGCGAATGTCGCCGGACGCGATGGGCGCGGGCTTGCTGAAGCTCTCGAGATACCTGCCACGGAAGATCTCGGCGTTGGTCATCAGTTCGTAGCCGCGCATCTTCGGGTCCCGATCGTCTCCTGGATAAACGTCGATGAGCTTTACCACCATGTCGTTGTCGGTGCCGGTGGTTCTGGCAAAGATGTCGGCCACAACTTCGCCAGCAAGCGTCAAGTCGTGGTCGAGAACGGGCAGCTTGAAAACTACCACATCTTTGCGATCGGTAACGAACCTTTGATCCTCAGTGAGCCAGTTGTACCACTGCGAGCCGGGCCCGTAAGTTGGCTGGATGGGCCGGTGACGATACGGCACAGGCTTGGCAGGGTCGCTCACATAGCTCGTAGCGGCGTCAACCGTCGATGCGGTCCAGCCAAGCAGCCCGTTGCCTTCGAGATACAGGCTCGTCGGCTTTGAGTCCTGCGGCGGAAACCCGGAGTAGCGCTTCCATGTGTTCGATCCAAGCTCGAAGCTCGCCGTGTCAATGAGGTCGAAGCCCGGCTCGTCCTTCAGATAATGCCCGAAGAACTTCGCTTCGATCCCCGCGCGAAATTCCTTACCAATGGATTCGCCGTATTCAACGTTGCCGAGATGCCGCGACGATGAATACCACGAGCCATGCCGCCAGGGCCCGAGAACCAGAAAATTCTCACCTTTCGCATCGTGAGGCTCGAGCTTTGCGTACTCTTCCTGCGGCCCCCACATATCTTCCTGGTCGTAGTAGCCACCAACGCTGAGAGTGGGAACGGCGACCGTATCGAGATGGTGTTCAACACCGCGCGAGCGCCAGTCTTCGTCGTACTCGGGGTGGGTGAGAAAGAGCTTCCAGGTGGGCAGCATCTTTGAGCCCGACTTCTTCACGTCCTGCGCGAAATCGCCGCGAGAGAGAAAGTAGTCGAAGCCGTCCACGGGCTGGCCCTTCTCGTCCTTGCCGTAGCTCACATCGCTGGTCTCTCTGCTCGACTCCATTGCCTTCACATAGTCATAGCCATAGGTTTGGCGGAAGGCGCCGTTATGAAAGAAGTCGTCGCCCATCCACACATCGATCATGGGTGCCTGCGGCGAAATTGCCTTCACGGCCGGATGCGGGTCAATGCCGGCCATCATGGCCAGGAAGCCGGGATAGCTTGTGCCGAAAACACCGACGCGCCCATTGTTGCCGGCGACGTTTTTCAGCAGCCATGCAACGGTGTCATAGGTGTCGGTGCTCTCATCAATAGCTTTTGGGTCGCTATGGACCGCAAGCGGCCGCATCATTACAAACTCGCCTTCGCTCTTGAAGCGCCCGCGAATATCTTCAAACACGAAGATGTAACCGTCGCGAGCCAAATCAGGAGCGAATCCGAAAATTCCCTTCTTGTTGATCCCGTCGACACCGTAGGGCGTGCGCTCCATAAGGATGGGCAGCGGCGCGGAAATATCGGACGGCTTGAGCATGATGGCGTGCAGCTTGACCCCGTCGCGCGTGGGAATCATCATGTCTGTGGCGACGTAGTCGTGGAAGAAATGGTGAACGGGCTCACCGGTGCGCTTGAAGACGGCGTCAGGTTCCGATGAGTTTGTCATTTCCGTCGCGTGGCCATCGGCGTCCAGCTTGAACTGGACCGTCGTCTTCGCACCTTCAAGCTTGAAGTCAGTGGCCGATTGCGGAATAAGCACCGTTGAAACGTAGCGCTCGCTTTCGAATATCAGCTTTCCGCCATCAACGTAAACGTCAAATGGCGTGTCGGGGTCGGATGCATCGGTGTACTCGCCGGGGTAGTTTTGGAGTTGGAGGTTTGGCGAAGCTTGGGCGCAGGCGGCGCGGCCGGGAGCGAGCAGCGATGACGCGAGAAGAAGGAAGGCAAAAGGCGCGAGGAATCGACTCAATTCAATGACCTCATTGAAACGATCTTAATGCGTGTGTCCGTGGTGGTGCAGGTGCTCGTGGCTGCCAGCCATTTCTTCAGGAGGAACCACGCAGCCTACGACCTCGCCACAGCCGACGTGCTCAAACTGGATGGTGGTGTGGCTGATGCGGAAGTGGTCGCGAAGCAGATGATTGAGTTTCTCGCGGATGCACGCGCTCTCTGACGGTGGAATATCGGCGATGGTCACGTGGCAGGCCAGCGCGCTGGAGTTGGAACTCAGGCACCAGATGTGCAGATCGTGCACGTCGACGACGCCCTCCACGGCTTGCATCCCGCTGCGGATCTGCGGAATGGAGACGCCGCGTGGCGTGCCTTCAAGTAGAATGTTGAGGGTTTCGCGCACGATGCTCACGCTCGACCATAGGATGAGCGCGGCAATCAGCAGCGAGAGAACGGGATCGATCCAGTAGTGGCCGGTAAAGTAGATGCCGGCGCCGCCGGCGATGACCGCGGCGGTTGAAAGCGTGTCGCCGGCCATGTGCAGGAAGGCGGAGCGCAGGTTGACGTCGCGCGCCACGCCCCACAGCAGGGCCGCGATTACGCCGTTCATCACGACTCCGGCCGCGGCCACAATCATCATGAGCTGCGGGTGCACCATGACCGGGTAGGAGAGGCGGTGAATGGCCTCGAAGCCAATCCAAATTGAAATCACGATGAGCGTAGCGGAATTGATGAAAGCCGCCAGCACGCCCGCGCGCTGGTAGCCGAAGGTGCGGACGTCGTCGGCCGGCCGCGACTGGAAATAAACAGCGGCGAAACTGAGCAGGAGTGCCAGAAAATCAGAGACGTTGTGGCCGGACTCAGAGAGCAGCGCAAGGGAATGAGCGCGCAGGCCGGCGATGAAGGTGACCAGCACATAGGCCAGGGTTGCCGCCAGCGAGATGCGCAGAACGGTCGTAGTCCGAGTTGCGCCTGCGCCTACGGGCGTCGCGTGGACATGCATGGTAGAAGTATACCGGGGATGGGTATGGTGCGCCAAGCACCTGCGGTGGGGCGGAAGCTCGCTATTCGTTCGCACGGGCTTGGTTGGTTCGCTCGCCGCAGAGCGACGGTACCGGGGACGTACATTCTGTCGTGACCTCACCGAAAGCTGAATAATCAACGAGATTCCCGGCTTTCTGCCGTCCCGGTTTCATATAATCCGATGGGTGCCCAAGGGTTTGTCGACAGATTCAGGCAGGCAGCGATTGCCGATCATTTCCGCTTATTCTGTTTGTAAGCCTCCAGCGTGAGCAATCTCATGCCGATAACCCATTCCAGAGGTCGAATAAAGGAGGGATTGTGTCCAATCCCCAAAAGTCCGGTCTGTCTGACAATTCCATTGGCGCAATCGCCTACCTCTCCCCCGCTCCCGCGTTCTTCTTTCTGACCGTAAGGCGCTATAACAAAAGACCCTATGTGCGATTTCACGCCTGGCAGTCCATCGTGTTCGACGCTTTTGTTTTTCTCTCCGGCTGTGTCCTTGAGCTTGTTATGCCGTTGATCAAGTTTTTCGGGCCTCGGATCCTACTGGGTCTTTGGTGCCTTTTCTTTCTGGTTGTTTTCGGCCTATGGCTGTGGTGCGTGGTCGGCGCGTTGAATGGAAAGCGTTGCAAGCTCGCAATCATCGGAGCCTGGGCCGATGAGCAGGCCTATAGGTGAGCCGGCCGCCGGCCATTCCGTCAAGAAAAACGTCATTGTCTCAACAGGCAGACAAGTCCGCTGGGCGGGAAGACGGTGGTGTGATTCGGGACTGTCATCCGCGGCCGGGTCGCAGATGGCTCAAATCGAGCGGCTCGGGATCGTCGTAGGCCGGGAACTGCGGCAGCCCCTCGCGCAGGCCGGTCCAGCCCTCGGCCACCACAATACTGTTTTGCGGGTTGCCGGGCTGGTAGCGCACCGAGCACGGGAACCCGGCCCGCACCTGTTCGGGGTCAACAATCGCGCTCAGCGCCGTGATGTCCTGCGAGCACTCATAGTCCACGCCGCCGATGCGATAGCTGAAGATGAGCATCTTAAGAGTGCGGCTGTCGCCGGCGGGCATGTCGCATATATCAAGCAGCATGCCGTCGACCAGCCGGCCTGATTGAGTAAGGAACTTGCGCCGCGCCGCTTCAATCTCATCGGGAGTGGGCCGGCGGCGAACGATCAACCACACTGCGGCGCCGGTGAGCGCCACGAATGTGGCCGCGGTGGCAGCCACCTCCCACCAAGTATTGTCGAGCAGGGTCATGCGATGAAAATCCCGCCCCGCGGGCCCCAAATAACAGAATACCGCAGGTGGAAATTGAAGTTGTGTATCGCATGCACGCGAACTGCATCGGAGTGGATAACATATACTCTAAGCTGCGTTCCATTGCGGATTTCCGCATTTGGGATGCGGTTTTTCGCGGGCACTACAAGATGAATTCGACCATGAAGCATCGTTCCCCGATTCGTTCGACTACCGTGATCTGCGTGCGGCGCAACGGCCAGGTAGTAATGGCCGCCGACGGCCAGGTGACCCTTGGCGACCACGTGCTAAAGCACTCGGCGCGCAAGATTCGTCGTCTTTATCAGGACAAGATTCTGGCGGGTTTTGCCGGATCGACCGCCGACGCGTTCAATCTATTCGCCCGATTTGAAACCAAGCTGGAGCAGTACGCCGGCAACCTGAACCGCGCGGCCGTTGAGCTGGCCAAGGACTGGCGCACCGACAAAATGCTGCGCAACCTTGAGGCTCTGCTGCTGGTGGCGGATAAGGGGCAGACGTTCCTCATCTCCGGCTCGGGCGACGTGATTGATCCCGATGAGCCGCTGGCCGCGATCGGCTCGGGCGGCAGCTTTGCCACGGCTGCGGCGCGGGCGCTGATGGAGAATACCAACCTGGGCGCGCGCGAGATTGCCGAAAAAGCAATGAAGATCGCCGGGGATATCTGCATCTATACCAATGATCACGTAACGATTGAGGAGCTGTAACAGCCGACGAAGCATGGCCATTTACCTACCCGCATCCGCCGAAGAACAGGAGCTCGCGCTCGACGAGCTGACGCCGCGCGAGATTGTCGCCGAGCTCGACAAACATGTTGTCGGCCAGAGGGCCGCCAAGCGCGCCGTGGCGATCGCTTTGAGAAACCGCCAGCGCCGACAGAAGCTTCCGCCCGATATCGCCGACGACATTATGCCCAAGAACATCATCATGATTGGGCCGACGGGCGTAGGCAAAACCGAGATTGCGCGACGGCTGGCCAAGCTCACCAACTCGCCGTTCCTGAAGGTTGAGGCCTCGAAGTTCACTGAAGTGGGCTACGTGGGCCGCGACGTGGAATCGATGATTCGCGACCTGGTTGAGATTGCCATCGACATGGTGCGCGAGGAGCGGCTCGAAGAGGTTGAAGACCGCGCCGAGATGAATGCCGAGGAGCGCCTGCTCGACGTGCTGCTGCCTCCGCCGCCCACGCAGCCCTCGCAGGAAGGCCAATTGCAGTTGCCCGGCACTGAGAGCTACCAGCGTTCGCGCGAGAAGCTGCGCCAGCAATTCCGCGAGGGCAAGCTTGACGACCGCATGGTGGAACTGGACGTGCGCGAGCGCAACACACCGCAATTCGGCATCATCAGCAATCAGAACCTTGAGGACATGGAAATGAACCTCAAGGATATGCTGCCGAATATTTTTGGCGGCGGCTCAAAGAAGCGCAAGATGAAAGTGAGCGACGCTTTCGACTACCTGGTGCAGGAAGAAGAGGGCCGGCTAATCGACATGGACTCAGTGAATCGCGCGGCGGTAGAGCGCGTGGAGTCGAACGGAATTGTCTTTCTTGACGAGATCGACAAGATTGCCGGGCGCGAGGGCGGCCACGGACCCGATGTATCGCGCGAAGGCGTGCAGCGCGACATTCTTCCTATCGTTGAAGGCACAACGGTGAACACGCGCTACGGCATGGTGCGCACCGACCACATTCTGTTCATCGCCGCCGGAGCGTTTCATGTTTCAAAGCCCAGCGACCTGATTCCGGAATTGCAGGGCCGCTTTCCTATCCGCGTCGAATTGCAATCGCTCACGGCCGAGGATTTTCTGCGCATCCTCACCGAGCCCAAGTCATCGCTCACCAAGCAATACTCGGCGCTGCTTGAGACTGAGGGCGTGCGATTGGAGTTCACGCCTGAAGCACTGCGCGAAATGGCCGAGTTCGCCTTCAAGGTGAACGAGCAGACCGAAAACATTGGCGCGCGCAGACTGCATACCATCATGGAGCGGGTGCTTGAGGACGTGAGCTTCCTGGCGCCTGATGTGGCACGACGCACGCCGGATGCAGACGCGACCGCCGCGATCAGCGAAGCCATCAAAAACGAGTCAACCACGCCACTCCCTTATCAGGAGCGGATGACGGCATCGGGTCCAGAGAAACTCTT
Source organism: uncultured Acidobacteriaceae bacterium (assembly GCA_963836635.1). Taxonomy (GTDB): domain Bacteria; phylum Acidobacteriota; class Terriglobia; order Terriglobales; family Acidobacteriaceae; genus Telmatobacter. The sequence goes on along the minus strand of CAWILB010000090.1, from coordinate 23,061 downwards.
CCTCATTGACGCCGAGTACGTAAAGCAAATGGTGGCGAACATCGTGAAGGATCAGGACCTCAGCCGCTACATCCTGTAGAGCGCTACATCCTGTAGAATTGCCCACGGCAGCAGGGGGCCAAGCATGGGTGAATTCAGCCGGCGGGACGTGGCGCTTGGCGCATTGTTTGGCGGAGCATCGCTATTGATGGGTTCGGCGGTTTTGCCGGCGCAAACCGGAACGCACGGCACAATGCTCGATGCGCGGACGTTGGGCGCGGCAGGCGACGGCAAAACCGACGACACCGCAGCCCTGCAAAAAGCGCTCGATGCCGCGGGGAGTCAGGCGGCTGCGTTTTTCTGCCGCCCGGCATCTATCTCACGCATGAACTGCACGTACGCGCCGGCACAGCGCTCGTCGGCATTCCCGCGTGGAATTATCGGCATGGCGGCGGCAGCGTGCTCAAGCTCGCCGGCGCCGAATCCAAGTGCCTGCTCAACCTGACCGATGCGCGCGGCGCGACCATCGACGGCTTTCGCTCGACGGCGGCAATCTTGGCTCCGGCATTCACGGCATCATGACCGACCGCACCAAATGGGACGAGCACGAAGACGGCTTCCGCATCGAACGCTGCCAGGTGAACGCACTTCACTGGCGACGGCATGCACCTCGACTGCGTCTGGTGCTTCAGCGTGCGCCACTGCGACATGATCGGCTAACCGGGCGACGGCATGAGCATGCGCGGCTGGGACGGCTTCATCCTCGACAACTGGCTTTCAGGCAACCAGGGCGCGGGATTTGCCGCTACGGCACGAAAACGCGTCGATGACCTTCACCGGCAACCGCATCGAGTGGAACGAGGGCGGTAACTTCATCATCCAGGCGGCGACGGCTACCAGATCACCGGAAACTTCTTTGACCGCGCCGGCCTGTGCGGCATTGCACTGCGCAAAAACGAGCATGGCCGCGGCCCCACGCAAGTCACCATCACCGGCAACTTCATCAAGCGCAGCGGCAAGTCGGCCAACCCCGATAGCTACGACTCCTCGCAGATTTATTATGGAAGGCGCAACCGGCGTCACCTGTGTCGGCAACAGCCTCTGGGCCGGCCGCGACGATGGCAATGAGGGCGTGTGGTCGCCGTCCTATGGAATCGTTTACCAGGGCCTTGAGAACTGCGTCATCCGCAACAACGTTCTGCACGACGGTGCATTGAAGCAGCTCTTTGTCGACCTCGGCGGACACGGCGAAGGCGTTGTGGTCGGCGACAATCCCGGCAAGCTCTTCGTTGTGCCGAAATGAGCTCGAGTGCCCCGTACAAGCTTTGCTTGTGCGGGGGATACTCGCTTGCGGTCAATCGTCTTCAGTGCGAAGCCAGCGAATCATGTGCGGATAGGGCGGGACAGAGCTTGCGGCAGCGCGGGTGCTGTCCAGCGTCAGGCCCATCCATTGCAGCAGAGGAACGCCAGCCTTGCCATCGCGGTAGATCTCAATAAGGCGTGCGGCGGATTCGTGGTATCCGGCGGGATGGAAGACGGTTTCAGGCGCGAGTGAGAGGTGAATGGCGGCGGCATAAGACCAGGTCTGCGCGGCAATCTCATCGCCCATGTCGGAGCCGGCATTGCAGCCGGTGGAGGCGCGCTGCGCGGGCAGCATGGTGGCCAGATGGCCGGCTTCGTGGAGCAGATCGCCGGGGTAGACCAGACGCTCGGGGTCGACGATGAGGCCGCCCGGTTCGAGTGTGACTCCGGGCAGGAAGGTGCCGGCGTCGAGCGATGCGAAGCGAACTGTGAGGCCGATCTGCCGGAGCCAGTCGATGATGAGGGTTGCCGTGGGATCAAGCATCGACCTTGATTTACCGGCCGATGATAGTTGGTAGGCCACCCTAGCGGCTCGCCCTCGCCTCCAGCTTCCTGATCGTCTTCAGCATCTCTCCTAGCTCGGCCTTGCCGATCTCCCCTTCGAATTCCTTTTGCAGCCTGTCGAATGCGGCAATGACTCGCAACGCGCAGCGCTTGCCCTGCGGCTTGAGCGAGAGTTGATAGGCGCGCGCATCTTCGGGATCGATGCGGCGTTGCAGATGGCCCCTGGCCTCAAGCGAAGAAACGCAGTGGCTGACGGTGCCGCGCGTGGTGCCGAAGGTCTCGGCCAGGTGCGAAGGCTTGACTGGTTTCGGCGTCTCAAAAAAAATCGCCGCCAGAACCAATCCTTCGAGGAAGCTCAGCTCGTCGGCAGCCAGCGCACGGCCGGCAAGCGCATCGAACCGCCGCGCTGCGCGGGTGACTGCAAACATCGGGCTTTCATGGAGAAATGCGTTGATGCGCATGGACTTTGGAGTTAGTTTAGCATTCAACTATTGAGTAACGTACAAAATCATGATTGTCTGAGTCGCCGCGCAACGGTAATGATGAAGTTGAGCTTGATGAAATTGCCGAATTCCCTCTCGAGAACTCTCGCTTCTGGCAGCCTGATTCTGCTGGCGGCCGCGTTGCCGGCTTTTGCGCAAAACACGCCCGCCTCTCCGCCGAAGCCAGTCAAGAAAACTACGGAAACACTCGTGGTGCTGGGCACAGCAACGCCCGTGCCTCTGGCCGAGTCGCCGCGGCCCGTTGAAGTGCTGCCGCTCGAACCGGTAAAACTTGCCGCCGAGACGGCCCTCGATGTACTTCGCACCGACTCCGCCGTATTCCTCGAGCAGCGCGGAGCGGGCGGGCGCGCAGGACGATTTGATTCTCGACGGAGGCAGCTTTGAGCAGGCGCTGATCCTGCTCAACGGATTCAGAATTAACGACGCGCAGACCTCGCACCATAATCTCGACCTGCCGGTGCCGATGGAGGCGATGAGCCAGGTGCAGGTGCTGGAGGGCGCGGGCTCAACGCTGCACGGGACCGATGCGCTTTCAGGCGTGGTTGATTTTTTGACCGCTGCGCCCGATCACGGCTCGCTGCGCATGCGTCTCGGCGAGGGCAGCTTCGAGTCGAATGAGGAGTCGCTGCTGGCCGCGGCCGCAAAGAGCAAATGGAGCGGCAGGGCCACTGCTGACCGCAACTTTTCGACTGGTTTCATCACCGACCGCGATTATCGCAATGAAGACGCGTCGGCAGAAAGCTGGCTCGGCACAAGGCTCGGAGTGACGGACTTGCTCGTTGCAGGGTCTGACCGAGCATTCGGTGCGAATAATTTCTATGGCCCTTACCCCTCGTGGGAGCGGACCAAGAGCTGGTTTGCCTCGGCGAAGCAGGAGCTGGGCGCGCAAACCGTCGCGGCCTTCGGCTACCGGCGCCATTCGGACGATTTCGTCCTCTTCCGCGACGACCCTGCGATCTACGAGAACAACCACGTTGACGCGTCGTGGCAGGCGTCGCTGCGGCGCACTACTGATTTGCCCGGAGGCGCGCTGCTTTTGATGGGCCTGGAGAGCGATGGCGACTCGATTCGCAGTTTCAATTTTTCGGGCGGCGCGACATCGTATGCGCTCGGCGTTCATGCGCGCAATCGAGGCGCAGGCTACGTCGATCTCGATTGGAATCCGCCGGTCAAGCGATGGAGTCTATCGGCTGGCGCGCGTGAAGAAGTTTTCTCAGGCGGCGCACAGGCCGTGTTTTCGCCCCAATTGGCCGGAAGCCTGCGTTTGACCAATGCGCTCAAACTCCGCGCCAGTGGCGGCTACGGATTTCGCATTCCCACTTATACCGACCTCTATTACTCCGACCCCGCGACGCTCGGCAATCCGAGTCTGAATCCCGAGTCGGCATGGTCGGGGAACGGCGGCGCGGACTGGAACGCTTCCTCGAAGCTCACAGTTTCAGCCACTGGCTTCTATTCGCGCCAACACTCCACCATCGACTATATTCGCGCGGCGATTGTGCCCAACCCGGATCTGCCGCCCTCGTGCGAGATCGACGGCGCGCAAGCCGCAAATACCTGGTGCGCAACCAATCTGAATGGATTGCACTTTTCGGGCGTCGAGGGGCGGATTTCGTGGATCCCGCGCGTCTCGCAGACGATTCGCCTGGGCTGGACCGAATTGTTCGGATCGCAGACGCCGCTGCCAGGCATACGGTCGGAGTATGCGCTCAACTATCCTTTGGTGAACCTGCACGCCAGCTGGACTGCGGTGTTGAAGTACGGTGTCGCGATTACCAACGACGTGGCGTTGGCGCGGCCCTACCAGCAGCCTGACAATGCGCCCTTCAACGCCAATGCCTACCCGGTGTGGAATGCCACGGTAGCGCGGGATGCGTGGAAGCTGCGCCCGTATCTTCGCCTCACCAATCTGAGCAATACGGGCTACCAGGAAATCGTTGGCGTACCAATGCCGCCCCGAACCATTGTGGGCGGGTTTGTGATACAGCTTGGCGACTAATGTACCGTCTCTAAAATGACTTTACAGCGGCTGATTTTTTCAAGGATCTTTTCGACAGGGGCCGTCCAGATGAAAGGTTTGGGCTGGCGGTTGTTGTTTTGCGTGTATTCTTCGATGGCCGCTATGAGTTCTTCGACGCTATAGAAGTTGCCTCGGCGGATGCGCTTTTCCGTCAGTTCGCGGAACCATCTCTCCACCAGATTCAGCCACGAGGAACTGGTGGGGATGAAGTGCAGATGGAAGCGGGGATCGCCTATGAGAAAGTCGTCTCTCATCAATTCGATCTTTCCGCCACTAGCATGGCCTCCATGATCTGCTGCGAGACATCCTTGACAGACGCGGGACTGTGCGACAGAAACAGCGTGTTGGTCTTGTCGTTTTCGCCAATCGACTTCAGCGTGTCGAAGTACTGGGTCACCAGCACCAGTTGCATCACTTCTTTTGACGAAGCCCCTTCCACGGCCTTCTGGAACTGCTCCACTGAAACCTGCAGCCCCTCGATAATTGCTTTACGCTGGTTGGCGATTCCCTGGCCTTGCAGCGCCTTGCTCTCGGCCTCCGCCTCGGCCTTTTTCACCACCAGGATCTTCTCCGCCTCGCCGCGGGCAGCCGCAGCTACCTGCTCGCGCTGGGCCGCATTAATATCGTTCATCGCCGATTTCACCTTGGCGTCGGGAACGATATCGGTCACCAGCACGTTCACAATCTCATAGCCAAACGCGGCCATGTCGACGTCCAGCTCCTTCTTCACGGTGGCGGCAATCGACGACTGGCTCGCGAACACTTCGTCCAGGGTCATGCCCGGCACGTGGCCCAGAATCACCTGCTCCACATAGGACTTGATCTGCGACATCGGGTCAGACAACTTGTAAAACGCATCGTAAACATTCTCCGGTTTGACGCGGTTCTGAACCGAAATTGGAATAGTGACAAAGACGTTGTCCTTGGTCTTTGTCTCCATGGTGAGCGTGATCTGGTTGACGCGCAGGCTCACGACGCCCGAAACCGAATCGAAATACGGCATCTTCCAGTTCAGGCCGGCCTGGGCCACGCGCAGGAACTTGCCAAAGCGCGTGATGATGGCAACCTGAGCCGTGCTCACGGTAAAGAAGCTTCCCAAAATGAGAGTGATGGCAAGGATGCCGGCAAGGCCAAGCAGGATCAAGACAATAATGTTAGTGTCCATTCGCTTCCTCCGTTGCCTCCACTGGAAGCAACGGACGATTATATAGACCGCCCTGCCAGGCGCGGGTGAATAAAGAACAGCGTGCCGGCGAAGAATTCCGCCTCATGTGGTCTTAATCGGGCTTACACTGTCGGTGACCAGCGCGCAAGACCATGCCTGTAGCTCAGTTAACTCTCGAAATCCGCATCGAGCATGCGCAGTCGCTCAAAGACCGCCGCCAGGTCGTGCGCTCGCTCAAAGATCAGCTTCGCCAGGGATTCAACATCTCGGTGGCGGAGCTGGATGAGGCCGTGACGTGGCAGTCCGCGACTATCGGCGTGGCCGCGATCTCCGGCTCGCGATCTTACCTGCACCAGCTTATTGAAGAGGTGGAACGCGCGGCGCGGCGCATGACCAATGAGCTTGGCGCCGAGCTCGCCGACTCTTTCTGGGATTACATCGAGAACTAGTCGGTCAAAGGGGTCAGGGGTCAGGGGTCAGTGCGATGCGAGCCGGCGAGTGAGCAGTGTTCCATCCCACCCAAGCAAAGCTTGGATGGGGCACCCGGCGCGGCGTTAGCAAGTCGGCTGGGCTCCATCCCACCCAAGCAGAGCTTGGATGGGGCAACCACTGTCTGTGGTTGAGAAGCCATTCACCGCTCGCTTAGCCCATCGGCTTCTCGTGGATCACCATCCAGTTGATGCCGAATTTGTCGCGGAACTGGCCGAAGCGATGCGCGAAAAATTGCTCGCCCATGGGCATGAAGACTTCTCCGCCTTCGGTCAGGGCGTTGTAAATGCGCTCGGCTTCTTCGTTGCTGTCGACGGCGAGGCAGAGATAGGCGCTGCGCATGGGCTCGACCTTGGGTCCGTCACTGGCCATCACCGCCGTATCGCCAAGCATGAACCGGGCGTGCATGATGCCGTCCGGCTTCAGGCCCGGCGGCAGGTTCTGCGGAGTGCCTGTCGAGCTCATGTCGGCAAATTTCGTTTTCCCCGTGATCTTTGCGCCCAGGTGTTTCTCGTAGAAGCTCAGCGCCTCTTCACAATTGCCGGGGAAGTTGAGATAGGTGTTCACCTTCATGTTTTCTTCTCCTCTCAAGGTAATGGTTGGTCTGGCTGAATTGGTTTTAAACGGCGGAATCAACGCGTGCATCCTACAAGCTAGAAATGATACATAATCCACATTAGCGCTGAATTTTTCTCCGTGCTATTGGACCCGATTCGCCGACAAAGGACACAAGCTCATGAGCCCACTCAACGATTCCCCGCGCATTACTCCGTTTCTGTGGTTTGACTCGAACGCCGAAGAGGCTGTGGAATTTTATTTATCGATATTCAAGAACTCGAGGCGCGTGGCGGAGCTTCGCAATCCTGGTCCCGCGCCGAAGCCTCAGGGCTCCATCCTCACTATCGACTTTGAACTTGATGGTGCGCGCTTGACCGCGCTCAACGGCGGCCCTCACGACAAATTCAACGAAGCAGTTTCCTTTGTGATCCATTGCGACACCCAGCAGGAGATCGACTACTATTGGGAGCGGCTTACCGATGGCGGCAATGAAGTGGCATGCGGCTGGCTTCGCGATCGCTTTGGCCTATCGTGGCAGGTGGCGCCAGCTAATATTGCTTTACTGGTAGGCAACCGCAAGGCGATGGAGGCGATGATGACGATGAAGAAGCTCGACATTGCCGCGCTGGAACAAGCGGCGCGGGATTGAGCGCGTCACGATTTTCGGTTCGGGCAGGTCGGCGCCCGCGGGACTTGGTGAACGACGGCCGCAAAAGGAGAGACTCCAAATGAAGACGATGTTCGATGCAGCCTGCGTTGACGAAGTGCAGCATCGGCTGCAGCAGTTGCAGCCCACCAGCGGGAGGCAGTGGGGCAAAATGAGTCCGGCGCAGATGCTGGCCCACTGCTCGAGGGGGCTTGAGATGGCCGCCGGAGAGATACGCCCGAAGCGCGCGTTTATTGGCTACATTATCGGGTGGGCTGTCAAAAGCGCAGCGCTGCGCGACGAAAGACCGATGGTTCGCGACTCGCCCACATCGCGCGAACTGGTGGTGGTCGAGCCCGGCGACTTTGACGCTGAACATGCGCGTCTCCGCAGTCTCATCGACCGCTTTTCCGCGGCTGGCCCCGCTGGATGCACCAGCCATCCGCATGCGTTTTTCGGCTCACTCTCCCCGAATCAATGGGCAATCCTGATGTACAAGCACCTGGACCATCACCTGCGCCAGTTTGGGAAGTGAGATTTGCCGGGAGACCAGTCTCCCGGCAGGCTCTTGCTGCTTCTGTCTGGTATGCTGAGTGGTTTACCGGACGGCAAAGGAGGGCGCCATGCCAGAGCATCGAGGCAGGAATCATCATCAGGGCCGGGTGGCGGAGACGCTGAAGGAAGAGATCGGCGCGATGATCGAGGGCGAGCTCTCTGACCCGCGCATCGACCTGTGCCACATCAGCGAGGTTACGCTGAACCCGGGGGGCAAATCGGCGCGGATTTACGTGGTTGTGGACTCGAATCCCCCTGACATCGACAAAACCGAAGTGCAGACGATAGCGGGGCTTGAGGCCGCAAAAGGATATATTCGGCACGAGTTGAAGGCGCGGATGGGCGTGCGCCATGTGCCCGAGTTGAGCTTTCTGGCCGATCGGCAGGGCCGCTTTGAGGCGCGCATCAATGAGCTGATGGCGCGGTCAAGAAAATACGCGGCAGCTCGCGGAGCCAGGGCTGCCGGGCAATCGGCTGCCGAGTCCGGGGTAGAGGCTGAAAAGAGGCAAGCGAGTCCGCAGCAGCCAGACGAACGGATCGGATGAGTACATTTCCCGACAAAACGCAGAATGAAGCAGCCGAGGAGATCGATGCGGCCAGCCCCACGGCGCAGATTCTGCGGGTCATTGCCGAGGGCGAGCGGTTTCTGGTGGTTTCGCATGCGCGGCCCGATGGCGATGCAGTGGGCAGCATGCTGGCGTGCGGGGAACTGTTGCGCCAGATGGGCAAGCACGTCGAACTGGTGACGGCGGATCGTGTTCCAGCGGTTTATCGCAAGCTGCCGGGAGCCGAGACGGTACATACGGCTACGAGGGTGCAGGGTCAGTACGACGCACTGATTCTGCTTGAGTGCGATGGACTGGCGCGCGCGCGGCTCGAAGGCCTCGAGGAGTTTTTTCTCATTAATATCGATCACCACGTCACCGCGCATCCTTATGGGAGCCTGAATTGGATTGACTGCGAAGCGGTAAGCGTGGGCGAGATGGTGTATCGGCTGGCCAAAGCCGCGGGCGCGCGGATTACGCCGGCTATGGCAACGTGCCTGTACACCACTGTGCTGACCGATACCGGCGGGTTCTGTTACGGATCGCTTCGGGCGGACACGTTTACGCTAGCGCACGACCTGGTTGAGGCGGGAGCCGACGCCGCCGCAGATCGCCCGCGAGACCTATTTTTCGATTCCGGCTTCGAAGGTGAAGCTGATGAGTGCGGGACTGAATACGCTGCACTGCGAAGATGGGCTTGCGTGGTTGTGGATCACCGAGGACGACATGGTGCGGGCCGGAGCGATCGATGAGGATACCGAGGGCATTGTGAACGTGGCCATCGGGATCGACGGAGTTGAAGCATCGGTTTTTTTGCGCGAATTGAAAGACGGCCCGGTGCGGCTGAGCCTGCGCAGCAAGGGCAAGGTGAACGTGGCTGCAATTGCCGAGAAGCTGGGCGGCGGGGGGCACGAGAACTCCGCAGGTTGTACGCTTGACGGGCCGCTCGATCGCGCGCGGGAACAGATAATCGCCGAGCTGCGGGCTGCGCTTGAGGAGTGTCGAAAGTAACGCAATGCTGAACTGGGTTTGTGGCCGAATCTGTTAGCCTAGACCGTGCCGCCGAGCGGCGCGATCCGGCTGCAGTCAATGAGCATGGACGCTGGATGAGAATGGATGGCGCTATCTTTTTTGCTCTCCTGAGGTTGAACTGCAGGAATGGAAACTGGATTGGCTGACCCCGCCCTGGATTCCCAACCCCGATGGCGAAAACGGCTGCCTTGCCGGGCAACCGTCGCCGAGGTCAGCGTGTTTCTGGCCTTCGCCGTCTTCTTCCTTCTCTACGGCGTCGTGCCCATCTTTGGCGGCGACGGCATGGGCCTGGTGGGCGCGGACGAGCCGCGCTACGCCCAGATTGCGCATGAGATGCTGGTGCGTTTCGACTCGGCGCACACGGTCAAAGACCGGCTCAGCGCCTGCGTCACGCCTTATCTCTACGGCCATCCATGGCTTGAAAAACCGGCTCTCTACTATTGGCGGGCCATGTTTCTGTTTCAGGACTTCGGGGTTCACGACTGGAGTTCGCGCCTTCCCTCCACCACCTTTGCATTCATCATGGTGGGACTGATCTATTTACACATGCGACGATTCAGGCCGGGCGGCCACCTGGACGCGGCGCTGATTACGGTGGCATGCGCCGGAATTCTCGGCTTTGCCCGTGGCGCTTCAACCGACATGCAGATGGCCGCGCCGCTCGCCATCGGCCTGCTGGGCTGGTATGCGTGGTACGAAACCGATTCCAAGTTCTGGCTCTATGACATCTATTTTTTCACCGGGCTTGCCACGCTGGCCAAAGGCCCAGTTGCTCCCTTTCTGGCTGGCGCTATCATCACCGCATTTGCATTCCTCAGGCGCGATTGGAGGATGCTGATTCGCACACTTTGGTGGCCGGGGATCGTGCTCTACTTCGCGATGGTGCTGCCGTGGTTTATCGCGGTACAGCACCAGAACCCCACGTTTTTTCGCGAGTTCTTCGTCGAGCACAACCTGCAGCGTTACGCCACAGACCGCTACCAGCATGTGCAACCCTTCTGGTACTACCTCGCGGTGGTGGTGCTGGCGATGATGCCGTGGACCGTGGTCGCGGTGAAGGCGCTGATTGACGGCATTCAGACGTCGGCGGCAGAGTGGCGGCTTCGCTACACGCGCAATCTGAAACCAGTCAATCGCACCGGTGACGCGTTCCCTGAGTTCCTGGTGCTGTGGGCGCTAATACCGATCGTATTTTTCTCGTTTTCCCAGTCCAAGCTGCCCGGTTACATTCTGCCTTCAATTCCACCCATCGCGATTCTCACCGGAGATTACCTTTACCGGCGCAGGAAACCGGGACTGAATTGGTGGGTGCTGGGCGGGCACGCGTTTTTGTGCGCGGCCATGACCATGGCGGTTTTCATGGTGCCGTGGTTTATCGGGCACGGCCGCGAAATGCCTCCTACCCAAGTGATTGTCCCCGCTGCCCTGGCGGGAGCTGGCGCAGCGCTCTTGATCCTGATTGTGACCAGGGGATATGGCGTGGCGCGGCTGCGTGTAGCAACCTCGTTCGTACTGGTGGTGCTGATGCTGTTTATCTATGGAGTGGGGCCCTTCTTCGGCATCCCCCAGGTTTCAGCAACCAAGCATGTCATCAAACTGCTCGACGGGTCGTATTCGGCACGGCCATTGGCTGAGCGGCTCCAGGAGTTTGTTCCGCCTGACGGCGAAGTTGCGGTATTCAGGGTGCGGCGCGACACCGAGTATGGTTTGTCGTTCTATCGAAACGACGAAGTAGTGAGCTACGAGGATGACGGCGTGCCTGACGAGCAGCATCTGCTGGTGGCGCGCATGACCGGACGCAACGGCGTTGACCTGCACACCAACGAGGCGCTCGAGGATTACCTGGCCGGGCGTCAGTACGACCAGCTCTTCTCGTGGCCCGAACAGGGCCTTGAAGTGTTCCTCGTGGGAGCCAGATAAGCTGCGCTAACAGTTGCACTTGCTGCGGAACCGTGGCAAAGTTGCCGGAGAGCATTTTTCAGTTGACGAGCGTATGGAACGGTTCCGGCAATATGGCGCGTTGGCAGGCGGGGGCTTTTGGAGCCATCCTGGTTCTGCCGCGCCGGCGGGGCGCCGGGAAAGAGGCCAGGATTTGGGCGCTTCTTCGATAGAGATTCTCGACCTCAGACACTTTGGATCTCCGCGGTTGAGGCCGGTGCTGGACTCTGAAGCCGACTTGTGGAGGAAGCGTTTGCACTGGGACTATCGCGCCTCAGCCCAACTGCTGATGCAGTACCTGGACAACCACATGCTACCGGGCTACGCAGCTGTTGAAGCCGATCAAGTGACGGGCTACGTCTTCTGCGTGTACGAAGAGAGCAAGGCCGTGATTGGCGACGCGTACGCAATCGTTTCCAAACCGCGGGAGCCGGGGCAGGTCAGCGGCATTGAAGAGACGCTTCTGCGGCATCTGCTGGAATTGCTGGTGAATTCGCCGCATATCGATCGCATTGAGTCGCAACTGCTGTTGCACCCGGCAGGGACACATGCCGCAACCTTCCGCGCCGCGGGCTGCAGAATCTACAGGCGGCTTTTCCTGGTGCAGCCTCTGGGAACCGTTTGGAAGACGCCCCAGACGCATCTGCCCGATGGGCTCGAACTGCGCCCCTGGCACGAACACGACCTGGCGCCGGCCTCGCGCCTCATCGCCGAGGCCTACAAGGGGCATCCCGACAGCCTCATCAACGATCAGTACCGTTCTGCGCAGGGATCGATGCGCTTCCTCAACAACATTGTTCGCTACTCGGGTTGCGGCGTCTTTTCGCCCCATGTTTCGCACGTAATTGCGGAGCGCGGCAGCAGAGAGCTGGCGGCGCTGGTGCTGGGCTCGCGGGTGAGCCAGGAGAGCGGCCATATTACCCAGATCTGCGTTCATCCCCGGCATCGGCGCAAGGGGCTGGCGCGGGCTCTGCTCTCAGTTGTGAGCTACTGGTTCATGCGCCAGGGCGCAAACGAAATCTCGCTCACCGTCACTGAGGCCAACCAGGAAGCCATCGAACTCTACATGGCCCAGGGCTATAGTCTGGCGCACAGCTTCGACGCGGCGGTATGGGAGCGGTCGGAGCAGGGGTAAGCCACTTAATTACATCTATAGGTGAGCCGGATGGAAGCCGTCGTTGGCCATCCTTGGATTTCTCCTGAGTGACGGGCAATATGGACAGGACTTCCAAAGGAACGGCTATTGTCGCCTTGGAGCGACCCATTCTTGCTGAAATTGGACCCCGCGGACAATGAGCCAGGACAGGATGCCAATGGAAGCACAGGTTTCCCATCACTGATTTGACTCCAAAGCGCCGCCTGATCAAGGGTGGTTCGATGCAAGCGGAACACCAAGAATCCGGAAAGTCTCCTGGGACTATTCCGCGTAGCGCCAGTGCTTGATCTGTTCAACGGCAGAAGCTGAAATAATACCGCCGTGATGAAAATAGCCCTTCAGGTATCCTCCAGAGATCTGCACTCCGTCGGAATACTTCAACTGTACGCGTGAGTTGTCTCGAGGATGAGTATTTCGATCTTTGGGGTCGAACTTGCGCCAATCGTTCTTCATAACTTGATTCTACGCTCAACGAGCGTGTTTCACTTTTCTAAGGGCGGCGTGTCTGCCACCGTTCAGATGAAGCCCTGAGGTGTACGTTTTCTCGATGGCCGAAGCGGATTGAGGATGCGCGCTGAACGCTTTACCGCGCGATGAAATACATTACCCAGCTCAGCAGAATCGCCGAGCCAACAAACAGGCTGAAGCAGTAAAGGCCGTAGCGAACCATTCGTTTTGGGCGTGTCGCGCATGGTGATGCCGAAGACTGTGGAGGCGAAGACGGCCACCAGCAGCAATGCCGTGAAGTGGGAGGGCCGGATCACGAGGCTTTTCTCCCGGTGCGCAGATTGTGCGCGTCGATTGCGGCAATCACGTTGAGCAGGCCGGCAAACTCAATAAACTTGGTGCCGTATTCGGCGGTGGTGAACTGAATGGGGTCGCCGCCCAGGCTCAGCATCCGGCCCACAAAATACATGAGGCCGTTGCCCAGGTCGCCCACCAGCCCCAGAAGTTCAAGAATGTCTTGTGCGCCTGTGTAGAGCTTGCCGTCCATCGCGAGGCCCAGGGCATAGAGCGCAATAATCGAGACAGCCAGCAGCGCGCCGCGACCCCACTTGCGCAACAGAAAATGACCCGCTCCCGGAACCAGCCATCCGGCTATAAGGGGAAGATAGACGAAGCCCTTATCTGTTTTATTTGCCGCGCTCGCGGCCTTGTTCTCTGCCGATCCCATGCCTTTTTGACTATACAGCACCGGTCCCCGGCAGAGCGGCCCGGCAGGGTTATGCCTCTACTCGTAGCGGAGCGCTTCGATGGGGTCGAGAGTCGACGCTTTCCAGGCCGGATAAATTCCAAACACCAGCCCGATGAAGCAGGAGACAAAGAAGGCGATGTGCGACCCACCACGGGTGAAAGCGCCGCATGCAGGAACCCGACCGCGAAGTGCAGAATCAGCGTCAGCAACGAGCCGAACAATATCCCGAACGTGCCGCCCACCATGCAAAGGGTGACTGCTTCAATGGTGAACTGCATGCAGAATATCGCGGCGCGTGGCGCCGATGGCCTTGCGCACGCCGATTTCGCGCGTTCGCTCGGTCACGCTCACCAGCATGATGTTCATTACGCCTACGCCGCCCACCATCAAGCCAATGCTCGAGACCGCGATCATGAAGATAAACAAGTTCCCGTGAGCTGGTTCCATAGCCGGGTCAGCGAGTCGGGGCTGAAGATGGCAAAATTATCGTCCTGGTCTGCGTGCAGCTTGCGCCGCACGCGCAGCAACTCGCGCACTTCTTCAGTAACCAGGTCCTTGTTCTTCGCATCGTCGTACTTCACCACGATCCAGTAATCCAGAACCTCGGGGTGAATCTTGTGGAAGGCCTTGATCGACATGTACGCGGCGTTGTCAGCCGTGTTGCGCCCGCTGCCGAAGGGCTGGGGCCGTTTATCGAGTACTCCGATCACAGTAAACATATCGCCGCGGCACTCCACGTCTTTGCCAATCGGGTCTTCGCCGGGGAAGAGATCTTCCGCAGCGTCGTAGCCCAGAACCGTCACGTTGGCGCCGCTCTCCGCCTCGGTTTCGGTCATGATGCGCCCTTCAGTGAGTTGCAAATCGTTAACCTTGGCAATGTCTGTGGTGATGCCGTAGATGATGGTGTTTTCAATTTTGTGCGTGCCGTGCTTGAGGCCCACGCTGCCCAGGCCGGTCTCAAAGCTTTGCGAAGTAAGTTCGGGATCCACGGCGACCACGTGAGGCAGCGCGCGCATGGCGATGCCGTCGTCCTCGGTCATCCGTTTGCGGTTCAGCTCCTCGGTGGTCGGCCGGTGCCCGAAAGGCTCGAACTGGAAGATCCACAGGTTGTTGGTGCCCAGCGTGGCCACAAAGTTGTTGATGTTTGAATTGAGCCCGTTGATGGCAGACGAGATGAGGATGACGGTCGCGATTCCGATCATGATGCCGAGAATCGTAAGGCCGGAGCGCATCTTGTTCTTGCGCAATGTGTCGAAGGCGAGTTTTACGGCTTCGCGCGAATGGGTTAATTGCATGGCCTACATCTCCGCCCGCAGCGCCGCGATGGGGTCGAGCGCCGACGCCTTGTGTGCCGGATAAATGCCGAAGAACAGCCCGACAGCCGTGGCCACAAACAGGGCCACCAGGACGGACCACAGCGCTACAACCGTCGGAAACGCAACCAGCAGGGTGACGAGCTTGGCCATGGCAATGCCGAGAACGACGCCGATCACTCCACCCACCAATGCAACCGTGGCCGCCTCTATGAGGAACTGCAGCAGGATGTCGCGCCGCCGCGCGCCGAGCGCCTTGCGCACGCCGATTTCGCGGGTCCGCTCGGTGACGCTCACCAGCATGATGTTCATGATCACGATGCCGCCTACCACCAGCGACACGCCGGCGATGGACACCACCACCGCGCCGAAGCTGTTTAGAACCTTGCCCAGAATGTCAGTGAACGTGGCGCTGGAGTCGATGTTGAAGGTGTCTTTCTAGGCCGGGTTCAGATGGCGCTGCGAGCGCATGATGGTCCTTAGTTGGTCCTCTACGGTATCCATCACCTCGCCGCCGCCTCCAGCGTCCACGTAGATCGTCAGGCTCGCGTTCGCGCCGTACGCGCCGTACTGGTGCAAGATAAGTGGATGAGCGGCACCGCCACCCAGTTGTCCATGCTGCTGGCCGATACATCTTGCCCTGGGCCTCGCCCACGCCGATCACGGTGTAAGGCTCGCCGTCGACCCGAATCTCCTTGCCCAGCGGGTCGCCGGCGCCCAGCATGTTGTCAACAATATCGGCGCCCACGATGGCGACGTGGGCTGCGTGCGTGTCTTCGGTCTCGGTATACCCGCGGCCCAGCACGATGTTCTGGTTGGAGATGGCCGGCATGGTCCACGTCCATGACTTCGGTTGAGGAGTCTCCTAACCTAATTCGTCTGCAATGTTGCAGCCTGCGCAAATCAAAAAACGTGCCGCCGTACCGCACGGAAAAGAGCCAAAGCAAGAATGTCCGACCAGAAACTGACGACGCGCGCCGAAGATTTTTCCGAATGGTACAACCAGCTGGTGCTGCGCGCGGAGCTGGCCGACTACGCGCCGGTGCGCGGCTGCATGATCGTGCGGCCCTACGGCTGGGCGCTGTGGGAAAACATCACCGCGGCGCTCGACAAGCGCTTCAAGGCCACCGGGCACGTGAACGCGGCGTTTCCGCTGCTGATCCCGCGCAGCTTCATCGAAAAGGAAAAATCGCACGTGGCGGGATTTTCGCCCGAGCTGGCGGTGGTGACGCACGGCGGCGGCGAAGAGCTGGAAGAGCCGCTGGTGATCCGGCCGACTTCGGAGACGATCATCGGGCACGCGTATGCGAAGTGGATTCAGTCGTACCGCGACCTGCCGGTGCTGATCAATCAGTGGAACAGCGTGGTGCGCTGGGAGCTGCGCACCAAGCTCTTTCTGCGCACGCTGGAATTTTTCTGGCAGGAGGGCCACACCGCGCACGCCACCGCCGAAGAAGCCGAAGCCGAAACGCGCCAGATGCTCGACGTCTACACCGATTTCGCCGTGAACGAAGCGGCCGTGCCGGTGATTCCCGGGCGCAAATCGGCGGCCGAGCGCTTCGCCGGCGCCGACCAGACCTATTCGATCGAAGCCATGATGGGCGACGGCAAGGCGCTGCAGGCGGGCACGTCGCACAACCTCGGCCAGAATTTCGCGAAGGCTTTCGAGATTCGCTATCTCGACAAGGGCGGCGTGCTGCAGCACTGCTGGACCACTTCGTGGGGGCTTTCCACGCGCTTCGTCGGCGCGATCATCATGGTGCACGGCGACGATCAGGGGCTGATCCTGCCGCCGCGCCTGGCGCCCTATCAGGTGGTGATCGTGCCGATCTTCAAGACCGACGAGGAAAAGGCGCAGCGTGCTCGAAAACGCGCAGCGACTGCGCCGCGAGCTGGTCGACGCGGGCATTCGCGTGAAGCATCGACGAGCGCGAAGGCATGAGCCCCGGCTTCAAGTTCAACGATTGGGAGATGCGCGGCGTGCCGCTGCGCATCGAGCTGGGCCCGAAGGATGTGGCCAAGGGCTCGGTGGTGCTGGCGCGGCGCGACCGCCCGGGCAAGGAAGGGAAGTCGTTCGTGCCGCAGCAGGGAATCGCCGCGGCGGTCGCGCAGATGCTGGACGAGATTCAGAAAGCGCTCTTCGACCGCGCGCTGGCCTTTCGCGAAGCGAACACCGCCGAGCCCGCCGACTACGACGAGTTCAAGAAGGCCGTCGAGAAGGGCTTTGCGCTCTCCTGGTGGTGCGGCGGCGTGCGACTGCGAGGAAAAGATCAAGGAAGAAACCAAGGCCACCATGCGCTGCATCCCGCTCGCACAGCCCGGCGGAAGCGGCAAGTGCGTCTATTGCGGCGCAGCCAGCCAGCGAGAAGGCCATCTTCGCCCGAGCCTACTGATCGCGGCCTTCCAGGCCTGCGTACGCCCACCTAAGCGTTTACTCATCGCGAACACCTGTTCTTGCCACCGCCGCCTGGGCCTTGCCCCCGTGCTAACTTTCTAGTATTGGCAGCCCAGCCCCACCGGGTAGAAGTCGCTCGCAGGGGCACGGACGCTTTAGGAGTTAGGCCATGGGTCGGTCACACGAACGTCAGACAACACGGCGGAGCGAAATTTAACTTCATCGTTACGCTCGTCATTCTGGGCGCGATGGTTTTCGGCGGCATCAAGATTGTGCCGGTTTACTTCGCGAATTATCAGTTTCAGGACGCCATCAACAGCGAATCCCGCTTCGCGCTTACCGGCTATCCTAAGCGGAACGCGGAGGACATTCGCGACGACGTCTTCAAGAAGGCTCAGGATCTCGGCATTCCCGCCAAGCGCGAAGCCATCCAGGTCAACTGGCCAACGGAAGCGTGGATATCTCGCTCGATTACGCCGTGCCGATTGATCTGGGCGGTCTATCAATTGACGCCGGAATTTCATCCCCACGCGGACAACCATACCATCTAAAATAGAGATGGCCGTAGGCCGACTGCGCCGCTCGAAATCGGCATCCCGCTATGTTGGCTCTGCGACCGACGCGCCTGTTGCGCCGAGTACGTCAGCGGAGGAAGATTTTGCGGATTCGACTTGCCCGCGGCTTCTGGACTTCTCGTTCGGGCCTGGCGCTGCTGGGCGTGGCGCTGGCCGCTGCTGCTCGACGGTCACCGATCGTCTTCGCCTATTACTACATTCAGTTCGGCCACCTGATCGACGAGCGCCTCACCGGGCAGATCTACCAGAACACTTCGCGCGTCTATTCCGCCCCCGGCGCGATCTTCGTGGGCGAATCGCTGCGCGCTTCGCGACCTCGCGAGCTATCTGCTGCGCGCCGGGTATCAGGAAAGCGCCGGTGGCCGGTTCGCCCGGGAGTATTCAGGCGACAGGTCCGACGGTGCGAGATTCGAACCGTCCGCGGATTCCTACTTTCAGGGCAGCAACGCGCTGCGCGTGGATTTTCCGGGCTCGCGAGATCTCGCACATCATCGCAGCTGGCCGACGGCGCGGAGCTGCGACTCCGCGGCAGATCGAGCCGCAAGTGATCACCAATCTCTTCGACAGCTCGCGCGAAAAGCGCCGCGTGGTGCGCTTCGACGATCTGCCGCCGGTGATGGTCCACGCCGTGCTGGCCGCCGAGGACAAGCGCTTCTTCGAGCATGGCGCGCTGGACCTGGTTCGCGTCTTCGGCGCGGCGTTCTACGATCTGACCCGCGGCCACAAAGCGCAGGGCGCCAGCACCATCGACATGCAGGTGGCGCGCACGTTTTTCTTTACCACCAAGCGCGAGTGGCGGCGCAAGGTGAAAGAAATCCTGATGGCCGCGGAAATCGACGAGCGCTTCTCGAAGCAGCAGATTTTCGAGCTGTACGCCAACGACATTTATCTCGGCAATCGCGGCAGCTTTTCGATCCGCGGTTTCGGCGAAGCCGCGCAGGCTTATTTCGGCAAGGACGTGCGCGAACTGAACGCCGGCGAAGCCGCGTTTCTTGCGGGCATCATTCGCGCCCCCAATCGCTATTCCACCGCCGAGCGCCACGCCGACCGCGCCGAAGAAGCGCGCGACCGCGTGCTCGGCGCAGATGGTCGAGGACGGCTACCTTACCGCGGACCGAGGAAGCCGCCGCCAAGAAGGCCAAGCTGAAATTCGTCAGCGGCGGCGTCTGCAGCAGCTCCGCTCCCTATTTTGTGGACATGGTGAAAGACCACCTGCTCGAAAATTTCTCCGAGACCGATCTCGAAAACCAGAGCTATCGCATCTACACCACGCTCGATCCCGATCTCCAGCGCGCGGCCACCGAGGCCGTGCAGATCGGCATGCAGAACGTCGACAAGCTTCTCGCCCGCCGCTACGCCGCCTGGAAGAAAAAGGGCGAGGCGGTGCCGCAGGCGCAGGTCGCGCTGGTCGCGCATGGATCCGCACACCGGCGAAATCCGCGCGCTGGTCGGCGGCCGGGACTACGGCGAGAGCCAGCTCAATCACGCGCTGGCGCGGCGCCAGCCCGGCTCGGTCTTCAAGCCGTTCGTGTACGCGGCGGCATTCGATAATGCCGTCCAGGGACTGCAACCGGTGGTGACTCCGGTGACGATGGTGCGAGGACGCGCCCACGACCTTCGAATTTGATGGCAAGGAATACACGCCGAATAACTACGGCGAAGAATTCTACGGCACCGTCACGGTGCGCGACGCGCTGATGCATTCGCTCAACGTCGCCACCGTCAAAGTCGCCGAAATGATCGGCTACCAGCGGGTGGTCGCAACTCGCCCGGCAGATGGGCCTCGGCTCGAACATCCAGGCCGACTCCGGCCGTGGCGCTGGGCGCGTATGAGATGACGCCGATCGACGTGGCCGCCGGCTACACGGCGTTCGCGACCGGCGGCACGCGCGCCGAGCCTCTTTTCATCCGCAGCGTGGTGGCCGCCAACGGAGACGCCGAGGAAACCACCGCTCCGCAGACGCGCGCCGTGCTCGATCCTCGCGTGGCATTTCTGGTCACCAGCCTGATGGAAGATGTGATCAACCACGGCACCGGCTATCCCGTGCGGGCTGTTGGGTTCAACGCGCCCGCGGCGGGGAAGACGGGCACTTCGCGCGATGGCTGGTTCGCGGGCTACACCTCGAATCTTGCTTTGTGTGGTGTGGGTCGGCTTTGACGATAATCGCGACTTGGGATCTGGCCGGCGGACACGGCAGCGCGCGCCGGTTTGGGCGGAGTTCATGAAGCGCGCCGTGACGCTGCCGGCTATCACAACACGCAGGATTTCGAGCCGCCGGCCGGGTATTGTGCAGGAAACGGTCGATCCGCAGACCTGGCCAACTGGCCACGCCCTCCTGCCCGCAGATCACGTCCAGGAATATTTCATCGCCGGAGCGAGCCGACGCAGTACTGCGATGGAGCCAGACGGCCGTCCGGCGGCGGCTCCTGGCTCTCGCATTTGTTTCGGCGGTGGCAGAGTCGAACCAACCTCCTGCCACCGGCGGTATTTCTGGCCGGGCGCGTCTAACGCTCCGGAAAACCAGAGCCGACTAGCTCCTGGCGGCAGCCGCCAACCCTGCAGCCCCTGCGCCCTGCCGACGACGAGAAGAAAAAGGGCGTGCTGGACCGATATTTGGTATCTTTGGAGGAAGCAAGAGCCTGCGGACGATTCGAAGCCCCAAGTAACCAGTAGAAAGAGCCTCGCGAGGCTCGCTCCTAAGGAGAAGGGCCATGAAAGTTTGGCCTTCTTCGCAGTTGCACTCATCTTCCTAGCCGGAACCGCCTACAGCCCAGCAAGTACCCAATGCGCCCCTTGGTGCGAGTCTCCGCCGATTCCGTCGACTACTGCACCCCGCAGGCCAGAAAATGACTCCCCGACAAACAGGTCACTGAGATGCGCAGCCGATATCATGATGGCCCGCAAAGAATTTGAGGCGGCCGCCAAGGTCTACGAGATTATCTTGCATGATGATCCCAAAAACGCTCAGGTACTTAATCTCTGGGGTGGCATGTCGCTTATGAGCTTCTGGGGACGTCCCGCATCACAGACCGCGCCTAACATTATTACAAGCTCGCAGCGTCTGCGGATAAGACCGACTCGAATCGCACTTAATAATATCGGCACCGTGGAATCTCAGACAGAAGCGCTACGGGAAAGCCATTAAGTACTACAAGAAGGCCATCTCGCCGGGGAGAGGTATGGCAACCGCCGTTTACACGAATCTCGGGCTATGCCTATTGCAGCATCAAGCAATTTCCGAAGGCGATGGACGCTTTCGACAAGGCTCTCGTCACTCGATCCTGGTGTGTTCGATCATAAAGGAGGCGCTGGTTCCTTCCTGCAGCAGCGGTCCTCTCCGATCCGGCTGCGCTTCACTTCACTGCTGGCGAATCCTACGCCAAAATTGGAGACGCCGACGCTCCGCGCGCTATCTGAAATGGCCCGCGACGAAGGCTTCAAGGATTTTCGATTCGGCGAAAAAGACCCGGATTTCGCCAAGGTGATCAAGGACACGGCATTCAAGATGTGCTGAAGGAGCAGCCTGCGTACGCAGCGCACGCCCCAGAAAGCCCGTTTACGAACTAAGCCGAGAAGACCCCTCACCGTGATGAATTGGGAGGAGCTATAGAACAACGCCGCATCGAACTTCACCAGTTCACACAACCCTCCGATCGTGGCATCATACGGCAGTTACGATTCGAATTATTTGAGCAGACGCAGTCATGAGCGAGGATCTAGTAGATGGGTGCCTGTACCTGTTTCGCAGATGTGGACGGTCGCCTCCTACGTCATCTCGCCAGAAGCTGAAGGGTCGCAAGCGCTATCCGCTCGTGCTGATGCTCGAACCGCTCTTTCGCTGCAACCTGGCCTGCGCCGGCTGCGGCAAGATCCAGTATCCCGCCCACGTCCTCAAGAAGCATCTGACGCCCGAGCAATGCTTCAACGCCGTCGAGGAATGCGGCGCGCCGATGGTCAGCATCCCCGGCGGCGAGCCGCTGATGCACCCGCAGATCGACGAAATCGTCGACGGGCCTGGTCGCGCGCAAGAAATACATCTACCTCTGCACCAACGCGCTGCTGCTCAAGGAAAGCTCGACCTCTTCACGCCCAGCAAATATCTCACCTTCTCCGTGCACATGGACGGCCAGAAGGAGCACCACGACTTCGCCGTCTGCCGCGAAGGCACGCTACGACATCGCCGTGGAGGGCATCCGGGAAGCGGTCAAGCGCGGCTTCCGCGTCACCACCAACACCACGCTCTTCGACGGCGCCGACCCGCAAGAGCGTCCGCGCAGTTCTTCGACGAGATGATGGACCTCGGCGTCGAGGGCATGATGCTCTCGCCCGGCTACACCTACGACAAGGCGCCCGACCAGGAGCATTTCCTCAGCCGCAAGCAAGACCGCCAGCTCTTCAGCCAGATCCTCAGCAACCGCAAGAGAACTGGAGGTTCAACATGAGCCCGCTGTTCCTCGAATTCCTGATGGGCAAGCGCGATTACAAATGCACGCCCTGGGGCATGCCCACCTACAACATCTTCGGCTGGCAGAAGCCCTGCTACCTCCTGCAGGACGGCTACGCCGACACCTTCGACGAACTGATGCGCGAAACCGAATGGGAAAGCTACGGCACCGAGAGCGGCAACCCCAAGTGCGCCAACTGCATGGTCCACAGCGGCTACGAAGCCAGCGCCGTGAACGACACCTTCGGCTCGCTCGGCGGATTCCTGCCACCGTGCGCGCCACGCTGTTCCACAAGTACAAAGATCCCGATGTGATGGGCGGCGCGCCCGGCCGGCGCCGGCAGCGGATTCCGGCCAGCTTGGTGCAGATCGCGGCTCCTAAGGCCTGACGTCTCCGGCGCATGTCCGATATGTCCGACGCGATCCCCGCCTCCGACATTCTTCCGAAGAAAAGTTAGGCGTGGTGCACGAAAATCTCGAAGGCTGGGTTCCGGCCGTGACCAGCGAGCCGGAAATCCGCGCAGCCTCGAAAAGGCTTTCGACTACCGCGGCGACCTGACCCTCACTCTGAAGGACGGCCGCACCATCGAAGGCTACGTCTTCGACCGCAAGATCAAAGGCCCGGCGCTGGCCGACTGCTTTGTCCGCGTGATGCCCAAGGATCAGCCCGGCAAACTTTCCGTGGC
>CAWILB010000089.1:0-16268 GCA_963836635.1 uncultured Acidobacteriaceae bacterium | reverse complement strand
GGCGTTGCTGCCGGACCGGTTTGAGGCGTCGTGGCGGGACCCGTCTGCGGTTTGGTTGCGGGGCCGGTGTGAGGAACAACGGTCGGGCCGCCTTCTGGAGGAGCAACTGTTCCCTTTGGATTGGTGGAAGATCCGTTGTGATGAGCGGGAGCGGTGCCTCCGTGAGCTGGAGCGGTGCCGCCATGAACAGCCGCGGGCCCGTTCTTCGGCGCTGTTGGAGTTGTTTGAGGAGTGGCAGGACCGCCTTGGGATGGAGCGGGCGTGGCTGGCTCGCTCTTGGCGGGCTGATGGAACCAGCGCTCAAGATGCGCCAGGTAAGCCACGGCACCGAGTGCCGCAAATGCCAGCAGCGCGACTGCGAGAATCTCAACCAATCTGAGCTTGCGAAAGCTGCGGGTGCGCTGAAACGCAACCGCCGATTGCGGAGACGTGCCGGCGCGCTCTGAACCCGCGACCCGCGCCATTTCGATGCCGACGTTATCGGGACCGCCTGCAGTGAGCGCGAGCTCCAGCAGGGCCGCCGATGCAGTTTCAAGATCGAGCGCAGGATTGGCCGCAACGGCTTCAATTGCCTCCTCGGCAACATAGCCCCACAAACCGTCGGAGCAAAGCAGAAGCGAGTCTCCGGGCTCGAGCAACACTGAGGTGATATCGGCATCGACTTCAGTCTCGTGGCCAAGGCTTCGCGTCAGCACTGATGCATCGGGATGATTGCGCGCCTGTTCCGGAGTAATCAGGTTACGGTCAAGCATGGCCTGCACTGCCGAGTGGTCGCGCGTGACGCGATGCAGCCGGCGATCGTGAACGTGATAGGCGCGGCTGTCTCCAACGTGGCCGATCCACGCCTTGAGAACTGCACTCGGAGAAATTGCGCCCGATTCCTCGTTAAGGTCGATGGGCCGCAGAAGCGCCATCACAATCGTGGACCCCATGTGACTGTAGGGCGAGCCCGGCGCTGCTGCCGAAGTGGCGATCTCAACATTGGCGCGAAGAATCGACTCGCGAATCGCCATGGCGGGAAGGTAGTCGGGCGGCAAGCCTGTGAAATAGGTGGCCACAGTATCGACGGCCATGCGCGAGGCAACGGCTCCGCCCTGGTAGCCGCCCAGGCCGTCGGCGACAATCAACAGATCGCCCAGCGGCGTTGAGGTGCGCAACACCGAGTCCTGATTCTCATCGCGCACCAGGCCGCGATCGCACTTGGCGGCGAAACTTACTGCGAATTGTGCCGGCGTGGCCGGTTTGTTCATTTTCTGAACCTCGTCTTGCAGGGTTCTTTGCTGCTGCTTCGTGACCGATATTGCCGACTGAAGACAACCATTTGCTACTGTGGGTCGCTGTCCCGCTTGCGAAGGATGACGATGACCGATGATATCGAAATAAAAAGCATGGAGCCGAGCACCGTCATGGAATAACGGAAACTGTGCCGGTCTGAAACTGCGTGCGCTTCAGGATTGACGCGCGTAATCGTCTGCCCTGGAGCTGCGCGGCAGGCACGCCTGGAGCCGTCTTCAGACCATGTAAGCAGGTATCTGGGCATCGTGTTTTCAGCCGGATCTCCGCAGAGATCGGAGCCGTCGCCGTCAGGACAAGATTCGCCGGGCTTGAGAATGCGCGCAGAAGTGTTCGCGGCCGGCGGAGCGGCGGGCGAGGCAGACGGCGTTTTCGCGTCGTTGGGCTGATCGGCCTCGCATCTCGCGTCAGGCATGAACTTCTTCGGACCCCATTCACTGGCTGCGCCCTCGTGCAATACGTTGGCCTCATACGCCCAGCGCGAAGGAATGATGGTGCTCACAGCCTGGCCGGCCCTGGGCATTAGGTAAATGGGCCTCATGCCGCCGCCAAGCGCGATAATGGGCAGCAAAACCACGGGAAGCAGCGCAATGGCGCTCTCGTTGGTGCGCGAGAGTGCGGAGATGGAGAGCCCCAGTCCCGCGCCAATCATGGATGCGACCAGCAGAACCAGAAAATCGAGGAAGAAATTCGAGTGCAGGTTACAGGTAAAGTAGACAATCGCCAGCATGGAACTGCACTGGAAGACGCAGAGCCCGAACAGAACGGCCAGCTTTGAAAAAACGTAAGGAAAGAGCTTGAGCGTCACCATTCGCTCGCGCTTGTAAATGGTCCACTCGCCCACAATGTCGCGCGCGGCATTGTTGCATCCGAACCAGATGGCGGCCACAACCATGAGGAAATGGACGATCGACAGTTTTTGCGATAGTTCATCAAAGTGGTTGACGCGGATGGGATAGTTGACCAGCGCGACCAGTACCGCGAAAAGCGGCGCCTGGCCCAGCAGAATTATGGTCTGGGCTCGGTCCTGCAGCTTGACGATGAGATTGCGCCGCACCAGCGCCAGCCATTGCGTGAATCCGAACTGGCGGCGCGCCTTTTCTTCGCCGGTTTTGCCGCGCGCGGCCGGCTGCTTGCCGCTGCGCTCCTTCACGAACTCCTTCTGGTAGCGCGACGCCTCGAACCGTTGGCGCCAGGTTTGCGTGCGGCTCGACTCGGGAACGGTGGCCATGCCCGAAAAAATCATCTCGGGGTTCAGCTCCTGCGCGGTGACAGCGGTGCGCGGTTCACTTGGCGGCCCGGGCTGCGGATTGAAAAACTGAATTGAGTCGGGATATGCGGGCCCGAAAAACACCAGCGCCCCGGGACTGTCGCCCTTGTCGCGCGAGACCATCAGCAGGTCATCGAACTGCTTGTAGACCTTCAGGCTCGGCTGGTGGATGGTGGTGATGATAGTTTTTCCCGATCTGGAGAGTTGCTTCAGCAGGTCAACGACTGACTCGGCGTCGTACGACGAAAGGCCCGAGGTGGGCTCGTCGAGAAATAGCATCGGCGTGTCGGTGATCAGCTCAAGCGCGATGTTGACGCGCTTCCGCTGGCCGCCCGAAAGCGTCTTGCGCTCAGGCGAGCCGATCACGGTGTCGATTTTGTCGGGAATGCCGAGGTCGCCGAGAACCTTCTCGGTACGCTCTGTGATCTCCGCGTCAGAAAGATCGGTGCGCAGCCGCGCCGAAAAATATAATGCCTGGCGCACGGTTAGCTGGGGATGGACGATATCGTCCTGCGGCACGTAGCCCATCTGCTGGCGGAAGCGATCGTAGAATGTGTAGAGACTTGCGCCGTTGAAAAGCACCTGGCCTTCGACCGGGCGCGTATAGCCGTTGAGAGCCTTCAGCAGCGTGGTCTTCCCTGCCCCCGCCGGCCCCATCAGGGCCACCAGTTCCGATGGAAAAACAGTGAGCGAAATAGGGTCGAGCAGGCGTTTCCCGTTGGGGGCGTGCACAACGATCTCTTTGGCTTCGATGGTGACGTTGCCGTGATATTCGCGCTGGGCAAGCTGGCCGCCTTCGAGTAGCTGGAAGCGGAAGCTGCCGAGGCCAATCTCCTGGCCGGGCTTGACCAGATTCTTGCCGCTGATGCGAAGGCCGTCGACGTAGGTGCCGTTGCGCGAACCGAGGTCTTCAACAAATATGCCCTCGGCCGTCCGCGTGATGCGCGCGTGCCGCCACGAGATCATGGGATAGGCAAGCGGCAGATCGCAGTCGGGGTCGCGGCCAATCTCCATGGTGTCGCCGCGCAGACTCACCTGGTTGAAAGCCGCCTCGCCAATCTCGGTCTTCTTCTCCTGCGAGAGCAGTTGCGCGGCTGAGATTTTGTACGAGCCCAGGTAAACCTCGTCACCGGGCTTCAGAACCTCTTGCTGAATGCGATTCCCAAGTGAGCCGATCGATGTGCCGTTGGTCGAATCCTCATCGCGAAGTATGTATTGGCCGCCTTCAGGCGAGATGCTGGCGTGATGCCATGAGACTGTGGGCAGGTCGATGGGCACATCGGATTTCGGGTCGCGCCCGATGGTAATCGTTTTGCCGCCGGGCTGTCGGGGCGGCTGGGAAGGCAGAGTCGGGGCACGCCCTCTCAGGTCCTCCTTGCGTACCGGCCAGGGCATCTCAATCCGCGCGCCCAGCGTAACCCGGGCGCCATAGACGACGGGAGTAGGCAGCCCGGGGGGCAGACGGTTGCCACCGACGAAAGTTCCATTCGTCGAGTTGAGATCTTCGAGAAAGAATTGGCTGCCGCGCCGGCTGAGGCGGCAATGATGGCTCCCGACCGTCGGTTCCTCGACCATGAGATCGCAGTCGGCGGCTCTCCCGATCACCCATACAGCTTCAGGTTGTGACACGTCTGGCGGCATTGGCAATGTACGGCTTCAGGGTTGGAATCACTGTAGCACGTTGGCTTTGCGCGGGTGGAAGAATATCAAGGTCAACGCCACGCGGCAGGGTTTGCGACAATCTCCCCTTCCGCACCCTGTGACGAAGGGATGGCACACAAGCGACCCCCGGGGCTACAATCGAAATCCAGCCTCAGAGTCGCCAAATAACCGATCATTCACAATAAAGGTGTGCCGGCAATGCCGGCCGCGGGCTCGCAAAAGGAAGACTGATATGAACGCATGGACGAGGCGCGATTGGTTGTACCGCGCCGGAGTAGGCGCGGCGGGATTTGCGGTGATGCGGGCCGTTACTCCGCCTGCACTGGCCGACGAGCCGCATGTAACCATTTCGCCGCTCAACAAGCTGAGCGACGCGGACGAGATCGCACTGGGCAGCAAGTTTGCGACCCAGATTGAATCGAAGGTTGAAATTGCTTCAAACCCGGTGATCGACCACTACCTGACCGAGATGGTTAGGGCGTTGGCCGCGCAAAGCCAGCGACCTAATCTTCCCTATTCCATCAAACTGGTGAATTCGTTCGAGGTGAATGCCTTTTCCATCCCCGGCGGTTTTCTCTACCTGAATCGCGGCCTGGTAGAGTTGATTTCGCAGGAGGATGAGCTTGCGGCAACTCTTGGCCACGAGATTGGCCACGTGGTGGCGCGGCACGTGGTCAACAAGCTGCTGCTGTCGTTTAAGGCGCAGTCCCTGCTGAAGCCGGTCCTCGATAATCTCAACAAGCAGAATGGCGTGGTTGACCAGATTATTCGCAAACTGGGGGGCGCGTTTGCGATGCTCGCGATGCTGCACTTCAGCCGCGAAGACGAGGCAGAGGCGGACCTGCTGGGCTTTTATGAGACGTTGCGCGCGGGATGGGACCCGAACGGATTCCTGACGCTCTTCAGCCAGCTCGAACAGTTGGAGAAAAAGCTTGGCGGACAGCCGAACCGTTTTCTGTCGGACCATCCGCCCACTCCGGAGCGCGCCGCGGCAATCAAACATGAGCTCACCAGAGTAAAGATTCCGGCTGGAGCAGTGAAAGATTCCGTCAAGTTCAAGGTCTTCAAGTCGTCAATGGGTCTATTGCGGGCGCCAGAAAAGAAGCCAAACGGGGGGAGCGGCCGGAGCCAATGATGGGTCGGGAACAATCTTCGAGCAGGGCTCGAACGCATGTGGCTGCCTGCCTCGCCGCAGCGCTCTTACTGGGCTGCGTTACCGTTCCCTCGCGGGCGCAAACGCTTCGCGCCGGCCCGGCCTACACCAGCAAAGACGGCAGCGATGGCCCGGCATTTCCGCGCGTTGAAGTGGTGGTGCGCCTGAAAGATGCGCATGGCGCGGCGGTTGCGGTGAAACCCGGCGACCTGAAGATTTATTTGAATGGAACCGAGATTGGGCAAGCCGACGCGATACGAAGCTTTGGCGCCGCCGGATACGGGGTAAGAGAGGTGCTGGCGCTCGACCTGAGCGGCAGCATGAAAGGCAAGCCGCTCGAGGCTGTGCGGCAGTCGATCGCACAGTTTGTAAACGATGCGAGGGTACAGGACCGCGTCCAGGTGATAAGTTTTGCCAACGACACGCGGATCGAAGTGCCGTTTGGCGCCGACAAGCAAACTCTGGCCGACCGGCTTAAAGCAGTGGTGAGCCGCGGAACCGAGACCCATCTCTATGATGCAATGCTCGATGCGCTGGCGCAGCTCACCAGTGGGCCGCCGACGTGTCGCCAGCTCACGGTCATCTCCGATGGGCACGATGAGGGCTCGCAACACAGCATCGACGACGTGATTGCTCGGGCCAAACGGGACAAGATCGCCATCGACGCGATCGGCCTGACGCGATCGCACCCCGAGTATCTGCAGTTTATGCAGCAGATGGCCGAGGCCACCGGCGGCAATTATGCGCTGGCCAACTCGCCCGACGAGTTGAGCAGCCTTATCGATCAGGGCATCCAGGCGATGCGCGCCATACCCGTTGCGGGATTCAAAACCGAAAAGTTGCCCGCGGACGGCCATACGCATAGTGTCGAGGTGCGCTGGGAGCCGGGACATCTCGCTGCCGGCGTTGAGGTCGCTACCCCGAAAATTCCCAACCCGTGGCGCGTCTGGGGTTGGGTGCTGGGAAGTTGCTTCGCGGTCGGACTGATCCTGCTGCTGATTGCGCTCCGGCCGAAGAAAAAGAAGCGACCAGTTCACGCCGCCCTCAGGGCCGTTCCAGCCGCAAAACCGAATGTGCCGCAGCCTGGAGTCGAGACCATTAATGAACAGGTTGGAGAACAATCTGCTGCGCGGCCCGGCGGCGCGCCCGAGCGGATTGAAACCGAGAGGATTGCGCGGCCGGATGAGCCCTCTCGCGTCAATCAGGAACCGCAGACGCCGGCCAGGTCAAAGACGCGCGTGGTGGCCCTCTTTAATCCAGGTACAGCCGGAGTCGCTCTCGAAGTAACGGCCGGACCGCTCAAGGGCGAGCGGCTGCCGGTGATTCCCGAAATGCACATTGGCGCGGCGGAGGGAAACGATCTTTCGATCGGCGTCGATCCAACGCTCTCAGGAATCCACGCCGTTGTGCGCCTGGCCGAAGGGGTCTTGACGATAGAAGATCTTCGATCGACCAACGGCACGTTTGTGAACGGAATTCGAATCGAGGCCGGACGCAAGCTGTTGAAGCCCGGCGATGAGATTCGGATGGGGCGGTCGATTTTCACGGTGCGGAGCGGATGAGATGTGCAAGAATTCCGATGAATAGACCTCAACACAATGCAAGAGCTGCCAACAAAGGAGAGTGCAATGAGTCTATGCAAGGTTTGCGGGGCCAACAATCCCGATGAAGCGGCGGCCTGCCGCGTGTGCAAGACGCCGCTGGAACGAAACGGCGGCGAGCAGGACATCCGCCGACGCACGATGGTTGAGTCCATGCCTCGCACGCCCACCTTCGAAGAGCAAGGCGGATTCGGCGGTGGCCAGGCCGCTGGACAGGTACGACCGGTGCGGGGAGGGGCGGCTGAGGCTCCTCGCCGGGTTACGGTCTTCGATCCCGACGCGGGCTCGCTCGCAAGTGGACAGCCGACTCTGCGGCCAACCCCGGCGGCGCGCAAGATTGTGGGTGTGCTGGTGACCTACTCCTGGAGCGAGCAGGGACAGGTCTTCCCTGTCTTCGAGGGGCGCAACTTCATCGGCAGCGACCCAACGCAATGCGAGATCTCAATTCCGCAGGACGATACGCTTTCGGCCATCAACAGCCACATCATCTTCCGCAAGAGCTTTACCGTCGGCGACGACGTGAGCATGGGCGGAACAGACGTGGACGGTGTGCCGATTGAAACCGCATTTGTGCCTCTGCGCAACTACGCCAGGATCAGAACCGGGTCGACCCATTGGACGTTCATCGCCGTGGATCCGGGAGAGGCTGGGAGCAAGGGAGCGAAGGAATCCGCTGCGGCGGAGAATGCGGAAACGAGGGAATAGCAACCGGGGACTGGGTCTTAGACCGGTCGAAATTGTGCTGAGTCGGTTGCCCCAACCTTTACGCAGTTTCACCGCGGAAAGGGTGGGACGGCACAGAATTATCCGGCCGGGGTCTTAGGGAATGAGTTCCGGAGTGCGTTTGATGCTGAAAGCTGCGGCTGGATTTGTAATGGTGCTGACTGCCGCGGCTGTGGGCGTGGCGCAAACTTCGCACCCGCTGTTTGGGCCGCGCGGCGTGAGCCCCATCGCGGTGCGACAGGGAGAGCTGGGAAGCTGCTACTTCCATGCCTCCATCGCCGCGCTCGCATTGGCTGAGCCCGACACGCTGCGCGCAGCCATCCGCAAGAACTTCCCGGTCGGCTACAAAGTGCACTTTGCCACCGGGCCGGATGAGGCCGTCTACCCTGACGACATCAAGTACGGACGGGCCCACGGCTTCGACGATTCCGAAGGTGACTGGGTACTTGTGCTGATGCGCGCCTATGCGCAGCGCCAGGTGCGCCAGAGCCTGGTGGACTCGATTGAGCGATCGAAGGTCATTCCTTCGTTCGCAAAACCGATGTCATTAAAATGGCTCAACGAGACTGACCTGATGCTCGTGGCTTACGACCGCGCTATTCGCTCGGTGATAAAGCAAGACGGCATGATGGACCGCGAGTCGCTGAAGGTGAATCTTGCCGGTGAGCTGGGCAAGATCGGGATTCCGGCTTGCCGAGTCGCGAATGCTGGTAGGGTTCCTCGATGAGGAAGGATTCTTTGCTGCGATCGCGTCGACTGTGCAACAGAATGGCGAGGTTTTCGGCGCTTACAAGGCCTTCGGCCAGGGCGGGATTCCGTCGCGGGTTCTTGATGCGTTCACCGGCTCAGCCGGCGCCGCATCGGTAAACAACCAGCAGGCGGTTTTGAATGAGATGCGACGGGTGCGCGGCGGAAGAGTCGCGCTGGTGGCGGGCAGCCTGGCGTCGGCTCCCGATCCACAGTTTGCCAATTCAAACTGGTGGGTGCCGGGCCACGCATACACGGTGATGGATTATGACGATGGCTCAGGAACGGTAACGCTGCGCAACCCATGGGGCGAACGCCCCCGCCCTGATGGAACATTCACGCTCCCGTTTGCGGTTTTCGCCGAGACGTTCGAATTTATTTCGTACAGCGAGCGGTAAGTATTTCGGGACACCCCTCCCCACTCAAGCAAAGCTTGTATGGGGCACTCACACGGTCATATGCGGCCGGCGGCGCGAAGATCTTGAATCTCACTGTCGTCGAACACGCGCCCGCGGATGAGGAAACGCACCCCCTCGGGATTGTCGAGGGAGAACTGCCCGCCGCGGCCGGGAACCACGTCGAGAATGAGCTGCGTATGCTTCCAGTATGCGAACTGGCTGCGGCTCATATAGAACGGCTCTCCATCCACATCTCCAAGCTGCACGTCGCTGTCGCCGACCAGGAACTCGCCACGCGGATAGCACATCGGCGAGCTGCCGTCGCAGCATCCACCCGACTGATGAAACATCAGCAGGCCGTGCTTCTCACGCAGGACGCGAATGAGATGAACGGCGAGATCGGTGGCGAGAACCTGTTGCGGTAGTTCGGGCATAGTTGAAAAACAGCGGAGCTAGCGGAGTTAGCGGTATTAGCTAGTTAGTTAGTTGTTGTCGTTGCGCGCTGAGCGCGCATCGACAAAATGTGTGCTGCGTGGGTTCGTGCTTTCCCACCCTTGCGACAAAAGCGTCGCAAGGATGGGGCAACCGGTCTGATCGCTGATCACTGTCCACTGTTCTTAGAAGAAGCCCAGCTTCTTCGGGCTATAGCTCACCAGCAGATTCTTGGTCTGCTGATAGTGATCGAGCATCATGCTGTGGGTTTCGCGGCCGATGCCCGACTGCTTGTATCCGCCGAAGGCCGCGTGCGCGGGATAAGCGTGATAGCAGTTGATCCACACGCGTCCGGCCTGAATTCCGCGCCCGAGTCGATAGCAACGATTGGCGTCGCGGGTCCAAAGGCCTGCGCCGAGGCCGTAGAGCGTGTCGTTTGCAATGGCCAGCGCATCGTCTTCAGTCTTGAAAGTTGTCACTGACACAACAGGGCCGAAGATCTCTTCCTGGAAGATGCGCATGCGGTTGTGGCCCTTGAAAACGGTGGGCTCAATGTAGAAGCCTTCTTCGAGCTCGCCGCCAAGATGCGCGCGCTTGCCGCCGCAGAGTACCTCGGCGCCTTCCTGCTTGCCGATGTCGATGTAGCTGAGAATCTTTTCCATCTGTTCGTTTGAAACCTGCGCGCCGATCATCGTGGAAGGTTCAAGCGGGTTGGCCTGCTTGATGGCGGCGACGCGCTTGAGCGCGCGCTCCATGAACTTGTCGTAAATTCCTTCCTGGATGAGCGCGCGGCTCGGGCAAGTGCAGACCTCGCCCTGGTTGAGCGCGAACATTACGAAGCCTTCGATCGCCTTGTCGAAGAAATCGTCGTCCTCCCGGCACACGTCGTCAAAAAAGATGTTGGGCGATTTTCCGCCGAGCTCGAGCGTAACGGGAATCAGGTTCTGGCTAGCGTATTGCATGATGAGGCGGCCGGTGGTGGTTTCGCCGGTGAAGGCGATCTTGGCCACACGCGAGCTTGAAGCCAGCGGTTTGCCTGCTTCGAGTCCAAAGCCGTTCACGATGTTCAGGACTCCGGGCGGCAGCAGGTCGCCAACCAGTTCGGCCCACACCAGGATGCTGGCCGGTGTTTGTTCCGCCGGCTTGAGGACCACGCAATTGCCCGCCGCGATCGCCGGCGCCAGCTTCCAGGTTGCCATCAGGATGGGAAAGTTCCACGGGATGATCTGGCCGACCACGCCGAGCGGCTCGTGGAAGTGATAGGCCACAGTGTCATGATCGATTTCTGAAATTGTCCCTTCCTGGGCGCGGATGCATCCGGCAAAGTAGCGCCAGTGATCGATGGCCAGCGGCAGATCGGCGGCCGTAGTTTCGCGGATCGGCTTGCCGTTGTCCCAGGTTTCGGCCAGCGCCAGGATGTCGAGGTTCTCTTCCATGCGCTGCGCAATCTGGTTCATGATGAGCGCGCGGTGCGTGGGGCTGGTTTTGCCCCAGGATTCGCGGGCCGCATGGGCCGCGTCGAGGGCGCGCTCAATGTCCTGCGCGTTGGAGCGCGGAATCTCGCAGAATGCTTTGCCGGTGATGGGCGTAATGTTCTCAAAGTACTGGCCTGAAGCGGGCTCAACCCACTTGCCGCCAATGTAGTTGCCGTAGCGGGAGCGAAAGCTCACGCTATCGCTGAGCTTTCCCGGATGCGTTGCCGTAACTGTAGCCATGTTGAAACCTCCTCGCGGAGAATCCGCGCGCGCCCTTCAGGGTTGTAGCCGTACCTGGTACCGATGTACGAATGCGATGGTTGACCGCGAAGGGGACGCAGCGGAAGAATCATACACCCGTCGCGCAACGGCTGGCACTAACGGGGTAAGAAGAGTGAATCGCCGCTTGATTCATTGGGCGGGAGCGGGGCCAGACTTCGGTAAGCACTGCGTTCCGACCGAGTCGGCACTTCATTCGGCACTCGTACTAAAATGATTTATATAAGGAGTTGGACGAACTCGATGCTCACACGCCGCGATTTTATCGCAAAAGGAACAGGGTCCGCAGTTACGATGGCAGCCGGCGCCGGACTGTTGGCCGGCTGTGGCGACGATGCTGCAAGCCACCCACCAGTGGTAAGCTCGTTTCACGACCTCAAAGGTTCACGGTCATTGCGCGCTCATGCTCATCGCCATGGGCTCGTCTATGGCTCGGCGGTCGTCATTCCGGTGGTCCAAAAAAACCCCGATTTTGCTGCGCTCCTCGGCGAGCAGTGCGGCATTGTGGTGCCTTCAAACGAGCTCAAGTGGGTTGCGCTGCGGCCATCGCGCGACAGCTTCAACTTCGGCCCTCCTGACTTTCTGTTCGACTTTGCGCAGAGCAACCAGATGCTGATGCGCGGCCACACGCTATGCTGGCATGAGTCGGTGCCGGCATGGATCAGAAAGATCGACAACAAGGACGAGATCAAGCAGATCTTTGTCGATCACATCACCACCGTGTGCAAACACTACGCCGGCAAGCTGCAATCGTGGGACGTGGTGAACGAAGCCATCAACCCATCAGACAAGCTGCCCGGCGGGCTGAGAAAGTCGTTCTGGCACGACAATCTCGGACCCGATTACATCGATCTCGCCTTCCACACGGCGCGCGCCGCCGATCCGCACGCCAAGCTCACCTATAACGACTATGGCGTTGAGGGCGACAACGATGGCGACGCGGAAAAGCGCAGGTACATTCTGGAAATGGTGAAGGGCATGAAGAGCCGCGGCGTGCCCATTGATGCCGTCGGCATTCAAAGCCATCTGAACGCCGGTCAGAAGTACGGCCAGGGCGTTGCCGATTACATTGAAGCCTTGCGCCAGTTGGGCCTCGAGGTTTACCTGACAGAGCTTGACGTGAACGACGACGACACCGCGAGCAACGACCAGGCGGAGCGCGACGCGATTATTGCCAGGACCTATACTGAATTTCTTTCATCTGCTCTTGCCAACCCGGCGGTGAAGCTCGTGCTCACGTGGGATTTGAGCGACCGTTTCACCTGGCTCAACAGCATTGGGTCGCATCGCAAAAAGCAGCCCAACCGTTTACAGCGGCCGTTGCCCTTTGACAGCGACTTTAAGCCGACGGACTGCTTTTATGCGTTGCGCGCGAGCTTCGATCACCGCAAGGTCGCGTAGAGCCGGTCAGGCCGCTTTCACGCGGGCGAGGGTAAGCACCGTGATATCGTCCTCCTGCCCAAACTCCTGTGCCGCGCGCACAATCGATTCAGCCGATTGAGCAGCGATGGCAGCTGTCCGATCGAATCCGAACAGCTCTCCGGTTTCGTTGCGTGCTTCCACCACTCCGTCGGTCAACATGGTCAAGCGCTCGCCCACGTCCAGCCGGAAGGTGGAATCCAGATAGGTCGGGCCGGCGTAGAGTCCCAGCGGAAAGCCGATCTCAACTTTGATTTCCTGGCCGTGCAGATAGGGCGCCGGATGGCCGGCGTCGGCCAGAGTCACGGTTCCATCGGGATCGGCGCGAAGAACAAGGCAGGTGGTGAACCCGCCCTGTCCGCGTCCAATCATGCGGTCATTCATGGCTTTCAGCATCTCGCTCGGCTTTTGCGTGTAGTGGGCGAGCGTTCTGACTGTGCCCACCAGGAGGCTTACCGTCATGGCCGCGGGAGTGCCTTTGCCGCTTACGTCGCCGATCACTGCCAGGACTCCGCCGTTTTGCATAGGCAGAATCTGAAAAAAGTCGCCACCCACCTCCTGCGCCGGGCGATACTCGCTTTCAACCGCGAAGCCGGGGACCGAAGGAATGGCATTGGGAATCAGGACCAGTTGCACCTGCCGCGCCTGCTCGATCTCGAGTCGCAACAACACACTTTCGCGCTGGCTTCTTACAAAGCGCCGCATCATGAGGATGGATATGATGGCGAGCATGAGGAAGATGGCGATGTGGCCGGATGTGATGGTCAGCCCCCAGACGCGAATGACGGTGGCCACGTGAATCACGGTCAACTCTTCCTGGTATGCCCAGAAAATGGTGAGAAGAATGGGGGCCACCGCCATCCAGCCATCGGCGGTGCGCTTCCGCATGCCCCGCCAGGCGATCCACAACAGCAATGCACCCAGCAGCAGCCTGAGTGCAAGCGTGACGGGGACCAGCCACGAGGAAGCCGATACCGGAACTAACGCGCCGAAAAGCGGCGGGCGAACCGTGGCCATTGCCACCATGATAACTATGGTCAAGGTCCATACGATGAGAGCGATCCTCCGGATATCTTCAAGCTTGAACCAGGAAGCCCAGAAAAGCGCCCACAGCGCCAGCGTGAGCGGAGTCGCAAAAACATCGATGAACATAGTCTCGGGCACCATGGGAATCACCATGGAGTAATAGCCCAGCAACACCACCCCTCGCGTCAGAAATCCTATTGTGCAGGCCGCGCCGAGCCAGAGGTACGCGGGCTCAGTGCGATCGAACGAATAGAGCGCGAATCCGAGAATGGACGCAACCACGAGAGACAGGAAAGAGAACGCACTGCCGATCTGCGTGCGGTTCACGCCGTCCCACTCCAGCAGAAGCATGGCATCGATGGCTGAGGTCTCGCCGAGCAACGGCGGCCCGTGCAACCCACCCGCGTCCCCGCTTATCAACGGCGTGCTCGAGTCCATCCATGTTCTGATGGCGATGGTGATGACGCTGCCGGCGGCATCCTGAGGCAACTCAAACGCCCGGGGCTGCGCGTTATAGAAGGATACGTGCCTCGCGCTGAACCGGCCGAAGTCGCCGATCAACTGTCCGTTGACATAAACCTGGTAGGCATCATCGAAGTTCTGCGGCAAGGTAAGCGCCAGTCGCGGAATCGAGTCACTCGATGCCTGGGGCTTCAACTTGACGTGAATGCGGTACCAGGCATAGCCAGCGAGATGGGGGAATCCCTGAGCAGTCCAGCCGGGCACAAAGCCGCTGGCGCCGGTAATAGGATCGAAAGAATCAGGCGGCGGAGTAAGGTCTTGCGATGCCCAGTCTGAGTCGTTGAATTCCGGACTGGCCCACGAAGGATCGTCGCCGGGCTGGAACTTCCAAGGACCGGTGAGAACCAGCACAGAGGTGCCGATGACGCCATTGACCACGCCTGACGGAGCCCGTGCCTCCCCATTGGCACGGGGAACAACGAGAGCGATAAGAACAAGAATCAATGTCAGCCGGGAAAATGGCGAAAAGACGTGATTCGAAGCCACGAAGGACCTCCAACGCGCTGGAACCAAAAGCAACTGATTTCGAACATGTTAACAGTTTATGCCAGGGCACGCGAAAGACTGAATTGGCCGCGCGAAAACTAACTCCACGCCCGCAAATTCAGCGCATTTATCCGCCAGAATTGCGATCGTTCATTGATCTTCGCAAAACAAAAAGTGCAGGTCCATAATTCATGTGCTCTCATGACGGCGATGAAAGTGGCACCTTCGGTAAGCAAGAAATGAGGATCGGCATGGCCAGGCGAGCGGCTCTTTCGTGCACCCCACAGACGAACACCTGTCTGTGAGGATCCCGGATCAGCAAAGAGCCACTCGACAATATTTACGATGGCAAGAATTCAATCGAAAACGCTCTATCAGTTCGCAGTCTCGGTAAATGTCACCGAAGTTCCGCCAAGCGCGAATTGATCCTGCGCGGTCACCGTCACGGTTCCGGCGGTCGAAGGCAGCGTCAACGTAACCGACGCAACCCCTGACGAGTTGGTGGTTGCAATCACGCTGGCGCCGCTGGTTGTGCCGTTTGAAAGCGTGCCCGCCGAAGTGGTGAACAGAATGCCTGCTCCGGTGTCAGTAAAGCCGGCAGGAATAGTAGACAGCGTGACCGTAAGCGGCTGCGACAGTGCCGTCCATGCGTGCCCGATTGGTTGTTGCCTCCCTGGGTGAGCGTGGCGGCCGGTTCGCCGACCACAATCCATCCGCCCTGTGCCTGGGTTGCCGTGCCGTCGCTGCCTGTAACCGTGTAGTGGCAGAAGCCGGGAGTGCTGCCTGCGGTCACGGTGATGGTCCCAGGCTGTGACGGGGTGATGACTGAATTGGTCAGGGCTAGAGAGCCGCTGCAGGCTGGGGCTCCCTCGTATGCGTCGAACATCGGCGAGGAAAGTGCCACT
Source organism: uncultured Acidobacteriaceae bacterium (assembly GCA_963836635.1). Classification (GTDB taxonomy): domain Bacteria; phylum Acidobacteriota; class Terriglobia; order Terriglobales; family Acidobacteriaceae; genus Telmatobacter. The sequence continues at coordinate 877 of CAWILB010000089.1, read as the reverse complement.
ACGGCGCTGCCGCTGCTGATGGCCGGATGCAGCGTCCCGGTACCCGATGCGGGAATCATCAGGTCGTCGGGATTCAGGTACCACTCCGATACGGGCGTTAAACTTTCGCTCCCGTTCACCACCAGCAGCGTGATTGTCCAGGGCGCGAAGGTCTGCGTCGCATTCCACGCCGTCGAACTGGATGCCGTGATCGATCCCGATGCCGTCGACGAAAGCGTGTACGCGACATAGGTGGTTGGGGCGAACCAGCTCACGTTGAACGTGACCTCGGCCGCGTTGGCGGGATCCTCGTTCAAAACCATAATTGTCATTACCGTGCCGGTCGAATTAAGCGCGGCATAGCTTGAAAACAGATTCGGATCGCCGGTGTTGGTATCGGAAACCGAGACCGTACCGAATCCATGATGCGCGCCGTCGTAGTTGGTATACAGCTTCAGCGCCTGGTAGTTCGGATTGCCCTGTGCCGGCGCTACCCCAGCGCGAAGCAAACGACAAACCCTCGCGCCCGAAGATGCCATAGGCCTCGGCATCTCCCAGCGCGGTCGAGAAGTCCGATTCCTGGTAGAAAGCCGCGCTCCACTCCGTGAACGAGAGCGGTGTTCCCGGATAGATCGCATTCACCAGCGCCTTCATGCGCGGAATGCGGAATGGAATCGTATAGTTAGGCTCCACTGTCGTTGTGTATATCTGGTTGATATCCCCGGCCGTGCTCACATAGGTCGGATCCCAGTAGTCGCGATAGACTGACGCGGAAACCGCCTGCAACTGCGCGGTAGTCAGCCCCGAAGTATTGGCCTCGGCATAGGCGTGGATGTCGAAGACATCGAGCGTTCGCGATCCGTTGATCTCGTCCATCCACTTGACCTGGTTCAGCCTG
>CAWILB010000088.1:0-11527 GCA_963836635.1 uncultured Acidobacteriaceae bacterium | reverse complement strand
CAGCGCCGAGGGGCGCACAGTAACCGCGCTCCGCCGCATCGGCAAGCGCATTGCCATCGGCCTCGGAAACAATCTTGATGGCGACCTTTGGCTCGTGCTTCACCTCATGATTGCCGGCCGTCTGCACTGGAAAGCTCCCAACGCCAAACTCGCGGGCCGCCAAGCCCTTGCGGGCTTTTATTTTTCGGATGGGACTCTTACTTTAACTGAGGCCGGCAGCAAGCGCCGCGCATCGCTTCATGTGGTTCGCGGAGAAGGTGGCTTGGATTCGCTCGACCCTGGGGGCGTTGAGATCTTCTCCGTCGACCTCGCGGGCTTTCGCGCCGCACTGAGTGTTGAGAACCGCACGCTCAAGCGCGCTCTCACCGATCCCCGCATCGTGAGCGGAATCGGCAACGCCTACTCCGATGAGATCCTCCATGCTGCCAGGCTGTCTCCCGTCACGCTTACCCACAAATTGAAAGATGAAGAGTGGGAGCGGCTTTACACTGCTACGCGCGAGACGCTCGATCTTTGGATCGCACGGCTCTCGCCCAAAGCGATGAAATCGTTCCCTGAAGGCGTCACAGCTTTCAGGACAGAGATGGCAGTGCACGGGCGATTTGGGCAGCCGTGTCCGCGTTGCGGCCGGCCCGTGCAGCGAATTCGTTATGCCGACAATGAAACCAACTACTGCGCCCAGTGCCAGACCGGCGGCAAAGTGCTGGCCGACCGCAGCCTGTCGCGACTGCTCAGATCAGACTGGCCCCGCACCCTGGAAGAACTTGAAGCACTCAGAAAACGCTGATTTAGAAGTGCGCCACGGCTTTGTTTACCAATTGTGCAATCCGGTTCCTCAGCGGCGAATTGCCTTGACTTTCCTCTCTCCCCTCAATCACAGTGTTCTCGCGACTCCTTTCACTGCGAATCCAGCGTTGCTGTATCTGGTAGCCGATTTTACGGAGTCGACGCAACCATCAACGGGGTCCGCGACGAACGTTTTGTGTGCGTCGGAATGGAACCCTCAGGAAGCCGTCGACCGGACACCCTTCAGTATCGGTATACCTATTCTGGAAACGCTCGAGACAGGCACGCGTTGGCTTCACTTGTTCCTTGATCCTATGTCTCCGGGAGCCGGATTCTAAGAAAACAAAAATCGGAGGTTCTCTCGCATGCCGATCTTTCATGTCAGCCCCCTATCAGTCCTGTACTCCGCAATCGCGCAGTGGCTGCTGGGCGCTCTCTGGTATGGCTACGTCTTCAAAGCACGCTGGATGGCCCTGGTTGGAATTCCCGCGGGCGATAAACCCAAGAATGCCTGGTTCCCAATGGTTGCATCGTTCATTGCCAACCTCATTCTCTCGCTGGTTCTGGCGCATGTAGTCAAACTGACCAATGCGACAACTATGCCCAGCGGACTCTACATCGGCGCCATCTGCTGGGCCGGTTTTATGGCCCCGGTGATGTTTACTGAGAGCATCTTCGAAAGGCGGCCTGCCAAGCTGTTCGCTATTAATGCCGCATATTGGTTGCTGGCCATGATGATCGGCGGCGGAATCCTCGCCAATCTCAACGCTGGCTGAGAACTTTCCCACGACTCCCCTGCCCGTCCGGTTTCGCGCGTCGTGCGGACAGGGGAGTATTGGTTTCCAGTTAAAATCGAGATTATGAAGAAGCAGGCTATTGCAACCCCGGCCGCGCCCGCGGCAATCGGTCCTTATTCCCAGGCCATACGAACCGGCAATCTGATCTTTACGGCCGGCCAGATCGCGATCGATCCAACTACGGGAAATATTGTTACCGGTGGAATTGACGAGCAGACGGCTCGGGTTCTTGAGAACCTCAAGGCCATCCTTGCATCGGCCGGAAGCAGCCTTGACCGGGCGGTGAAAGCGACGGTTTTCCTGAAAGACTTTAACGACTTTATGGCCATGAATGCGGTGTATGCCGCTTATCTCGGGGGCGAGGGCCGCGTTGCGCCGGCGCGCTCGACGGTCGAAGTATCGCGCTTGCCAAAGGATGTGCTCATTGAGATCGAGCTGGTCGCCGAAGTCTAGGAGTTTCAAGCCTGAAGCGGCCTTGCGCGCTGTGCATCTAATGGGGAGAAACAGTCCCAGGGGAGTCAAAGTGAGCAGCGACGATGAAAAAGTAGTCCGCACCGAGGCAGAGTGGCGCGCTGCTCTCACGCCCTCGCAATACCACGTCTTACGCGAAAAAGGGACTGAGCGCCCATTTACCGGCGCGCTCACCGAGAATCACGATACCGGCAACTATCATTGCGCCGGCTGCGGAGCGCTTCTGTTCCTGAGTGGCGCCAAGTTCGACTCCGGCTGCGGCTGGCCGAGTTTCATGCTGCCGGCCGAATCCAAGGCCGTGGTGGAGCACGAAGACGGCAGCTTTGGAATGCGCCGCATCGAGGTCACTTGCGCGCGCTGCGGAGGGCATCTTGGGCACGTCTTTCCCGACGGCCCGCGGCCGACCGGGCTGCGCTATTGCATTAACTCGGCTTCGCTCACTTTCGCCCGTCCCGATGAACAGTCGGAAGGCTGACCGAGCCGGTCTGTATTTCTCACCGAGTGCGCAATCAAAGGTCAGCTGATGGATTCACGCATCGGCGACATTCCGATCCGTTTCGGTGCTGATTCATGAAAATCGGCCGAGCTTGAAATGCGATATAAATGGCGTTGAATCCTATCGTTACGACGAGAATGCATGAACACGCAAAAACGCGGATTTTGCGCCAAAAGAGCGGGAATTTGGATCATAAGTCCTTTAAAACGCGAATTCTTCCGAAACGAATGTAACAGCAGTTTTGTTACATCTTGTTAGCTAAGTCTGTTTATAGTCATCTATTTAGTGGCACAACATTCTATTTACTCTCTGGGCACCCGGGGAGTGGGGGGGGTATGTTTTTTTTGCTTTTTCAGCCTTCAAGTCTTGACTTTTGCAGTTCGGGGGAGGCCCACCCGCCCTGCGGCAGGTGTCTTCAGCGGTCGGCATAGTTCCATTGTGCGTGCATCGCGGGTAATTCGATGCAAAAGGCAGTGGGCAATTATGTAGCCCCTTCGAATTATTTTGCCGGAGGGGTTGAAGCGGAATTATCTTTCTTGCCGAAGAGCTTCGAGAGGCCGGTCTTATTCAGGATGCCGGCGCCTTTGCCTCGTAAAGCTGCGCCGTTGCCCTTCACCAGGCCGCTCACATCCGCGGTGATAATTGGATTCTCCGCTGTGCCGGTGATGTTAATTGGGATACCGGTGGCAGAGGAGGGTTTGTCGGCAGCCGATGTTCCGTTCAACTTGGTGAGGATGCTTACGCCGACTTTATTGAGACCTTTGGCGCTCGTGACTTTGGAGATCAAGTGGAAGTTGAGCTCGCCCGAAGGAGACACGGTGCCCCTGCCGGTAGACTCGCCGAGGGCAGGAAGTACCGAGTAGATATTCGTGGACTCGCTGCCTGCTTTGGTTATGCGCATGTCGGCGCGAGAGATATCGATGGCGGTGGTATCGCCGGTCTTGATGCCACCCAGGGCGGCGATGCCGACGATCTTGGAGCCGAGGTTGTACCCTACCAGCTGTGTATTTTTGATCTCGTAAGAGCCGACGATGACGTTGTCTTTTGCCGAGCCCTTGATGGCGAAGCTGGCCGACAGCGTTCCACCCTTGAGGACTGCGCCGTTGGGAAGCCTTAGGCCGACGGCGGGCATAAGCGCCTGCAGACCGTCGATTGGGACACTTTGGGCCAGCAGCTTGAGATCGAAGACCGGTTCGTTTGCGGCGAATTGATAGGCGCCTCTGATGTGAATAGCAACAGCGCCGGTCTGAAAGGCGAGATCGGAGACCTGGCCACTCTTGCCTTTGAGCGAGTGGACAACCTGATAGTCGATATCGACAGGATGCGGGGCGGCCTTGCCGCCCTTGAGGAGGATGAGGTGCTCGGCATGGATTTTGCCGTCGCTGGTGACGTTGGTGCCGTCTGAGACGACGTGGGCGTCGAGGCCGGCGATCATGGAGACGCCGGCCGCGGGATCGATGTACCCGGCGGCGACGGGGTCAAAGTGCTTGATGGTGAGCTGGGCGTCGAAGGTAGTGGTGGCAGCGTCTTGCAGGGCGGCTGCGCCTTGGGATTTGACAGGTCCGACTGTTCCAGTGAGTTTTACCTTGCCGTCGCCAGGTAGCGAGGCGCTAACCGTGAAGGGAAAGCCCCTGGCCAGGGAGAAGTGCTCCAACTTGACGTCGAGATGGTCGTAGACGTGAGGATTACTCTCGGAGGACAGCGTTTGTATGTTGGCGTTGCCGTCTTTGATGGTGATAAGGCCGACGGAGAGATCGGGTGAGACGGCCGGTTGAGTGGTGTTCTGAGAGCGTGCGCCGGCGCCCAGGCCATGGCTCAGCGTTGAAAAATTCCAGGTGCCATCCTCGTCGCGGATCAGGTGGATTTGCGGAGCATCGACCTCAAAACTTTGCACAACAAGCTGACGTTTGAAGATGAGCGGCTTCATCTGAACGCCAATGCGCAATCGTTTAGCGGTGAAGAATGGCGCCCGGCCGAACTTCGGGTCTTCGGCTATGGCGAGATCGTTGGCCACCAGGCTTCCGGTCATGACGGAGAGGCTCAGATCGCCGAGCGTGACCCTGCGGGAAAGGGCTGCGGTAAGCTCGCTCTCGATGATGGGACGAAAAGTGTTGGCGTCGACGAAGTGGTGAATGGCTGCGGCTGCGAGTATTGGCAGCGCTATGGCTGCAGCCAGACCGATCTTGACCGACTTCCTCATGTATCCTCCGCGTCCAGGAAAGGGGCTACTCCAGCTACATCGTGCGCATGTATCTGTTCGATGCGCGCAAGGCGTGCCCCGGAGGGTCGTCGGCGGGCGGGCGGAGGGTTTAGCGGGGTCCTTCGGTCGGAATTCGAAAGCATGACTGCCGCGCCGCGCGTGGCTGGTTGCGTTGGTTTGGCGGGATTCGCGTCTGGAGAGGTCGGAGAGGGTCTGGATGCGCCAGATCGGGTCCGAAGCAGCCGGGCCCACGTTGACAAGTTAGCTCGCGGGCTTATATCCGTTCCTGTCATCGTTGGCGTCATTAAAGCAAGCTCAATGAATGACTGGGGCTAATTTCGTCATTTTGCTCTTCGGGAGTCAAGACCCTCCAAGCCATCATGGCCATAGAGAAACGCCAAACAAACGTGGAAACCCGCGAACGTATGGAACATATCCTCTCAGCACTTAACAACCCACCCCAACTGGTATAATTCCGCCACCCGGAGGGCCAATATGAAGTCCCTGTCTTCGTGGTATTCCCCGCACATTTTGGTCAAGAGAGCTTCAACCGTCCAATGCTTCAATCGCAACCGCGCGGCCATCTCCGCCTCGTCGCTCATGGTAGCGTTCCTGCTCGGCGTCCTCGCGTGCTTCATCATCGGTCCGCCCTTGTTGCGAGCCCAGCATCCTTTCCCCGCCCGCGCGCCGCTCGGGGTGTATGTTCACGTCAACGTTCCTGACGTAATCAGTCTGTATGGCGGGCCCTCGCAAGATAAAGAGTGCGCACGAACAACGCAGGATCTCCATTCCTATCTTCGCTGCTACTACGCGAAACTGTTGGCCGACCCTGCCATCTCCGGAATCACCGCCGGCTTGCACTGGGACCAAATCCAACTGGATAGCCCGCTCTGCTTCTTCAGCCACTCCTGCGCGGCCAAACCCGATGGCTACGATTGGAGCTACGTCGACGACGTTTTTGCCGAAGCCAACGCAACGCTCAAGACGGTGCAACTGATTGTTACGCCGGGCACCGATTCTCCGCCCTGGCTCATGAATCAGATCCCTTCCTGCGATGGCCTCTTCTCTGGCGGCGGCACTGCGCCGCTCGACTGCGGCAAGGCGACGTTCGTCGGTTTCCCTGAGGAGCAGCGCGCCGACGGAAACCCTCCTGTTCTTCCGCTCCCCTGGGATCCCCGCTACCTTTTTGCGTGGGACGACTTCCTGTTCCATCTCAACGCGCGTTACAGCTCCAATCCGGCATTCGTGAGCATCTCCATCGCCGGGCCCATGTGCGCGTCCAATGAATTTATTCTGCCGACCACGGCCAATGGCTCAACGCAGGCTTCGGGAATGCCCGCGGACAAGGCCTGGCGGGTTCTCATCCACCACTCCTTCCCCTTTTGGCCCGGATTCGAAAATTCCGACCAGGTCTTCATCGATGCCGGCAGGCAAGCCATCGATGCTTACAAGGGAATCTTCTCCGGCATTACAATCATCAGCAACCCGGATGCGGCCAATGACTTCCCCGAGCAGCCTTACCCCGTATTCGTACATCCTGACAACACGCTCTTTGCCGTCGACTGCTCCACGGCCACCCAAAATCCAATGTCGTGCGAAGCCAAGACTGAGATTCTCTCCTACTTTGTCACCGCCAGGGGCCGCAATCGCAAGGCCTCGCAAGTCGGTGGCATGACGGCCGGCACCGATACGAGTACCGGCAATATTGGGCTCGCCGGGGTCAAGGTTCTCACCTCGCCTTCGTCACCGCTGGCTCCTCACATATTAGGCGGAGCGGAATTCGACAAAGATGTCTCCAGTCAAAGCACCATCCAGCAGCAGGGGTGCGCGAACTGGAGCCCTATGAATCCCAATCCGTCCGACTGCAAATATCTCACTCCCGAGCAGGCGGCGTTCAACACGTTCACCGTATTCTTCGACGGGACCAATTCGAATGGCGATTTCGACACAGTGCCGGGCAACGCGCCCATCCAGTGGGTCGAGGTCGACTTCAATGACTTGCAATACGCCGAGGACCCAGCGAACTCCTGCCAGACGTTTCTCCCCAGCATGATCAAGGGTCCGCCGTCCCTGCAGGATCTTTACAGTCTCGCCAGTTACGACCTTTACACCATGGCCGGCAAGCCCGCTACGTTGCCTCCGTCAACCTGCAACCCCTAGTGCCAGGCCTGAGCGGCTGCGCCCTTTGCGTGACCGGAGCGGCTGCGCCGTCGCGGCAGGTGAGCGCCTCCAGAGACGAAGATGAGTTATCCACTCCACAAATGACACTTGTCACGGTGACCTGCCGTGTATGTGCGACAGAAGTCATGCGACTGTCCGGTCGTGCGTGAGTCGGACAGTGGTCCTGGGCTGAGTGTCGGCGCCAAAACACCATAGGATGAACGGGAGCCGTCCGCCCGCGGGGGAGCCGATTAATCGACTCTCCCACTGCTTCAGTCCATAACAAAACTGCCACTTATCTAGAGATACAAGGATGACACGGCATAGGTTGTTGGCGGGCCGGCGCTGCGGCCCATGCCGTTTCGCATGCAGGGGAAATAAGGGCCGTGCCTAAAGGCTTCAAATTAAGCCGCTGCATTCCGGGACCTGAAGGTCCCTGCTCCCTCCGCAAAAGCTCTTGGCTGATGAACTAAAATGAGCATTGCAGCAATCTGAGATCAGGACTCCCCACTCATGACCGCAGAACTTAGGAACTCGCTTTTATCCGCTATAGAATCGGCCGCATCGCAGGCCGGCCTTTCACTTGTATCCGCCAGCAAAAGCACGAGCGCCGACGACCGCACCACTACCGTTTTCCTGCTGGGGCTGAAGGGCGCGGAAGCGGCGGGCAAGACGCTCAAGCTCGAACTGAGTGATGGCTTTGACTTTGACAAGCCGGACTTGCTGCCGGAGATGACGGCGCATCTCAAGGGCGAGGCCAAACGGCTGCGCAATCCGCGGCCGGAGTGCTATGTGACGCTGGGCGGACTGCCGCTGGAGTACGCCGCGTTCCAGTGGCCGTTTCACCAGTCGACGAGCGGGGCGGACACCTATATAGTCCACGGGGACATAAACCTGGCCGACGGCGGCGCGCACAATCTGCACGCCAAGGTTGCGGCGAGCGTGACGGTGACCTTTGCCGAGATTGTGCCGGCGATGGAGCAGCCGTATGCGGAGAGCTTTGTGTATAACGCCATCCGCAAGACGGTGGACTTTGGGCAGCTGGAGTTTGTGAAGAGCGGCAACAGGCAGCCGGTTCCGGTGACTACGCGGTTCTATAGCCGCTGGCAAAAGAAGTTTGTGTTTACCGAGACGGACGACAACGAGCGGCTGCGCTATCTGCTGATCAAGGTCTACTGGCTGAGCGGGGTGCTGGGCGGCGACCAGCCGGTGTGGATTGCCGACGGGCGCGACGCACAGTACCTGAACACCACCGAGGCGGAGCTGCTGAAGATGGCGGGGCACGAGGCGGGCGAAGGGCTGATGGTGGTGGAGGGCGAGTTTGCCGCGGCTACCCCCGCGCTGATGGCGCGGGCCGCGGAGTACCAGGCGATGCTGGATGCGGCGCTGGACTTTACCAAGCCGAAGTTTAACGAGAGCATGCGGTCGGGCCACGCGAATATGTAGGACGGCAGTTGAACAGAGACGCAGTTGAACAGGCGGTGGATCGGCGGAGGATGGGCTCTTCTCCGTCTGCTTGTCTTAGAAAATATATGCCTGCCAAAGGCATCAAGTCCGCGGGGGCTGAAGCCCGGAACTCAATTATAGGCATTATAGGCACGAGTAAACTCGTGCCGTTGCACGCCACGGTTTTAAGACGAGTGCGGTGAACGCTGAACTCCGATCTCTATTTCCTGTTCTCTGGCAACTGATCACTGACAACTGAAAACTGTCTTTACAGCGCCTGGCCGCAGGTTCCGCAAAAGCGGGAGGTTGTGGGGTTGGCTTGCTGGCAGCGGGGGCATGCAACCAGCGTTCCCGTCTGGACCACAGCCTGGGCGGACTGGGGCTGCGGCGGGACATTGACGGTGACGTTGACGGGTGGTTGTCCCCAGCCCGGCACGGCGATGCCGAGGGAAGCGGCGATACCGGCGGCCTGGATGGCGTTGAACTCGCGCACGCGGGCCGGCATGAAGAAGCACTCGATGAAGCCGAGCAGAGAAGGAATGCCGCTCCAGAAGAGGCAGCAGTAGAGGATGCCGAGGCCGGTGCGCCGCAGATAGAAGTGGTGGATGCCGAAGGTGCCCAGAAACAGCGCCAGCAGAATGCCGACGATCTCGTCGCGTTTGACTGACTCATAGTGCTGGTAAAACAACATTTGCGGGTTGGGGTAAGGTTGGGTGCTCATAGCTCGTTCTCCGTCATGCTCTGCCGTGATAATACGCATCCGCGGACGGTGCAGTTCCGGCGCGGGGGTTTGGACCGGGCAATTGCGCGGGCTCCCACCCTTCGAGCGATCAAATTCTAGAAGCGGGTCCTTCGACTCCGCTCCGCTTCGCTCAGGAGGGGCACCCAGCATTGTCCCACATCGGGCGCGGCTTATAGCATCGGGCCATGGCGAATGTGGCAAATGGAACGCCCGATGCTGGGGCGAGCGGAACGTTTCGAATCGGCGGGGATTTGCCGGTGCACCGGATGGGCTACGGAACTATGCGCCTGGTGGGTGATGGCGCGTGGGGCGAGCCTGTCGACGCCGAAGAGGCAAAGCGGGTGTTGCGCCGGGCTGTGGAACTGGGAATTACGCTCGTCGATACGGCTGACGCTTATGGGCCCGAGATCGCTGAGCGGCTGATTGGGGAGGCGCTGGCGCCTTATCCCGCGGGAGTGGTGATTGCGACCAAGGGCGGCATTACGCGGCAAGGTCCGGCGAAGACTGAGTACGTGGGCCGCGCGGGATACCTGGTTCAGTGCGTGGAGATGAGCCTGCGGCGACTGAAACTGGAACGAATTGAGCTGTACCAACTGCACCGGATCGATCCGAGGACACCTATCGAGGAGAGCCTGGGTGCGCTCAAGCGCATGCAGGAGGCGGGAAAGATCAGGCATGTCGGGTTGAGCGAGGTGTCGCCGGCGGAGATTGAAGAGGCCGAGAAGATTGTGCCCATAGTGAGCGTGCAGAACCGCTACAGCACTGGGCGACCGGCGGCATGAGGAGACGCTGAATTACTGTGAGCGGCGCGGGATAGCATTTTTGCCGTGGTATCCGATTGCGGGGGGAAAGCTGCTGAAGCCGGAGCATCCTGCCGCGCTGGCGCTAGCAGAGTTGGCGGCGCGACACTCGGCCACGGTCTCGCAACTTTCGCTGGTGTGGCTGCTGCAGCGCTCGCCGGTGATGCTGCCGATTCCGGGCACGTCGAAGGTGGCGCACCTTGAGGAGAATGTGGCGGCGGCGGCGCTTGAGATCGGCAAAGAGGAGTGGGCGGCGGTGGAGGCAGCGGCGAGGTAGCCCTGCTGCCGGCCAGTCCCTTGTTCCCTTGTTCCCTGCATTCTTCATTTATCCTTGGCACGATGCCGAAGAGCCTTTCGGTCGTGATCATCACGCTGAACGAGGCGGCCAATTTGCCGCGCACGCTGGCGAGCATTCGTGCGCTGGGCGAAATGGTTGTGCTCGATTCGGGCTCTACCGATGGAACAGTGCAAATAGCCGAGCAGGCTGGGGCGCGGGTTTTCAACGAGCCGTGGAAGGGCTTTGGAGCGCAGAAAAATTCGGCGATTGCCAAGGCCACGGGCGACTGGATTCTCTCACTCGATGCCGATGAAGAGGTGAGTCCGGAGCTGGCGCTGGAGATCACGGCGCTGCTTGCCGGCGAGCCGGAATTCAGCGCCTACCGCATTCCGCGGCTGAATCATTTTTTGGGCAGGCCTCTGCGGCATGGCGGCTACTGGCCTGACCCGAAGTTGCGACTGTTTCGGCGAGGCGCGGCGAGTTTTGAAGAGCGCCCTGTGCACGAGACCATGCGGGCTTCGGGTCCGGTGGGACAGCTGAAAGGGCATCTCATCCACCATTGCTACCCCACGATCGAGGATTACCGGGAGCACATGGACCGCTACAGCACGATCGCTGCCGAGGCGCTGGTTACTTCAGGCCGAGCGGGACGAAGCTGGCCGTGGCTGGTATCGAATGCGGTTCTGAATCCGGGCGCGACGTTTCTGTATAACTACGTTTTGCGACTGGGGTTTCTTGATGGAAGGGCGGGGCTATTGCAGCATTTGAATCATTCGATGTATATCAATTGGAAGTACCAGAGGGCGTGGCGGGCGGCACGGCGCAGAAATGTTATACGGCATTAAAACCTGTGGCGTGCGTGCGGCGCGACGAAGTTAATCAATCGCAGCAGGATTACCAGCACCGCCAGACCGGCAAGAATGGCGATGACGATAGCCTGGTTGCGCGGCTTCTGCTGACTCCGTTGCTTGCCCTTGCGCTTCATGCGTGGTTCGTGTTGCGAAACCTGCTCAGATTGATCCGGATATTACGCGCCGCAAATGCTTCGGGCCCTTCGACCTGCGCCGAAGGGCCCTCAACGAGCTAAGAGTTAACAGCTTATTCCTGCTCTTACGCCGTCACAGTTCTCGCGGGTTTCGATCCCCAGAAGCCGTAGAAGGCGATATAGAGGTAGCAGATTAACGGAATAACAAACGCGTGCTGGATTCCAACCTGGTCGGCGAGCGCGCCCAGCGCCCATGGAATCACCGCGCCGCCCACAACCGCCGTCATAATCAGTCCCGATCCCTTGCTGGTCATCGGCCCCAGGCCAAAGATGCCCAGCGTAAAGATGTTCGGGAACATGATCGAGT
>CAWILB010000087.1:0-37922 GCA_963836635.1 uncultured Acidobacteriaceae bacterium | reverse complement strand
CCCGGGCCTGCTCGGCCAGGTCAGCACACGCCCGCATGCCCGCCGCCAGCAACCGCCCGGCATAAATGGTCAGGTCCGCGCCCTTGAACACGGCCACGCCCGCCGGACCTCTTGAACAGCATCGCCGGGGCGTCCCGCCCACAGCGAGGCCTCCGCTGCCCGCGGCGCGAGCTCGTAGGCGAAGCCACTTCTGACGATGACAACGGGGAAGGCAGCATAGATCTGCCGCCATCGCTCGGCAGCGGCGCCGGTGTCCCCGCGCAGCAGGTCGACCTCGGCGCGAGCCGCCTGTATGTTCCAGTTGGCGCGGTCGGCTGGCGGGGTGGTCAGCGGGTCGATCAGCGCCGCCGCTTCCACGGTGCGCCCCAGGGCCAGCAGCGCCTCATTTGCGTTGGCGGCCAGGTAGCTGGCTACTTTCCAGGCCTGTTCTCAGCTTCCTGCCTCCGGTCGTCCTCTTCATGGTCGCCCTCATTCCCGGCCATCAGTTGGGAATTGAGATGGCGGTCATCCTCCTCATCTTTACCGGACAGGTGTGGAACCTGGCATTCAGCTTCTATTCGTCGCTCAAATCCATTCCCCGTGAGATGCTCGAGGCCTCGCGCATCTACCGCTACTCTGCGTGGCAGCGCTTCTGGCAACTCGAGATGCCCTTCGCCGCAATCGGCCTGGTCTGGAACTCGATTGTCTCCGTCGCCGGAGGATGGTTCGCCCTCATCGCCTGCGAAATCTCCCCATTTGCCAACTACACCTACCAGCTTCCCGGCCTGGGCAGCTACCTGCAGGTGGCAACCAACTCCGGAGATTACAAAGCGCTGATGTTCGGTATCGGCGCCGTCATCCTCATCGTGGTCGCTACCGACCAACTCCTTTGGCGGCCGCTGATTGCCTGGAGCGACAAGTTCAAATTCGAGCAGGTCGAGTCCGCCGATCGCATCACCTCTCCTATCCTCACCCTTCTGCGCCGTTCGAATCTGCTCAGCGCTCTCCCCGGCCGTGTCTGGACCAGTATCGAGGAGCCCATCTATCGCCGTCTCTCCCGGACCACGGAATGCCGCATTGTCCACCCCGTCGACGAGGAGAAATCCACCCGGCCTACTCTCGCAATCTGGTTGCTGGCGGCTGCTGCAGTTACAGTGGTCGGATGGGGCGCGTTGCAGGCCGTAATCATGCTCCAAACCGTCACCTGGCCCGACATGAAACTGCTTCTCGAAGGGGCCGCCGCCACCTTTGGCCGAGTCAACGCCGCGCTGCTCATCTCCGCCGCGTGGACCGTCCCCGTCGGCGTTGCAATCGGACTCAATCCGCGCCTCTCCCGCATCGTTCAGCCCACTGCCCAGGTGCTGGCCTCCATTCCAGCCACTGCATTCTTCCCCATCATTCTCATCGGTCTGGTCAAGATCGGCGGCGGGCTCGGCATTGGTTCCATTGCGCTCATGCTGCTCGGCACGCAGTGGTACATCCTGTTCAACGTTATCGCCGGAGCCATGTCCATCCCCTCCGACCTGCGCGAAGTCAGCTCCCTCTACCACTTCACGCGCTGGCAGCGCTGGACCAAACTCATCCTCCCCGGCATCTTTCCCTACCTCATCACCGGCATGGTCACTGCCTCGGGCGGCGCATGGAACGCCTCGGTTTACGCGGAGTATTCCCACCTGAAAGACAGCACCCTCCAGACCATCGGGCTGGGATCAGAAATCAGCTCCGCCACCGATAGCGGCCGATTCCCCATCATTCTGCTCGCTACCATCATGATCTCGCTGATGGTGGTCACCATGAATCGTTTGGTGTGGCGTCGGCTCTACCGCCTGGCCGAGACGCGATATAAACTTGAAGGCTAACCACCCGATAGCGGGCCAGCCGCATTCTGTGGCGTGTCCACATTTTTTTGTAATCTAACCTATGACTTCGGTGCCCCGGGTCTCGATTTTGAGACCTGGGAAACCACAGAGCCGCACGGACGAGGTTCTGGCGGCACGGCTTATTTGCGGGCACAATATGATTCGCGTTGGTCTAATCGGTTTCGGCCTCGCAGGGCGTGTCTTCCACGCTCCGCTCATCTCTTCTGTCGAAGGGCTCGAGTTGGCCGCGATTCTCGAGCGCTCCACCAACAAGGCCGCCGAGCGCTATCCCGGCATTGTCACTTATCGTTCGCTCGACGAGATGCTGGCCGACGCCTCGCTCGATCTATTCGTCGTCGCCGTCCCGAATGGCAGCCATTTCGAAGTCGCAAGCCGAATCTTGCGCGCTCAGCGCAATGTGGTTGTGGACAAACCGATCGCCGTAACCCCGGCTGAAGCTGCTGAGTTGATACGGCTCGCGAAGACGAATCGCGTGCTGCTTGCCCCATTCCATAACCGGCGCTGGGACAGCGATTTCCAGACAATTCAGAAACTACTGCATGAGGGGGTTTTAGGCCGGTTGGTCGAGTTCGAATCGCGCTTTGACCGCTGGCGTCCGACCCTGCCTATAGACCGCCTTTGGAAGGTGGACCCCCTCACTGGAGGCGCGTTGCTCGACCTGGGAAGCCATCTGGTAGACCAGGCGCTGGTGCTCTTTGGCAAACCTCACGCCGTCAGCGCCGACGTTCGCCCGGAGCGCGATGGGGCCACGGCCAACGACGCCTTTGATATTCGGCTGCGGTACTCCGATTTCACAGTGACGCTGGGCGCGAACAGCCTCACGCTTCCGCCATCTCTGCGTTTCCACCTGCGCGGAATGCAGGGCAATTACTGGAAACATGGGCTCGACTCCCAGGAAGCGGCGCTGGCAAAGATTACCCGCGTCGAAGATCCGAATTGGGGCCGCGAGCCAGCGGCTAAATGGGGCATTTTGCATGTAGGAATCGACGGCTGCGAAGTCAGCAGGCCCATTGAACCGATTCCCGGCGACTACCGGCTCTACTACACAGGCATCCGCGACGCATTGCTCGGCAAAGGGCCGGCGCCGGTTGCAGCAATCGACGCATGGCGCGGTTTGCGAATCCTCGAGTGGGCAATGGAAAGCTCAGAGCAACGCCGCGAGATCGAGTGCGACTGGAGCAATGAGCCTGTGTAGCATCAGTCTCCGACCTTAGATTGGCTCCAGGGCTGTTAGACCGGCTGCCGTAATAGCCCGCAAAGCGGGCGTAATAAGGTAGCCCCAGGGCGCAAGCCTGAGGATGATTGGACGAAGCCTCCGCTCAGCCCGCATCAGCGGGCGAAAGAACCCAACCCACATGCGACTTCATTCACTTCGCCTTGCCCCCGGGCTCCTTCTCAACCAGCGGCACCCAGAATCGAAACGTCGCACCGCTCCCTGCCGTGCTTGTGACCTCGATTCCGCCGCCGTGCGCCGCAAGAATGGCCCGCGAGATCGCCAGTCCCATCCCTGACCCTTTGCGCGATTTGCTTCCCCGCCGGCCGCGGTAAAACTTCTCGAAGATCAGCGGCAGATCGACCGCGTCAATTCCGGGGCCGTTGTCTTCAACGCAAATCTCGAGCCGGTCGCCAATTCTGCGACTGCTGAGCGTCACTCGTCCGCCCGGCGGCGTGTAGGCAACGGCATTTTCCAGCAGGTGGCGCAGCACGCGGCCCAGCAGGTGCGGGTCAAACCAAGCCGGCTTGTCCCGGTCGCCCGCGCCATCTGCCGAGATGCTGACGCGGTGGCCGGCGAGGGCCTTCTGCATCCCCTCCACAATCTGCTCCAGAAAGGCGCGGGGGGGTAGCTGCTCACGGTGCACCTGCACCACGTTGGCGTCGATCTCCGCCATCTCGACGGCTTCGCCAATCAGCAGGCTGAGCCGCGAGGCCTCTTCATCGATGATTGCGGCCAGGTCCTTGCGCCCGTCGGCGTCGAGTCCTTCGCCGGTTTCGTGCAGCGTTGTCGCGGCCGCGCGAATTGAGGTGAGCGGCGTTCGCAACTCATGCGTGAGTGAGTCGATGAGCGCCGAACGCAGCCGCTCGCCCTCTCGTGCAGCCTCGATGCGCGCAGTGGCTTCAGTGGCCACTGCTCGCGCAACCGCAATCGCCACCTGGGCGCTTACCGCCGTCGCCACCTCGTGCGATAGTGTCTCCGATTGCCAGGCCAGCGCGCCCACAGGAGTCAAACCCAATGTGAGCGCTATGGTGAAATATCCGCCAAACGAGGTAGGCGAAGGATTCAAACCTTGAGCCGTCGCCTTCATGCTCGCCTGCATGCTCAAGGGTACTTCGGAGATCGACGAATAGAACTGGTCCCGATCGACGACGTAAAGGATGACGCCATTCAACGAAAAGACGCGGTCGATGAGTCGCGGCAGATCGCGGATGAGTTGCTCGGCGTCTTCGCACAGCATCATCTCCTGGCTCAGCGCGTAGAGCCGCTCCACATCGGCCTGGCGCTGCCGGGCCTGGTGGCTCTCGCGCCGTGCCCGCTCCGCAACCCGGCCCACAATCAGGCAGCTCGCAACAAAGCTAGCCATTGCCACCCACGCCCCGGCGCCGGCCAGATAAAACGTTCGGTAGGGCGGTAGAAAAAAGTAATCGAAACAGGCGGCGCTCAATGCGGCCACGTAAAGCGAGAGCCGCATTCCGGCCTGGGTCGCGGTCCAAACCACCAGCACCAGGAAGACGATGCCTGCGGTGGTCGAGCCGGCATGAACCCAAACCAGCACGGTCGCGGCTGCGCCGGCAAGCGCCGTGGCTCCCGCCCACTTCAGCCCCCTTCCAGCGATTCCGGGTATCTTCATTTTGTCCCCACCGGAATCATACGCGCGCTCCCGGATGATGTAATCTTCCGATGGAAGAAGATCGCCATGCCCGGAAGAATTCTGGTTATCGACGATGAGCCGCAGATTACGCGGGTGCTGCGCGCCTCGCTTTCGGCTCAGGGCTACGACGTTCGCACCGCCAACGATCCCGAAGAAGGTCTCGCGGTTTTTCGCGACTGGCCTCCCGACCTAGTGATCACCGACCTCATGATGCCGGGAATGAGCGGCGTTGAGGTTTGCCGCGCCATCCGCTTGCTCGGGGCTATTCCCATCATCGTTCTCTCGGTCCGCGACCATGAACGCTCCAAGGTTGAAGCTCTCGATGCCGGCGCGGACGACTACGTCACCAAGCCATTCAGCATTCAGGAACTGCTGGCCCGCGTGCGCGCCCATCTGCGCCGCGCTCCCGAACGCGGCACTTCCGCCATTGAGGCGGGCGACTTTGTCGTTGACGCCAATGCCCACAGCATCACCGTGCAGGGCAAGCCGATTCACCTCACGCCCAAGGAATTCGACCTGCTGCTGCACCTGGCGCGCCACGCCGGCAAAGTGATTACGCACCGCGCGCTGCTGACCGCAGTGTGGGGCGCGCAATCGGCACACCAGCCGGAGTATCTGCGCGTCTTTGTCGGCCAGTTGCGCAAGAAACTCGAAAGCCAAACCGGCCGCCAGTACATCCAGACCGAGCCGTGGGTCGGCTACCGTTTCGTCCCCGAAGGCTGGACCAGTAACCAGGAATAACCCAGCCGGTTCACCCATTTTTCTGTCGAAATGTTCCGCGTTCAATTCGCGGAAGCGCCTTTCTTCCTTCGATTTTCGAGGCGCATCCGGCGCTCTTTATAGATTCTTTAGGAAATTTTATCGGGACCAAAATCTCTGTCAGCCACAATCGATTTCGGCATGATGCTTTGTGGCAAAACCAGCCCAGAGCGTGCCTGATTAGGAAGTGTGCCCAAGGCGTTCGCAGGCTGAGACTCAAGAAAACTCCACCCGCAGACAGCCCTTCCGCTCGATACGGAGACTTCGAAATGCAAGATGCATTGATGTTGCTCTTCACCGCCGTCTTCTTTGCCGTGGCGTTTCTCTACGTCAAGGCCTGCCAGAAGCTGAGGTAACCCATGCACGTTGACTCTGATCACCGTTGTCGCTCTGGTTCTTTCCGTCCTGCTGCTGGGTTACCTGACCCTCACCCTGCTGTTCCCGGAGAAATTCTGAAATGACGGCCAATGGCTGGTTGCAATTCGCCATCTACTCTCTGGTCCTGCTCGCCACAACGCCGCCGGTGGGAATCTATCTCGCCCGCGTGTTTGAAGGGGAGCGCACCTGGCTCGATCCGCTGCTGCGACCCATCGAGCGGCTCCTTTACAAGATCTGCGGCGTGAACCACGAGAAGGAGATGAACTGGCGCCAGTACGCCTACGCCATGCTGGGCTTCTCGGCTGCCACGCTGGTCATTACCTACGCGATCGAGCGCCTGCAGGCCTGGCTGCCGTGGAATCCGCAGCATCTGGCCGCCGTCGGCACCGATCTGGCCTGGAACACCGCCGCCAGCTTCACCACCAACACCAACTGGCAGTTCTACACGCCCGAGAGCACCATGAGCTATCTGACCGAGATGGCCGGCCTCGCCACCCACAACTTCTGGTCGGCGGCTGTCGGCATCGTGGTTGCCATCGCACTCATCCGCGGCATCAAGCGCACCACCACGGCCACCATCGGCAACTTCTGGGTCGACACCACCCGCTGCCTGCTCTATGTGCTTACGCCCGCATGCGTCGTTTACGCGCTTCTGCTGGTGGCCAGGGCGTGCCGCAAAACCTTCACGCTTACACCCAGGCCCACCCGCTCGAGCAGCCCTCCCAAATGCAGACCATCGGCCAGGGGCCGGTGGCTTCGCAGGAAGCCATCAAGATGCTGGGCACCAACGGCGGCGGCTTCTTCAACGCCAACAGCGCCCATCCGTACGAGAACCCCACGCCGTTCTCAAACTTCCTCGCAGATCCTTTCCATCTTCATCATCCCCGCGGGGCTCACGTACACGCTGGGCCGCATGACCGGCTCGCCGGGACACGGCTGGGCCGTCTTCGGGGCCATGTTCCTGCTCTTTGCCGCGGGCTTCACGGTCTGCTACTGGGCTGAGTCGCATCCCTACAACGCGATTCATGGCGCCGCGCAAACCGGCAGCGCCACTGCGCCCGCGGGCAACATGGAAGGCAAAGAGGTGCGCTTCGGCATCGCCGACTCCACCTTGTTCGCCACCATTACCACCGATGCCAGTTGCGGCGCGGTCAACGGCATGCACGACAGCTACACGCCGCTCGGCGGCATGGTTCCGCTTTCCAACATCATGCTCGGCGAAGTGGTCTTCGGCGGCGTCGGCGCCGGCATGTACGGCATGCTCATCTTCGTCGTCCTCGCGGTCTTCATCGCCGGGCTCATGGTGGGCCGCACGCCCGAGTACCTGGGCAAGAAGATTGAGTCCTACGACGTGAAGATGGCCATGCTCTACGCGCTCATCTTCCCGCTCATCATTCTCACCTTTACCGCCATCTTCGTGCTTGTTGCCCAACGTCGGGGTCTCAGCCACCAACAACCCGGGCCCGCACGGGTTCAGCGAGATCCTCTACGCCTTTACTTCCGGCGCGGGCAACAACGGTTCGGCCTTCGCGGGACTGGGCACGAACTGGTGGTACAACGTCGCGATGGGCTGGGACATGCTCATCGGCCGCTTCCTCATGATGATTCCGGTGCTGGCGCTGGCCGGCAACCTGGCCATGAAGAAGAGCGTTCCGCCTTCGCCCGGAACCTTCCCGGTGAATACCTCGCTCTTTACCGTGCTGCTGGTCGGCGTGGTGCTGATCGTCGGCGCGCTTACCTTCTTCCCGGCGCTGAGCCTGGGGCCGATCCTGGAACACCTGCTGCTCAAGGCGGGCCAGCTCTTTCTAGAGGCCAGATATTGCGGCGAACCATTAACACGCTGAACGCTGAAAGCTGAGAGCTCAGAAAAACATGGCTGAGAAAAAGAGTCTTTGGAATACGGAAATCATGGGCCAGGCGCTGGTCGATTCGGTGCGCAAGCTCGATCCGCGCGGCATGGTCAAGAACCCGGTGATGTTTGTGGTGGAAGTGGGCAGCGTGCTCACCACCGCGCTGCTCATCGACAACACCATTCATCATCGCCCCGGCTTCGGCTTCAACCTGCAGATCACGCTCTGGCTGTGGTTCACGGTGCTGTTCGCCAACTTTGCCGAGGCCATGGCCGAGGGCCGCGGCAAGGCCCAGGCCGATACGCTGCGCAAGGCCAAGGGCGAAACCATTGCCAAGCGCTACACGGCCGACGGCAGCTTTGAAGAGATCGCCAGCGGGCTGCTGCGCGCCGGCGACGTGATCTACGTCGAAGCCGACCACTACATCGCCGGCGACGGCGAAGTGATCGAGGGCGTGGCCTCGGTGGACGAGTCGGCCATCACCGGCGAGTCGGCTCCGGTCATTCGCGAAGCCGGCGGCGACCGCTCGGCAGTCACCGGCGGCACGAAGGTGCTGTCCGACTGGATCAAGGTGAAGATCACCTCCAATCCCGGCGAGACATTTCTCGATCGCATGATCGCGCTGGTTGAAGGCGCAGCAGCGGCAGAAGACTCCGAACGAGATCGCGCTCAGCATTCTGCTCTCCGGCCTGACCATCATCTTCCTGCTGGCCGTGGTCACGCTGCAGCCCTTCGCCATCTACTCCAAGGCGCCGCAAACCATCTTCGTGCTGGTCTCGCTGCTGGTCTGCCTCATCCCCACCACCATCGGCGGACTGCTCTCGGCCATCGGCATTGCCGGCATGGACCGCCTGGTGCAGTACAACGTGCTGGCCATGAGCGGCCGCGCCGTTGAAGCCGCCGGCGACGTGAACACGCTGCTGCTCGACAAGACCGGAACCATCACGCTCGGCAATCGCCAGGCGACGGAATTCATTCCCGCGCCCGACGTAAGCCACGAGCGGCTGGCCAATGCGGCGCAGCTCTCGTCGCTCTCCGACGAAACGCCGGAAGGCCGCTCGATCGTCGTCCTGGCCAAGGAAAAGTACAACCTGCGCGGACGCGACCTGGCCGGCATGCATACCGAGTTTGTTCCGTTCACCGCGCAGACGCGCATGAGCGGCGTCAACCTGCCCGGCACGCGCATTCGCAAAGGCTCGGTCGACGCCATTGCGCGCTTCCTTGAAGAGCAGGGTTCATCGCTGCCGCAGAAAGTGCGCGAAGCCGTTGAAGAAGTGGCGCGGCATGGGCGGCACGCCGCTGGTGGTGGCCGAGAACTCGTCGGCGCTCGGCGTGATTCATCTGAAAGACATCGTCAAGGGCGGCCTCAAGGAGCGGCTGGCACGCCTGCGCGCCATGGGCATCCGCACCATCATGATCACCGGCGACAATCCGCTGACCGCCGCGGTGATTGCGCGCGAAGCCGGCGTCGACGACTTTCTTGCCGAAGCCAAGCCCAAAGACAAGATGGACCTGATCAAGCGCGAGCAGGGCAAGGGCAAGCTGGTGGCCATGACCGGCGACGGCACCAACGACGCGCCCGCGCTGGCCCAGGCCGACGTAGGCGTGGCCATGAACTCCGGCACGCAGGCCGCCAAAGAAGCCGGCAACATGGTCGATCTCGATTCCAATCCCACCAAGCTGATTGAGATCGTCGAGATCGGCAAGCAGTTGCTGATGACGCGCGGCGCGCTGACAACCTTCTCCATTGCCAACGACGTGGCCAAGTATTTCGCCATCATTCCGGCCATGTTCGCGGGCGTCTTTCCGGTGCTGCAACGCGCTGAACATCATGCATCTTGCCACGCCGCAGTCGGCCATTCTGTCGGCTGTCATCTTCAACGCGGTCATTATCGTGGCGTTGATTCCGCTGGCGCTCAAAGGCGTGAAGTACGAGCCCAAGGCCGCGGACGTGCTGCTGCGCAACAATCTGCTGGTCTACGGCGTGGGCGGCATCATCATTCCGTTCATCGGCATCAAGGCCATTGACCTGTGCCTGGTTGCGATGCATTTGGCGTAGCAAAGTTGCTGACAGCTGAGGGCTGAAAGCTGTTTTGCAAAGGAGATTCGATCGTGCATTCCGGCTCAAGTACATTGGTAGCTCACGAAGAACTGACCGCACACCCAACGACTCACGCGCAGGCAGGGTCAGCCGTGCATTCAGTCTGGAAGACCGCAATTCTGTTCACGCTGGTCACCACATTGCTTTTCGGCATCGTCTATCCGCTGGTGATGACCGGCATTGCCGGATTGTTCTTTCCGCATCAGGCCAACGGCAGCCTGATTCTACGCGACGGCCAAGTGATTGGTTCGGAGCTCATCGCGCAAAGCTTCACGTCCGACAAGTACTTCCATCCGCGGCCCTCGGCTGCCGGCAACGGATACGACGCGACCAGCTCAGGCGGCACCAATCTGGCGCAGTCGAACGCCAAGCTCGCTACGCGCATCCAGGGCGATATTGACGCGCTCCAGAAGCAGAACCCCGGCAAGCCGGTGCCAATCGATATGGTTACGATGTCGGCCTCGGGACTCGATCCCGACATCACGCCCGACAACGCCTACTACCAGGCGCCGCGCGTGGCCAAGGCGCGCGGAATCGCTGAAGATAAGGTCCGCGAACTCATCGGCCAGCACGTCGAGCAGCGCACTCTGGGGCTCTTCGGCGAGCCAAGGGTGAATGTTTTAGAGCTGAATCTCGCCCTCGACCAGATTTCGAAATAGGTTTTTGAGCGACGTGACTCCCCTAAATGCCATGAGCAACTTCGGGAAGGGCAAAAACCCTTCCCACTTTTTTGCGTAACCCGAATTGGTGATTGCGCGGGTTTTATCGCTCAAGTATCTTTTTCTGCGGAGGATTCTTGATGAACCGTCGCAAAATGTTTTGGGGCTCGATTTTCGCATTCGGATTCTTTGCCGCCGGTCTATTGCTTGCATAGAGCGGCCGATTCATTGCGCCAGTTGCCCAGCCTCGCCGACGTGTCTTTCCTAGCTCCGCTAACGCCGCTAACCCCGCTAGCTCCGCTAAACGTCTCTCCGCCCCTCCAGCGCCCGTGCCATCGTCACTTCATCGGCGTATTCAATGTCGCTGCCGGCCGGCACCCCTGTCGCTATGCGCGTGATCCTCACCATGGGTCCGCGCAGCGCAGCTGCAAGCCAATTGGCCGTGGCCTCGCCTTCCAGTGTCGGACTCGTCGCAAGAATCACCTCGTCCACTTCTCCGCGCTCCACACGGCCCACCAGCGTGCTGGTGCGCAACTGCTCGGGACCAACGCCATGCAGCGGCGAGAGCGTCCCGTGCAGCACGTGATAAACGCCCTGATAGCTGCGCGTTCGCTCCACAGATTCAATGTTGGTCGGCTCCTCAACCACGCACACGATGCGCTGGTTGCGCGTGGGGCTCGCGCAGTAGGCACAGGGATCGACGTCGGTGACGTTGTTGCAGATGGAACAGAGCCGCAGGCTGGCCTTCAGGATACGCACGGCCTCGGCCAGCGCCGACGCGTCTTCGTCGCTTGAGCGCAGAATGTGAAAAGCGTACCGCTGCGCGCTCTTGGTGCCCACGCCCGGCAGCTTTTTCAGCTCTTCAATCAGCCGCGCCATCGGCTCGGCGTATCGTGACAAAATCGCCTCCGTGATTCCGGTGCATTTCTCACTAAGTTGTAAAGTCTGGGTGCCCCACCCTCGCCGCGTCTTTGTTTTTGCGGTTAGGGTGGGATCGCTCTACAGCTAAAGGAGAAAGCCTTTAGCTCAACCCCGGAATCTTCAACCCGCCCAGCATGCCCTGCACATTCGACTTGATAACTTCCTCGGCCTTGCGCCCAGCCTCGTTCACTGCGCCAACAATCAAATCCTGCAGCATCTCCACATCGGCCTGCCCGCCACTCAACGCCATTACTGCCGAAGGATCGATGCGCAGCTTAAGCAGCTCTTTCTTGCCGTTCAGAGTCGCAGTCACCGCGCCGCCGCCGCTCGATGCTTCGATCACGGTCTCGGCCAGCTTGCGCTGCATCTCTTCCTGCATCTGGCCGGCCTGCGAAAGCATTTCCTGAATTTTGAGCGGATTGAACATTGGGCTGCTCCTCTTCAGACGGTCTCTTTCAGACCTGCTACGGTTTCTCGCGCATGATCCACTACGCTGCGCACCTCGGCTTGGAAGATCTCTCGCGCGCGCTGCACCAGCGGATTAGCCAGTGCAGTCTCATGAATGCTTCCTGCCAGCAACCATCGGCGGCTGCAGCTGCCGGGGCTGGACCGATGCAATCCCGCGCCAGGCACCGCAGTAAATTTCATCGGGCCGCCCAGCCGCGCAATTCCTGCTTAATGATCTTCTCGGCTGCCGGATTGACTGTCAGGTTCACCATCTTCTTGCCGACGCCCGGAATTTCAACTGTGCAGCGTGCGAACCCTCCATGATCCACGCATTGCCGTGTTCAACAACTCGGCAGCCGAGGCGCGTCCCATCGTTGGCAAGCGCCGAATCACGCGGAGCGAAGGGTGTCGATGTCGGGCGCGCCCACACGGGCCGGCTCGGCTTCAGGCGCCTTTGCCAGCGCTCCTTCAGTGATCGGCGCTGGCGGAGCAACAATCGCCGATGCCCGCTCCGCAGCCACGCTCTGCTTCAGGCCCGGCGCCGGCTGTCAACTTTGGTCCCGCGCTCCAACTCGATTGGCTTGAGTCAAATGGCGAGATGCTTCGCGATGCCGAAACGGCGGCAGTTGCGGGCGCGGTTGTTGAAGCAGACCGCGGAGAGCTGACCGTCGCCGCGCGCAGCACTCACTGGCAGCAGGCGCACCACGCCCGCTACCCGGCTGCCCCGCTCAACAACTCCTCAATCGGCAGCAGCCGCTGCGCGTGGATGAGCTTCAGCAGCCCTAGTTCCAGATGCAGCCGCTGCTCCTGCCGGTAATTCAAATCGTCAAAGGTGCGCAAAACAATCTGCAGATTGCGCGTCAGCTCTTCTTCAGTAAACAAGCAATGCCGAGCGCGAAGCGCGGGCGCGCTCGTCGGCCGAAATTTGCAGCAGCTCAGTCTGCTCGCCGCCCAGCTTAGCCATAAGCGAGTTGCGCAGGTAGCGCACCATCTGGCGAGCCAGCGCCTGCGGGCTGTGGCCGCTGTTCACCAGCACGTTCAACTGTTCCATCAGTTCCGCGCTTTGGCCTGCTGCCACAGACTTCGAGCAGCCGCTCGAAAATCGCGTTCGGCACTGCGCCCATCAACTCGCGAATCTGCGCAGCATTAAGAATTGGCCGGCCATCTTCCACCGGCGCGGAGGCAATCGCCTGGTCCATAATGCTGAGCGCATCGCGCATGGAGCCGTCGCCGGCCTCGGCCAGCATTGCCAACGCTTCATCTTCAGCTCCAACCTGCTCGGCCTCCGCAATCATCTTCAACTGGGCAAGGATGTCGTCGAACTTGACCGCATGAAAACTGAAGTGCTGGCAGCGCGAACGGATGGTCTGCGGAATGTTCTCGGGCTCGGTGGTGGCCATCATAAAAACCACGTGGGAGGGAGGTTCTTCGAGCGTCTTCAGCAGCGCATTGAACGCAGCCTCTGTAATCTGGTGCGCCTCGTCGAGAATGTAGACCTTGTAGCGGTCACGAGAAGGCGCATAACGCGCCGCGTCGCGCAACTCGCGAATCTCGTCGATGCCACGGTTGGTAGCCGCGTCAATCTCGATTACGTCAACAGCGTTGCCTTGGCGAATTTCAATGCAGGAGTCGCAAACTCCGCACGGCTCCGGCGTTGGACGCTCGGCGCTGCCCACCTGGTTGCGGCAATTCAGCGCCATCGCCAGAATGCGCGCAATGGTCGTTTTGCCGATACCGCGATGGCCCGAAAAAATGTAACCGTGTGCAATACGGTTCTGGCTCAGAGCGTTCAGCAGGGTCCGCGTAACGTGATCCTGTCCGGCCACGTCGGCAAATCGCTGCGGACGGTACTTGCGGGCCAGAACCTGGTAACCCATGATGGCTTGCTCTCCTCAAGGCCGGGGGAATTCGCGAGACAGCCTACAGGGGATTGTATCGTTTGGGGCTGGAGGCGCGGCGAGGCTCGGAAGCGTCCAGGTTCAGGCTGATATCGTTGAGCCACTCGGCAATCAGGTCTTCGTCGTTGGGGTCCCACACATAAGCATCGTTCAGCAGCAAAACCGTTGCCCAAGCCACCAGATCCCGCTCCGTAATCAGCTCAAATCGCTTGCGTTCGAGAGCATTGGCGATGTGCTCGCGAGTAACGACTATGCCCGGCTCCGGAACCCTGAAATGCGCAGTCGCGGTACGCATCAACGCCCAGTTGTCTGCCGATTTCAACCCCGACTCAAAGTCGATTTCGAACACTCCGGCAAGAGAAGCCCGCAATTCGTCAAGGCTTGCTTCAAAGAGCGCGAAACGCCGCAACACATCGAGCTGAAGCTCGGTCAGTGCAGGCAGTTCTGATTCGCTCTTCAAATCCATCTCACCTCTTGCGCTTTCCCGCCGTTCTGTTCTCTTCGCGCGACTTCTTGGCAACCTTGCGCGCCTTCTTCTTGCGGCGCTTCACCTCACTGGGCGAATACATTGTCCGGCGGCAGCGCACCGATCCGCAATTGCAGTTGGCTTCTTCTTCGCCGCCGTCGTAAAGGCAATAGTCGTACGTGATTTCCTCGCCTGCCTTGATATTACGAGTGGCAATAACCCACACCCGGCCGTCGATCTCCTCGGTCTCGCAGTTGGCGTCGCAGCTGTGATTCACGAACATGGTAATAGAGTGGCCATCGATCACCATCGAGCCGTCGCCGAGTCCAAATAAATAGGTCACGGGCGAGTTTTCGTAGCGCTTGTCGGCCTCGGCTTTGGTCATGGGATGGCCGGTGTACTCGGCCACGCGGCTGCCTTTGCGGACCGCCGTGGTGGTGTAGCAGCCGGCGGCGTGAATAGCGGATGAGCGAATCATGAGTGCCATATGGGTGTGCGGTCGTATCCTTAACTGCAGGGTGTGATTTGTAGCCGTATGGCCGCATCGTACCATTCAACAGGGGTGGAAAAGGAGAGAGTGAGGTTTCACTCCGCAGTTGCGATGATTTTTGCCGGTTGCCTTCTGGCGGCGCCGGACCTTTGCGCGCAGACGCAACCGGCCAACAATCAGAACCTTCCTGCGCAGAATTCGCAGCCTCCCGGCGCCGCGAAAACACCGGCCACGCCGCCCAACAATAACAAAAATCCCTTCCCGGAAGACGAAAGCACCGTTCCTGTAATGCCCGACAAGAACAGCATCGATCTGCCCACGGCAGCGGGTTCAGCCGGCGCACTGCTGCCGCTGCCCGGCGCAGATTTCGATCCGGTGAAGAGCCCTGATGACGCCACGCCGTCTCCGACAGGCGGATCGAGCTCGAGCCTGGCGGGCATTGACGCCCTTGACCCGGACACAGACACTGAGCAGCCGGCCGGTAAGCATGGAAAACGGGCGGGAGAGGTTGAGCCGGAGCACCAGGAAACCGCCGCCGAAGACGAGAGCGTTGGCAGCTACTATCTCGGCAATAAGAATTGGAAGGCGGCTCTTTCTCGCTATGAATCGGCCCTGGTACTCGATCCCGACAATCCCGACGTCTACTGGGGACTGGCTGAGTCGGAGCGTAACCTGGGCAGGTACGCCGAGGCCCGCGAAAACTACCAAAAGGTGATGGAGTATGATCCCGGCAGCCATCACGCCAAAGAGGCAGGCAAGGCGCTCAAGGAACCCGAGATTGCCAACGCCAAGGCACTCCCCCCATCGCAGCCGGCTCCGCCGAATCAATAACATTCTCTTGAACTGTCCGCTGACGGCACAAAATATTGGTCCAAGGCCGGTCACCCTGCCTGCAAACCTACTTTCGATATACTAACTACCCGGTTTTGGGGATGGAAGCTGAATTAGATGACCTCTAAGCTCCTGATATGGCTGCTTTAGTCAAACCATTTCCGGAGCCCGACGGCGAGCGTCAAGGGGTGCAGTTTCCCAATTCCGCGGGCGAACTGGCACTGAATCTTGCCGCCAACGCCGGGTCCAGCCATCAAAAATCGATCCTCGACGCGCTGCCGGTGTTTGTCTTCATTGAAAAGGCCGGTCGAATCGTGTTCGCCAACGCTGAGGCACGCCACATGCTCGACGTGGACGCCGTTGAATGGGCCGAGCGCGGCATTGAAGAAGTTCTTTGGGGGCTGCTGCCGGGCACCGCAGAGCCGCAGACGCGCTTGAAGGGCACCCGTTGCAGCCGGCCCTTCCACGCAACCATGCCTGTTCCCGGCGGCCGAATGATGCCGGTTGAAGGCACCTACTCGATTTTTGGCGAATCGCGGAGCGAAGCGGTGATCGTGGCCTGGCCGGGCGACCACGAACGCGCGCCGAAGTCGAATTTCATGGAAGATGTGCTGGCCTGCCTGCCTGAGGCAGTGGCCATCGTGCACGGGAATCACATTCTCTACACCAATCCCGCATTCACACGGATGTTTGGGTACACCTCTGAGGAGATTGAAGGGTGCAGCATGAGCAAATTAATGATGAAGGAAGCAAATCCTTTTGAGAACGTGACGCTGGCTGCGCTGCTTGAAGACAACGGCAACGGAAGTTTTAACGCTACCATCCGCGGTCCGGTGATGAATTTGAGCCTTGAAGTTGCTCCACTTATGGTTAACGAAGAGTTCGCCGGCCGTGTGATCACGTTTCGCGAAGCTCCAAGGCAGGATGGTACCGGGTACTGTCAGCTCACCGAAGCGCTTGAGAATCACTGGGGTCCGGGCGTCGTTCCGCATCCGTAATGTGCATGATTTTGAGCACACGCAATTGCTGTCGCTCGGTGTAGCATGGGCGCATGACGCCTCCCCGGAAGACTCCCCCGCGGAACCGTAAGAAGAAGAATGCGCGCAAGGAACTGGTGATTGTAACCGGCATCTCCGGGGCCGGAAAGGCCTCGGCGCTCAAATCTTTTGAGGACCTTGGATTCCACTGCGTTGACAATCTGCCCCTGGAATTGCTGCCCCAGTTCTCTGAGCTGGTGAGCAAATCCACTGAGGTTGAGCGCGCCGCTATCGTGGTGGATGTGCGCGAAGGACCCACTCTCGACCGGCTTCCCGAAATCCTGAAAAAAGTAAGAAAGCTGCTGCCCACCCGCGTGGTGTTTCTCGATGCGCAGGATGCGGTCCTGGTGCGGCGTTTTTCTGAAACACGCCGGCCGCACCCGCTCGGGCGCTCTGAGACAGTGGCGCGCTCGATCGTTGAAGAGCGCCAACTCCTCGACCCCATCCGCAACGTCACCGATACTCTCATCGACACATCGAACTTCAATGTGCATGAACTGCGCGCGCACATCCAGTCGCGTTTCGGTCACCAGGACGATTCCAGGCAACTGCTGGTTTCCTGTCTCAGCTTCGGCTTCAAAAACGGCGTGCCCCTCGACGCCGACATAGTCTTCGACGTGCGCTTTTTGCCCAACCCGCACTTTGTACCGGAGTTTCGCAAGAAGACCGGCCTCGATCCCAAGGTAGCCGCGTACGTGCGCGGCTTTCCGCAGAGCATCGAGTTTCTGTCGCGGGTGACGGCGATGATGCTTTACCTGCTGCCCCACTACGTTGAGGAAGGCAAGAGCTACCTGACCGTAGCCTTTGGCTGCACCGGCGGCCAGCACCGCAGCGTAATGATGGCCGAGGAGATGAAGGAGCGGCTCACCAAAGCCGGCTACCGCGTTAAAGCCCTGCACCGCGACATGGTAAAGGGATAGACGGCAGTTCTCTCAGATCGACCGGCGTTAAAGAGAACGAATCGAAGAGCGAATGTCTCCAGCCTGCCAGTTCGATTGCTCCAGTCAAAGTTTGCGGCTTTCAATTTCCTCTCCGAGGTCTATAGTGGAGAGGTTCTCATTCCTTGATCTTTTGGTTCAGCTGGCCGGTTTCCCGAGAGGGCGCCGCCTGAAGCAGCGATGAAACTTCAATAAAGCATCGGCGCAGTAGAGAATGGTTGCAGCACAGATGAAGTAGAAATTCTTAATGGGGTCAACCGCAATGCCTGGCCCAGCGCGGAGTTGGCGAGCTATAGTTTCCGTTCTGTTGATCGTGCTGGTATTGGCGACCACGATGGGAATGGTGTGGCACCATCATGATCGGTGTTCGGCGAGCAACTGCACACTCTGCCACATGGTCATCGCGCCCCCGTCCGCATTGATCGAAGCCATCGGATTGGTTCCAGCTGCCGCGCAATACGCGGTTCTGGAGAATAGTTTCGTTCCGGTCTTCAGGGCCAATGAAAAGCCCTCCCGCGCTCCTCCTGTATAGCCCCTCCCTGCACTTGGTGTCCTCGTGGCACATTCATCGGCTATTTCTCTGATTCAGGAGCTACAGCGCCTATGCGTCTGTCAATTTTACGTATTTCTACACTCGTTCTTTCGTTCTTGTTTGTGGAGTCAGCGGTTGCGCAAACGCCGCCCGCTCAGCCTCAGCCGCAGGGTAACCAGGGACCGGCGCCGGCGGCGAGCCAACTGGCGCAAGCGCCTGGCGCACAGTTAATCACGCTCGATCAGGCCATCCAGATGGCACTCGAGCACAATCACAATCTGCTGGCGGCGCGGACCACGATTCAGCAGAACGAGGCGGAAGAGATCACTGCCAATCTGCGGCCGGACCCGGTGCTGCTGGGCGACACGCAATTTCTGCCCATCTTTCAGCCAAGCAATTTCAACTCCGACTACCTGGATAATACGGCGCAGTTCGACCTGGGCGTAAGTTACTTGTTCGAGCGCGGAAAGAAGCGGCAGAACCGCCTGCAGGCGGCGCGAGACCAGACTGCGGTGACGCGATGGCAGGTGGCCGACAACGAGCGCACGCTGACGTTCAACGTGGCCACGGATTTCATCAACGTGGAGCTGGCCGAGTCGACGCTGGAGCTGGCCAACCAGGACCTGAAGAGCTTTCAGCACACGGTGGACATTACCCAGCTGCGCTACAAGGCGGGCGAAATCGGGATGGAAGATCTGCTGAAGATGAAGCTGCAATTGCTGCAGTTCCAGACCGACGCGTCGCAGGCCAGGCTGGCGCGCGTGCAGGGGCTGTCCGATCTGCGGCAGTTGCTGGGATACGAGCAAGTGAGCGCGGAATACGATGTGGCCGGATCGTTCGATTACCAGCCGATGAAGAGCGGGCTCGAAGATTTGCAGGCGGCGGCGCTGAAAAGCAGGCCAGACCTCCAGGCGGCGCAGCAAGGGGTGGCAGCAGCCAACAGCGCGCTCAATCTGCAAAAGGCTATCGGAAAGCGGGATGTGACCGGGCAGATTAGTTACACGCACCTGGGCTATCTGAATGACGTTTCGCTTTTCGGATCAATGCAACTGCCGATCTTCGATCGCAACCAGGGCGAGATCAAGCGCGCCGGCTTCGCGATTACGCAGGCGCAGGAGCAGCAAATCTTCGCGAACGGGCAGGTGCTGACGGATGTGAGGGATGCGTACGAAGGCTGGAAGGCGAACGACGAGATTGTGGGGCTGTACCGCTCAGGCTATCTCGACGATGCCCAGCAGTCGCTGGACATTACGGATTACGCGTACAAGCATGGCGCGGCCAGTCTGCTGGATTTTCTCGATGCGGAGCGGAGTTTCCGTGCAACGCAACTCGGCTACAGGCAGGCGCTGGCATCTTACCTGCAGTCGCTGGAGCAGCTTCGCGAGGCCGTGGGAACCAGGAGCTTACCATGAGACACGCAAACATAATGGAGCGGGCCCGCCGGATACAGAGTGTGTGGCCGCTACTTGCATTGCTGGCGCTGGCCGGGTGCCACTCGAAAGACAATGCAAGCGAAATGACATCGTTTTCGTCCAAGACGGCGTCCTCGGCCACGCCGCAACTGTTCACGATTCCCGCAGACCAGATTAACCACGTGCAATTGGTGACGATGACCCCCGGCACGATCGCGAATACGCTCCGGCTGACGGGCACTGTGGCCTATAACGCCTTCGAAACCACGCCGGTGATTACGCAGGTTGGCGGTCCGGTGAGCCGGATCATGGTGGTCCCCGGCGATCGCGTGCAGAAGAATCAACCGATGCTTGAGGTGAGCAGCCCGGACTACGCGC
Source organism: uncultured Acidobacteriaceae bacterium (assembly GCA_963836635.1). Classification (GTDB taxonomy): domain Bacteria; phylum Acidobacteriota; class Terriglobia; order Terriglobales; family Acidobacteriaceae; genus Telmatobacter. The sequence continues at coordinate 18,099 of CAWILB010000087.1, read as the reverse complement.
AGTTGTTGGACGGCTATCTGAAGGCCGCCGATTCCTACCGGCTGGCGGACAAGTTCTATCAGCGCGCGCAGGATCTGTATGCGCATAACGCAATTGCGCAACAGGATCTGGAGCAGGCGGAGAGCAATCGTATCCAGGCGAAGGCCGATTTGAGCGCGGCTGAGCAGGGGATGCGGATTCTGGGCGTCAAGAGTCCTGAGGACCTGGCGAAGGCTCCTTCGTCAGCGCAGATCCCGGTGCTGGCGCCGATTCCAGGCGAGGTTGTTGAGCGGCTGGTTTCGCCGGGCCAGGTGGTGCAGGCGGGGCAGACGCAGGCATTCACCATCTCGAACCTGAGCACGGTGTGGGTGCTTGCAAACGTATACCAGGCGGATCTGAAGTATGTGAAAACCGGCGAAGACGTGGTGGTGCAGACGGATGCGTTTCCTGACAGTTTCCACGGCAAGATTTCGTATGTGTCGCCTGCGGTAGATCCGAGCACCAGGACGCTGCAGGCGCGCATCGTGGTGGAGAATTCCGGCGAGAAGTTGAAGCGGGATATGTACTGTACGGTCACGGTGACGGCGGGCGTGCTGAAGAATGCGTTGTCGGTGCCCAATGCGGCGGTATTACGCGACGACAACAACGAACCCTTTGTGTATGCGCTCACCGGCGACAACCAGTTTGGGCGGCGTGACGTGGTGCTGGGCGAAATGCAAGGCAATGAGACGCAGATCGTAAGAGGCATTTCGGCGGGAGACAAGGTGGTTGGCAACGGCGGCCTCTTCCTCCAATTCGCGAATTCGCTGCAGCATTGAGGGGACAGGCCGAGATGATTCATCGCATCGTTCAATTCTCGCTACGCCAGAAGCCGATCGTCCTGTTCATGGTGGCGTTCATGGCCGTGGTCGGGGCGATAGCGTTCCACAACATGCCTGTCGACGCGTACCCGGATCTTTCGCCGCCCATGGTGGAAGTGATTACGCAGTGGCCGGGCCACGCCGCGGAAGAGGTGGAGCGGCTGGTGACCGTCCCCACGGAAGTGGAGATGAACGGCGTTGCGAAGCTGACCGTGATGCGTTCAATCTCGCTCTACGGGCTTTCCGATGTAATCATGACCTTCGACGAGGGAACCGACGATTACTTTGCGCGCGAGGTCGTGTTTCAGCGGCTGAGCGAAGTGACGTTTCCGCAGGGCGTAGCGCCAACGCTGGCTCCCTTGGCGAGCCCTTCAGGGCTTGTCTATCGGTACGTGATCGAAAGCCCCGACCGCTCGCCGCAGGAACTGAAGACGTTCGAAGACTGGGTGATGGAGCGGCAGTTCAAGCAGGTGCCCGGTGTGGCCGACGACTCTGGTTTTGGCGGCACCGTGATGCAATACCAGGTGCTTCTCGATCCAGCCAAGCTTTACGCGTATCACGTGACCGTGCCGACGGTAATGCAGCAGCTCTCAGCGAACAACTCGAATGCCGGCGGCGGGTTTTACGAGCAGGGTCAGCAGTTCTATTACGTAACGGGCACGGGTCTGGTTCGCGACACCTCGGACATCGCGAATATCGTTGTGGGCTCGCAGAACGGCGTGCCCACGCGCATCGGGGACATCGGGCAGGTGGTGATCGGGAATGCGCCGCGGCTGGGCGAGTTCGGCTTCAACAAGACCGATGACGCGGTGGAAGGCGTCATCATGATGCGGCGCGGCGAGCAGACGCAGAATGTGCTCAAGGGCGTGGAAGCGAAAACAAAGGAGCTGAATGAGCACCTTCTGCCTCCAGACGTGAAGGTGCGCCCCTACTACGACCGTAGCGACCTGGTCCAGCTGACCATCGACACGGTGGAACATAACCTGATGATCGGAATGCTGCTGGTGCTGATCGTGCTGATGGCATTCCTGGTGAGCCTGCGTGCGGCAGTCATTGTGGCGCTTACCATTCCGCTGTCGCTGATGTTTTCGTTCATCTTTTTACACGCGGAGGGAATTCCGGCGAACCTGCTCTCGATCGGCGCGATTGACTTCGGTATTCTGATCGACGGCACGCTGGTGATGGTGGAAAACATCTTCCGCGAACTGGGCGCGCGCGAGGGGCAGCAGTACGACCTGGAAGAAGTGATCAAGAACGCCGCCAAGGATGTGGACCGGCCCATCTTTTACTCGGTCGCCGTGATCATCGCCGGTTATCTGCCCATCTACGCGCTCACCGGCCCCTCGGGCAAGCTGTTCAAGCCGATGGCGGACACGGTGGCGATTGCGCTCGTTGGGGCGTTGATTCTGACGCTGACGCTGGTGCCCGTGCTGTGCGCCCTGTGGTTCAAGAAGGGAGTGCACGAGAAGGAGAACAAGCCATTTCAGTGGACGCTCCGGAAATATGCTGTGTGGCTGGATTGGTGCCTGGAACGACCCCGAACTACACTGGTTCTGTCGGGAGTGATCTTAGCGGCCACCCTGCTGCTGATTCCGTTTATCGGTGGTGAGTTTATGCCCCACCTTGACGAAGGCGCCATGTGGATTCGCGCCACCATGCCGTATACGGTTTCGTTCGAAACAGCCAGTAAGTTTTCGCCGCAGGTGAGAGACATTCTGATGCAGTACCCGATGGTTACGGACGTGGGCTCCGAACTGGGGCGGCCCGACGATGGCACCGATCCGACCGGGTTCTTCAACGACGAGTTCTACGTAGGCCTGATGCCGTATGGCGACAAGACATGGAAGACCGGAACGATTCATAATAAGGCGGAGCTGCAAGCGGATATCGAGCGGAAGCTGGACGCGTTTCCGGGAGTGATCTTCAACTTTACGCAGCCGGCGGAAGACGCGGTGGACGAGGCGCTGACGGGGCTGAAGAGCGCGCTGGCCGTAAAGGTGTACGGACCCGACCTCGATGTTCTACAGAACACGGCACTGCAGATCAAGCGGCGGCTGAGCCAGGTGCCGGGCTTCACTGAACTGACAGTGGTGCGCGAGTTGGGGCAGCCGAGCCTGATTATCAACGTGGATCGCGGCAAGATTGCGCGCTACGGCATCAATGTGGCCGACGTGGAGGCGATTGTGCAGGCGGCTGTGGGCGGCCAGGCGGCCACGCAAGTGGTGCAGGGCGAAAAACTCTTCGACCTGGTGGTGCGCATGAAGCCGGAGTTCCGCGAGAGCGCCCAGCAGATCGGCAACCTGCTGGTGGGAACGCCGGGGGGACAGCAGATTCCGCTAAGCGCGCTGGCCGACATTCGCGAGTCGGGCGGTGCTTCGTTCATATACCGCGAAAACAATTCGCGGTATATCGGCGTGCAGTACAGCGTGGAGGGCCGCGACCTGGAGAGCGCGGTGAATGCCGGCAAACGAGCAATTGCGGATGTTCAAAAGACTCTGCCGCCGGGCTATCGATTGACGTGGGGCGGTGAGTACGACGAGTTTGTAGCAGCCGAACATCAGTTGGCTGTCATCGGTCCATTGGCGTTGCTGATTATTTTCATGATCCTGTTCGCGCTCTACGACAATTTTAAATACCCGATGGTCATTTTGGTGGGCGTAGTCCTGACCGTTCCGGTAGGCGCGTTGCTGGCCCTGAAGCTGACACATACTGCGTTCAGCGCCTCGTCGGCGCTGGGCATGCTGGCGCTGATTGGCGTTTCGGTTGAAACCGCCGTGATTCTCGTCTCCTACATCAACAAGCTGCGCATCGAGCAGAAGATGGACATCCGGACCGCGACACGGGAGGCCTCGCTGCTGCGGTTGCGGCCCATCATGATGACGGCAATGGTAGCGTGCCTGGGACTGCTGCCCGCGGCTCTTTCAACTGGCATCGGCTCCGACACGCAAAAGCCATTCGCCATCGTCATCGTGGCGGGGTTGGTGTCGCGCCTGTTTCTGGGCTTCTTTGTGAACCCCGTGCTCTATCAGATTGTGGCGCGGGAGGGCGACGTGCTCAAAGTGTAGGCGGCCCGGGTTTCCAGCCCTCGTGCCGCAGCAGATCGCCACGCCTTTGAGCCGCGTCATCGATCTTTGGCGATCAATCCCTAATTTTGCATGATGGGAGGTCATATTGGAATTGGAGCCGCGAGAGAGTATGCAAAAGGACAGCTTAAAGCTCGCCAAGTATTCCATTGGAACCGGTGACCGGTTCGCGCACCAGGCGAATGCCCAGTTACAGGCTTGCATCAATGCCCTCAGTCACGGCGTTGAGGTAATTCCGGTCTGGAACAAGTCGAACCGCGAGCACGTAATCATCGAGTCGGAGCCCTCTTCGGCGCGACAAGCCGCAGATGCGGCTGTGAAGATGCTTGGCTGGAAGTTGCCTTATTTCTGCGATGCCGATCACATCACCTTGCAGACCGCTGGCCGCTTCTTTACGTCTTGCGATTTCTTTACCATCGACGTCGCGGAGTTCATCGGTCAACCTGCGCCGACCGCCGAGGTCGATACCTTTCTAAGCCGGCACACCGATTTGCTCGGACGAATTCGGAGTGAAAAAACAGATGAGACTTTCGAAGTAACCCGCGAAAATCTGCAACAATCCGCGCAAAAGTTTCTCGTGGCTGTCAGGAAGGCCGGCGAAGTCTACCGCAAAATCGAAAGCGCCAGGGGAGTTGGAAACTTTATCCCCGAGATCTCGATGGATGAGACCGACCGTGCCCAGAGTCCAGTCGAATTGCTGATCATCCTGGCGGCGATCGGTGACGAAGGCATTCCAATCCAGACTATCGCCCCCAAGTTTAGCGGCCGCTTTAACAAAGGCGTCGATTATATCGGCGATGTAGCGCAGTTCGAGCGGGAGATGGCACTGGACATTGCAGCGATCGACTATGCAATCCAACAATATGGCCTCCCTGAGAATCTCAAATTGAGCATTCACTCCGGCAGTGACAAGTTCTCAATCTATCCTGCGATTCATGCCGCCATGAAGGAATTCGATACCGGTGTTCATCTGAAGACCGCGGGGACGACGTGGCTGGAAGAGGTGATCGGGCTAGCTGAGTCAGGGGGCGACGGACTTGCGCTGGCCAGGGATATCTACAGCGAAGCATTTGCGCACCGCGACGAGTTGTGCGCGCCTTACGTAAACGTCATCGAAATCGACTCTTCCAATCTTCCTTCTGCCGATGAGGTTCGCGGATGGTCGTCAGAGCAGTACACGTCTGCATTGCGCCATGTGAAAGGTGCGGCGGCCTATAACAGCAACTTTCGCCAACTGCTGCATGTCGGTTTCAAAGTAGCTGCCAGAATGGGACGCCGCTATCTTGATCTGCTCGACGCCAACCAGGAAATCATTGCGAAAAATGTAACGACAAACCTCTACGAACGTCACATCGCCCCCGTCTTTCTGGGATTGGAAGGGTAGACGTCGCTGCGGGAAAAAAGCGTTGGCGACGCCGCGTTAAATCGCCGCTTCTGGCAGGTCAATGCAAGGAAATGCTCGCTCCGTCGCGTTTGATGATCGATTGTCCAATTTCAGCTTTCACGGTCGCGTCCCGGACCGATTCCTTCGAGCTAAGAGCGGGAGCCCAGATCGTCGAGCCAGCGAGTAAGGGCCGCTGTCCGGTCGTAATAGATGTGAGGTGAAGGAGCGAGCCAAACAAGCGTCTTGCGGCTGGCGATCTCACGATAGGCCCCGGGTTCGTCATAGCGTTGGCGCAGCGATGGGGTGTCGGACTCGAACCACAACGTCGGGATGTGTATTCCCGTAGCAGCAGTATCCAGGTCGAACCTGTCGCGCGCCAGCAAACGCGCTGGAACCAGCCTTGCGCGCGCGTCACCGAAGATCGGTTTCGTCGCGTCTTCGAGCGGCGTCTCCATAACAACGCCTGCAAGCTCCTTGTGGGCTGCGGCAAACTCAAGTGCTAAGTTCGCGCCAAGGTCCCAGCCGTAGACCACGATCGCATGTGGATCGATGTGGCGCGTCTCGGTCAGGTAATCGAGCGCCCAGCCAGCGTCTTCAAGCCAATGCGCCTCGCTCGGGTGAGCGAACTTGCTTTGTCCGTAGCCGCGATAGTCGAAGGCAAACACGTTCACGCCGGCTTCATGCAGCTGCGCAAGAGTGGGAATGGTATTGCCCAGGTTGCCGTCCTGGCCGTGAAGATAGAGAACCGTATAGCGACTGTAACGCGAATCCGAAGCAGCGGGTATCAACCATCCGTTCAGCTGCGGAACACCGTCGCCTGTGGCCGCAAAACCGATGGCATCGAAGGCTAACCCAGCGTTGGTTGGAGTCTTTGCCACCGTTGACGTAGGGTGGTAGAGCAACTGCCAGCTTCCTTGCCAGAAAAGCAGGCACAGCATCAGCCAAACGCATATCGCCGCGGCCGCAATCACGCCGCCAACGGCGCCCAACAGCCAATGGCCTGAAACCGTCGGAGCCGCGTCGCGCCCGGATGAATGCGAGTTGGTCCGCGCACCCGCCAAGCTGCTGGCACTCGCGTTGGATTTGGCTTTCTTGCGCGGCATTCGAGATCGATGGGACCTGGCCTGCGGCTTTCTGTTGGCCTCAAGCCTTCTCTCTATGCTAATCGCCACGCGCGCGGGAAATCAGACCGGCTGCACCGTTCCCCGGCCTATAATCGCTTCCACTCGTTCCACCCAGCCCCGGTCGGCGGCCACGCACATTCCATCCGGCTCCAGAATCACCGCGTACTCGCCCTTCTTTTCCAAATACATCATCACTTTGCCCGGGCCAGGCGCTGCGTCGGCAGCGGTCTTGAGTTCAGAGAAAGATTGTTCTGTGGCGCGGTCGAGATTAATGCGAATGCGGAGACTCGTGGGCAGCTTTACCTGCACTTCTTCAAGCGTCTGGATGGAAACAAGCGAGAGCTTGGGAGCGGCCTCGTCGTCGTTGCCCGAAAGCACCCCGCGAACCAGCACTGGCGCCTCGATCTTAAGCTTCTCCGCGAGCTTCTCATAGTCGCGCGGAAATGCAATCAGTTCGATCTTGCCGGTTGCATCCTCAAGCACCGCCTGCGCGTAGAGTTTTTGGTCGCGCCGCGTCTTTTGCACGCGCAGGCCTTGCATCAACCCGGCCACCATAATCTGGTCTGCAGAATCGCTCTCACCGCCCCAGCGCCGCTCCGGCGGTTTGCGTTCCAGCGCTTCCGCTATGGTGATAACGCCGGTCAGGTTGCGCAACTTTTCGGCGTACCGGTCGAGCGGATGGCCCGAAACAAAAAAGCCGAGCACTTCCTTTTCATTCGCCAGCCGTACACTTTCCTCCCAGTCCGGCGCGGGAGGTAGATCGTCGCCGTTGCCGCCTTTCTTCGGCGTTTCTTCGAACAGCCCGAACAGACCCAGACTGCCCTGCCGCCGCATCCTTCTGCGACTTCTGCGCGCGATCCATCGCCTTGTCGATCGCCGCGGTCAACTGTCCGCGTGTGCCTAACGAGTCAAGCGCTCCAGCCTTGATGAGCGACTCGATCACGCGCTTGTTCATTACCCGCAGGTCGACCTTCTCGCAGAAATCCCAGAAGCTCTTGAACCGACCGCCAACCTCAGCCCGAGCCTTCATGATGGATTCGATCGCATTGCCGCCTGCATTCTTCACCGCCGCCAACCCAAAACGAATGGCCTCTCCGTGCGGCGTAAACTGCGCGCCCGAAACCTGTACGTCCGGCGGCTCAACGGCAATTCCCATCTCCCGGCACTCGCTGATGTACTTCACCACGTTGTCGGGCTTTGAGATTTCGGAACTAAGCAACGCCGCCATGAACTCGACCGGGTAATGGGTCTTGAGATAGGCAGTCTGATACGCGACCAGCGCGTACGCGGCTGAGTGCGACTTGTTAAATCCATATTCCGAAAACTTCGCCATCTGCTCAAACAACTCTTCGAGCACCGCCTTCGGATGTCCGAGCTTCGCCGCGCCATTCATAAAGCGATCGCGCATCTCCGCCATCGCTTGCGATCCTTCTTTCCCATCGCGCGCCGCAGCAGATCCGCCTCGCCCAGGCTGAACCTCGCCAGCACCTGCGCAATCCGCATCACCTGTTCCTGGTAAACAATCACGCCCAGCGAATCTTTCAGAATGCCCTCAAGTTCCGGCAGCATGAAACTCCACCTTGCGCCGTCCCCACTTGCGCTCGATGAAGTCATCGATCATCTTCATCGGCCCCGGACGATACAGCGCATTCAACGCCGTCAACTCCTCCACAGTGTCGGGCTTGTAGCGGCGCAAAACATCCCGCATCCCGCTCGACTCAAACTGAAACACGCCCGACGTCAGCGCTGTATGAAACACCCTGCTGAACGTTTCCGGATCGTCCATCGCAACCATCTCGATGTCGATCTTTTCTCCCCGCGTCTGTTCAATCAGCTTCAGGCAGTCCGTGATTACCGTCAGCGTAGCCAAGCCGAGGAAGTCCATTTTGAGAAGGCCCATCTTCTCAATGGACTTCATGTCGTAGGCAGTCACGATTTCGTCGTTCTTGGTCCTGTTGAGCGGTACCAGCTCAGTGAGCGGGCGTGGCGCAATCACCACCGCGGATGCGTGTACACCCGAACCGCGAACGAGTCCTTCAAGCTTCTTGGCGGTGTCGATGAGCTCCTTGACTTGCTTGTCGCTCTCATAGGCCTTGTATAGATCGGGAGACTCTTCGAGAGCCCTGTCGATAGTCATGCCCACCGTGGCGGGAATCAACTTGGCGATGCGGTCCACGTCGCCGTAGGGCATATCGAGTGCACGGCCGCAGTCCTTGATGGCTGCCTTCGCCGCCATGGTGTTAAAGGTGATGATCTGCGCCACCTGCTCGCGCCCGTACTTGCGCGTCACGTAGTCGATCACCTCGCCGCGGCGGTTCATGCAGAAGTCCACGTCGATATCGGGCATGGTTACGCGTTCAGGATTGAGAAAGCGCTCGAAGAGCAGCACATTCTGCAGCGGATCGATGTTGGTGATCTCCATGGCGTAGGCCACCAGCGATCCGGTCGCCGAGCCGCGCCCCGGCCCCACAGGAATGCCGTTGTCGCGCGCGTACTTGATGAAGTCCCAGACGATGATGAAAGTAGCCTGGGTAATTCATCTGCTTGATAATGCCGATCTCGTAGTTGAGCCTGCTCTCGTACTCCTCCGGCGTCGAGCGGCGCACGCCGCGCAGTTCCAGCTGCCGCACTGCGGTCTCGAGCCTTTTCTTCATCCCCTCGCGGCATATGTACTCAAAATAGCTGTCGATCGTATGGCCGGCCGGTACCGCAAATTCGGGAAAGGAATTTTCCACCGGCTTCAGCTTCAGGTTGCAGCGCTCGGCAATTTCCACGGTGCGCTCAAGCAACGCCCTGGCGAATCGGGAAACAGCCGCGACATTTCGTCGGCGCTCTTCACAAAAAACTGGTCGCTGTCGAATTTGAAGCGGTTGGTCTCGTGAATCTTGGCGCCGGTCTGAACGCACAGCATTACGTCGTGGGCATGGCTGTCTTCGCCGCACAGGTAATGCGAGTCATTGGTGCGCACCAGCGGAATTCGCGAGCTCGCGCTCCAGCCGGAAGAGATCGGCCTGGATTTTCTTTTCTTCGGCCAGCCCCTGGTCCTGGATTTCTAGGTAGAAATTGCCCTTGCCGAATATGTCCTGGTATTGGCCGGCCGCTGGCAGCGGCTTTTTCGTACTGGCCGGCCATCAGCGACTCGCACAACTCTCCGCTCAGGCAGCCGGAGAATCCAATCAGCCCTTTCGAGTTCTCCGCCAGGTACTTCTTGCTTACGCGGGGGTGACGGTAAAAGCCATGCAGGCTGGCCTCGGAGGTGAGCCGGATCAGGTTCCGATAACCTTCTTCGTTTTCGGCCAGCACCAGCAGGTGATTGTATTTGTCGTTTGGCGTTTCGGCGCGATGGTCCTCGGCCTTGCACACGTAGAGCTCGCAGCCGAGGATGGGCTTGATGCCCTTCTCCTTGGCAGCGTTGAAGAAATGGACCGCGCCGTAGATGTTGCCATGGTCGGTCATCGCCACGGATTTCTGGCCGAGCCCGGCCACGCGGTCGACCAGCTTGTAAACGTCGCAGGCGCCGTCGAGGAGCGAGTATTCAGTGTGCAGATGGAGGTGGGTGAACTCTGACATGGCTGATCAGATTCTAGCGTTTGCCTGCCCAAGGAGAGCCGGGCAGCTTGTGCAGAAGTGGATCGGAATTAAACGCAATCGGCGAATGGGCAAACTGTTCGGAGCCAGGCTGAATCAAGAATTTACCTGCGGACAGTTCCCAAATCGTTTCGTTCTGATATTTTGTCTCTTGGAGGTAACACCAATGAAATCCCCCAAGTTTCTTGTCGGTATGGTTCTGGGCGGTGCTCTCACAGCTGGCGGAATGCTGGTTGCGCAGGGACCGCGGCGTCCCAACCTGGAGGCAGCCCAGCAGTTCATCGACCAGGCCATGAACAGGATCTCTGCCGCGCAGCAGGCCAACGAATTCGACATGGGCGGCCATGCGCAGCGCGCCAAGGATCTGTTGCAACGGGCCAGCCGTGAGATCAGGCAAGCAGCAAACGCTGCGAACCGGTAGCGTCCGCAAAGCCTGCCTGCAACAGGAGAGTTTCACCACGATAGCTGCCCGGCCTCTGACAGGCCGCGCGGCGACCGGTTTAGTGTCTTTAGCAGGAGGCCGTCGCGCCTGCAGTGCTCCTGACGCGAATTCATTGCCAAGCCATTTCGACCTGCGACTCTTAGCTCGAATTGTGATGACATGTCTGCAGTCCGGTAACTAACATGAACCGAAGGTAATCCACAGGATGCAAGGCTCCGCGAAAAGGCAATTCAGCAAGGGTGAAGTGCTCATCCGCGAGGGCGAACGTGGCGAGTGCGCCTACATTATCGAGTCGGGCGAAGTCGAAATCCTGGTACAGCGCGATGGACAACTGATCCAAATCGGTACTCGCGGCCCGGGTTCGTTACTCGGCGAGATGGCGATCATCGACGACAAGCCGCGCACCGCAACGGTGCGCGCGCTTGAAGACTGCGACTGCCATCGAGATTACGCGCGAAGATTTTGCCCACCGCGTTGAGAGCGCCGACCCCGTTCTGAAGATGGTGATGCGGATTGTGACCTCGCGTTATCGCGACATGATCGCGCGCACCGAGGCCATTCGCGTGCTTCCCGCCTCGCCGGCTGCCGAAGCCGCCGAAAAAAGCGACTCAAGCCGCGACGACCGCCCTGTCCACCATCCGGCTGAACAACGAGCTAAAGCAGGCGCTCGAAAAGAACGAGCTGCTTTTGTTCTATCAGCCGATCATTGACATTCAGAAGATGAAGATCGGCGGCTTCGAGGGCCTGATGCGATGGAATCATCCGGTCAACGGCATGATTTCGCCGGGCATCTTCATTCCGGTTGCCGAAGACAGCGGCCTGATTACCGAACTCTCGCGGCTGGCACTGGAACTGGCTTGCGATGCCGCAGTCAAGTTGCAGGCCGCAGCCTCAAAAGACTTGATGGGGCCCGAGCCACTCTTTGTAGGCGTGAATTTCTCAGTGAAGGATTTTTCGGCTCTCGATCTGCCCGGAATTCTGAAAACAGCCATCGAAGAACGAAAGATGGACCCGCTGCAGATTCATCTCGAAATTGTGGAGTCGCTCTTGATGGAGTCGCCCGAGAAAGCGCGCGCGGCGCTCGAGAAGTGCCGCGAGATGCGGCATCAACATCTCGATTGACGACTTCGGTTCGGGCTATTCTTCACTCAGCTACCTGCATTTTTTCCCCATCGACACGCTCAAAATCGATCAGAGCTTTATCCGAACGCTCTCCAAAGAGCAAGGCAGCAAAGTGCTGGTAAAGGCCATCATCGGCCTCGCGCATAACCTGGGAATGAAGGTGATCGCCGAAGGGGTTGAAACTGCGGCCGATGCCGAATTCCTGCGCTCGCATGGCTGCGAATACATTCAGGGCTACTTTTTTTCAAAGCCGCTCGCAATTGAGGCCGCAACGGAATTCGTACAGAAGTGGCAGCCGCCGAGTTTCTAACGAGCCGCCAACGCTCCCACCAACTCGCCGTTGTGGATTGAGGCGATTAGTTTTCCCTGTGCGTCGATGGCTACCAGGTTCGCTTCGCGGCCAACGGCGAGCGTGCCCGCCGCATCGCTGAATCCGGTCATTGCGGCGGGATTCACAGTGAGCAGCCGAAGTGCCTGATCGACCGTTGCGCCTGAGAATGCGACGAAGTTCTCAAGCGCGCGGTCGAGCGTCAACACGCTGCCGGCGAGCACTCCACGCGCCATCGCGCGGCCGTTCGCTACCTGCACGGCAAACCCGCCAAGCTTATACTCGCCGTCGGGCATTCCGGCTGCGCTCATCGCATCAGTAACTAATATCGCGCGGTCAGGCCCCTTGGCGCGCCACCAGATCTTCACCATCTCCGGCGCGGTGTGAATGCCGTCGCAGATAAGCTCGGCGTAGAGCGAATCGGTCGCGAGGACAATGCCAAGAATCCCCGGCTCGCGATGGTCGAGCGGCCGCATGGCATTGAAGGTGTGCGTCGCGCTAACAGCTCCGGCCGCAGTTGCTGCTCGCGTTTCCGCCGCCGTTGCATTCGAGTGGCCTACTGAAACCCGCACGCCTTTAGCCGTTGCGTGTGCGGTCAGCTCCGCCGCGCCAGGCAATTCGGGTGCCAGCGTCATTAGCCGCGCATGCCCGCCGGCCGCTTCATACAGTCGGTCAAAGGTCGCAACGTCTGGCTCCAGCAGATGTTCTTTGGGTTGAACGCCGCACTTGGCGTGCGAGAGAAACGGCCCTTCGAGGTGAATTCCGATAGGGAGCGCTGCGCCGCCATCAGCATCGATCCGCTCGGGGTGATCAATCAGTTCAGCGAGGCCTTCAAGCGCGCGCAAAGTCATGTCGAGCGGAGCCGTCACGGTGGTCGCAAGATAGCTGCCTGTCCCGCGTGCGGCAAGGAAGCGGCCGACGGCGCCGAGCGCCTCAGGGGTCGCCTCCATCACGTCGTGGCCCGCAGCGCCGTGAATGTGCACGTCAAAGAAAGCCGGGGCCAGCATTGCGCCCTTGAATTCGTGCAGTTCGGCAGCGCCGCCTGCGGATTGTGAGCCGGCATCTGGGCTGATTCCGGTAATTAACCTGTCTTCGATCTCAATGCGGGGATAGGGAAGCAGATCGGTTCCGGTCCAGAGGCTGTCGGCGGTCAATACCGTGCGCATGGCTCCAAATTATAGACAGACGCGTGCTCAGATGTCTTCAAAACGATCAGGAAGCTGGACCGGAGGAGTCAAACGGAAGCCGCAGTCTAACGATATTTCCGCAGCACACCCAGCACCCGTCCCTGTATTGCGACCTGCGCTGCCGGAACATAAATCGGGTCCATTTCGACGTTGGCCGGCTGCAGCCTGATCACGCTTCCTTCGGGAAAAAAACGCTTGAGCGTTGTCTCGGCGCCATGGACGAGCGCCACCACAATCTCGCCCTGGCGGGCTGTCTTGGTGCGCTCCACGAGCACATAGTCGCCGTCGATAATGTGCTCGTCACGCATGGAGTCGCCACGTACTTCGAGTGCAAAAACATCGCGGTTGCCCACAACGTCGGCCAGGGAGATGGTCTCCTGCACTTCCATGGTCTCCACCGGCATGCCGGCGGCGATGCGCCCGGCGAGAGGCAGCTTGAGGCTGGATCGGGTCCGCGTGCCGGGTGGCAGCACGTCGATCGAACGGCTGCGGTTGTGAACCCGGTCCAGCATCCCCTTCTTCTCAAGGTTCGTAATGTGCTTGTGGACCGTGGCCAGGCTCTTCAACCCCATTCCGCGCGCGATCTCCTCAAACGAGGGGGAATAGCCGTTGCGAGCCACGAACGACTCAAGAAAATCAAGAATCTCTTTTTGCCTTCTGGTGACTGCCATGGGCGCATTATAGCGAATAAAAAGCGAATTGCAACAGGAGAATCAAGCAGACGCTATTACTTTCTGTGGACATCTTCCCGGCCAATTGCTTGATTTCCCGTCGGCGCTCCCGATCTCTGATCACTGATCATCGTCTTTTACAATCATCCCATGATCCTTGAGACCTTCGCCGTCGGTCCGCTCCAGTGCAACTGCACCATTCTGGGCGACGAGGAGACGCGTGAGGCGATAGTGATCGATCCCGGCGACGAGATTAAGCGCATTTACAGCAGGCTTAGCGAACTGGGCCTCACGCTCAAACAAATCCTGATTACGCACGGCCACATCGACCACGTGGGCGGCGCGCTCAAACTCAAGCGACTCACGGGCGCACCCATTCTGCTGAACGAGAACGATCTGCCGCTGCTCGAAATGATGGAGGAGCAAGCCGCGTGGGTCGGCGTCGACACACCGAATGTAGCCCCGCCTGACGCATCGCTCGCCGACGGCCTGGTTGTGGGGCTCGCGCGTTACCCGGCCCAAGTGATTCAGTCGCCGGGCCACACGCAGGGATCGATATGCCTGCACTTTGCCCCACAGAGTTTGCTCGTTGCCGGGGACACGCTGTTTGCCGGCAGTATCGGCCGCACCGACCTGCCCGGCGGCGATTCCAAGCAGATTCTTCGCTCCATCCACTCGAAGCTGCTGGTGTTGCCTGAGAGGCCCGCGGGCGCTGTGCCGCGCCCGGCGACAAGATGATCGATTGGGTGTCCTCCCGCCTGCGGGGGGACGCGGCCGCTCAGTCTATACAGGCCGTCCGCCTGGCCCTGCGCGGCAGGACCGGTAGCGGCTGACAGCGGACTGGCTGGAGCTGGCCGCGGCTATACCCCATCCGGTGAGTTCGGCTCCGGCTCGCCGGCCTGGCCGGCCACGCCAGGATGGCCACCATGGGGGGCCGGGCTCAGGCGGCGGTGAGCGCGTCGTCGCCGAGCTCGGTCAGGATGTGGCAGGCCTGGCGGAGGATCTTGCGGGCCTCGGAGAGGGCGGCGCGCTTGCCGCCCTTGCGGTCCTTGACGGCGGCGTAGTAGTCGTGGTCGGGGGCCGACGCGCGGGCGTGGGTCTTGCCGGCCTCATACACCGCCCAGCGCAGCACCTCCGGGCCCTGCCGGGACAGCCGCCCGGGCGGGCCCTTGCGGTCCGAGGACCAGACGGTGATGTCCAGCCCGGCGAACCGGACCGCCTTGCGGGAGGAGGAGAACCGGCCCGCGCCGCCCAGCCAGCAGGTCATCGCCAGCGCGGTGACCGGGCCGACCCCGTACAGCCGGGCGGCGAGCACCCTGGCCCCGGTCAGGCTCCGGGCGGCGGCCAGCAGCCGGTGCCGCAGCACGTCCAGGCGGGCCTCCAGCGCGGCGAGCATGCCCAGCGCGGTGGCCACCTGCAGCTGCCCGGCCGGAGACAGGTGCGCCGCGGCCGCCGCGCGCAGCGCCTCGAGATCATCGTCGGTGCGCAGCGCGGCCTCGCCCAGCGCCGGGGCGCCCTGGTGGAAGAACACCGCATGGATGCGCTGCACCCAGGCGGTGTGCTCGGCCCGCAGATCGTGGTAGGTCTCCAGCAGCGCCCGGCACTCCAGGATGACCGGCGGCGGGATCCAGCACTCCGGCAGCCGGCCCTCGGCCAGCAGCTCCCGCAGATGCCGCGAGTCGGTCTTGTCGGTCTTGGCGTGCCGCTTGCGGCCGCGGGCGAAGGCGGTATCCGCCGGCTCGGCGACGTGCGCCGCGACGCCGGCCCCGGCCAGCTCCTCCGCGACGTACCGCCAGCCGGTGCACCCCTCCAGCGCGAACGCGACGTCGTCCCGGCCGGCGAACCGCGCCAGCCAGGACCGCAGGTGCGCCCGGTCAGCCGGGGCGATCTGGCCGCGCTTCACCTCCCCGGTCACGGTGTCCAGATAGTCGAACGTGAGCTGCTTCCGATGGATGTCGAGCCCGCCTACGATGGGCATCGGGACCTCCTCAAGCTCCGGAGGGCGCATCAGCGCCCTGCGCGAAATGCCTACGCGGTCAATCGTGACGCGTCTGAGCTGAGGAGGTCTCCCGCGCGGAAGGCAGCGAACTCAGCTCAGCCCGGCCCGATGCATGTCATCTATATGTCCGTGCACACGGGCATCCAGGCGGCCCATCGCACGGACAGCCACGGACACTGTCCGCAGAACCGCCTGACCTGCGCAAACCAGCAAGCAGAACCTCTGCCCCAAGCGCATCCAGCCAGGGCGAACGCGCGCCGAGGCAAGGCAGACGAACCACTCACCGGCGGCGGCTATCACCCCATACCGAGATACCGGGTTAAGGAATGTTATTCCGGCACAAGTCACCACGATGATCGCGGCACCGGGGGCGCCGCTGCTAGCTGCACAGGCCCGCCGCCGAAGAGCTTAAAAACCCCGACACGGCCCCGGCACTATCCGCCGGCACCCGATACCCGCACACCGCAAGCAGATGGCGCACCGCGTTACCTGCCAAGCCAGCACGACAGCGACCTGCCGGCCGAGCTGGTGACCCTGATCGACCTGCCATGTACCCCGGAGGTACCTGGCATCCACCTCCCGTGGACCTGCGCCGCCACCGGGCGAGCCCCAGCGACCACGCCGACGCATCCGATTCTGCCGAAATGAGCACTTCATCCGCGCGAATACCTATGCACGAAGTGGAATGACTCACTCACACTCTCGACCTTGCGGGCGATGGCTGTGGAGGCTTCTCCATCGTTCTGGTAGGAAATCAGTCTCCCTGCCGAATATTTGCGGCTGGCTGCGATCCGGGGCTGGCGTCGCGTCGCGCACAGATCAGCTAGATCGTGCGACATGAGGTCGCACGCGTTGAGTGAGTACGTCGAAGGAGGTCAGCGGATGCTGGTGACGTGACTCCGGGCAGTGCCTGAGGCTCGTTCCCGCCCTGACGTGCGTGGCTGGGTCCTGCTCAGCTGGGTGCGGAGCTCAGGGAAAAGCCCGAGGGTCCCTGTACCGTCCCGGGGATTACAGGTGAGGGAAAGGCTGGGAGGGGTGAACGCCAGTGAACCCTTGATGATGCCTCGTCACTGATACATCCCGGGGCGGATTGCTGGACCGGGGTGAATAGGGACCGGCCGCTGGAAGGCGGCGTGCGGCGGTCAGGGAGATCACCTGGCCGTGGAAGGCACCGCAGTCCCCGGGGTAAAGAGGGCACCCGGCCCCAGCCGTGTCTCACGCGTGCGGAACATGGAAACCCCGCTCGGGTCCGCGCTGCCTGTGGCGGCGGTAGGCCGATCGTAAGAGGGGCGGAATCCCCGGGCGGGACAGGATGCCCAAGAAGCGAAGGCCGGCGGCCGAAAGGCAGCAGGAAACCCGCGTCGTCTTGCCCGGTGCTCCGCCGGGGGCGTGGCATAACTGGCCGGATACCGGGCCGGGTGCCCGGGCGCGAAAGCGCGCTGACGTGAGGCAGGTGAGCTGGTGAAGCGATGCGGCTTATGACGCCGGAACCGAAGGGCAAGTTAGACGCGATGACGGGTTACAGCTTTTCCACCCCGGTCTGGGAGGGCGGCCAGTGGACCGCCCCCGTGGTGGCCGGGGTGACGGCGGCGGCCCGGCTAGCGAACGGACCGGAGGACCGGCCCCGTAATGCACCCGTGCAGTGGGACAAGATCGACTGGCGGGCGCAGGAGGAGCAGGTACGGCGGCTGCGGCAGCGGATCTTCGCGGCGGCGCAGGAGCAGGACTGGCCCCGGGTCAGGAACCTGCAGAAGCTGATGCTGCGGTCACGGGCTTGCACGCTGGTCAGCGTGCGGCAGGTGACGCAGCGCAATACCGGGCGCAAGACCGCCGGGATCGACGGGGAGGTCGCGCTGACCTCCGAGGCCAGGACGCAGATGGCGGTGCGGGTGCACCAGTCCATCGGGTCGTGGCGTCCCCGGCCGGTCCGGCGCGTGTATATCCCGAAGGCATCAAACCGTGCAAAACTTCGCCCGCTCGGGATTCCCGTGCTGATGGACCGCTGCCACCAGCAGCGGGTCCGTCACGCGCTGGAACCGGAGTGGGAGGCCCGGTTCGAACCCCGCTCGTACGGGTTCCGGCCAGGCCGCAGCTGCCAGGACGCGATCGGCGCGATTTACAACGTGTGCAAAGGCCCGATGGCCAAGCGCACATGGGCGCTGGATGCCGACCTGGCCGCGGCGTTCGACAAAATCGACCATGATCATCTTCTAGCGCAGCTCGGGTCGTTCCCGGCCAGGGACATGATCCGGGACTGGCTGAAGGCAGGGGTGTTCGAGGCGGGCAAGGGGTTTGCGCCGACCGGGGAGGGAACCCCCCAGGGCGGTGTGAT
>CAWILB010000086.1:0-11807 GCA_963836635.1 uncultured Acidobacteriaceae bacterium | reverse complement strand
AGAAGTGGTTCCTTTCGACAATTCCATCCTCCACAATCCGTTCTTACTTTGCCTTGATCAATACTTTCGCTCAGAAGCACGGCGGAACACGTGAAATTCCTGGTTCAGTCACCCTTATTATTCTACTCGTCTCTCCAACCGGGCTCACGGCTCTCCCGGCCAGCGAATCGGGGTTCGAAACCGGCGCTCCAGTATCTTGGTCTCGGGATCGAACCTGCTTAATTGACGTATCCATTCGCTTTCCCGCTCATATGCCGCCTCCGGCAAAAGCCCCACGATCTCTCCCGCCAGCAATCCCGGCCTTGTGTTTCGCAGCCAGGCCCGTCACCCGGCGGTGCACCAGGGAGATGGGGGTGGCCTCAAAATCGGTAATGTTCATGAGAGCTGTGCCTGACCGTGGGCGAGGACACCCAAAGCTCTTACGCCCTTTACCCCGCCTGAAGACGCACGAATCTCCCGCGCCATGGCTCGCACCAGGGCCACGTCTGCCGAGTCGAAACGTAACGATTGTAGGTAACCAGGATACTTCCGCGCGCCCACGGCGCAAGCGCCGGCGGTCGGGTGCAGATCGGGTCCGCCCAGGTCAGGCCGCCGCGAAGGGTCTCTGTTGACCGCTTCGCGCAAGCCCTTCAAACTGCCCCTTGCGCACGTCTTCAAGATTGGCCCGGTCGGGCCGCGCCGCCGCTGCCTCGTAAAAGAAAATGGGCACCCCGAACCGGCGCCATATCTCCAGGCCGGCCTGCCGCGCCAGCAAGGCGCATTGCTCCAGCCGAATGCCGGAGACCGGCGGCAAACGGAATCACGTCCGCTGCCCCGATGCGGGGGTGCGCCCCTTGCTGCCGGGTCAGGTCGATCAGTTCCACGGCCTTGCCCACCCCGCGCACCGCCGCCTCAACCACGGCAGAAGGCGACGCCGGCAATGGTCACCACCGATCGATTATGGTCCGCGTCCATTGTCCAGTCGAGCAGGTACACTCCCTCGCCGCGCATGGCGCACAGAATTGCTTGAACGCGCGCGGCGTCAGTGCCCTCTGAAAAATTGGGCACGCACTCGACGATCGGACCGTCCATCCTGCCCTCGATTTTGCCTGCCGCGATACGGCTCAACTGTTGCCCTGGCTACTTCCAGAACGAATAACCCACCTGTATCTGAACAAGGGCGTTAACGCCGGGATTGCGGTCGCCCAGAGATGCCGATGAAATGTGTACGCCATTGACCCCCAAATCGATTGACCGCTTGTCGCGGAGGAAGAAGTGGACGCCTCCGCCACCCTGGGGGGAAAAATTGAAGACAGACGTGCCGCCGTCAATTCCCAGGCTTGGGTTGGACAAAATGTTCGGCGGAAACTTGTGAGTGGTATAGATTAGCCCCCCGGCGGCCTGGAACCACGGCTGAATCCGGCGCGCATGGGTATTGAAATCCCAGCGGAGGATGACAGGCGTGATACTGACGCCGCGAAAAGTGCCGCCGCCGTAGGGCAGCTCACACGGTTCCGGCTGCGAGTTCACGATGCAGGTGAACGGCTGGTCATGCGGCGCGGGAGTATAGGCCTGCCAAAGCGGCATCACGTTGCCGGCGAACTCGAACTGCCCGCTCAGCATGCCCTTGCCGACCACGGGGGTGAAAATTTTGCCTGCCTCGAACCCGGCCGAGAGAAACCTGTATTGATCGCGGTTCCCGAATCCATTGCCAAAGTTCACAAAGGGCTCGAAATGCCAGCTTTGATCGTGCTTGACCTGGGCGACAGGGTTGTCGGCTGGATCGCAGATCACACCTGCTTTTGAACAATCGACTTGAGGCGGTTGGCTAGCCGCGCTGCCGCCTTGCGCAGCAACGGTCATCGCTCCCGCCAGAAAGACCATCAAGAAAAACGAATGATTTGGCTTCACACTCTTCCCCACCCTTAGTCCCTCAATTTCCAGTCCCGCAGTGGTTGGACTTGGTTGCATCGGTCAGCAAAAGAGACGCCAAAGCGTTCCTCAGGGGCTAAAGCCCCAGCCTTTATATGCCTTTTGCGGCACGACTAAAGTCGTGCCCTGATACAAAGCCACGCATGCAACCAGCTCTAGTCCCTGGTCTCTCAGTCCCTGCTTTTTAGTTCTTCCCAAAAAAAGACCGCCACAACCGGGCGGCCTCTCTCCGGTATTAGCCAATACTGCCTAGCCCGCCGCGTGCTCCATCTGCTCGGCGTCCATATCGAAGTTCGAATAGACATTCTGCACGTCGTCGAGATCTTCAAGCACTTCGAGCAGCCGGATCATCTGGGCAGCCTGGTTGCCTTCGAGCTTGGTATAGGTCGAGGCCAGCATGGTGACTTCACTGGCCACGGTCGGAATCCCCGCAGCCTTGATGGCGTTTGCCACTGCTTCATACGAGCCGGGGTCGGTAACGATCTCCCAGCTGTCGCCCTCGTCGTTCAGGTCCTCGCCGCCGTGCTCAAGCACGATGTCCATCAACTGCTCTTCGCTGGCCGCCGACTTCTCAACCGCGATCAGCCCCTTCTTTGAGAACATGAACCTGACCGAACCGGACTCGCCAAGGTTGCCGCCGTTTTTCGCAAAGCCATGACGGATCTCGCTCACCGCGCGGTTGCGGTTGTCGGTGAGTACGTCCACGATGATGGCGACACCGCCGGGGCCGTAGCCTTCGAACGTAATTTCGTCATAGCTGACGCCCTCCAGCTCGCCGGTGCCGCGCTGAATTGCCCGCTTGATATTGTCCTGGGGCATGTTTTCGGCCTTGGCGGCCGCTACCGCGGTACGGAGCCGGGCGTTGGTGTCAGGATTGCCCCCGCCTTTTGCGGCGACAGCAATTTCCTTCAGCAGGCGAGTGAAAATCTTGCCGCGCTTGGCATCGAGCGCGCCCTTTTTGTGCTTGATTGTGGCCCATTTCGAGTGCCCGGACATAACTACCTCAATCGAATTGAATATTGCGGTGCATACACGCGCCCGACCTGTGAGTATAACACCGGCAAGGGTCGATTTGGCGGCCTGCGGTGGGGGATCGCGGGCCGCCTTGTACTAGCGGCCCAGGGCGCTGGGCCAGCGCCGCAATTCCATAAAGTCAAGGCAGATGGCGAGCGCGATTGAGCCGCCCATGCCGAACAGCCCGCCAGCATCGAATGGCCGGCCGGTATGCCACAGCCGGGCCCACCCCACTACCTGGACAGCCGCGTTAACCGTCAGCCAGATGCACGCGATGCGGCGATGCCAGAATGCCAGCGCAGACGCGGGCAGAACCGAAAGGCCGTTGCAGGCTGCCGCGAAGACGTTGGGGAACCCTACACTTATCCCCTTAAGAACAAGAGGCGTCATGATAAATGGCATGCCGCCCAACAGCATCCCCGCTACCAGAAATGTCCTGAGGTAGAACCGCCGAAGTAGCGTCTTTTCATCCATCCGATATCGCCCAATTCGTAGTGAATACAGTCTGGGTGCCCCACCCTCGCCACGCACTTGTTTTTGTGGCTAGGGTGGGGTAGCAAGCTCTACGCAAAAACTTCGGCGTTGCGGAACAGCGCTCCCGCCGCATCCTTCTCTGAGACAACCGCATCCGACGCCGCCACCGGCCAGGTGATCGCCAGATCCGGATCGTTCCAAACAATGGTTCGCTCACCAGTGGGGGAATAATAGTCCGTCACCTTGTACGCAAACCCCGCAACCTCGCTCAACACCACGAATCCGTGCCCGAACCCCGGTGGAATCCACAGCATTCGGCCGTTTTCTTCGCTCAACTCCACGGCCACATGTTTTCCAAATGCAGGCGAACTTCGACGAAGCTCCACGGCCACATCCAGCACGGATCCCTGCGATACCCGGACCAGTTTTCCTTGCGGTTGCGTCACCTGGTAGTGAATCCCGCGCAACACATACTTACTCGAGAACGAAAAGTTGTCCTGAACCCACACGTCAGGAAGGCCGGCCTCGCTCATGGCGTGCTGGTTATAAGTCTCAAGGAAGAAGCCGCGCGAATCGCGAAAAATCCTGGGCGTGATAACCAGAACCCCCGGCAAAGCTGTCTCTTCAACGTTCATCTTCCATCACTCTTCGCGGCAAAATAGGGCTCCTTCAAAAGCGCCATCAAATATTTCCCGTATCCGCTTTTGCTGATGGGAGCAGCCAGCCGTTCCAACTGCACCGCATCGATGAATCCCTGGCGGTAGGCAATCTCTTCGGGGCAGGCGATGTTCAGTCCCTGCCGCCGCTCGATGGTGTGCACAAACAGCGCCGCCTCAAGCAACGACTCGTGCGTGCCGGTATCGAGCCATGCCATGCCGCGGCTCATGATCTCGACGTCGAGCTTGCCGGCTTCAAGATATCGCCGGTTCAGATCGGTGATTTCGAGCTCTCCGCGCGGCGAGGGCTTGAGCGACTCCGCAATGCTCACCACATCTCTGTCGTAAAAATAGAGGCCGGTCACGGCATAACGCGATTTTGGATGCTGCGGCTTCTCTTCAAGGCTGATCGCCCGGCCCGCGCTGTCGAATTCCACCACCCCATAACGCTCCGGGTCCTCCACGGGATAGGCAAATACCGTCGCCCCGCTTTCCAGCCTGGCCGCGGATTGCAATTGCCGCGAGAATCCCTGCCCATAAAAAATATTGTCGCCCAGAACCAGCGCGCTCGGCTGGCCCGCGATAAACTCACGCCCGATCAGGAACGCCTGCGCCAGCCCGTCGGGGCTGGGTTGCACCGCGTAGCTGATCTCCATCCCCCAGCGGTTGCCGTCGCCCAGCAGTTCGGCGAACCTGCCTGTGTCCTGCGGCGTTGAAATGATCAGAACTTCGCGCAGGCCGGCGAGCATCAGCGTGCTCAGCGGGTAATAGATCATCGGCTTGTTGTATACCGGCAGCAGTTGCTTTGAGACAACGTGCGTCACGGGGTAAAGCCGCGTCCCCGAACCGCCCGCCAGAATGATGCCTTTCATAACTTTCCCCTGCGCTAAATAGCCGCTGTCATCCTGAGCGAAGCGAAGGATCTGCGGTTGCTTTTTTCATCCATAAAACCTTCCCCGGCTTAACCCATGGAGGATGCTCCCCAGCTTTGGCAACCCAGCGGGGGTTTCGTGTCACCCCTCCCCAATGCCGAAGGCAGTGCGCTTCAACGGCTCTCCTTATGGCGGTTTCGCTTTCGCATCATCTGGGTACAGCATTATCGTGAGCGCGTCTGGGTCGTCACCGAAGTTTTTCTTCAGATGAATATGGAACTGCTCTGAGTATGGGCCTTCCGCAAGCTTTATCAAGATCTTTGCCAGCGTCAGCATCGCTGGCCGATTCATATAGATCGCGGGAACCCCCTCTTCAACTAGAGTTTCTAGTCGCTCATTCTCCTCTAGCGAGAGCTCATAGGAAAGCGTGCCCGGCTGCCCTTCGTCAAATTCGTATATGAATGTCTTTTTCATTCTGTGATGTGTGTATTTCTGATCTCCCTTATAGCTCAACCCGCTCGGCGTAGTTCTGCGCGATCCACTCGCGGTATGCGCCGGTGCGAACGTTCTCGATCCACGCGGAGTTATTGAGATACCACTCGACCGTTCTGCGCAGGCCGCCCACAAAATCCTGCTCCGGCGCCCAGCCCAGCTCCTGCCTAATCTTGCTTGCATCGATGGCATAGCGGCGGTCGTGCCCGGGCCGGTCGGTCACATAGGTGATCAGGCTTGTCCGCGGTGCGCCGCTTGCCAGCCCCGGCCGCAACTTGTCAACGAGATTACAGATCGCTGTCACCACGTCGATATTGGCTTTTTCGCTGTTGCCGCCGATGTTATAGGTCTCGCCCGGCTTTCCCTCTTCAAGTACAGTCCGAATCGCCGAGCAATGATCCTCCACAAACAGCCAGTCGCGCACGTTCTTCCCGTCGCCGTAAACCGGCAGCGGCTTGCCCTCGAGCGCGTTCAAAATCATCAACGGAATCAGCTTTTCAGGAAATTGAAATGGCCCGTAATTGTTGGAGCAATTGGTGGTGAGAACCGGCAGCCCGAAGGTGTGGAAATAGGCCCTTGCAAGATGGTCGGAGCCTGCCTTCGAGGCTGCGTATGGGCTGTTCGGCGCATATGGCGTCGTCTCGCTGAACGCAGGATCGTTCGGACCGAGCGTGCCGTAAACCTCGTCGGTGGAAACATGCAGGAATCGAAACCCGGCGCGATCCTCCGGCGATAAGCTCTCCCAATAAATGCGCGCCTGGTCGAGCAGCACAAACGTGCCGTTCAAATTGGTCCGGATAAACGCTTCCGGCGACGCAATCGACCGGTCCACGTGGCTCTCCGCGGCAAAGTGAACAATGGCCCGCGGCCGATGCGTCTTAAGCAGCGAACCAACCAGCTCCGCATCGCAGATGTCGCCGCGCACAAACGTGTAGCGCGGGTTATTCTCAAGGGCCGCAAGATTGGCGGGGTTCCCGGCGTAAGTCAGCAGATCAAGATTG
This sequence comes from uncultured Acidobacteriaceae bacterium, assembly GCA_963836635.1. Lineage (GTDB taxonomy): Bacteria > Acidobacteriota > Terriglobia > Terriglobales > Acidobacteriaceae > Telmatobacter. Next base: position 5,387 of record CAWILB010000086.1, on the reverse strand, counting down.
ACAAGGCGCGAGCCCGCAGGATTCTGCGTGTTCATCCAGGTAAGAATGAAATTCGAGCCAATAAAGCCTGCTCCGCCAGTCACAAAGATCGTGTCACTTGCGCTCAATTCGGCTGTCATTGGGTCTATGATATACGCCGCGCGGCTGAATCCAGGTTTCTGCTTCCGCGGCCGCCGTCCAACGAACTTCTGCGCCTTCCGGAATTTTTCGTTATATTAAAGAAAGCGCAGTTCCGGGTGCGGCCGGGCTGCTCCGAACCAACCTCTTCGAACCAGAAAAACCAGCAATCTCCGTTGCCGGAGTCGCACGCTGATCGTGTCTCTCACTTTTCTCGACGCGTACTTTAACCGCATTATTTTCGTTTGAAAAGGCTGCTATGGAATCTTCGAGCTATCGCCTCCGCATACCCGATCCGCAAGGGCTCTATCACCCGCAGAACGAGCACGATGCGTGCGGCATGGGACTTGTGGCCAACATTCGTGGCGAAAAGAGCCACGAAATCATACGCAAGGGGCTCGAGGTCCTTATCAACCTCACCCACCGCGGAGCCGCCGGCTGCGACCCGGAGACCGGCGATGGCGCCGGCATCCTCATTCAGATTCCTCACGCCTTTTTTGCGCGCGAATGCGCCCAGCTCGGCATGAACCTTCCCGGGGACGGCGCCTACGGCGTAGCCATGTGCTTTTTGCCGGTTGAAAAACACAGCCGCCTGCGCTGCGAAGGCGTCTTTGAGCGCATTGCCCAGGAAGAGGGCTGCGCCGTGCTTGGCTGGCGCGACACACCCGTCAACGGCGATGCCATTGGCCGTGAAGCCCGCAACTCGCAGCCGTATATCGAGCAGCTTTTTGTCCGCCGTCCCGCAGGATCTTGACGAAGATACCTTCGAGCGCCTGCTCTATCGCATTCGCCGCAAGACAGAGAACGAGATCGCAGCTTCAGACATTGTGGATAAGGAATCCTTCTACGTCCCCTCGTTCTCCTGCCGGACCATTATCTACAAGGGCCTGATGCTGGCCCCGCAGATTGAGAAGTTCTATTTCGAGCTGGCCAATCCGCTGGTCACCAGCGCGCTCATCCTCGTTCACCAGCGCTTCTCCACTAATACTTTCCCCAGCTGGAAGCTCGCCCACCCATATCGCTACATCTGCCACAACGGCGAAATCAACACCATCCGCGGCAACGTGAGCTGGATGAACGCCCGCCAGTCGATCTTCGAGACCCCGCTCTACGACGGCAAGATCAACGACCTCTATCCCATCATCGGTCCCGGCAACTCGGACTCCGCTTCGCTCGACAACGCCGTCGAATTCCTCTATCAGTCCGGCCGTTCCCTGCCCCATGTCATGGCCATGCTCATCCCGGAAGCCTGGGCCGGCAACCCCGACATGGACGAAGACAAGCGCGCTTTTTACGAGTACCACGCTTCCTTGATGGAGCCCTGGGACGGCCCCGCCGCTATCGCCTTTACAGACGGCCGCGTCATTGGCGCAACCCTCGATCGCAACGGTCTTCGTCCCGGCCGCTACATCGTCACCAAGGATGACCTGGTCGTGCTGGCATCGGAGGCCGGCGTAATTGACGTGCCACCCGAAGACGTACGCAAAAAAGGCCGGCTGCAACCCGGCCGCATGTTCCTGGTCGACACCGTTCAACAGCGCATAATCTCTGACGCCGAAATCAAGAAGGAGTTGGCCGCGCGCCAGACCTACGGTGACTGGCTCAAGAGTCAGCAGGTCACGCTCGACATGCTTCCTGAGCCTTCGCGCGTGATCGCGTCAAACCATGAAACTCTGCTGCGCCGCCAGCGCGCCTCCGGTTACAGTGAAGAGGATCTACGCATTCTGCTCGCCCCAATGGGCGCAACGGGCGCAGAGCCGGTCGGCTCCATGGGCACCGACGTTCCGCTTGCCTGTCTTTCTGACCGGCCCCAATCGCTTTTCAACTACTTCAAACAGCTTTTTGCACAGGTCACAAACCCGCCAATCGACCCCATCCGCGAAGAACTGGTGATGTCGCTCATCAGCTACATCGGAACTGAGCGCAACATCCTGAATGAGGAACCTGAAAACTGCCACACGCTCAAGCTCCCGCATCCGATTCTCACCAATCGCGACCTTGAGAAGCTGCGCCGCGTCTCCTCCGGCGACCTGCTCGCCACCACGCTGCCCGCGCTCTTTCGCGCTGCGGACGGCGAAAAGGGGTTGAAGCTCGCCCTCGACGACCTGAGCACCCGAGCCGCGCACGCCGTCAACTCCGGTTATACGCTGCTGATTCTTTCCGATCGCGGAGTCGACCCTACCTACGCGCCCATCCCCAGTCTTCTCGCCATGGCCGCGGTCCACAACAGGCTGGTCCGCGACAAGACCCGCACCCAGGTCGCGATAATCATCGAGAGCGGCGAGCCGCGCGAGGTGATGCATTTCGCCCTTTTGATCGGATACGGCGCCAGCGCCATCAATCCCTATCTCGCCATCGAAACACTGCACGACCTGAAGCGCCGCGGCCTGCTGCCCGAGAACGTCACCGCCGAATACGCCGAGAAGAACTTCATCAAGGCCATCAACAAAGCCCTGCTCAAGACCTTCTCCAAGATGGGTATTTCAACCCTGCAAAGCTATCGCGGAGCCCAGGTGTTTGAGGCGGTCGGACTTAATCGCTCGCTGGTTGAAGCGTACTTCCCCGGCACCGCGTCGCGCGTTGAAGGCATCGGCCTCGAGGTGCTGGCACGCGAGGCGCAGATGAAGCACGCCTACGCCTACCAGCCGCTCACCGAATCAGAAACCGACCTGGTTGTCGGCGGCCAGTATCAGTACCGCGAAGGCGGCGAGTTCCACCTGCTCAATCCGTTCACCATCAGCAAGGTGCAGCACGCGGTTCGCACCAACAACTTCGCCACGTTCCAGGAATACACCGACTTTATCGACGACCAGAACCGCAACCTCAGCACGCTGCGCGGCCTGCTGCAGCTCAAGTACGCTGAGACGCCGATCCCGATCGAAGAAGTCGAGCCTGCCAAGGAGATTGTGAAGCGCTTCACCACCGGCGCCATGAGCTTCGGCTCCATCAGCAAAGAGGCACACGAGACGCTCGCGATCGCCATGAACCGCCTCGGCGGCATGTCGAACACCGGCGAAGGCGGCGAAGACGAAGAACGCTTCAAACGGGACGCCAACGGCGATCTGCGCCGCAGCGCGGTAAAGCAGGTGGCCAGCGGGCGCTTTGGCGTCACCACCAACTACCTGGTGAACGCTGACGAGCTTCAGATCAAGATGGCGCAGGGCGCGAAGCCCGGCGAAGGCGGCCAGTTGCCCGGTCATAAAGTCGATGAGGTCATCGCGCGGGTTCGCCACTCGATCCCCGGCGTTGGACTGATTTCGCCGCCGCCGCACCACGACATCTATTCCATTGAAGATTTAGCCCAGCTCATCTACGACCTCAAGAACGTGAACCCGCAGGCCCGCATCGCGGTCAAGCTCGTCTCTGAAGTCGGCGTCGGCACGGTCGCGGCCGGCGTCTCCAAGGCCCACGCCGACGTGGTGCTCATCTCCGGCGACACGGGCGGCACCGGCGCTTCGCCGCTCAGTTCCATCAAGCATGCCGGGCTGCCATGGGAGCTCGGCCTCGCCGAAACCCAGCAGGTGCTCCTGCTTAACGACCTGCGCTCGCGCATCAAGGTGCAGACGGACGGCAAGCTGCAGACCGGCCGCGACGTCGTCATCGCCGCGCTGCTCGGCGCTGAAGAATTCGGCTTTGCAACAATGCCGCTCATCTCCATGGGCTGCATCATGATGCGCAAGTGCCACCTGAACACCTGCCCGGTGGGCATCGCCACGCAGGACCCGGTGTTGCGTTCCCGCTTTACCGGCACGCCCGAGCACGTTATCAACTTCTTCTTCTTTATCGCCGAGCAGATGCGCCAGCACATGTCCAAGCTCGGCTTCCGCACCGTCGACGAGATGGTGGGCCGCGTGGATCGCATCGACGCCCACATCGCCGACACGCACTGGAAGGCCAAGGGCATCGATCTCTCGCAGATCCTCTATTCGCCCACTCTGCCCTCTCGCGTGTCGCGCCGTCGCACGCAGCCTCAGGACCACGGCCTTAACCAGGCTCTCGATCACATTCTCATCGATAAGGCAGCCGCGGCCCTCGAGTCCAAAACGCCGGTCACCGGCAGCTTCGCCATCCGCAACGTGCACCGCACGGTTGGCGCGATGCTGGGCGGCCAGATCGCTCGCCGCTACGGATCAGAAGGGTTACCGGACGGCACCATCCACTTCAAGTTCCGGGGCTCGGCCGGCCAGAGCTTCGGCGCCTTCGTTCCCAACGGCGTTACGCTCGAGCTTGAAGGCGACACCAACGACTACCTTGGCAAAGGCCTCTCCGGCGGCCGCATCATCGCTTACCCGCCCAAGACGTCGAGCTTCCTGCCCGAGGAAAGCATCCTGGTTGGCAACGTGGTGCTTTATGGCGCCACCAGCGGTGAGGTCTTCCTCAACGGCATCGCAGGCGAACGCTTCGCAGTACGCAACTCCGGCGCGACTGCGGTGGTTGAGGGCGTTGGCGATCACGGCTGCGAATACATGACGAACGGCCTGGTGATTGTCCTCGGCTCCACCGGCCGCAACTTTGCCGCCGGCATGAGCGGCGGCATCGCCTACGTCTACGACGACCAGGGCGACTTCGGCTTGCGCCGCTGCAACACGGCCAGCGTGGATCTGGAGCCGCTGGCGGACGATTCAGACGTGTTCAAAAAATGATTGGCCAGCAGCGGAGGTCCTCCGCGCCGCTCGCGCAGTGGAAGGAACGCGGATCGGGATGACGTTCAGGCGATAGTAGAGGTCTTCGCGGAAGAGATTTTCAGTTACGGCTTTGTCGAGATCGCGGTTGGTGGCGGCGATTACGCGTACGTCGATGGAAATCTCACTGGTGCTGCCCACCGGACGCACCGTACGCTCCTGCAATACGCGAAGCAGCTTGACCTGCATGGCCAGAGTCATCTCGCTGATTTCGTCGAGGAAGATCGTGCCGCTGTCTGCAACTTCGAAAGAGTCCGCGCTTGTTCTGGTTCGCTCCGGTAAAAGGCGCCTTTTTCACGATAACCGAAGAGTTCACTTTCCAGCAGCGTTTCAGGAAAAGCCTCCGCAGTCGACCGAAACGAAGGCTTCTGTAGCTCGAGGCGAACACACATGAACGGCGCGCGCAACCAGTTCTTTACCGGTGCCGCTTTCGCCGTGAATCAGAACTGTACTGGCTGTGGAGGCGACGGTGCGGACCGTCTGCTTCAGCTTCTCCATGGCCGTGCTGGAGCCGATGATGTTGTCCAGCGAATTGCGTGTGGCGGCGTCACGCCGCAGAGCAAAGTTCTGCTTGCTGAGAGCTGAACT
>CAWILB010000085.1:0-110951 GCA_963836635.1 uncultured Acidobacteriaceae bacterium | reverse complement strand
CAATGGAAGCCTCCTGCAAATCGAAATATACACCGTTTCACATCTAAAAAACAACTTAATTACACATAAATACCGCAGCACCTTGCGGGCCGGGGTCGTGCCGTCGCGCGGAGCAAGTCCGCTCTCTGAATAGCTAATCTAGATAACTGAAAAATAACGGTTTGCTTTTTTCGGACGTGGGCTCATCACGTTTCAAAGTCAATGAAGCTATCTAGCTGATTGGGAAAGACTTAGCGATGGCAATGTTTTTCGCTTTTCCTGCGCTTTTCGTCTGTAAATTATTGAAAATAAACAAGTTATTGGTGGAGGCGGCGGGAGTCGAACCCGCGTCCGAAATCGCTGTCAGCCGGGAGAGTCCATGCTGTGTCCGATTCGATTGGTTTCGCTCACGACGCTTAAGAACGGACAAGATGCGCCGTGAACTAGTCCGATTGATCTCGCGTCAGCCGCCCGGACCGAGCCGCTTCAGCCAGCCCACTAAATAACGTCTGATTCACAGCCCATAGGCGAGGCCGCGAGAGACGGCTGCTTATTTAATTAAGCAGCAAGTGCCAGATTATCGTTGGCAACTTTAGTTTTGCAGGCGATTACGGGTGCCCACACCCCGACATGTCTCCCTTGCCGCAATCGATCCCGTCGAAACCGTGACGCCCCCACTGTGATAACCGGCACTTGTTTGATGATGAGACGCTGCCGGCGGGTGCGAGCGCGGAGCCAATGGCTCGTGCTGCAAGCCTTATTCTACGCTGAATCACGTTTAATCTCTCGGTGGAGCATAGCACTTCGATCACATGAACGTCTGCAGTGGCGTCACATCGCTTTGTGTGTAAAGGGCGGAGAGCCGGATTCACCCCGCCGCGCGCCGTAGGCGCAAAGGACGTTAGCCCCGCGCCTCGGCGTGGGGTAAGCCGACACAAATAAACCTTCTAGCCCCGTAGGGGCGACGCAAAATGTCACGCCGTGTCGTATAGTTTGCGCAAGAGCATTCGTTCCCTTCAAGGACCTTTCCGCATGACTCTCGATCGCCGAGGTTTTCTGAATGCCTGCGCCAAGGCGGGCATCGCATCGCCGTTGTTTCCTGGCGTCCTTTTCACGCTGGCCACCCAGGCGCAGGAGCCTGCGTATACCGACCAGTCGAAGCCGCCGGTGATCACGCCCGAGATGATTGACCAGGCCGGGATCATTGCCGGCATCGGCCCGTTTACCGCAGAGCAGAAGCAGATGATGATCGACGGGCTCGTCGACCAGAACGGCTCCATCAAGGCGATTCGCAAACTCGAGATGCCGAACTCGGTGCAGCCGGCGTTTGTGTTTCATCCGTTGCCGGCTGAGGGTCCGGCGGAACCCCCAAAACCTTGTGTTGAGCAAAAAAAGAGCGTTTGGTTGAACACGCCCGGAGAATGGATCTCTTCAATTCCAGGAACCCCAGTTCGCCCTGAGAGTCTCGCATTTGCCACCATCGGCGAACTGGCTGATCAGCTTCGAGTCGGCAATATTACCTCTCTCGCTCTGACCCAGATGTACCTCGACCGCCTCAAGCGCTACGACTCCAAACTTCACTTCGTCATCACGCTTACCGAGGAGCGCGCCATCGCGCAAGCCAAGGCACGCTGACGCTGAGATCGCCGCCGGCCACAATCGCGGCCCACTTCACGGCATTCCGTGGGGTGCAAAAGATTTGCTCGCCGTGCAAGGTTATCCAACCACCTGGGGCGCGGGCGGATATGAAAAGCAGACCATCGACGAAGATGCAACCGTCGTCCAGCGCCTCGATCAGGCCGGAGCGGTGCTCGTCGCCAAACTCACACTCGGCGCGCTCGCCAATGGCGACGTGTGGTTCGGTGGCCGCACCCGCAACCCGTGGAACCCAGCGCAGGGCTCGAGCGGTTCCTCTGCCGGCCCGGCCAGCGCTGTGGCCGCTGGTTGCGTGGGCTTTGCCATTGGATCGGAAACGCTGGGCTCCATCTCGTCACCTTCGACGCGCTGCGGCGTCACTGGCCTGCGCCCAACCTTCGGCCTTGTGCCGCGCACCGGGGCCATGGCGCTGAGCTGGACGATGGACAAGCTCGGGCCCATTTGCCGCTCGGTTCACGACTGCTCGCTGGTCCTCGAAGCGATTGCCGGCGCCGATGGAAAAGACCTCTCCGCCGCCCCGATCCGCTTCGATGGAAGCGCCGTCGATTGGCACAAGCTCCGCATCGGCTACCTCAAATCCGAATTCGACGCGCTGCCGCCGCTCAAGCTCGAAGAAGCCAAACCGAGCGAGAGCGCTGAAGAGAAGAAGAAGCGCGAAGGCCGCAACGACTTCCTCCAAACGGCCCGCGCGCGGCGCGAATATGACCGCCGTTACGAGCTCGCCGCGCTTGATAAGTTCCGCTCCATGGGCGTCAATCTGATCCCGGTCGAGTTGCCCAAACTGCCTTGGGGCGCGATGTCTGCGCTGCTCGGCGCTGAAGCCGCAGCCGCCTTCGACGACCTCACGCTGACGGGTCGCGACCGGCTGCTGACCGCGCAAGGCCCCGAGGACTGGCCCAATGACTTTCGCGTCTCGCGCTTCTACCCCGCGGTCGACTACATTCAAGCCAATCGTGCTCGTTCGCTTGGAGTGCAGCAAATGTCGGCGCTCTTCAATCAGGTCGACATCATCGTCACGCCTTCCACCGACACGCAGCTCACGGCGACCAACCTCACCGGGCATCCCGCGGTCATTTTGCCCAACGGCCTGCGCGGCGTAGACGCGCCCAAGCCGCCTGAGATCGATGACGGCGACCATGACGACATCGGTGGTCCGGGCACGCCCGTCTCGCTCACGTTCCTCGCCGGGCATTACCAGGAGGCGAAGCTGGTGGCATTCACTGCCGCGTATCAGGAGGCCACAGGGTTCAACAAGCTGCATCCCAATCTTGATTGAGACGGATCGCCACCGTGGTCAGCATGCCGGAACTTTATTTGGATTCGCGAAGGTATCTTCGTTGCCCGCGGCCTCTCTGTCCAGGCAGGCGAAGTCCTTTTCAACCGCCAATGCCAACTGATCGCACCCTGCGTCTGAGGAACCATATATTCCCACTTGTTCCCCTTCAGCCCAGGAGCGGGCACTCTCAGTTGAGAGCACCACCGTAACTTCGTGGGGCCGATAGCGCACGGCTATCTCTTGTCTTGAACCAGCCAGCTCCACTGCATAAGTGAGCTTTGCATCTGGTTCCCGCGCGAAGCGGATGGTCTCCTCAATTCGTCCCGCACTTAGAAGGCGCTCCATCTCCGATGGCGACACGCGGAGCCGTAACGAGTTACCCTTGATTCGCAGTTTCATCGGGCTTTCCTTTGCATATACGCAGGCAACTGCTGAAATCTCAGTTCCATCTTCTCAGATGCTATCAACAGCGCGAGCAGTTCTCGACAGCACTTGATTATCGAAAAAAATTCCCGGCGAGCCGCCCAGACAGATTGATTTGAGTAATTCAACCTCAAGTTGGTATGGCAGTAAGGACCCCGGATGCGCGCACCTGAGCGAAGTGTCGAACTGACGCAGGTTACGGAGTGGGAAGACGGGCGCACTCGCACGTTGCAAGACTCACTTGCGGCCGAAGAACCGCTCGAGATTCGGATAGGCGGCGTGCCGCTCACAGTTACGATGCGGACTCCAGGGCACGACCTCGAGCTTGCGGCTGGGTTTCTGCTGACCGAAGGGATCATTAACTCTTCAGAACAAATTGCCGGACTTCGCAGCGTGACGCCGGAGAATGGTCAGCGAAGCAACGTAGTGAAAGTCGAATTGAAGGATACAGACTTCGATTCCGAAGATTTGCAGCGCAACTTTTTCGCCGCCTCCAGTTGCGGCATCTGCGGCAAAGCGTCCATCAATGCCATCCGCGTCCGCGGCCTTCAGCAGCCCGATACCGGCTTCCGGCTCGATCCCGAAGTTTTGTGCCGGCTTCCCGAGACCCTCCGTTCGGAGCAGCCGGTATTTAGCCGGACCGGCGGCCTGCATGCCGCGGCGCTCTTTGACGCCGGCGGCCAGCTGATGGCCCTCCGCGAAGACATTGGCAGGCACAACGCCGTCGACAAAATCGTCGGATGGGCGCTCATGCAGCAGAAATTGCCGCTATCCCGGCATGTAATGCTGGTCAGCGGCCGGGGCGGATTTGAGATTGTCCAGAAGGCGCTGGGCGCGGGCATCCCGATTCTCGCCTCGGTGTCTGCGCCGTCCAGCCTGGCCGTCAAACTGGCTCGCGAATTGGGATTGACCCTGGTCGGATTCTTGCGTGGACGGCGCTTTGTGATCTATGCGGGTGAGTTCCGTCTCTCAGCATCGGCGAGCCACCCCGGTAGCTGATTCAGGGTTCGGCGCGAGACATCTTTATGTTGAAACCAGCACCTATACATAAAACTCATAAGTTTTTCGCAGCATCGAACGAAAGCAGTTTACGAATCTGCGACTTCGGTACTACTATCCCAACTGAGTTACTGAAGGCCGATTCCCCATGACAACTACTATCAATGGGCAGACTCATGCGATCCAGCCCGGCGAGCGCCTGATTGACGCCATCAATCGCAGTGGCGTTCGAAATTCCGCAGGTTTGCTACCACCCTCAGCTTGGGCCCATCCAGACCTGCGATACCTGCATGGTTGAAGTGGATGGCAAGCTGGTGAGAGCTTGCGGCACGCAGACCACCGACGGCATGAATGTGGTCACGTCGTCGCCGCGCGCCGACGCCGCGCAGCGCGAAGCCTTCAACCGCATTCTCGGCAATCATCAGCTCTATTGCACGGTCTGCGATAACAACAACGGCAACTGCACGGTGCACAACACCACCAAGCTGCTGGCGGTCGAGCACCAGGAGATTCCGTTACACGGCCAAGCCTTATGAAGTGGATATGTCGAATCCCTTCTATCGCTACGATCCCGATCAGTGCATCCTTTGCGGTCGTTGCGTTGAGGCTTGCCAAAATCTTCAGGTCAACGAGACGCTGAGCATTCGGTGGGAGGACCCGCATCCACGCGTATTGTGGGATGGCGGCGCGCCCATCGGCGAATCGAGTTGCGTCTCCTGCGGCCACTGCATCACCGTTTGCCCGTGCAATGCGCTGATGGAGAAGTCGATGCTGGGCGAGGCCGGCTACTTTACCGCGCTGCCTGAGCCCGCGCTGAACGGCATGATCGACGTGGTCAAGGGCATCGAGCCGGAACTTGGATACGGCGCGATTCTTGCAAGCTCTCTGAAGTGGAAGCCGCCATGCGCGAGTCGCAGATCAAGCAGACGAAAACGGTCTGCACCTATTGCGGCGTGGGTTGCAGCTTCGATATCTGGACCAAGGACCGGCACATTCTCAAAGTTGAACCGGCGCATGGGCCGGCCAATGGCGTTTCCACCTGCATCAAGGGCAAGTTTGGATGGGACTACGTGAACAGTCCCGATCGGCTTACCAAGCCGCTCATTCGCGAGGGCAGACGGATTTCGCGAAGCCACATGGGACGAAGCTCTGGACCTGGTGGCGCGCAGGTTTGCCGAGATCAAAGCCGCCACCGGCCCGGACGCATCTGGCCTTCATCTCTTCGTCGAAATGCACCAACGAAGAAAGCTACCTGATGCAGAAGCTGGCCCGCGCGGTCATCGGCACCAACAACATGGATAACTGCTCGCGCTACTGCCAGGCGCCCGCAACCACGGGCCTCTTGCGCACGGTTGGCTATGGCGGAGACTCCGGCTCCATCTCCGACATCGAGCAGGCGGGCCTGGTGCTGATCATCGGCAGCAACACGGCTGAGAGCCATCCGGTGCTGGCCACGCGCGTCAAGCGCGCGCACAAGCTGCGCGGACAGAAGCTGATCGTCTCTGACCTGCGCGAGAACGAAATGGCGCGGCGCGCCGACGTATTTCTGCATCCGCAGCCCGGCACTGACCTCATCTGGCTCTCGGCAGTGACGCGCTACATCTTCGAGAACGGCCTTGCCAACCAGGCCTTCATCGACAAGTGGGTCAACGGCGCCGCCGAGTACATCAAGAGCCTTGAACCCTTCACGCTTGAAATGGCCAGCCAGCGATGCGGACTTCCGGTTGAAACGCTGACCAAGGTCGCGCACATGATTGCGGAGGCCGATAGCGTTTGCGTGCTGTGGGCCATGGGCGTCACGCAGCACATCATGGGTTCCGACACGTCCACGGCTATCTCGAATCTGCTGCTCGCCACCGGCAACTACATGCGTCCGGGAACAGGCGCATATCCTTTGCGCGGACACAACAATGTGCAGGGAGCCAGCGACCACGGGGCCATGCCGAATTATTTCCCTGGCTATCAGAAGGTCGACGATCCCGCCATTCGCGCCAAATTTGAGAAGGCATGGAATGTAACGCTGCCGCCGAAGCCTGGACTCGATAACCACCTGATGATCGACGCCATTCATGACGGCCGTCTCAAATCGATGTACGTCTTCGGCGAAGAGATGAGCCTGGTCGACTCGAACGCGAATTATGTCGCGGCTGCGTTGTCGAAGCTGGATTTCTTTGTCATGCAGGAGATCTTCTTCACCGAGACTTGCCGCTTTGCGGATGTGATTCTGCCGGGATGCCCGAGCCTGGAGAAGGAAGGAACGTTCACCAGCACGGAGAGGCGCATCCAGCGGCTCTATCAGGTGATGGAGCCGCTTGGCGAAAGCCGTCCCGACTGGGAGATCATTCAGGACATCGCCAACCGCCTGGGCGCTGGATGGAAGTACGATCATCCCTCGCAGATCTACGAAGAAATCGCTCCGCTCACGCCGCTGATGGCTGGCGTCACCTATGAGCGGCTGGAAGGCTATAAGACGCTGCAGTGGCCCGTGGCCGAAGACGGCAGCGATCAGCCGCTGCTCTACACAAAGCAATTCAACTTCCCCGACGGCAAGGCGAACTTCTTCCCACTCACGTGGTCTGAGCCATCGGATCAGCAGGATGCCGAATACGATCTGCATCTGAATAACGGCCGCCTGCTTGAGCACTTCCACGAAGGCAACATGACCTATCGCACCGAAGGCATTCGCGAGAAAACCCCCTGCACCTTTGTCGAAGTTTCGCCGGAACTCGCCACCGATCGCGGCATCAAGACCGGCAGTTGGGTGCAGCTAACCTCGCGCTATGGCAAGGTGCGCGCGCAGGCGGTTATCACCACGCGGGTTCACGGCAAAGAACTCTATATGCCCATGAACTCAGTCGAAGAGCCGGTCAACCGGCTCACCAGCAGCTATACCGACAAGGTAACCCATACGCCTGCTTACAAGGAAACCTCCGTGCAGCTCAAAGTGCTGGGCGAAGTGGGCGAGAACCCGCTGCCCAAAGACCAACTCCCGCTTCGGCCATCCCACGCCGCAGAATGGCGTCGAGGTGGAGCGCAAATGGAAGCGCGAGGACTATCGCCAGCCGGGCAATGACCTCGTACAGATTCAGACGCGCTAGGCCGACCTACCGGCAAGGAGAATGCACCATGGCTCGACCGATTTCTCTGGAGTTACCGCCGCGCGATCCGCGCCAGGAGCTCCGCAAACGCCTTGACGAAGCCCCATTCGAACATGCGGAAGCACTGCTCGACTCCTGGGAACTGCTGCAGCAATTGCACGAGCACGGCGTGTTTGAACTGCTGCGCGGCGCACTGGGCGCGAGTGACAAGCTGATTGAAACCGCGGTCGATGCGGCCAAATCAGACGAATCAGTGCGCGCCATTCGCAACGCTCTGATCCTCGGCAAGATGCTCGGCTCCATCAATCCTGAGGTGCTGCAGTGCTTTGCCGAAGCGACGACTGAAACTCTCGGCTGCTATCAAAAGCCGATCATTGAGCCGCCAGGGCTGTTCTCGCTGCTCAACCAGTTCCGCCACAAAGAACTGCGCAGAAGCATGGCGCTCATCAACCGCTTTCTTGAGACGCTCGGAAACCAGATCAAATTACGCGGCAGCTGTAAATAACAACCTGAATCACTGCACGAAACACGCCTTGGAGGGAACGCATGCCAAACACGAATCGCTGGGGACTCGCAGCAGCGGGCTTTTTGATGCAGATGGCGTCTGGGCGCTGTCTATGCATGGAGTGTCTTTCGCATTCCACTCGCTAAGCAGTTTCACTGGTCGATCGCCGACGTGACCCTGACCTTCACCATCTGCGTTTTTGTGCTTGGTATTTCCGCCTTCTTCGGCGGACTTTGGCTCAACAAGAAAGGGCCCCGCATCGTGGCGCTCACCGGCGGATTTCTGTACGGCCTGGGCGTGTTCCTGGCCAGCTTCTCCGCTGACAAGCTATGGTGGCTGTATCTCAGCTATGGACTCATCGGCGGAATCGGCTTGGGATTTGGATATATTGTTCCGATCGCTGTTCTGGTAAGTGGTTCCCTGACAGAAGAGGCCTGATCACCGGCATTGCCGTGGGCGGCTTTGGCGCCGGAGCGTTGGTTACTGCGCCGGTGGCGACGCATCTCATTCAAAGTGTAGGCGTGCTGCAGACATTCGCTTATCTGGGCATCGCGTATCTGGTTGTGACCATGGCAACGGCGTTCTTCATGAAGAATCCGCCGGATGGCTGGAAGCCTGTTGGGCTGGGTTCCCAGCACAACGCAAACCAGGCAGCGCGCGGCAAAGGACTACACTCTGGGCGGCGCGTTGAAGTCCTGGCAGTGGTGGGCGCTGTGGGTGCTCCTGTTTCTGAACACATCGGCTGGAATTTCGCTCATCTCGCAGGAATCTCCGATCTTTCAGGAACTCACCAAAGTCAGCGCGATTGTTGCCGCAGGCATGGTTGGCATTGCCAGTATCGGCAACGCCGTGGGTCGCATCTTCTGGGCTTCGGTCTCCGATGCAATCACACGGCGATGGACCTTTACGGCCATGTATGTGACGCAGGTATTTCGGCAATAATATACTTGACAGAGTACGCTATTCTGTTCTACATTTAGATCATGGAATACGCAGTCAAGACCTTACAGCAAGCGATTCAACACTTTGCCGATTCTGAGAACTGCCGGAAGTTTATGGAGTTCGATGCGCTGGCCGGATGGCGTCCCTCATGCCCCTATTGCGGCGCAACCAAGCTGACTTGGCTGGCAAAGGCGAAACGTGTATCGCTGCTATGGAGATCACAAGCGGCAGAAGTTCTCGCTCAAAGTTGGCACCGTGTTCGAGGATTCGCCTATCGGCCTTGATAAGTGGCTTCCGGCCTTCTGGCTGCTCTCCAATTGCAAGAATGGCATCTCCAGCTATGAACTGCACCGCGCTCTTGGCGTGACCCAGAAAACCGCGTGGTTCATGCTGCATCGGATTCGCCTTGCGATGGAGAACAGGTACTTTCAAGAAAATGGGATTCGCCGGCAAGCCCGTAGAGGTTGATGAAACCTTCGTTGGTGGGAAGTTCAAGAATATGCACGCAAGAGCGCGCGCAACAGCATATGGAACTGCCGAGAATGGCGACCGCCAAGACCGTTGTGATGGGAATGCTGGACCGTTACACTCGGCAAGTGCGCGCCAAGGTGATTCCGAACGTCAGCCGCATTACCTTGCAGGCAGAGATTCTCAAGAATTTGGTGCCGGTCGCCAGAGTCTACACCGACGCCCATGGCGGCTATGAGAGGCCTCGCCGCAGCACACTTCGTTCACAAGACCGTGAACCATATGCAGGAATTCGTTCGCAAGCGATGTTCACACTCAGGGAATTGAGAACTTCTGGTCTTTGCTCAAGAGAGGATCTGAATGGAACCTATGTTGCGGTCGAGCCGTTCCATCTTGATCGTACGTGGCAGAGCAAGTTTTCCGCTACAATAATCGCGCAACCAAAGATAATCCGCTGACTGATGCGGACCGTTTCATGCTGGCAGTATCGCAGATCTCAGGGAAGAGACTGACCTATGCAGAACTGACCGGCAAGGTGGGAGAAACGACGGTCTAAGGATCGCTTGGTTGGGGACGACAGGGACGCGGGAAGCGGATTTAGACGTTCGCTTCGCTTCCTTCTCTGCATCGAGTTTGGCTTTGATTTCTGAGTGCGGCACAGATTAATACGCCGCGTGAAATCTATAAATTCGATCGAAATCCCCCGTCACATTCTTGGAGGAACCAACGGGCTGATTAGGCGAAGCGCTCATAGATTGGAGCGTAACGCCGATGTGTGTTCAGAGTCAAGATTCTTGCGTTCTCGAAGTGTGGCCTCATCTTGTGCGATGACCTGAGAAAGAGCATATTTGTGGTTGTTGTTGGATATATCGATGAAAGCTATAGCGGCGAAAATCCGCCTCTTACTTTCGGATTAAACTGTGTCGTTCGCAGCAGGCTCAGAATGGTTCTTCATTGAAAATGCATGGAACAAAGTGCTCGCAAAAAAGAATCAAAGAACTAGAGGATCAAGGGCGGCGAGACAATAACTCGCTATCATTCTGCGGATCTCAGTAATTTCGCTGGAGACTTCAAGGATTGGGATGGGCCTGAAAGAACAGATTTTACAGATAGGTCTGCTCCAGCGAGCCATCAGAGGAAATTGGCTGCTGTCGGTTGGATTTACCGCCAACCTAAAGGAGATCGCGGAGGCATGGCCGCGGGTTATGCGTGAAGGCGTAATTCGAATTTGGTTATCATGCCATGCTTCGCTATATCATGCTCAAGCTGGTCAACTATGTCCCTGCGGCATACGGAAAAGGGCACTGAAATTATCTTGATTCATGACCGTTGCCCATATGACGGCGTTCTTCTTTCGGCATTCAATTACTTCCTAAAAGCGCGTCCAGATTACGCGCCTCTCTTTTAGGAGCATTGCCCCTTATGGGATGGGATAAATGCGTTCCATTGCAACCAGCCGATTTTCTGGCATATGAAGTCATGAAAGAAACTCATAGACTCGCGCCCAGGATTAAAGTATCGGGACCGGAGATCTAAGCTTAAAGGCATTTCTTGATATCGATACAGTAGGAGCGGATTGTACGAGATTCCGACAGAAGAAGTATTGAAATGGAAAGAGCGAGTTGAAGAAAGAAGATCGGGCGAGAGGAAAGTCTTACTTGAACGATGTCCCAGCCGTCTAATTGCGGCCATGACGTCAGTACATTGTTTTCATCGCCGAAGTCCAGACCGCTCAGGCCGCAAAGCTGAGAACGGCTCTCACGGATGCAGCCAATGCCGGAGATGAAATTTACCTTTTGATATCGTCTGGCGGCGGGAACGTATCGGAGGGTCTAAACATTGCGGCGTTTATGAAATCCCTGCCGGTCCCGATCACGACACACAACATCGGGCAAACTGATTCGATTGCAAATGTAATCTTTGCGGCAGGATCAACGCGATACGCCAACACGAATGCATCTTTCCTCTTTCACGGCGTGTCAATGCACTAGAGCGGATCGACTTTATTGAAAGTCAACTTGAGGAACAGCACAAGATTGTTAAGAGGCTACGAGAGAATATCGCTTCCGTATTCGCTGCCTACACCGGCGTTAGCGTCGCAGATACCGAGGCCTTGATGGTTAGCGGAGCCACCATTCTGAATACTCAAGAGGCTTTGGTGAAGCTGATTATCCACGAAATAACCAGTATGCCTAAATACCACCCAACTCCCGGGTCATATCGATAGGGAATGCTTGAGGTTGTGGCATCCAATTCAGATGGCCTAGTCATTTATGGCACCTCCTAACCTAGTCGCTAAAATAGATCGGCAGTCTTATACACCACTGCCTGTAGTATAGGCAACATTACAGCCAGTTACTATCGTTTACCATTTGAGATTACCAAACTTGTCACATATGCTCCGGCTTGCGGAATAGTCAGCCAAGTATATGATTGCCTTAATTTCTGTTTTGGTTTCTGCCCGATACGTCGTCCGTGGCCGTTATTACAGTGCTGTCGTTCATTATCCTCATGTGTTACGGAGGCGGGTTCGGCACCATGCCGGCTTTCACGGCCGACTATTTTGGATCGAAGAATGTCGGCCCGATCTACGGCTTGATGATGACCGCATGGGGTTGTGCGAGCGCTTTCGGTTCACTGATCTTCGCGCAACTCCGCCAATCCACAGGATCGTATGCCAACGGCCTCCACATTATCGCTGCCGTCATGGCCCTGTCTGTGTGTTTGCCAATCCTGGTTTCGCCGCCGAGAGCGCAGAAGAGTTGAGGAGGCTAAGGCCTGTAAGAAGCTAATCTGAAGCAGATTGTGAAGCCTTTGCGCAGCCTGCAGCGCGAACCCGGGCTCACCTATCTGTTCATCTCGCATTCCATGCCGCTGGTGCGGTATCTCTCAACGCGCATTGCGGTTATGGAGCGCGGACGACTGGTGGAAACGGGCGAAGCGGAAGCGCCGTACGCGGGCGCGCGCGAGCCCTACACGCGCCAGCATCTGGCGGCCACGCCGGAGTTATTCTCCGGCGCGCCTTGAGAATTTCCCGAGCCCTATCTTATTTGGGTGCGGTCTGCGGACTGGGGGGTGCTGCAGGTTGAGTTGTTGCAGGCGGCGCTGCTGGCGCTGGAGTTGTTGCAGGCGCCGTTGCCGGAGCAGCTGGTTTGACCCCAGTTCCCGAAGCCGGAGCAGCGGTCGGTCCCGGAGTTGCCCCCGGAGCCGGCGCAGCGCCGGGCGTTGCAGGCGCTCCGGGCTTGCCAGGCGTCGGCGCCGTTCCCGGATGCGGAGGCATCTGTGGCCGTTGCGGCGGCTTCGGCATGTCGGTCACGTCCACGAGCTCAACGTCAAAGATCAGGTCCGACTTCGGAGGAATCCCGGGGTGGTCAGGTGGGTGGCCGGGCATGTCGCGCGTCCCGTAAGCAAGCTGCCAGGGAATGAAGATGCGCCGCTTGCCGCCAATCTTCATCCCGGTAAATCCCTGGTCGAATCCAGGAATCAGCCGGCCGTAGCCTTGCGGGAAAACAAGGGGCTCCGGATCGCCCAACTCGGGCTTGCCGTCGGCATCCATCACCGGTTTGTTGTCTTTGCCGATCTTCGGGGGACGGCGGTCCGCGTTGGAATCGAACTTCTCGCCCGTCGCCGCAAGGTACCCGGTGTAGTTCACGTGGTACATCTTGTTCGGTTCGGCATCGGCGCCGGTGCCGATCTTTACGTCTTCGTAACGAAGTGCAAAATCAGTTTTGATAATGCCGCGAATCTTGGGAATGCTAGGCGGAAGTTTCAGCCACCAATCGGCAGTACTCCCGGCGGTGGTCTTGGACGCGGTTGTGCCGGTTTTCGTGGTCGACGTCGCCGGCTTTGCCGTGGTGTTGGCCGGCTTGGGAGCAGTTTGGGCGCTTGCAACGGCAGCCATCGCCGCCAGGCTCAGGATCAATGCTGTGAATTTCATAATTCAGATGTTCTCCAGAGAGTTCTTTCGGGTTCCCGCAGCGGATTTTGCGGCCGCTCCAGCGGTGGTTTCAATAATAAGGTCCGGATTGGGATTGCGCAGCGTTGAGGCCGACTCCATGCGCCATTGAGTGTTGCGGGGCGACAGCTCAAGGGCTCAGAGTCCTACGATCTATCCACTGCACCGGAGTGTATCAGGCTGGACCATCGTTTATCAGCATCCCCGCCAGCAACGCGGTGCGCGGCGCCAGGTGTTCAATCACAATCGACTCGTGCACCGCGTGCGCGCCATCGCCCACTGCGCCCATTCCATCCAGCGTCGGAATTCCGAGCGCTGAGGTAAAGTTGCCATCCGAAGCGCCGCCCGTGGCCGCTTCTTCAAGCGTAATTCCAAGCTCGGCCGCGAGAGCTTTGGCTTTGGCAAACAGACGCACCGTGCCGCGGGTTCGCTCCATTGGCGGACGATTCAAACCGCCCGTCACCGTCAAAGTGCAGCGCGGATCGCGTGGCTTGAGGGCCGCGAATCTGCGCTCAATGCGAGGACCATCGGCTTCGCGGGTGATGCGAACGTCCACTTCGGCCCAGGCATCGGCGGGAACCACGTTGGTCTTCGATCCGCCACCTGCAACGCCGACGCTTACGGTAAGCCCGCGGTCGAGCTGGGTCCAGCTGCTCACAGTATCAACGAGATGGGCAAGTTCGCGGATGGCGCTCGCACCCTTCAGAAAGTCGACGCCGGCATGGGCGGCCAGCCCCTTGATGTCGATGCGCCAGTCGCCCGTTCCCTTGCGCGCGGTCTTGTAGGCCAGGCCCTGTGCGGGCTCCAGGACAAAAACCGCGGCACACTCGGCGGCCAGGCTCTCAGTGATGGGCCGCGAGAATGTGCTGCCGACCTCTTCGTCGGGATTGAGCAGGAGAACGATTTCGCGATCGAGCGCGCCGGCTTCAGCAACCATCTCAATTGCGGTGAGCGCCATTGCCACGCCGGCTTTCATGTCGAGAGTTCCCGGTCCCCATAAAAGGCCATCTGCAATTCGGCAGGGCAGTGATTTGAGAGTGCCGAGCGGCCAGACCGTGTCAAGATGACCGAGCAGAAGCAGCGGCTTGGCGGCGAATGCGGAGCGCGGCCGGCGTCCGAAACGTGCTTCAAGAGCAACGCCGAAGTTGACTCCTTTGGGTGGCCGATGGAGCTTGACTCGTGCGCCGAGAGAACGGGCTCGCGCCGCGGCCAATTCCATGCAGACGTTCACGGCTGCAGGCGCGTCGGAGGGAGATTCGGCGAGAACCAGGGCGCGGGTGAACTGGACGATTGCAGGCTCTTTGCGCCGCGCGCCGGCAAGCAGGGCGCGCATGGGGATAGTGGGAAGGGAAGAGAGCGGCACGGACTGACCTTTCGGATTGATTGTAAGACCAGGCCTCGCGCCTTACGTGGGGTTCGAATACGCCACGCGCCCTTCGGAGATAGTGTAGTGGACTTTGCCGAGCATGGCCGAGCCATCGAACGGAGTGTTCTTGGCCTTCGATTTTGATTCGGTGGCACGGTAAATCCATTCGGCTTTTGGATCGAAGATCACGACGTCGCCAAAGCTGCCCAGGGCCAGTGTGCCGCGTCCCTTCAGGCCGAGCAGCGCGGCGGGCTGCGCGCTCAGCAAGCTCAGCACGCGGCCGATGGGCATGCGCCACTCCTTGTGCAGCCAGCGCAGCGTGAGGCCAAGCGCGGTTTCAAGGCCGATGATGCCGTTGGGCGCGAGTTCGAATTCAATTCTTTCTCGTGCATGGCGTGGGGAGCGTGGTCGGTGGCGATGGCGTCTACCACGCCATCGAGCAGCGCCTCGATCATGGCGTCGCGATCGGCGGCCGAGCGCAGCGGCGGATTCATTTTGGCGTGCGTGTTGTAGAGGCCCACGTGTTCTTCGGTGAGCAGAAAATGATGCGGCGCAACCTCGCAGGTAACGCGCAATCCGTTGCGGCGCGCCTGGCGAACGGCGGCAATAGCGGCGGCGGTTGAAGTGTGCGCCACGTGCAGATGCGGGTGAGCGTCGCGCAACTCGGTGACCAGGCGGATATCGCGTTCGACCATGGCCGACTCAGCTTCAGTGGGCATGCCGCGCAGGCCGAGCTTGAATGAAACCGGGCCGAGGTTCATGCTGGCGCCTTGCGTCATGCGCGTGTCTTCAGCGTGCTGGATGACGGTGAGGCCTACGCGCGCGGCGGCGGCAAGGCTCTCGCGCATGATGCCGTCTTTCAGGATTGGCCGGCCGTCGTCGGTAACGGCGACTGCGCCGGCGGACTTGAGGGCGGCGTAGTCGGTGAGCGTTTCGCCTTTCGATCCGCGCGTGGCGGCGGCGATGGGAAAGACGCGAACCTGCGCGCCGCGCTCGGGCGCCTGCATCCAGCGCGTGATTTCAACCGAATCGTTTACCGGCATGGTGTTGGGCATGGCGGCAACGGCGGTAAATCCTCCGGCTGCTGCGGCGGCGGTGCCGGTGGCGATGGTCTCTTTGTATCCCTGGCCGGGCTCGCGCAGATGCACGTGAATGTCGATGAGGCCGGGAGCGACGGTGAGGCCCTTGGCATCGATGACAGGCGCGCCGTTGGCCAGCTTGAGCTTGCCGGGCGCGGCGATCTCGGCTACGCGGCCGTTTTGGATGAAGATGTCTTTGGGCGCGTCGATGCCGGCGGCGGGATCGATCAGGTGGCCGTTGCGGATGGCTAGGGTGCTCATGGGCGGATTCCTTCAGCGGCGGTCAGCGCCCGCTCCATCACCGCCATGCGAATGGCGACGCCGTTGGTGACTTGCTCAAGGATCGTCGATTGCGGGCCGTCGGCCACGCCGGCCGTGATCTCGAGGCCACGAATAATCGGGCCGGGATGCATGACGATCGCGGCAGGCGCGAGCGTCGCGAGGCGTTGGCCGGTGAGCTGGTAGGCGGCTTTGTATTCCTCGAGGTCGAGTTGCAGACCGGCGATGCGCTCGGCCTGAATCCTGAGCATCATAATCGCCTGCGACTGGCCAATTGCGGCTTCGAAGTCTCGTTCGATCTCGATGCCCGGCGAGGATTTGGCGGCCATCTCGGGCAACAATTCTTTAGGTCCGCAGAGCAGCACGCGCGCGCCGAGCCGCGGCAGCAGAAGCATGTTGGAGCGGGCAACGCGGCTGTGCAGAATGTCTCCGACGATGGTGACGGTTACGCCGGAGAGTGTTTCGGAGCCGACTTCGGCAACGCCGGGGCGCAGATGCGTAAGGATAGTTCTCAGGTCGAGCAGGGCCTGCGTGGGGTGTTCGTGCATACCGTCGCCGGCGTTGATGACCGGCAGGCGGGTAGACTCTTCGAGCAGCCAGGCTGCGCCCGAAGAATTGTGGCGCAGGATGATTGCCTCCGCGCCGAGCGCGCGCAGGGTGAGGCCGGTGTCTTTGAGCGACTCGCCTTTTTCAATGCTCGAGCTGAGGCTTGAGACCAGCGTCGTGTCCGCTCCCAGCGCCTTGCAGGCCAGCTCGAAGCTGGTGCGGGTGCGCGTCGAGGACTCGTAAAAAAGCAGCGCGATGCGGCGCTTCTGCAAAATGCGGTCGCGGACGAGCGGGTCAGCGTGCTCGAGAGCCGTGGCGCGCTGCAGCAGATGACTGACGCGCGGGCACGGTGAGGTCCATGACCGAGAGCAATGAGCCGGGGTGATATGGAAAAGACGATGAAGGCGGCGGCGGTGTTGCCAGTTTTCGGCGTGCGGCGATAGGGATGGTTGCCATGCGGGTCCGGTCGTACTTCGTGGATCGTGAACGGTGAACGGTGAACGGTGGACCGTGGACGGTGGACCGTGGACGGTGGGCGAAGATCACGGTGCACCGTTCACGGTTCACTGTTCACGACTTCTCAACAAGCAGCACCTGCTCGGTCTGGTCGACCTCCTGAAACTTTACTTCGATAATCTCGCGGCTGCTGGTGGGCACGTGTTTGCCCACGTAAGTGGCTTCAATCGGAAGTTCGCGATGGCCGCGGTCGATAAGTACGCAGAGTTGCACGCGGCGCGGGCGGCCATGGTCGAAGAGCGCGTCAAGAGCGGCGCGAATGGTGCGGCCGGTGTAGAGCACGTCGTCGCAGATCACTACATCGCGGCCCTCCACCTCGCAACCGACGGAACCGGGCGTGACTACAGGACGAATGTCGGCGGTCGACAGATCGTCGCGATAGAACTGGATGTCGAGGATCCCGGTATCGACCTTGCGTTTTTCAATGCCCGAGATGAGCTTGCCCAGCCGCTCGGCCAGCGGGACGCCGCGGCGTTTGATGCCCACCAGGCATAGGTCTTCGCTGCCGTTGCTCTTTTCCACGATTTCGTGGGCCAGGCGCACCAGGGTGCGCTCGATCTCTGAGGCCGACATCAACCGGCCCTTTACACGCAAATTCACTGTCTCTTGATGGCTCATGGCGTTTGATGGCCTTCGCTCTGGATGCTGATGCTCTTGCCGGATGATACGAGGGTTGGCGCTTTGGGGCAAGTTGTGGAGATTTTTCCTGTGTTTTGGAGGAGTTCTGCGGTTGATCAGCGCTTGAAGTTCCCTGATTTTCCGCCGGTCTTGGACTCGAGCCGCAGCTCGCGAATGACGATCGCTTTGTCGAGCGCCTTGGTCATGTCGTAGATAGTGAGGGCGGCGACGGCGGCCGCGGTAAGGGCTTCCATTTCAACGCCGGTAGGGCCGGTGGTGGCGGCCGAGGCCAGGATGCGAACGCCGCCTGGGACGACTTCCGCCTGCACCTCGACATGCGTGAGCGGCAGCGGATGGCAGAGTGGGATCAAGCTCGGAGGTGCGCTTGGCGGCCTGGATGCCGGCAATGCGAGCGACCTGGAGCGGATCGCCCTTGGGATTCGAGGGCAGCGCCGCGAGAACGGCTGCCGAAAGCTCGACGAATGCCGAGGCGGAGGCGGTGCGGCGCGTGGCGGGCTTGGCGCTCACGTCCACCATGCGTGCCTGGCCTGCGGCGTCGAAATGGGAGAGCTTTGAGGCTCTGAGAGCGCTTTGCGGACTTGGGCATTGGAATCCTCAGTACAGCAATATGCGCACGGTTTCGCCGGCAGAGAGACGCTCGGCGTCCTCAGGCATATACCAGAAAGCAATTGGAGTCGGGCCAACCGCGGCGAGATCGCCGGAGCCTTGCCAGTCGACGCGGCGGACGGTAAGCAATTCACCACGGGGCGCGGCAAAGTTGCAGATTGCGGGCAGAAACCGGGTAAGGCCGGGCTTCCCTGTGACATCTTCTGCCAGGTTCGCGAGCGCAAAATGTGGGCCGCAGTCGATTCGTCCGCCCAGGGCGCGCAGAATGGGCGCGGCAAAGAGCAGAAACGTAACGGCTGAGGATACCGGATTCCCGGGCAGCCCAAACAGCACTTCGTGCTGTCTTGTCTTGGTTGGGATCCGTGGCAGGGAACTCGACAAAGACCAACGGTTTGCCGGGCTGAATGCTAACGCCAGTGAAATGAAAACGAGCGCCGAGGCTTGCCATGGCGGGCTCGACGAGGTCGAATTTGCCGGCCGAGACTCCTCCGCTGACCAGGATGAGATCAGCCTCGGCTGGCTTGCCTGAGCGCAGCTTCAAGGGCCGGGGTGTTGTCCCGCGCCGTAGGCAGCAGCCACGGTTCGCCGCCTGCATCGCGCACCAGAGCGGCCAGCATGGGGCCATTGGAGTTGCGAATCTCAGCGGGGCCGGGCTCGGCATCGACAGGCACAATCTCGTCGCCAGTGTTGAGAATAGCGACACGAGGCTTGAGAAAGACCTCAAGCGAGGAACAGCCGCAGGAAGCCGCAAGCGCGATCTGGGCAAAACCGACGTCGGCGCCGGGGGAAAGCAGTTCGTCTCCGGCGCGAGCCTGGGCGCCTTGAACTACGATGTTTTCGCCGGTCTCGATCCTGCGCGGTGGCAGAAGGCGAACGCAGGACGTCGTCAGTTTCAACGTGCTCGAGCATGATGACGGCGTCAGCGCCATCGGGCACGGGCGCGCCGGTCATGATCTCCCACGCAGCGCCGACGGGAAGCGGCGTTCCGGGCGACTGGCCCGCGCGGGTTGAGCCGGCAAGCCTGAGCTGATTATGAGCGTTGGCTTCGACCGCGCGGCAAGCGTAGCCGTCGCGCGTGGAGCGCGAAAACGGCGGCTGGTCGCGGTCGGCGCGAAGCACCTGGGCCAGCACGCGGCCGCGGGCGTCGGCAAGCGTGACGCGCTCGGTTCCGGGCGGAGACAAGCGCGCAGCATGCGCGGCAACCAGCCGGGAAGCTTCGCCGAAGCTGAGAAGAGCGCCGCTCATGGATTGGATTGTAGAGCGTTTATGGCTCGCCGCCAGCAAAAAGACGCGTCAGTCGCAATCGGGAACGCGCATAAACGCCAGGGCGCCCGCCCTGCGGCGAACGCCCCATTTGTGAAACCAGCTGCGAGTGGCTTACTTGGTCTTGGGAGCGTGGTATGAAGAAGTGACCTTTTGACCCGCCTGCTGAAGAATTCCGGCAACCTCGTCGGCGAACTGCCCTGAAGGCGCAAGATCCAGATATTTCTGATATGCCGCCATGCAGTCGGGAGGCAGAACAATGCGATTGGTCTTGGGATCGATGGTGGCGTTGCCGATCAATCCCTGGCCCTTGATGTAGTAGAGGACCGGGTCGTCGGGATTGACCTTGAGGGCTTCATCGGCTGCCGCAACCTGGGCGTCGCTGTTATGCATCTGGAAAAAGATGACGGCTTCATTACGAAGCTGGATGGCCGCTCGCGTGGGGTCGGCCTTGGCCGCGGCATCGTAGGCTGCATTGGCCTCGGGTACCTTGCCGGTGCGGGCATAAACCTCACCCAGTCCCGCATCCGCGACGGCAATCACATCCTGGCGCGGGGTCTTGGCGGCGCTCTCGAGCTCAATGGCCTTCTTGTAGGAGGTAATGGCGTCGTCGTATTGCGCCTGCCCTGCCTGGCCGTAGGCCAGGTTGGCCCAAAGCAGAGCCTCATTCGGCATGGATTTGAGGTCGGTCGACATCAGGCTCACGATGTCGGCATATTTTGCGGTCTTGATATCGTTGGTCTTGGTTGCGATATCGCTGCGCGATGCGCTTGCCCCCAACTGCTGCTTGGCCGTGGCAGACGCCCCATCGATGTCCTTCTTATCCTGCGTTACTTGCTTGAGGTCGGCATTGGCGTGGCCGATGGTCTGGTTCGCCGCGATAGCCGCTTCATTCTTCTTTTTCAGATCCTCCAGCGCTTGCCTTTGATCTGCGGGCAGCTTGGCGATGTATTCCGGACGCGACATATCGATGTTGGCCTCAACATCGTCCTCCAGGGTAATTTTGATGCCCTTGATGCTGTCGACGATCTTGCCCGGAGGGGTGTCGGCAGCGCGATAGACCACGTCGTAAGTCGCCGGCGTTGCTTCACCGTGATAGTCGCCATTTGCGTCCACCGGGAAGGTGAACTTCAAAGTGGCGCCGCCATCTGTGGAAAGACTCACGGTGCCCGAGTTCTGGGGCTGGCCCGTAGGGTTGATCACGTGTCCGTGAATCTTGCCCATTTTCTGCGACTGTACCAGTGAGGGCGAAAGGGCAAAGGCCAACAGACCGGCCACGGCGGGCAGGCTCATCAAAAACGAAAGTTTGTGTTTCATTATCTTCTCCTTGAGAGCGGCGCGGAACAATCGGCGCACAGGCTCAGCGAATCTCACCAACTACCGGCAAAACCAACGTTAAATCTAACCGATACCCCTCGACAAGTGGAACGGCGGGCGAAATGTGACACAATGCTGACCGCCTTATCGATTTTGCCGCCAAGCGGGCGTTCATGCTACGCAATCATCCTAGAGCCATTGAGAATGCTCATGTTGTGGCGCATATCACAGGCTCTAAAATAGCACTATGGCTATAACGATCCGGCCGGCGACACCGGCCGATGTTGGGGAGATTCTGAGGTTTATCAAGGCGCTTGCCCTCTACGAGCGAGGCCTCGACCAGGTGACGGCCACCGAGGAGGGGCTTTTGCGCGACGGATTCGGCACGCAACCCTTTTATGAGTGCCTGATCGCGGAACTGGATGGAAAGCCCGCGGGATTTGCGCTTTATTTTTGCAATTACTCCACCTGGAGGGGGCAACCGGGGATTTACCTCGAAGACCTGTTTGTGGAGCCGGAGCTGCGCGGGCTGGGAATCGGAAAGGCTCTGCTTGAGCGGGTTGCGGCCGAGGCGTCGAGAAGGGCTGCCGGCGGCTGCAATGGCAGGTGCTGGACTGGAATACGCCGGCCATCGACTTCTATGTGGCCATGGGCGGCGAATTCATGAACGAGTGGCGCACGGTACGGCTGAACGATGAAGCGCTTGAGCGGCTCGCCACCGGATCGGAAGTTGACCGGCTGACCTCCGGAACGGGCAACGATGCGGGTGAAAGTGAGAACAGAGTGCTGACCGGCGATACGGAGAGCGCGCCTTGAAGATTCGCGTGATTGGCGGTGGCCTGGCCGGGCCAGAGGCTGCGTTGACCGCGGCGCGGCTGGGCTGCCAGGTTGATCTGTACGAGATGCGCAGGATGGTTGACGGCAAACCTCTTCTGACCCCCGCGCACCAGACTACGGACTTCGGCGAGCTGGTCTGCTCAAACTCCCTGAAAAGCGAGTCGGAATGGACAGCGCCCTGGCTGCTGAAGCAGGAAATGCGGCGGCTGGGGTCGGCGCTCGCTGCGGATTGCCGATGAGACGGCGGTGCCTGCGGGTCATGCCCTGGCCGTTGATCGGGTGGAGTTTTCGCGCAGGATTGGCGAAGCAATTGCGGCCGAGCCTGGGATTCGCGTGATTCGCGAAGAAGTTACTTCTCTTGTCCAGGACGAGAACGGCACGAAGTACGACTGCACGATCATCGCAACCGGACCGCTGACTTCGGACGCATTGAGCAACGAGATTGAGCGGCTCACGGGATCGGAACACCTTGCGTTTTACGATTCCATCTCGCCCATCGTGGATGCCGAGACCATCGACATGGAGCAGCGTGTACTTTGCGGCGCGATGGGACAAGGGCACCGCCGACTACATCAACTGCCCGATGAGCCGCGAGGAGTACGACCGCTTTTACGATGCGCTGGTTGCGGCAGAGGCGGCGGAAGCAAAGGAGTGGGAGAAGCTGCGACTACTTCGAAGGCTGCCTGCCAATTGAAATTCTGGCGCGGCGCGGGCGCGACACCTTGCGCTTTGGACCGATGAAGCCGGTGGGACTGCGCGATCCGCGAACCGGCAAAAACGCGTGGGCGGTAGTGCAATTGCGCAAAGAGAATCTGCGCGCCTCGAGCTACAACCTGGTCGGCTTCCAGAACCACCTGAAGTGGGGCGACCAGGCGCGGGTGCTGCGCTTGATTCCGGGTCTTGAGAACGCGAAGTTTCTGCGCTATGGGCAGATTCATCGCAATACCTATATCTGCGCGCCGGCGCTGCTCGACGAATGCCTCCGGCTGAAGATTGCCCCGGAGGAGGCACGAAGTGCCCAGGGCACGACTTGAGTCGTGCCAACGACGACGACAAGGAAAATGCGGCTTCAGCCGCTGAGGGAATGCGTTCAGTCCCACGCCAGGTCATCCTCTTCGCCGGCCAGATCTCGGGCGTCGAAGGCTATACCGAATCCATAGCGACCGGATTGCTGGCTGGGAATCTATGCAGCAGTCGTTGCCACGCGGCGAAGAGCCCATGCCGATTCCGCGTGCCTCTGCGCTGGGATCGCTGCTGCACTATATTACGCACGCCGATCCGAAAAACTTTCAGCCGGCGAACATTACCTTTGACCTGCTGGAACCACTGGACGAAGAAACTCGGCGCAAAATCCGCGACAAGAAGGAGCGGCACCGGATACAGTGCGAGCGTGCTCTGGAGGCGCTGGAC
The DNA here is from genome assembly GCA_963836635.1 of uncultured Acidobacteriaceae bacterium. Lineage (GTDB taxonomy): Bacteria > Acidobacteriota > Terriglobia > Terriglobales > Acidobacteriaceae > Telmatobacter. Next base: position 87,792 of record CAWILB010000085.1, on the reverse strand, counting down.
ACTTGGCGGAGTGCGTATCAGCATCCTGCCGCGGAACTGCGCGCATAATAGTTGCGTAGTTCTCTGATAGCGTGGGCTGTTTCCGGAAAGGTCTCGTATGCGTGCCATTTCAGCTGCGGATTCCGTTTCATTTGCATTTCAACGGACCAGGGATTTTCTCTTCAAGCCCTTTCGATGGGGAACGTATCTCAAGCTTGGCCTTGTTGCGGTCATCACCGAAGGCATTGGGAACAACTCCCATTCCTCCGGTAATCACGGCTCCAGCCATGGCGCTCATGTGTACCCACAGGGTCCGGTTATCAATTCGCTCCACGACATCAAGCCGGAGTGGATAGTGGTGATTGCAGCGGCCTTGCTGCTTGTCATTGTTGTGTCGTTCGTGGTCTTCTATCTCATCACGCGGCTTCGTTTTGCCTACTTTCATTGCCTGGTTCAAACACGACGAAGATTGCGCCGGGTTGGCGCCTTTATCAATCGCAGGCTACGCGCTTTTTCTGGATGAACGTTGTGGTGGGATTCTTCTCGTTCGTGCTGGTTCTCCTGATTTTTGCTTCCATTTGCGGCCGGATTCTGGCGCGTTTTTCATGACATCCCGCCCGGCGGCCACCCCGATTGGGGCGTCTTGATCGCTCTCGTTTTGCCCATCATCCCAATCATCCTTCTGCTGGTGCTGGCTGCGTTTGCGGCCGACATTCTGTTGCGCGATTTCATGCTGCCGCATTTTGCGCTCGATAACGCAACTTCAGGCGAAGCGTTCGCCCGCGTCTGGGCTTCGCCATCAAGGCTGAAAAGCGGCAGTTCTTTGTTTACGCGCTGCTGCGCATCGTGCTTCCGATCATTGCCGCAATCGGTCTGTTTATCGTGCTGCATTATTCCGGGACTCTGCCTTGCCGGTGCAATCGGCGGCCTGAGTACGGGCCTTCACTCGGTCTTCTCCGGCTCCTCGGGCGCGGTCATGGGTCGTCGGCGTCATCTTCCAGGTCTTCTTCGGCCTGGTCGCCTTTGCCTTCGCGGTGCTGGCCGCCATCTGCGTCGGCGGCCCTCTCAGCACCGGCATCGGGAGTACGCGCTCACCTTCTACGGTGGCCGCTACCCGGCTCTGGGCAACCTCCTCTACCCTCCGCCTCCCGGTGCAGTCATGGGATCGCCCGCCGATTGAACCTGCCGTCGTCCGTGCACCGCTGGAACATTTCACCCGCACGCCGTGTCAAATGTAGTGTGGTGTGCGCCGCAGTGAACTTGAGCGGCTAGCATGTACCCTGAAAGAACACCCGACTGCGCACCGATTGTGTGTGCGCGGCCGAATGTTTGGGCGGAGAAGAGTATTGACGCGCAGAATTGGATTTCTGGTGATGCTGGCGGCGCTGGCCGGCGGGCAGTTTGGGTTGGCGCAGTTGGGCCAGCCATCGGCAGAGGAGAAAAAAGCCGCAACAACCATTACGCTTCCTCCCGCGCCCGAGGCGTTGCTGCCCGACGATTTCGATGGATGGGTTGCCGCCGAGCCGCCGAGGACCGTGAACGACGCGACGGTACTCGATGCCGGCAACGCGGTTGCGCTGAAGGAGTACGGATTCCAGTTCGGCGTGGTGGCGAACTACAAGCGCGATAGCGACACCATCGCCATGCGGGCGCTGCGTTTTGAGGATGCCAGCGGAGCCTACGGCGCCTATTCCTACTTCAGGCAAAACGGCTGGCCGAAAGAGTCGATCGGCACCGGAGCTGCCTCAGACAACAATCGAGTGCTGTTCTGGCGCGGCAACACGGTTGTGGATGCGACGTTTTCGCGTGTTGGTCCCATGTCGGCAGGAGAGCTGAGAGAGATTGCAAACAAGCTGCCGATTCCCGGCGGCAACAGGGACATTGCGCCGCCCGTCCTCTCCTATCTGCCACAGGCGAATCTGCAGGGTCAAACCACGCATTATGCCCTGGGACCGGCGGGTTACGCGGGGTCGGGCGGGGTGCTGCCGCCTGGGCTGATTCGGTTTGATCTGGGCGCCGAGACCGCGACGGCCAACTACGCGCTGGCCTCGGGAATTGCTACGCTGACGATCGTCGATTATCCAACTCCGCAGATTGCGCAAGCGCAGGAGGCGGCGATCCGCGCCTACATCAAAGCGGGCGGCACAGCGCAGCCGGCCTGGCCCAAGCCGCTTACTGACTCCGACACGGCTTCGCTCGAGGTGCGGCGCAGCGGGGAACTGGTTGCGCTGGTGAGCGGAGACGCGATTCCGGACGAGAGCCACCGGCTAATCGAGCTGGTTCATTACGAAGCCAACTTGACTTCAATGCCTCAGGGGCAGGAGTCGGATGTGCAGAAAACCGCCAGGCTGCTCATGGGAATTGCGGGCATCGTGATCGTGGGCTCGCTCACCGCGATCCTGCTTGGATTCTTCCTGGGCGGGGGACGCGCGCTCTATCGCATGGCGTTGGGCAAGCCAGCCTCGTCGGTGTACGACGAAGAGTTCATCTATCTCAATCTTCGGGAAGATCCGAAGGAAAGTCCGGCTGCAATTCAAGGGCCGCATCCGAGGGGTTAACAGACGTCGAATCCTGTGGAAAAATAGGCATAAACCGGAAGAAACACCAGGAAATATCGGTAAATGCCGAAGCGCAAAAGGCGAAGATAAATCAAAGACCGAGACCCTCGAGTATCTGGAAAAGTCTCTATAAGTCATTGATTACAATAATCTTATTTTCATCCACATTTACCCTTGACACTGCCTTCCCCCACACCTACTATGCAGCCAGAAAGTTCTGATGGCTTTGCCTCCGTTGGAACTATTCTCCCTAAGGATTGAGCTGCCTATTGCCGGGCGGCTCTTTCCGCGTCTGGGGGGCTTTTCCGAATTAGCTCGCGACCTGCTCAGGCTGCCCGGCCGGATCGGTCCATTCCCGCCCGCACGATTCGCATTTCCACGCGTTCACCGGCTCGGTAGATTCGAGTGTTGGGTCTTGTTCGCCGCAAGAGGGGCAGCGCGGAGACTCGAACTCCGGCACCGTCGCGTGGGACTCGTCAACGATGTCCTGCGGAATGGGGTTGGCGATGATGGCCTGGGCGCGGTCGAGCTCATCGGCTGCGACGAGAACGCGCGTGTAGAGGATCCCGTAGCGGGGCTGTATCCAGCTTTCAATTCCGGCGCGCCGCAGAACCTCCCTGATCTGGTAAGCCTGCTCGCGCTCCTCACACTCACAAAGAGCGGTCTTCCACGTGTATTCGACTGGCGCGTCGTCTTCGTTTTCGGCGACTTCCTTTTCGTCCGGCACGGGTTCGGTCGCGTTGTTTCCCAGCACGCGGCTCTGCACGGCCTCTTCGGCGCGCTCAAGTATCGGCAAAGGAGGCTGCGATGAGGCGAATCTATCAACCTTCGCCGCCGCTTCTTTTTCTTCTGCAATCTTCTTGTCGAGACCGCGGCTGCGCAACTCTGCTGCCAGAACCCGCTGGGCGACGTCAGTAAGATCCGCGAAATCCCGATAGATTTCGAGCAACTCAACGTCGCCTTTTGCGCGGTACTCCTTGGTGAGCCGAAGCCACTCCTGCATAGGGTCGATCTGCATGAGCAGGAGTATACGGCGCGCCGCTGATCCGTGCTCAGGAACCGAAGCCGAGATCGGCGATCATGGCACGAAACACCACAAGTCCGGTAACGATGAGTGCAGCCAGGACGCAGGTCCAGAAGCCCACGCGGTCGAAGGGCACGAAAATCGTGTTCTGCGCGGTGGTGATGTTGTAACCAAGTTTTTCAGGCAGAATTGCGCGAACGCCGACGGCAAAGATGAAGCCGCCGGCCCAGACGATTGCAATTCTCAGTGCGAGTTGCAGAGTTTGCGCGAGGATATTCATGGCTCTTCTATTTAGACACTGGACCCAGTCATTCAGTTCCCGCCGCAGCGGCAGGGCAATCGCATTTCAGGATATGGGAAGAATTTGCCTTGAAAGGGCACGGCTTCAGCCGCGCCTTAGAGTGCTGCCAAGAGAATGCCTGGCCTTTAGGCCCTGGGGGATGGGGTTGAGTTGAAAAAACATCCCTCCGCGGCTAAAGCCGAGGCGGTTTTTGACATATACATCGGCACGGCTAAAGCCATGCCCTTTCAAAGCCGCTGTTGCTCAAGATTCAAAATCCAAATGCGATTGCCCTGCCCGAGGCGGCGCGAGTCAACTTTACCTTCAACCGGCCGCACGATACAATCGAGAAGCAAGCCGAAGTAGCTCAGTTGGTAGAGCAGCTGATTCGTAATCAGCAGGTCGTCGGTTCGAGTCCGACTTTCGGCTCCAGTCTTTTCGTGCCGCATTGTTTTTCCAGTCGCGGCCTGGGAAATCCCCAAAAACCGGCAACTCGCGTCGGGGCGGAATTTTGGCTGAGTTCATTCCGCCGATGACTTCGGCTGCCCGTAACCCGACGCCGCGTAATCGCCATAGCGATCGAAGCGATCAATTTGATTCAGCAGCCGATCGCGCAGATCGTGGAGATCGGGGAGCCGGGAAAGGGCGCGAGAACGGTTCTGCGCGTTGACGATAAAGATCTCGTTGGCCAGTTCGTGAAGTTGACTGTGCAGGCGCCTGGTTTCCTCAAAGGCGGGCAACGGGGTGATAAGTGCGCGGGCTTCCTCTTCCAGCCACGCGCTAAAACGGCAATGATTGATATCGAGCGAGGGCGGTATGCTGCGTTTGCCCTGCAGATAAGCCTCAAAGGCCGCAACCCAGGCGCGATGTTCCACGCTGGCGAAGAGCATCTCCCGGCTGGCGAGGTTCAATGGCTTCACATGGGCCCAGCGCGGATCGGAACGCCATCCAGTGGCCCAGCGCGGGAATTCGTCGGCCGGCATGGGATGCGCGATGCCGTAGCCCTGGACAACCTCGCAACCCAGTTGCAGCAGAACCAGGCCGTGATCGGTGGTCTCAACCCCTTCGGCAATCACGCTAAGCCGGAACGCCGAAGCCAGGCCAAGAACGCCCTCGAGGATGGTGAGGCTTTCAGGGTCCTCGAACATCTCGCGCACAAAACTCTGATCGATCTTGAGCACGTTCGCGGGCAGGCGCTTGAGATAAGTGAGCGAGGAGTACCCGGTCCCAAAGTCGTCGAGCGCGACCGACACGCCGATCGCGTGGCATGCGTTAAGAACCAGCGAAGCCTGCAGCACGTCGCGCAGAGCGCTGGTTTCAACCACTTCAAGTTCAAAATGGGCCGGCTTCACGCCGGGGTGCGCCGCGAGAAGTGCTGCTGAGGCGATCGACAAAGTCGGGCTGCTGCAACTGCATGGCGCTCACATTCACGCTCACCGGAATCTCGAGGCCCTGTTTCCGCCAGGTTTCCATCTGGGCGAGCGCGGTCTCGATCACCCAGTTGCCGATCTCGACTGAAAGGGAGTGATCTTCAATGATGGGCAGAAACGAAGCCGGCGCCATGAGACCGCGCTCGGGATGCTGCCAGCGGATAAGCGCCTCAGCGCCCGTGACCCTGCCAGTGCGCATGTTTACCTTGGGCTGGTAATAAAGCACGAACTCTCGTGCGGCCAGGGCGCGGCGAATCTGCTCGCGGCCTTCATGGCGGCCGCGGATCGCCAGGTCCTGGCTCGGGTCGAATTGGCGGTAGCAGTTTCGGCCGTCGAGCTTGGCCTGGTACATCGCCTGATCGGCTTGACGGATAAGGCCGTCTTCGTCGAGTTCCTCATCCTGGGGATAGTATGTGACGCCGATGCTGGCCGACACTCTCATGGAATGGCCGTCGATCTTCACTTCTTCGGCGGCAGCGGCGAGAAGCTTCTCGAGCACCTGTTCACCGCCCTCAACGCTTTCGAGGTCAAGTATGACGGCCACAAACTCGTCGCCGCCAAGCCGGGCAAGCGAGTCGCCCTCGCGAAGGGCCGCCTTGAATCGTATTCCGAGCGTGATCAGCAGAGTATCGCCGGCGGAATGACCGAACTGGGTGTTGATGGCCTTGAAACCATCGATATCAATATAGGCCACGGCGATCTTCTGGTTGCGACGACGCGCGTGGCTCATGGCCTGGCGCAGGCGATCAGCCAAAAGCGCACGATTGGGCAGGCCGGTGAGCCCGTCGTAGCTGGCCATGTGCTCAAGTTCCAACGCGTGCTCCTTGAGCGCCGTAATGTCAGAGAAGACCGCGACGTACTGCACGGGTTTGCCGCTGGCATCGCGAACGGCGTTGATGGTCAGATGTTCAGCGTAGATGTTGCCGTTTTTGGCGCGGTTCCATATCTCGCCTGACCATTGGCCTTCGTCGCGCAGCAGGCGCCACATGGTTTCATAGAACTGCTTGTCCTGGAGGCCCGACTTGAGGAGGCGTGGATTGCGCCCCAGCACCTCGTCGCGCGTGTACCCGGTGATGCGCGTGAATGCATCGTTCACTTCAAGAATGTTCCCCGCGGCGTCGGTGATGGTGATACCCTCGCGCGCCGTCATAAAGACCGATGCGGCGAGGCGGAGGCGTTCGGCGCTCTCGGTGCGTTCGGTTTCGTCTTCGGAAAATAGAACAAGTCCGCCGACAGAGCCGTCATCTGCGCGCCAGGGAATGATTTCGCGGCGCAACCACTGACGGGTTCCATCGCCGTGCTCGAAAAGATCGACACCGGGGGAAACAGGCTCGCCCGCGAGGGCGCGCTGATGATCGGCTTTCCAGTTCTCGGGCAAGTCCGGGAAGATCTCGTAATGCGAGTGGCCGATGACCTGCTGCGGATTGAGCGAATGAATCTCGAGCCAGCGGCGGCTCACGGCCAGGTAGCGCATTTCGCGGTCGAGCATAGCCAGGCCCGCAGGCGCATGCTCGATGAACAAATGCAGGAGCGCTTCGCTCTCGCGGACGCGGCGCTCGTTTTCGAGACCCCGGGTGATGTCGGGGGCGATTCCAAAGATGCCGATGACCTCGCCGTTCGCTCCGCTGATGGGGTATTTACGGTTGTCGATCCAGTATTGCTTGCCCTCCTGGTCGGTAAGCTGCTGGATGAGATTGACGCGACGCCCTTCAGCGATTGCGCGCTTCTCCAGGTCGTATCCGATATCTGCAACTGCTTCAGGGTGGACGTCGTAATCGGTCTTGCCGGCCAGATCTGCTGAGTCATTCACCGACTCGGTGAATTTGGCCAGCTGTCTGCTGGCGGCCAGAAAAACGTGGTCGCGATTCTTGATGTAGAGGTAGTCGTTGGTTTGGCTGATCAGTGGTTTGAAACTCGAAAGCAAGACCGCGTCGCCCGGTTCAGCGAGCTGGCGCGCATCTGCAAGCTCAAGTTGAAGCATGGTATTGCCGGATTCGCGGCGCTGGAAATTTGCGGTAGCTGCCGCGAACGCAGCGAATCCGGCCGTCGGCGTGACGGAGACGAAGATTGAACTCGCCCGATGGCGAATCGATCTGGGCTGAAAACAGAGTGGCGGCAACGTCGGCATCGCCAGGGTGGACAATGTGATCGAACTTCACCGCTGAGGTAAGGAAATCCTCACGGCGAAATCCGAGGAGAGTGGGGGCCCCTGCGCTTACGGATTGCACCGAGACCGAACCGTCTGGGGAAAGCAAAAGAGCAAGGTGAACAGAAAGCCCTGCCACGCTCTGACCTCGTTCTCGGTTTTTCTTTTCAGGCACGAACTATAGCACCAACGTTACAACAAAGTACACAGCCCGGTGCAAAACCAATATCACACGTTTGGGTGATGGCGAAAGCTCCCGGGCGTCGGCGCAGACCCGCCGTAAACGCAGAGGATTTAGGTTTTGCCGGGATGCCGCAAGCGAGTGAACCAAATCCGGTACGGGTTATCCACCAAAATTTTCAATACAAAGGTAGTAAGCGCCCGCTTATCCACGCATACTCTTGGCATAATCGCAAGTAGAGCGGTCCCTCGCTGAACCAGGAGCACTCGAAAGTGAGCAGCTACAACCGCCAGGATGTTTTGAGAATTCTCCAGATCGGTTCCCGCCAGTTGCAAGGCTGGGAGCGGGCTGGATTGATCCTTCCCAAAGAAAGCTACACATTCCAGGATCTTGGGCAGTTGCGGATTCTTCGTGTGCTGCGCGAGGAATCGATTTCCGCGGCTTCGATCCGGGACTCGGTGCTGGCGATGAAGGCCGTGGCTGGAATGGACGAATCCGCTGCTCGAGGCCTGCGTGGTGCGTACCGGCTCGCGCCTGGCGTTCAGGCACGGCGGCGAGATGGTGGACCCCATCCGGCGTCAGTTGCTCTTCGATTTCGAACGCGTGGACGGCGCCCAGCGCAGGCTTGCGGTTTCAGAGCCTTCACCTCTGCGGCCACCCTCGCATGGAATGAACGAGCGATTTATGGCCGCGGTGCAGGCCGAGGAGGCCGGGCACAAGCAGCGCGCCATTTCGCTTTACGAGCAGATCCTGGCCATCGATCCACGGTACGCGGCGGCATGCATCAACCTGGGAACCGTGTATTTCCATTTGCGGCAGTTCGCCAGTGCCGAGGAATTCTACCGGCGCGCTACCGAGATCGATCCCGGTTACGTGCTGGCGTACTTTGACCTGGGCAACGTTCTCGATGAATTGGAGCGGATTGACGAGTCGATTGTCGCGTATAAACGGGCGGTCGCGCTTTCTCCGCGATATGCCGACGCGCACTATAACCTGGCGCTGGCCTTCGAGCGCAAAGGCGAGGGACGCTGCGCGCTGCGCCATTGGCAGGCGTATATCAAGCTCGATAATCGCGGTCCCTGGGCCGATCACGCGCACGGGCAAATCCGCAAGCTGCTGGGCCGCGAAAAAATGCAGATTGCGTACCGGGCGGAGCGTTTCATGCCGCCGCGCAAGGGGATGGCGGCGCTGGCGGTAGTTTAAAGGGCAAGTAACACGGACCAGGTAATATGGAATAGGAAAGCAGCGAGCTGCTCGTTCCTTGCTACGACGCCGCTAGCTCGCCGGGTCCTTCTGCCGGGTATTCTTGACAGCGGAAAGAATTCCAATCCCGATCATCACAATCGCGCCGACGACAATCCATTGCGTGGGCATATGCATCATGTGCGCCCCATACGCAAGACCGGCAATCAAAACAGCGAACCCACCAGCATAAAGTCCAAACGACATGAGAACTCCTCAGCGCACAGAATTGCACACTAAGTCACTCTCGCACTCGCGAGCGGAAAAATATGAGCAATTGAGACCGGCGAGGTGAATTCGGCAGGAACGCGGAGTTGGGAAGATTCAACAGCTCCCTTGCTGCTCTAGCGGTCGATTTGAGCCAGGTCCTGATGTGAAGGAGTTCCGTTCGGGAACCACTTTTCCTCAAGGGCGACGCGAAGAGTGACATCTTCATACCCAGCCGGAAGGGTGTTGGATGCGCGATGGACTTGCGAATCCTGCGTGAGCGGGCCAAGCACGACTGAACCCAGAACCGGGCCAATGGTGTAGGAAATGTGAAGCGCATTATCTGCGCCTTTCCTCCTGCTGAGTACGCGTACGCCGTTCAGTTGAAGCTCGCGATCCAAATCTCTCACGACAGCGGCCATGACCGCCATTTCGTTACTCTTCTGGGTCGTGAAATACTCGTCGAACTCGGCGTTGTGGGTTACAAAATGATCTCCCGCACCGGACCCCTCGCTGGAACCGGTCTGGCGACCACTCTTCGAGTCGACGAAAGGCGCAACGGCATTGCCGGGGTTGTAGGCGATCAAGAATGCGCTTCGTTGTTGCGGGCTCGGGTAATAAAGGCGATGGCTCACGAGCATGATCGCCACGGAGGCCGCTCCAAGGGCAATCACCGCCGACGACCCAATGAGGACTCCCACCCAAAGTGCTGTTCGAGTTTTCATCGCATCCTCGCTCTTAGTCGCGATTGTACCCCGAAAACGGTGAATTTGGCCTGTTCTCATCGGCCAGAATTTGGTCGGCCGCCGCAGTTCCTGCTCCCTGTTGCCTGTCTGCTACACCTTCTGCGTTCTCTGCACCGCTCGCACTCCATTCACCCGCCGCAACCCGAGAACGATGCGATTCAAGTGGCGCAGGTCCTCGGCGTCGACAATGAATTCTATAATCGCTTCGCCGGCGTCGTCGCGGCTGATATCCACGCTGCGAATGTTGGTGTTCTCGTCGGAAATGACAGCGGTGAGCTCCTTCAACATGCCGGTGCGGTCGTCGCAAAAGATGGTGATCTTGACCGGATAGCGCTGGGCTGCTCCGGGGGTCTGGTCGCCGGCCCTCGACCACTCCACGTTGATGCGGCGATCGGACTCGTAAAGCAGGTTCTGCACATTGGGACAACTGCGCGCGTGCACGGCCACACCCTTGCCGCGAGTAACGTAGCCGACAATCTCTTCGCCGCGGATGGGATTGCAACATCGCGCGCGATAGACGAGCAGATCGTTCTGGCCCTCGACCTCGAGCGAATCGGAGCCGGTGAGGTGTAGCTTGCGGACGGCATCGGACATTCCCGAGCCGCCTTCGCCGGGCTTGGCTTCAGGCGCGGACTCAGCTCCGGCTTGATTGGCGTAACCCGGCGCGAGCTTGTTCAGAATCTGATGCGCTGTGTGCTTGCCCTGGCCCAGTGTCGCCAGCAGGTCGGCCGATGTGGCCACTCCGTAATCCCCGGCGATGCGGCCAAGGTCCTGATCGCCGATCTGCGCCATCGATACCTTGAAGCGGCGCGCCTCTTTCTCCAGCAGCTTGCGGCCGATCTCGACCGCGCGACGGCGCTGATCTTCATTGAGCCAGTGCTTGATCTTGTTGCGCGCGCGCGGGCTCTTGACGAATGTAAGCCAGTCGCGGCTCGGCTTGTGATCTTTCTGCGTGACAATCTCTACAATGTCGCCGGTGAGCAGCTTGGTGCGCAGCGGCACCATGCGGCCATTCACCTTGGCGCCCACGCAAGTGTTGCCCACTTCAGTGTGAATCGTATAGGCGAAGTCGATGGGCGTTGCGCCGGCCGGAACCACAACCACCTTCCCCTTGGGAGTGAAGGTATAGACCTCGTCGGGATACAGGTCCATCTTGAGGCTGGAGAGGAACTCGTTGGGATCGGTCATCTCCTTTTGCCACTCGACCAGCTGGCGGATCCAGTTGAGCCTCTCTTCGTCGCGTGAAGTAACAACGCCGTCGCCCGCCTTGTATTTCCAGTGCGCGGCAATGCCCTCTTCGGCAATGCGGTGCATCTCTTCGGTGCGGATCTGCACCTCGAACTGATGGCCGCCTTCGCCCATCACTGTTGTGTGCAGCGACTGGTAGCGATTGGCGCGGGGGATGGCGATAAAGTCCTTGATGCGGCCGGGAACGGGGCGCCAGAGTGTGTGAATGAGGCCGAAGACCGCATAGCAGGCTGCAACATCGTGCGTAATGACGCGAACGGCGAGCAGATCGTAGACCTGTTCGAAAGAGATATTGAGCGCGTTCAATCTTCTGGTAGATAGAGTAAAGGCGCTTGATGCGCCACTCAACGCGTGCCTCGATTCCGTTTTCGCGCAGCTGTTCGGTCAACAGGTCTTCAACGCCGCGCAAAAACTGCTCGCCTTCAATGCGGCGCGCTTCAACGGCGGCGGCCACCTGCTCGTAACTCACCGGATCGGTGTAGCGGAAAGCCAGATCTTCAAGCTCGCCGCGCACCTTGCCCATGCCGAGGCGATGCGCGAGCGGCGCGTAGATTTCGAGAGTCTCGCGGGCGATGGCTTCCTGCCGGTCGGGCTTGAGATAGCTCAAGGGTGCGCATGTTGTGCAGGCGATCGGCCAGCTTGATCAACACCACGCGCACATCGCTTACCATGGCCAGCAGCATCTTGCGCACGTTTTCTGCCTGGCGGTCTTCGCGATTCGCGAACTGAATCTTGTCGATCTTCGTGACGCCCTCAACAATGTGCGCCACCTGGTCGCCAAAACCGGCTGCGATCTCCTCATTGGTCGCCGGCGTGTCTTCAACGGCATCGTGCAGCAGGGCCGCGGCGATGGCCGTCGAGTCAAGTTTCATCTCGGCCAGAACCTCGGCCACTTCGAGCGGATGGATGATGTAGGGCTCGCCCGAGGCACGCATCTGCCCCTCGTGATGCTTGCACGCAGAACTCCCATGCCTTGCGGATGAGCGAAGTATCTTCATTGGGGCGATTGCTTTTGACGTGGCGCAGCAGGGCATCAAAGCGCTCGTCGATTGAAAGCGCCGGGGGCGGAATTTTCGAGGATGGCTCGGGATGCTTTTGAGCGGAGGCGCCAGCGTTCGCACCCTGAATGTCTTCCGCCTGAGGCGAAACTGATTCGGGAACGTCAGCGGAGATGGTCTGCCTGGCTGTCGCCATGCTTCATTATAGGCCGGTTGGATTTTTCGAGCTTGAATCATGGCGGGAGCGACCGAGAGGTGTATCGAAGAGCCAAACGAATTTGCCGGGTGCAAATTCGCAGACAATCGGCATCGCTCCAGCGATTTGCATTGATTTTGCCCAGATTCCCACACAGGATTCTCGCGCTCAATTTGGCATTCAACATCATCGGCCCCGCCAGCTACGTGGTGCGCATCACATCGAGTCGTGCTCGAACAGGCGCGTAATGCTCAATTGCGGCAGTACTCCAAATTGGACGGGTTAAGCGGCCGTTAACTACGGCCCGTTTTTTTCGGCGCGCTACATGAAGCATCCGTGGCGTGTTAAGCCCCAAGGAAGCCTGTCGCGGGTAGAGGCCCGGAAATGGAGAATGTTATGTTGAAAAGCCTCTCAATCATCGCGGTAGCCGGAATGCTGGCGGTTTCGGCTGGATCGCAACCTGTTTATGCGGATCAAAACAACGCCAAAGTTGTTATCATTACGGTCCAAAAGACCGGTCCCGTAAACGGGAGACAGATGTTGGGAGCTATTGCGCCCCATGCCATGGCACAGACGGACGCGGCAATGGTCCGGTTGCTTCCGCGCTGAAGCAGAAGCCGGCCGATCTTACGGCAATTGCCGGAAACAACGGCGGCAAATTTCCGTCGAGCCACATCGCCACAGTGCTGGAGTACGGCACCGAGCTGCCCGCGCATGGAACACGCGCAGATGCCGGTGTGGGGCCCGGTGCTTGGTAGAATGGACATGCAGCATCCTGATCAGAGATTGCTCAGAATCAGCAATTTGAGCCAGTATCTGCGCTCCATCCAGACGAAGTAACGGCCGGGACTGACGCTCCCGGCCTCCGGGCTCCTTTGGGGGCTCACGGAAAGGGAGTGGATGGCCAGGTCGGAGGGTGCGCACAAAGGTAAGCCGAAGGGGAAATCCCTGCGGCCCGCTGCCGGGTTCGGCAAAAAGACGCATAACTCCGCACCCGACGGGAAGCGTGTACCTTTCGAGGCTGGCGTTAACACTCCGAGACGTTCGACAGCGCCGATCAAACCCGCGAAGGCCAAGGCTGGACCGCGCGACGAAGCTGCCGGGAGGCCAGTTGCGCAGAGTGGAACTGTGCCACAGGGCGCAATCATAAGCCGGCGTGCAGCGGACCGGCTGCGCAGTGGCCACGTGTGGGTCTACGCTTCAGATGTTGAGTCGGTTGACTTGGGCTCAGGTGAAGAGTCTGCGCTCTTGCCCGTTGCTGACAATCGCGGGCTGCTGCTGGGTATGGCGCTCTACAGTCCTGCCTCGCAGATTGCCCTGCGCATTGTTTCGCGCGAGGCGATTGATGAGCCGCAGTGGCTTGAGCTGCTGGCTACGCGGCTGCGAGTCGCTATTTCGCGTCGTTTGCCGCTCTTCGTGGGCGAGGATCGCAAGTCGGATTCTTGCCGTTTGTGCTTCAGCGAGGCAGACGAGTTGCCCGGCTTGGTGATCGACAAGTACAACGACCTGATAATCGTGCAGTTGCTGGCCAAAGGTCTTAATTCCCCATTGGTACGCGAAGTTGCCGTGCGTGTACTCACGCGGCATAAGCACCTGTCGCCCACGGCCATTTGGGAGCGCCCCGACCCGCGCATTCGCGAGCTCGAGGGATTGCCTGCGCCAGCCGCTGGGCCGTTGTGGGCTGCCGACGCGAAGGAGCCGAAGACCCTGACGCAATTCCGGCTCAACGGACTTTCGTTCTTCTACGACGCCAACTCCGGCCAGAAGACCGGCGCGTTCCTCGATCAGAGCGCCAACTACGCGGCGGCGGAGAGTTGGGCCAGGTCGATGGCTCCGGGCGGGCGCGCGCTCGATGTCTGCTGCTACCAGGGTGGATTTGCGCTGCACCTGGCGCGGGTCTCGAAGACGGTCACGGGAATCGATGCGTCGCACGCGTCGCTCGAAGTGGCGGAGCGGAATCTCGAGGCCAATCGTGCGCAGCTCAAAGTCGGAATTCAGGCCGAAGTCGATTGGGTTGAAGGCGACGCCTTTGAGATTCTGCGCGACTGGTCGAGCGCGGGCGAGCAGTTCGACACCATCGTGCTCGACCCGCCGGCATTTGCGAAATCAAAGCGGGCCGTCGAAGGCGCGTTGCGCGGCTACAAGGAGCTGAACCTGCGCGCGCTCAAAATGCTGCGGCCGGGAGGCCTGCTGGTGACCTGCTCCTGCTCGCATCATGTGAGCTGGGTCGACCTGGAAGGCGCCGTTGCGGCCGCGGCGGCTGACGCGGGAAGGCGCGTGCGGCTACTCGAACGACGCGGCGCTGCACTCGACCATCCAGTAGTGCTGAACCTGCCCGAGACCGAGTATCTGAAGTGCCTGGTGCTCGAGGTCGAGTAATAAAGACATCGAGCCGGCGTCAGAGATCGGATGCAGCCTTACTAGACCGAATTCTGAGTTGATGTGTCCGAGGCAAAGTCTTGTATCAGTCCGCCTCAGTCGTTTCCGACCCGCGATGGATGAAACACTGGGTTGCCCCATCCATCGAGCGTTTTGTGCTCGATGGGTGGGATACCGCCAACCCCAAGTACAGGCTGCGGAAAACCCAATCCAAGGGCAAGAAGTGTCAGGGCACGACTTTAGTCGTGCCGATATGGGCACTAACGCGACGGGGTTTTAACCCCTGCCGGATGTATTTCACTCCACTCCATGTGTCTTTCCGCGACCTGCTTAGTCGCGCCGAAAAAGCCCACAAAACGACTAAGGCTTTACCCTCATGCCCCATCCAGGCCCCGCTTGGGCGGGAACGAACCTCGCTAACCCTTTTAATCCCAACGCATTTTCTGGCCACTGTTCACTGTTCACTGACCACTGTTTTTTCGCAGATAATTACAGCCCTTCGGCGCACTATCTTGGATAGGAAAGGATCGGCCAGGAAAACATGAAGAACGGCAACCCCACTTTCGCTCGCATGGCATGGACCAGGCCCTCATCGGCACTCGCACTCTGGGGTGTAATTCCTTCAAAGCGCATAGAAACCGTGAAACTGTGAGCCTCTCCAATCGAATCAGTAACTTGGCGCTCCACACACCGTGCAGTTTCACAGTTTGGCTGTGAAGCTTTGACGAAAACACACGCAATTTCACAGTCCGGCTGTGAAGCTTTGGGGGTTTTCGGCGAAATCCTGAAGCCCTTCATGGTCAATGCAGGTTAGGTTCGATCGCGGTTTTCCGCCCGTCCCAAACACACCTGGAACCATCCCCGCTGATCGGTCCAACTCCGGGCAGCGGCGAACCCCGCTTCGGCCAGCATCGCTTCCGCGTCTCCGGGGCGGTATTTATAGCTGTTCTCGGTGTGGATGGTCTCGCCCGCGCCGAAGTCAACTTCCCAGTCCAGTGACGCAAAGCGCACACGTTGGTCGACACAGCTTTCGAGATGCATCTCGATGCGCGACATCGTCTCGTTCCAAACTGCGCGATGATTAAAGCTCGCAAGATCGAAGTCCGCGCCCAACTCGCGGTTCATTCGCACCAGCATGTTTTTGTTGAAGGCCGCGGTAACGCCGGCCGCATCGTCGTAGGCGGCGAGCAAGGTGCATTCATCCTTCACCAGGTCCACGCCCAGCAGCAGTCCGTCTCCCGGATCAAGCTGCTTGCGCAACTTGCGCAGAATCCGCGCGGCCTCCTCCGGCTCAAAGTTGCCGATGCTTGAACCGATGTAAAGCACGAGCCGCCGCTCGCCGCGTTGCAGCCAGATCTAGCTCAAATCCGTTGGTGTAGTCCATCTCAAGCGGCTCGACCCGCACGCCGGGAATCTCGCGTTCGATCCGTGCCTGCGCCACCAGCAGCGCCGTTGCCGATACGTCGACCGCTTCAAAGACAAGGCCCTTCTGTCGCGCCAGAGCGGCCTTCAACAGCACCCGCGTCTTTTCCGCAGATCCCGCGCCCAGTTCGGTGAACCGCAGCCTGGCACCGTCCGCCGCCAGCCGCAACCATCTCGCCGGCGTTGCTTTCAAAGATGGCCCGCTCGGTGCGCGTAAGGTAGTACTCCGGCAGCTCGGTGATCTGTTCAAAAAGCTCCGAGCCTGCCTCGTCGTAAAAAAGCCACGGCGACAGGGATTTCGGGCAACGCGCCCAGTCCGGTTCGCACCGTGCGCGCCAATTGTTCGTCGATTTGAAGGAAAGCTGCAGGGGAAGCTGACAGAGACATGTCTCTACCTTTGATGCAGGAACCTGACTTCAGGACGCCAATCTTATCCCGGAAAATTGCCACCGCGTTTCCGGCGCAAAAAAATTGCGATAGCTTGCCCGGATGTGTCTCTGCGGGGTGACGCACGAGCCGCCACGCAAGACCATTTGCCCGCTCATGAATTTGCCGTTGTACTCGCCCAGCGCGCCCTCGAGCGGCCTGAATCCCGGATAAGGCAGGTACGCGCTCCCGGTCCACACCCAACAATCCCCGTAGCACTTCGTGCGGTCCTCGTTTTGGTGGGAAGCAGTGGGAGTCAGAATCCCAGAATCCAGCAAATTGCCCTCGATCGGCCGGCCTGCAGCGGCAACCTCCCACTCCGCCTCGGTAGGCAGCCGCCGGCCGGCCCAGCGGGCGTAGGCGTCGGCCTCAAAAAAACTCACCTGGCTTACGGGCGCGTCCATCATCTGGCTCAGAGAAACCGCTCCGCGAAGGGTAAAGACGCTCCACTCGCCTTCTCTCATTCGACCAATAGAGCGGGGCCTTCCAGCCGTTGGCCTTTACCGCGGACCATCCGGCCGAGAGCCACAACTCGGGCCGCGAGTAGCCGCCATCGTTGATAAAGCTGAGATACTCGCCGCAAGTCACCAGCCGGTTCGCGAGCCCGTAGGCCCGCAGCCACACCTGGTGGCGCTCAAGTTCATTGTCGAAGCAGAATCCTTCGCCTGCGAATCCTATCTCGTGCAGCCCGCCCTCGAAACTCTCAAATTGAACCGGCGCCGATGGGTGCCCCAGAGCCCGCCCTGAGCCTGTCGAAGGGTCTCGACTCTGAGACCTGGGTGATGGAGATAAAGAGGATTCGTCCAGGTTTTCCCTCGCAGGCAAATAGGCTGGTCGAAGCGGGTTGGTGAAAAATGCGTGAAGAATGTCAGTGAGCAGAAGTTCCTGGTGCTGCTCCTCGTGATTCACTCCAAGCTCGATGCGGGCCAGAGCCTCCGGCGAAGGGCCGCTCTCAAGCAGCCGCTCGACTGCCTCGTCCACGTGCTCCCGGTAGCTCAAAACCTCCTCCAGCCCAGGACGGGAAAACGACGAGCGCAGCTTTTTCTCGGGAAAAGCCGAAAACCCTTCGTAGTAGCTGTTGAAGAGCCACGGAAAGTCGGAATTGAAAGGACGGTATCCAGGCGCGAACTCGCTCAAAATAAACGACTCAAAGAACCATGCGGTATGGGCCAGGTGCCACTTGGCCGGCGAAGCCTCAGGGCACGACTGCACCATCATGTCCTCAGGGGTGAGAGGACCGCAAAGATCGAGCGTTCGGCCTCGCACCTGCCTGTAGCGCTCCATAAGATTCAGCTCCGCAACCGCCGCTGCCGGCACTCGCGCCTCTTGTCCCATGTCCCTCCGCCCTTCCGCGTTGCACAAAGTTTATCGCCATCTTGTTGATGCATATTGAATTCTAAGGGTTCCGTTTTTCAAGATCTTCTTCTGCGCCACAGGTCGGGCGGCTCTTCGTTTTGCCTTTTCATTGCCCTCGCCTTTTCATTGATCTCGAAAAGTGCTTTAATTTCTTGCGACAGGCATTCGAATGTTCGATACACTCCGCCTGCTTGCGCGAAAGTCGATAATGGACTCCCGCCGAAGCCAGGAGGGAAAAATGATCAGGTCATCGGCTCTCTGCGCGCTCCGTGTTGCGGGATTGACTTCAGCATGCCTGGTGAGCCCGGGCCCATCACCCGCCCAGACCTCGGCGCGCGTCCCTCAACCCGAATCAGTTGTGGTTCAAGCAACGCCCTCATCACAAACGCCGGCGCAAGTGCAGGTTCCAACACCGTCAGAGACCACCGCGCAGGCTCCTGCCGCAACCGATAAACCTCTCGCAGTGACGCCCCAGCTCGCCCCCACCCCAGAGGAAATGGGTGACTCGTACAGTGTGCATCAGCGGTACCAGGCGGCCATTGCCGCCTATCAAAAGGCGCCGCCGAGTGCTGCCATCTGGAACAAGATAGGGATCGCTTATCAAATGATGTTTAATGTGCATGATGCCATCCGCTGCTACCGCGAGTCGCTCAAGCTCGATCCCCATAACGCGCAGGTTATCAACAATCTAGCCACGGTTTACGATTCCCAGAAGCAGTATGGCGCCGCCGAGCGACTCTACCGCAAAGCGCTCAAGATCGATCCCGAATCCGCACTCGTATACAAGAACCTGGGCACAAACCTGCTTTCCCAGCACAAGTACAGCCGTGGTTGGGCGTCTTATCAGCGGGCGGTCGAGATTGATCCTCAGATATTTGCCGACCGTGGCAGCCCGCAGGTGCAGAATCCCGCTTCAGTAACCGATCGGGGCGCTGTGAATTACTACATGGCGCTGGGTTGTGTGCGCATGGGACAGACCGATTGCGCCCTCCAATATTTGCGCAGGGCGCTCGACGAGGGATTCACCAGCCCGAAAAAGGTGGCCTCAGATGTTGCCTTTGCCAGCCTGCGCGATAACCCTGACTTTAAACAGTTGCTGGCTTCGCAGACCAACGCCAAGCCTGCGCAGGCACGGTAAGAAGATCCTCAGCGCGTGAATTAAAGGGTCGTCTCAATGGCCGCCGAATCCGTCTATCTCTACATGAAGAAGCTCAGCCTTTTCCGGCTCACCTCAGCGTTGGCGCTTTCGCTAGTTATTACCGCGTCCGCTTCAGCCCAGGACCCAAACCCGGCGCCCGTGCAAGGCCAGAACGGTAGTGGAGGGTACGGGCAGCGCCGGCCCGGAGGCGGCATGATGGGCGGCGGTCTTATGGGGCACAGTTACAGCAACCGCCGCTGACCGGTACACCATCAAGACTGACGCCGGCGATGTGTATACGGTGCGCTTCTCTGACAATACGCGCATCATCAAAATGCCCGCCTATCGTGCGCCGCGAGGGCGGCCAGGGCAATGGTGGCGGCCAAGGCGGCGCGCAGGTGCCGGGCAGGGAAACGGCGGCGGCGGAGGCGGCGGTCAGGGCCGCGGCATGGGCGGCAATCCTCCGCAGCAGCTCAAGCCCACTGACATCAAGGTTGGCGACATCATCCAGGTGCGCGGCCAGATGGATGAAGCCGCCAAATCGGTTCCCGCCATGTTCATTGTCGAGCTTGACCCGGAACGCGTGGCGCAGATGCGCGAGATGAACGCCAATTTTGGCAAGACCTGGCTGATGGGCAAAGTGACAGCCATCGACGGAACCAAAGTGACGGTGACGGGCTCGCTCGACAATGTGCCGCACAGCTTTGTCGCCGACGAAAATACAACGTTTCGCCAGCGCCGCGATCCCATTACGCTTGCTGATATCCAGGTGGGCGACATGGTGCGAGCCGAGGGCGCCTTGAAGGACGGCGTCTTTGTTGCGGCCTCGGTGAATAGCATGGGAGCGCCGCCGCCTGGCAACACGACGGTTCCACGGGTCCAAGAGCCCCTTCCCGCACCTCCACCCCAGCCCGCGCCGCAATAGTGCGCGTCTGCATTTCTCGCAGACGACGCGAATTTCCGGAATTCTGGTCCGGGCAAAATCCCCGAGGGTCTCGAGACTCTCAGTACAGCCGGTCTGGACAGGATGCGGAAAAACTCGTTGAGTGGAGCGAAGCTCCCGAAAAAACGTCCCCCAGGGGCTAAAACCCCGCCTCTTTAAAGCCCTTATCGGCACGAGTAAACTCGCGCCCTGATACAAGACCATATCCCGGTGATTTTTTCCGCAGCCTCTGGAGACCGGCGCTACGATTCTATTCGAGGTTCTTGATCTCGGTTCCCGGCGGTACGTCGACTACGAACTCGTTGCTGTCGAGCTTCTGATTCTCGGTTACTGTGAGCACGGTCAGCACGATCTGGTAGGACTCCAGCGGCCGCTTGATGGTAATCGTGGCCGGATACCTGACGCCGTTGTAATCGCTGTACTTGCCGTAAAACACCTGGGTCTCAAGATTCCCTTGCGCGTCGTAGATGTCCTGCTCGTAGGGCATCAGGTCAGCGCGATCGAAGGTGACCACACGCACCGGCGTAAGCTGGCGGCTGTCGGAACTCGTGCGCATGATGCTGAGCACGTACTCCGTCTTCGAGAGCAGATGCTTCTTTTGCGGATCCTCGATGGTCTCAGAGTCGGCCGTTACTGAGTACAACTCATCAGATTCAATCCCCCGCACCGCCATGGCGTCAAAAAAGAAAGCCGGCCGCATATTTTCATACTCGTTCACCGATTTCTTGGTGAGCGTATTAGGCCCTTTCACCGCTCTTTTCTTCGACGGCACGTAGAGCGTGAAGTTCCTGCCGTCGCTGGCCATGTCGAACATCTCGGTGCCAAGCACCGGCACGCGAGCATAAACACGCAGCAACTCCGGTTTGCTGAGCAGGATATTCGCCGTGAACGACGGCTCGGTGGTCACGGATCCTTCTTTAGGTTTTGTGATGCTTGCCAGGATATTTACTTTGGCGGTTATGGTATTCAGCGCATCCCAGTTTTTGTTGAGCTGCGCCACCAGTTCTTCAGGAGTTGCGGTCTGAACGGTTGCGGGTGCCTTGGGAACCGGTAAATGGCGGGTTGAGGGTAGCAACGAACAGCCGGCCAGCATCATCGGCAGCGCCAATCCGCAGGTGGCAAAGCAGCGGTTGAGTCTCATCGTCCGCCTGCTCTCTTCACCGCGCGTCGGTAGCTTGCAACTTCGCTATTATGCTCATCCAGTGTGGCAGAAAAGGCCGAGTGGCCCTGAGCGTTTGCTCCTTCAGCCACGAAATAGAAGTAATTCGACGCTGCCGGGTGAATGGCTGCGCGCAGCGAAGGAATGCCCGGGTTGGCGATGGGTCCCGGAGGCAGGCCGGTATGGATGTAGGTGTTGTACGCCGTATCGCGCTTCAGATCGCTCTGGTAAATGGTTCCTCGCCACACGCCTTCCAGCTCAAGGCCATAGATCACG
Organism: uncultured Acidobacteriaceae bacterium; assembly: GCA_963836635.1. Classification (GTDB taxonomy): domain Bacteria; phylum Acidobacteriota; class Terriglobia; order Terriglobales; family Acidobacteriaceae; genus Telmatobacter. Next base: position 66,458 of record CAWILB010000085.1, on the reverse strand, counting down.
GCGGGATCGGTCATCAGGGGCATGTTTTTGCTGAGCCGGTTCTCAAATACGCTTGCCACCAGCGGACGCTCGGAGTCGACGGCAGTCTCACGTTCAACCAGCGACGCTTCGGTCACCACCTGGTGGAAGTTGTCTTTCATATCCAACTGCGCGGCAACCGCCCGGAATCGCTTCACCATGGCGGCAACAATCTGCCCGGGCTTCACCCTGCGCGCAAAACGGTAGGTATCGGGGAACAGGTAGCCTTCAAGGCTCTTGGCCTGCGGGTCGATGTCTGCGATCAGGCCCACCTGCGCTACCGCGGCATCCAGAAAGTCTCGCTGGCTGCCGAATCCATCCTGCTCCACTCGCGCCGCAATGTCGAAGATGTTCGATCCTTCGGGAATGGTCAGGGCGCGGGTGTAAATGTCGCCCCTGACAATCCGCGCATAGACCGCAGCCGCGGTCGCGGGACGGTCGAACCGGTACTCGCCGGCGCGCAGGGTTCCACGTTTGAACAGGCGCACCAGGTCGAATGCGTATTGGCTTCGCACCACTCCGGCATTTTCGAGCGCGCGGCCGATGGTCAAGGTCGAAGAGCCGGGGTTCAAATCCACAAAAATCTCCGTCGCAGGTCCATAAGGCGAAAGCACCAGCCACGCTGCGCCTCCGGCAAGGGCAATCGCGACGACGAACAGAAACCAAAGGACCCTCGCCCCCGCCAATCCAGATTTTCTCCTGCTTTTCGCTCTGCGTCTTGCCATGATGCCGCTATGAGTCCCTTTTTGGGGCAATAATGATGCCTGCCTGCTTTGATCGGGGCGGCCGAGAAGATTCTTCAACCATTTAGGACGCGAATTGGACCCCTGGGGACTCTCTATCTTTCATTGTATCGGGTAGAATTCGTGCCGAACCGGGTTGGCGGACCGTTCCGCTCCCCATAGCCCTCGGCAGCGACCGCCGATTTTTCCTAAGCCGACGCTCTTTTCCGATTGGCTCGGTCGCTCTGATGGGGCAAACTGGATGTCAATCAAAGGCCAGCCCCAGAACAAGGCGGAATTCACATTGTGATCAAGCTGGATGAAATCCGGTACGACAAGCTCATTGCGCTTGCGAAAGAGCGCCTGGGCCTTGAACTTCGAGAAGCAGAAAAAAAGGTCCTTCGTGACTCGGCAGGTTCAATCGATCCGGAAGAGCCAGTGCCAGGTGTTGAGCGGCCAGAGGTTCGTGCGGATTTTATTCGGTGGCTCGCTACCGACCCTGAAGCGGTCTCTAATATCGACCCCAAAGGACTGCGTGTCTGGGGAGCCACAATCTCGGAAAAGCTCGATCTTGAAGAGTGCCGGATATCCCCGACGCTGTATCTGCGCGGATGCACAATCAAGGGAGACGTCAACCTGCTCGCAGTCGAGATAAAGGGATGGTATCTGACTGATTCAAGGGTGACCGGAAGTGTTTGGGCTGATGGGATTCTGTCGCACGGTCCAGTGAATTTCAGTAATACCCGCTTCTTCAAAGAAGTTCGGATATTGGGCGCAACGATGGAGAGCGAGCTCAACTGCGCCGGTTCGAGGTTTTATTGCCGCGAGGATGCGCTTTCGCTTGATGACCTTAAGATCAGTAACAATATCTTTTTTACCGACTGCTTCAAGGTGCGTGGCTCGGTCAGATTGCCGGGCGCCCACATCGAAGGCATCATTGTGTGTGAGAAATCGGTCTTCACAACAAGGGCAAACGCGCTCATGCTGGACCGGGCAAATGTGCAGGGTGGTGTCAGATTCCGCAAAGGTACGGCAATTCGAGGAACGGTACGCATTCCGGGAGCAGAATTGCACGGGGACCTTGAATTTTGGAACGTCCGCGCAGGCGATATTTATTGCAAGAATCTCCAACTCAACGCCGATTTTATTCTGATACAAGTCCGGAGACCCGGGACAGCGCTTCTTAAGCTCTCAGGCGCTCGCATCAGGGCTTTACGCGACGACCGCTCGAGTTGGCCGTCTCCAGCGAATCTCATTCTCGGTGGTCTGGTCTACGAAGACATCATTCCTCATAAGGCTCCCACCGCTGAGGAATTGGAAAAAGTCGCGATGCCGGAAGAACTCGAACTCACAGTGGAGGAGCGCGTCAGCTGGCTCAAGCTCCAGGAACCACGGGAGTGCCTGAATCCGCAACCATGGATGCAGCTTCGTTCGCTCTTTCAGGCGCGGGGCGATTCCGACGGGGCAAAGCACGTCGTTTACGAATATCGGTGTCTTCGAGCGCATGCGTCCAGTTTCCTCTTGAGGCGTTGGAAGATCGCAGTCGCGTGGCTCGAGGAAGACCTGCGACGAGTCCTCTGGCTTATCGGTTGCACTTTTCTCATCTTCACACCGATTTTCTGGATTGCAGGCGCGAATGGAGCATTGGCTCCGACTGAGAAGGATGCTTACGAGGCTTTCACCTCAGGTCGCCCAATGCCGTCTGCGTATCCGACTCTCAATCCGCCGATCTACACGCTCGAGAACGCTCTTCCCTTGGCCAAGATCGGCCAGGACGATAAATGGGCTCCAGATAAACGTTTCCCCTCAAGGATCTTCCTCACCAATTATTGGTTCTTGATGGTGGCCCGGTGGGTGCTTCAATTCCTGGGTTGGTTCCAGGCCGGAATACTGGGGGCGGCTGTAATAGACCGCTTCAAAACAAACTGACCCGCCCAAGGTACCGTATCATCGCCGCAGATGCCAGAAGACCTGCATTCCCGCTACCTCGCGCTCGACGTCGGCAACCGGCGCATCGGCGTAGCTGTCTCTGACGAACTGGGGCTCACTGCGCAGCCGGTCATGACCCTCGAACGCAGGCGCAATCCACGCGAGGATATGCGCTCGCTGGCGCGGCTGGCGCGCCGGTATGGCGTTGTGGCGATTATCGTCGGCAATCCGCGGCAGCTGTCGGGAGAGGTCGGCGCCCAGGCAACAAAGACGCAGGCCTTTGCCGTCGGGCTTGGTGAACTGACCGGGCTGCCGATTCATCTATGGGATGAGCGGCTGACGACTCAAGAGGCCCACAGGGTTTTGTATGAAGCCGGCCACAAGCGCCAGGATCATCGCAAGGTGGTCGACCAGGTGGCTGCAACGATAATCTTGCAGGAATTTCTGGATAGCAGTCGACATGGGCTGACTGATTAAAAGGCGAGCAGCCCCGATGGGATGACGATGCCGAACGTTGATCAGATGCGGGCACAGAGCCTGATTGCGCTTGCAAAGAATGGATTTGACGCGGACCTCAGCGATGCCGAACTCGGAATTCTGACCGACTCGGCTGCGAGTTCCGATCCTGTCTACGCTGACAGCGGAGCGCCAAAGCCTGAGGTGCGCGCGGGCCTGATTCGCTGGATACTTACTGACCCCGGCGCAGCCAGCTACCTGGACGCAAAAGGGCTACGCGCACGCTGCGTAACGGTGACCGGAGATCTCGACCTGAGTAACCAGGCCATCGACGTTCCGATCGTCTGCTGGGTGTGCGACTTCCCGGGGCAGATCGTTCTCGACTTTGCCCGGACAAAGACCATTTATCTGACCGGCGCAACTCTTGAGAAGGGGCTCACCGCGGACGGTGCGATCGTGGCGGGACTGCTTTCGATGGTGGCGGCGGTGTCCAATGGGCCGGTGAACCTGCAGCGTGTGATGATCCAGGGAGACCTCGACTTATCGCAAACCCAGCTAAACAACGAGAAAAGCGGGCTGATCGCATTTGAGGGTAAGGTTGCTGGGAGCATTTACCTGCGCCAGGAGTTTTGCTGCACTGCTTCGGTCGAACTTTACAACTCCTGGATCGGAGGCATCCTCGATTGCACAGGCGCGGATATCGGGAACTTCCTTCTTTACAACGCCACAATTCAGAATGAGTTCTTCTGGTACGGAATCAAAGACCCGGCGCGTATCTACCTCGATCTGAGCGACGCCAAAGTTAAGAGAATGAGGGACGACAAGGCGAGCTGGCCATCCCCAGAGCAATTGATGTTGGATGGATTCCAGTATGACGAGCTGGTGCTGCATCAAAAGCCAAAACCTGATGAACTGACGAAGAGCTCCTTGCCGCAGGAGATTGCGATCACAGCGGACCAGCGTGTGGCGTGGCTCCTGCGCCAGAAGAGCGACGACGTTCTGAAGCCGCAACCGTGGATGCAACTGCGCAAAGCGCTGGAAGCGCGTGGCGACGACGACGGAGCCAGGCACGTGGTTTTCCGCCTGCAACGCGAGAGAGCGCTACGGCAACCGAGGCCCGCTCGCTGGTGGCAGATTGCCTTCGCGTGGTTGCAGGAGTCACCGCTTCGGATTCTCTATACGATTGCACTGGTGGTGTTGATGGGCGGGGCGGTGTTTGGATGGGCGGCGTCAGTGGGCGCAATGGCTCCCACAGAGCACGAAGCGTACAAGGAGTGGGCAGGGAAGCAACCGATCGGTTCGGCCTACCCGAAGCTGAATCCGCTGGTTTACTCGCTCGAAAACGCGCTGCCGCTGGTCAAGCTCGGCCAGGATGACAAGTGGGCTCCGAACCCGAACTTCAACTCTGGGAATTCACCGTTTATCTATGCGCTGCTGGTGGGTTCGCGATGGTTTCTGATTCTCTCCGGATGGGTCCAGGCGACGGTCCTTGCAGCGGCGCTTTCCGATCGATTCAAGAGTTAGGGCCCGTCGCCGGCAAGATACGCGCTGCAAGGCCAATAAGCGGTTCCAGGAGCGCCTTTCCCCGCTGCCGTATAATGGAAGTTCTAGTTCTACGAACTCACGCGGGCTGAGCTTCCTCGCCCGCAGCGGACCACGAATGCCCGAACACATCAAGAAACAACTCCTCGACGAGATCAAGTCTCTTGAATACGAACTTGCTCACGAGTTGCCCGCCGAGATCAAGAAGGCCCGGGCCATGGGAGACCTGTCGGAGAACGCGGAGTACCACATGGCCAAGCAGCGGCAGGAGTTTGTCAATGCCCGCCTCGGCCAGCTCAAAAAGCGGATGGCCGAGCTCTCGCTGGTCAACCTGGCGAACATTCCCAGGGATAAGGCGGGATTTGGTTCAACGGTGGTGGTCTACGACTCGACCAAGGAAGAGGAACTGGTCTACCGGCTGGTTACGAGCGAAGAGGCCGACGTTGAGAAGGGGCTGATTTCGACGACTTCGCCGATTGGCCGTGGGATTGTGGGCAAAAAAGTGGGCGATGTTAGCGTGATCCAAACCCCCAACGGCAAACGCGAGCTTGAGATCCTGAAACTCACTACGATTCACGATGAGGCCGGCAACGAGGGCGAAGCAGGCAAAGCTGCTGAGGCCGGTGCTGCGCATTAGCAAAAGGAACTAGCTGCTAGAAGCTGGCAGCTTAAGGCAAGAAGCTAGGAGCATGACGCCTCAATGACCTGGACAAGCGCGTTCGGCCGTGCCTGCGGCTGGCTGCTCGATCGCATCGTGCATGGCCTGGCGCTCACCCGCATCAATCCCAATTTTCTTACTTTCTTCGGACTGGTCATCAACATCGCCGCCGCGTTTCTTTTCGGCCACGCCAACTCGTCCAACGGCGACCGCATGTTCTTTTATGCCGGCATGGTCATCATCGGCGCCGGCATCTTCGACATGGTTGATGGCCGCGTGGCTCGCCGCACCAACCAGGTCACGGTCTTCGGATCGTTCTTCGATTCGGTCATCGATCGCTACTCCGACGTGGTGCTGTTCTTCGGGCTGCTGGTCTACTACGGCCGCATCAACCGTTTCCGCTACGTAGTGCTGGTGGCCTTTGTCATGGTCACTTCGCTCATGGTGAGCTATACGCGTGCCCGCGCCGAGGCGCTGATCGGCCAATGCAAGGTAGGGCTTCATGGAGCGGCCCGAGCGCATCGTGCTCATTATCCTGGGCGCGTTATTCAATCACTGGGGCGCGATGGCTCCGGTGCTATGGGTGCTGGCCGTGCTCTCAACCATCACGGTTGTTCACCGCATCCAGTACACCTACCAGAACACCAAGCACCTGGCGCCGCTGGGATAGGTGCGTCCGCCTGCGCTACTGCGTGATTCTTCTTCCACTCCTCATACGAAATGCGCGGAATGGTGATGAACGCGTCGCGCGTGCGGACGTAGTTGCCCAGGCCGTTCATGCGGCCGATGTTGTGCATCTTGTCGGAAAGGATGTAAGGGCCGGCCGGATCGACAAACTGGTCGTCCACGTGAATCGCCACCACGCGGCCCAGAATAATGCGCGAGCGTCCGATCTCCATGGTGGTGTATTCGCGGCACTCGAGCGCCGCGTGAGCTTCGGCCAGGCGCGGCACCTTTACCTTCTCTGACGGCACGGTCGTGAATCCAGCCAGCTCCACCTCGCTCATCTCGGGTGGAAAATCGGTGGCGCAGATGTTCATCTTTTCCGCAATGTCTTCAGTGACGACATTCACCACAAATTCGCCGGTACGGCGAATGTTGCGGGCCGTGTCTTTGGGCACGAACTTCTGATCGGGGCGATTGGTGACGCCCACGCCGACAATCGGCGGGTCGGTACAGAGATAGTTGAACGCGCTGAACGGCGCGGCGTTTAAATGCCCATGCTCGTCCATGCTGGTGATCAGCGCGATTGGCCGCGGAACGATAAGCCCGATCAGCAGTTTGTAGGTTTCGCTGTTTGAAGTCTTATCGAGATCGAATTTCATTAGTGCCCTTATGGGTGGTTGTCAACTTTCGCGTAAGCAGAGGGAAAAATTAGCAACAGACTCTAGCAGTTGACCTGGACCACCGAGCAACCGCTGCTCTCGGGCCGCCATTGAGCCAGGAACGACGTCACCGACGAGGACTCCATGCGGCGCATGGCCTCAAACTCGCCTTGCTTCTGGCTGTAGAGCAGCTTGCCGTGCTCGCTCAAGACGGCCAGCGCCGGCACGCCCTTGTCGAGGGGAACACCGTATCGTTTGGCGATATCGAGGTTCTCATCTACATGGCCGACGTTAATGTGCACCAGCACAAAGTTGGCATCAAGAAGGGGCTTGTTGGCGGGGTCGTGAAAGTAGATGTCGAGAACCTGGCAATCTCCGCACCAGTTGCCGCCAAAGTCGAGCAGAATGCGCTTGTGCGTGGCAGCGGCGGTCTTGAGCGCGGCAGCCAGGTCCGCGCTGGCTTGCGAGGGTTCGGGATAGATAATGCGGTCGGCGGAGCGCGCCGTCCCCAAGGCGAAGCAAACCAGCAAGGCCATGGCGAGGAACTTGAGGGTCTTCACGGCTTATTGACCTCCACAACTCTTTTCAGTCTGCCACAAAAGCGGCGTCAACAGCCTACGTTGAAGGCATTACAAGCGCCGGGCAAACCGGGTACTCTTAATATTCGATGCCTCATTCGGCCGATTTGCGTCAGCGTCTTGAAGCCACGTCGTTCCCTGACCTGGGCGCCATGATGGAGGGCTATGCGCGGGCCGCGGCCGACCTGGCTGCCTCCGAGTTCAAACAAAAGCTCGATTTTTCAGCCGATTCCGTTGACGCACTCGACGAAGTGCTGATCCTGGTAGGAGAAGGCCCTCAATTCGACCTCGAATTCGAGGTCCGGCTGTGGGGCAGTTACCTGGGTGAAGTGGTGCGCGATCGCTACGCCGGCGCCTGGGAGATGTACGTCTACCCCGGCGGCAATTCGGCGGTACCGGCGGTGAATGTTCGCGGCTCGCGCCTCTTTCCGCTCATGAAAGTCTACCGGCGGCTGACGGAAGGCGACGAAGAGGATCTCAGGACCTTCTATACCAAGGTGGCGGAACGGCTGGGCCAGCCGGCCAGAGTCAATTGAAACGGTAGCGCCGGGTTCCAGCCGGGGGTCACCTCGAATAATTTGTATTCGCTGGGGCGGAGCCCGGTTGTACCGCCGGGCTCCTGACCGGCTGTACGGTGGGGTCCCCAGACCCTCCGGGGAAAGCTGCACGGTCACCAATTTTCGTTTCTCGTGCTTGCGAGACGAAATGCCGGCTAACTCGTCGGGCTCCCAGCCCAAACTTTGCGACGACGCCAATTCCAGAGTGAGCCGGATCACTCCGCGGGTAGCTGTTCTGTGCGACAATGATTCGGTAGTGATGTGTGTGCGGCCGCTAAGCGTGGCGCGGAGGGTTAACGATGGGCGATCTACTTCAACCAACTCACCTGCTGGTGATTGGCATCCTGCTGCTGGTTCTTTTTGGAGCCAAAAGACTGCCGGAGCTCGGCAAGGGTCTGGGTGAGGGACTGAAAGGCTTCAAGGACGGGATCAAGGGCACACCGGACCCGCCGCCGCCATCGGTTCAGCAGAATACGTCGACTACCCCGGTAAGCTCGGCCCCGATCGAGCCCAAGTAACTGGCGGCCCTTCGGCTGCGGCCGTTCGGAATTTGGTCTAATGCCAGGGGTGTAATCCCCGGAAGAACTACGGCGTGTTTCATAAACCCGTTTTGTGTCAGGGCACGACTTCAGTCGTGCCGAAAATACCATGAAAAATGAGGGGTTTTAACCCCTGCGGGATGAATGCCGGGCCTTAACAGCCATTTATGAAACACGCTCTAGAGAGATTCAAGAGGCCTGCGCCAACAGCGCGGGCCTTTTTGCGCTCACTGGAATCCGGCCTCAACCTGTGTCTCTCGCAATCTGTGCCATAACCCAGATTCATGGTCCAGCGAAGTCTCTGAGGGACGGGAGGCCCTCGATACAGCCGGTCAGGAGACCGGCGGTACGATGTTCTGCGACCGCTCTGTAGATACGGCGCTAAACGCTCAGCATGACGACCGCGGCAAGTGCCAGGCCGATTCCGGCCATCTGTCGCCTCGACGGCCTCTCGCGCAGCAGCAGCGCGGCAAGCAGGATGGTGCCAGCGGGATACAGCGAAGCAACCAGCGCGGCGATGTCGAGCCTGCCCGCCCGCGCGGCAAGTACGTAAAACAGGTTTCCAATTGTGTCGAGGGCTCCGGCGAGGATCCCGATCACGAGAAAAGCTTTCATCGGTGCCCGGGACCGCGTAAATGCAATCGCGAGCATCAGCGCACACACGCCGGCCATGCGCGTCCAGGTGAGCGACCAAAGCACGCCGCCGCTGCTCGCCAGCTTCAACAGAACCAGTTGCAGACCGAATCCTATGCCTGAGACGGCGCCCAACAGGAGCGCGGTCCGGGTCTGGTCGGGCTGGCCCAGATCAATCCGGTCTGGATCAGCAGGCTCAGCTCGCTGGTGAGTGATGAGCCAGATGGCCGCGCAGCCCGCGGCAAGCCCGCCGATGTTGATGGGTGCGGGCAGCCCATCCTTCACCAGCGAAAACACAACCGGGATCAGCGCGGTGAGCAGGCCTGTAAGCGCCGCCGTCAAACCCATGGTGCTAATCGCCAGGGCCCGGTAGAAGAGGACCAGCGATAATGCGCCCTCAAATCCACCCACGCCGGCAAGCACAATACACCGCGGCGCCGGCCCAGGAACGTGCAGCGCAATGCACAACGCAACCAGGAATGCGAGTGAAAGAATCTGGCCTGAGGCAACCAGAAGCAGCGCGGGCGCTCGTCGCGCGCCCCATCCGCCCACGAAATCGGACCCGCCCCAGAACGCGGCCGAGCACAAGCCCAAACCCGCTGAGGTTCCCGAACCAGCCACGACCTATTTGTAATCCTGTGAGGAGGGGTAGTATCCGCGCTTGGCGATCACCACCATATCGGGCCGGTCCACATGCACGTCGATACCGCGGAACTTGTCGTCGTAGACCGACTCATGGCTGAAATAGCCGAGCGTGTACTGGTTGCGCGCCTCGTCGGCGATCTTCGAGTAGCTCTTCTCGATGCCGTTGGTGCCGCCTTCTGAATCCAGGTCGCCGCCGGTCGACGCCGTGTACTTATACAGGATGTTGTCGTACATCTCGAAGGGCAGGTGGACACGGTTGAGCCAACCCTCGCCCCAGCGCGCCGAATCGCCCACCAGCGTGCCGTAGACCGCAATCTTGTTGGTTTGCAGGTAGCGAACAACTTCTTTCCAGGTTGCCCGGCTGCCGTATTCCTTGCCGTCGGAAACTACGTAGATAACGCGCCTGCGCTCCTTGGGCCGGGTCGAGAGCTCGCGCGCGGCCTGAAGTATGGCGTCGTTTAGCGTGTGAAGTTCTTTGGGCAAGCTCGAGAATTGACCGTTGCCCGTGGAACCGCCCCTCTGAAGATTGGGGTCGACGCAGTTGCCGTTCTCAGTCATGCTGCAGTTGGCAAATGGGCCCTGGTTGATTGGAACGGTCGGATCGGTTCCAACATTCTGCGCAAGGGCCAGCACTGCGGGCAGCCGGTTGCCCTGCGCGCCGGTAAAGCCGGTCCACTCTCTGGCGCCGTGGTTGTAGGTAAACACCGCAACTTCGTCATAAGGCGCAAGCGCGCCCTGCAAGGCCCCCAGCGACTGGTTCACCCTGTCCATCACATTCGAGGGCAGACTTTGATCGATCACAAACGCAATCGACAGCGGCTGCGGGTCAACGCTGAAAAAGCTGATCGGCTCCTCGTTGTTGTTCTCGAAAACCTTGAAGTCGCGAAAGGTAAGGCCGGGAACCGCCTTCCCCTTCGAATCCTTCACCGTCACCGGAACTTCGACGAAATCGTTTTCGACTACATATTTCTGGAACTGCGACTCGCTGCCTTCCGGCACGTTCTTCTGGTTGTTCTGGTCGGCCAGGGGCTGCTCCACAGCGGGCGGAACTGATGCTGCGGAAGCAGGAGCAGGTTTCGCAGGGACAGGCGCGGCGGGCGTTGTGCTGCTGGTGCCCGCTGGGACTGGCGCTGTACCCGCGCCGGGAGTGATCGGACCCTCGACGCCCGGAAGCGGAGGCGGAGCCTGCGGGGTGGGCGCGTCCGGCACTGGCGTCTGCTGATTCTGCGCCGGAGCCGCGCGGCTCAAACCGATTCCAAGGCCCAATAGCACGGCCAGCGTCGCAATTGCATTCAAACCACGATTCACTGCCGTTCTTTCCTCCGCGATCCTGCATTTACTCTGATGCAGGCCGAGCCCACGCCGTTCCGGTGTGGCGCACATGTCAGAGTATCAGACGCGCCAGACCTTTGCAGGTTGCCATTTTGCAGTCAACAACGTCGTTTAGTGCTTTCTAAGCATGCCGTATTTCGTCTAAATTGCAGGAATGCGCACTCCCCTCGCATTTGCCGTGCTAGCAGCCACCCTGCCGGTCGTTCCGGCCATGGGCTGGGCCCAACTCGCGCCCTCGCCCGACGCTCCGCCGGTCAGCACAGCCCCCGCCGCGCCCGCAGACGAGACTCCCATGACGACGTTCAAGGTGAGCGTGAACCTGGTCGACGTCATCTTCACGGTGAAAGACAGCCACAATGAACTGGTGCCGCACCTGACTAAAAGCGACTGCACAATTCTTGAAGACAAGGCGCCGCAGACTCTCAAGACCTTCGTGGCTGAGACCAATCAGCCGCTCACGCTGGGAATTCTGCTGGACACCTCGGGAAGCCAGGAGCGCGTGCTGCCCCTCGAACAGGACGCAGGCAGCCAGTTCCTCCAGCGCGTGTTGAGGCAGAAGGACGAGGCATTCCTGGTCTCGTTCGATGTGAACGTCGACCTGCTGCAGGACTTTACCAACAGCGCCCACGAACTGGCCCACGCCATGGACAAGGCGCAGATCAATACCGCCGGCGGCAACGGCGGTGCGGGAATTCCCGGTGCCGGCGGTGGCACCATCCCGACCATCGGCGATCCCAAAGGGACGCTGCTTTACGACGCTATTAACCTGGCCTCGAATGAAAAGCTCAACCGGGAGACGGGCCGCAAGGCCATGATTATTCTCACCGACGGCGAAGACGAGGGCAGCCGCACCAAGATCGGCGAAGCCATCGCCGCGGCCCAGCGCAACAACGTGATTGTCTACGTGATTCTAATTGCTGACCGGGGATTTTATGGCGGCTTCGGGATGGGATACAGCGGCTACTCGGCCGCCAAGAGAATCTCCGACGAGACCGGCGGCCGGCTCATAGATGTGGGCAACAACGGCCCCAAACTGCAGGCCGCGTTTGAGCAGATTGAAGACGAGCTCCGCACACAGTACGTGGCCACCTATAGCTCCACCAATGTCAAACTCGACGGCACCTTTCGCCGCCTCGCCGTGCAATGCGGAGATGGAATGAAGGTGCAGGTGCGCAAGGGCTACTACGCCGCTGCGCCGGACCAGCAGCAGTAACGCCGCAAGCGGTGAAGCCGGACCTCTCCGCGTCGGCGCAAACAGCGCAATTGCTGAAAATAAGACATGACGGAGCCGGTGCGGCTCCGATCCCTGTCTCGTTTCGAGACACTCGGTTACCTTAGTTGGGCCATCCCGTAATCTGGCGCGTAAAGGGACTCGTCGTTAGTATCGGCAGTGGATAAAAATACTTGAGGCCGGATGCAAGGAAACTCCACCTCTTGGCATTCACTGAAGGGAGCCCGCCATGATTCTGAACTGCGCCGCCCTTGATGGTTACGAAATCAGCCCGCGCTTTCGCAAGACCATCGAAGCGCGAATCGCGAGGCTCGAGCTGGACGCCGCGAGCGACGAATCGCAGATCGTAGAGCTGGATGATCCCGACCATATCCGCCGCCAGATGCGGCTGGTCATCACACAGCGGAGCGAGGCGCTTCGCATGCGGTTCTTTCTCGATCGCGCCAGGGCGCGGCTTCCGCGCCCGCTCATCGAGATATAGCATCGTCTGCCGATCGCCCTGCACAAGTTCCGGCGGGAAACCAGGAAATAAATTAGATAGCCAAGAAAACGCGGGCCGCGCCAGCGATCTCTGACGAAGCCCGCGCTTCTTATTACAGAATCTGGAGCACCGGGCGGGGGTTGAACCCGCGAATACAGGTTTTGCAGACCTGCGCGTTAGCCACTTCGCCACCGGTGCTTGAAAGACAGGGAATAGGCATTTGGCATCAGGGACTAGTTTTTGCCAAGGCCGATTTGGAACATCGCCCCAGAGTCGACTTATTGATCCGTCCCTATTGACTATTGCCTGGTCCCTATTGCCTGCCTTCTGCAACTAAAAAGCCCACCTCGCGATGCAGCGGGCGGGCACTTGCTCTTCAGAACGTTGCTTCAGGAGCTTAACCGAGCGCGCGCACCCGCGGTTGCCTGCACTGACAGCGGCAAAAACAAATCGCAGAGTGGAAATAACTCGTCATCGCGTCCTCGTGCTGCGCATCGGCGCAGCGGGTATTCGTAGAGTAGAGTCTGACCGGAGGTATGTCAAGAAATTCAATCCGGAATCGGTCATAATCAAAGACGAGATGCATAACGCGATCGAACTCGACTACCAGGTTGTCGACGTCTTTACTACCGAGGCTCTCAAAGGCAATCCGCTGGCCGTGGTGATGAATGCCTGCGGCCTAAGCACCGAACGCATGCAGTCGATTGCGCGCGAGTTCAATCTCTCCGAAACAACATTTGTCGAGCGCGGCGATCCCGCCTCAGAGCGCAGTGAAGGCGTGCGCGTGCGCATCTTCACTACCCAGGAGGAACTGAATTTTGCCGGTCATCCCACGCTGGGCACGGCAAGCGTGCTCAAGCTCGCAGCGCCGGAGTGCGTGGAGCGAGATACCGTGAAGCTGAAGCTGAACGTGGGCACGGTTCCGGTTCGTTTTTCAGGCGCCGGCTCTGACGGAGGCGCCGTCTTCGGCGAGATGACGCAGCGCGATCCGGTCTTTGGCGCTGAACTCGACCGCGACGCCGTTGCGCGGCTCTGCGGAGTGTCTTCTAACGATCTCGATCCCGAGCTGACGCCGCAAGTGATATCGACCGGCACTGCGTTCGCAATCGTTCCCCTGCGCTCGGTCGAAGCGCTCAGCCGTCTGAAAGTGGATCACGATGCAGCCACGCCCTGGCTGCGAGGCAGCGGCGGACGGTGGTTCTATTGCCTGGCTCCAGCTCTCAACCAAAACGAGGACCCCACGAAGTGGCAGTGGCGCGCGCGGATGCAGTTTTACGGCGGCGAAGATCCGGCAACGGGATCGGCGGCCGGCTGCGCCATCGGCTATCTAGTGGGTCATGATGCGGTAACCTCAGACCAGCGGATTGTTGTTACCCAGGGAGTTGAGATTGGACGACCAAGCGTGATTCATCTGGCCGCTCGAAAGCTTGACACCGAGGTCACCGATATTCGCGTCGCGGGCAGCACTATTCCAGTTGCAAAAGGGAAGCTTTTCCTGCCGTGATGCACAAACTTTCAACAGACTTTAAACAGCGCAAGTAGCAGTAATTCTTTAGCGCGCGCTGTTTTCCACTTGTTTCACATCCGTTTACAATCAACTTTTCTCTTTTCATTCCCTCTTCCCATCCTGTTCCGCTGATCGTAGGCTTCGGATGCATTGAAGGAAAATTCTCCCCGGTTAATTCCGGTTGTCCCCTTCACGCTATAGCGCTTCGGGAAATCTGTATCTGCGGCCCACGGCCGAGAGCAGGCGCGATCTTTTGGGAGCGTCCTTCTCGCATCGGGCCAACCTTGTACATATTTCCTGAGGCGCCGTACAAGCACTGAATGACCGACCGCAAGGCCGGTCTTCGCACGGTCGTGTGCCAGTGGCAACCAGCGCCCAACCAGCGCCGTGCCATTGGCCGTCCCGCGAAGCCTTCCGGTCAGTTTTTTACGCGGTCATCGGGCCCAAAGAACCACTCGCGAAGCCGCCTGCAAGAGCGGAAGGGTGAAGTGTTGTTCGCAACGGCCCGAGCACAAATCCCATGAAGGAGCGAACCTGCATCCATGCGGCCGAAGAAAGTAATTCTTTGCGTAGACAATAACGAACAAGAGCTCTCAATTCTCAAGTTCCTGCTATCAACACACGGGTACAAGGTAGTATCGGCCGTATCGGGCCAGGAGGCAATTGCTGTTTTCTCGGGCCTGCAGGTGGATCTGGTTTTGTCCAGTTTCGCCATGCCGCAGATGAGCGGGGGCCAACTGGTTGACCGCCTCAAACGTATAGCACCCCACGTCCCCATGATCCTGCTGGGCGATGCCCAGACCGCGAGCCAGATTCACGTGGCCGATGCCATGGTGGCCCGGAAGAACTGCTCCCCGCTGGAGTTACTCGAGCGCATCAAGGTGATGAGCGCGCGTAAGCGCGGTCCGCGCAAGGGGGCTCAGCGGATGGCGCCTGTTACCGAGCTCGCGGCTGCGTCGTGAAAGACAGGGAATAGAAGGCGGAGAGCAGAAGGCAGGGATAGTGGAAAGGTCCTCCATCTGCATCGGCACGAGGCGAGTGCTACGACCTGCAAAGGGCCGGGATTATTGCTTGACGCCGATCTCGATGGTTTCGCTGTCCGCGCCGACCGGCAACTGCATCTTGAGGTGCTTGCTCTTGCCGCCTTCCACCTCGACTCGGGAATACTGCAGGTTTCTAAAGCCCTGCGCCGAAGCATGCACGATGTACTCGCCCTTGGGCAGTCCCCGGAAGGAAAAGTGTCCCTCCGGGTCGGTTTGCGCCTTGCGCTCGATGCCCGAGGTCTTTGTGGTGACGGTCAATTCCGCACCGGGGACTGCCGCATCGGTCGCGTCGACGACGGTTCCGGAGAGATTGCCGTTAAGGGATGGAGCCGGAGAAGGAGCGGCTGGCTGCGGCGACGGCTGGACAGGCGGTGGCGAGCCAATCGCCTGGCTGGTTTCAGAACCCGTGGGCGAGCGGTTCGAATACACGAGGACGGCGACAGCTCCGGCTACGAGGATAGCGGCCAGCGACATAATTCCCCAGACAAGCCCTTTCCTGATCCAAAGGCCGCTGGTAATACGAAAGTGTTTTTTCGGATCGAATCGCTCCCACGGGCCGGTTTCGGCCTCAGAGGATTGAATGTCGGGCTGAGGTTCGGGCCGAGGCGCAGATTTCAGTTCCGGTTCTCGCGTCGATTCTTCCCGCACAGTCTCCAAACGGGCCTTTGGAGAGAAGTCAACTGCGTCGAGCAGACGGAGAACTTCGGCTACGTCATTGGGGCGGTTGCTACAGTCTTTTGCTAGCAGACGCAACACAAGCGCGTCGAGTCCCTGCCACTGGGCAACTTCGGGGCGAAGGGTGCTGGGCAACTGCGGTTCGACATTCCGATGCTGTTCGGCCCAGCCTTCGTAGCTTTCGGCGTCAAAGGCCGTGCGTCCAGTCAGCAATTCGAAAAGCACGCCGCCGAGCGCATAAAGATCGGTGCGGCCATCCAGCTCAGCCGACCGCATGCCGCGCCACTGCTCCGGAGCGGCGTAAGCCCAGGTAAGAAGCGAAGCTCCCGTTCGCGTTCGTGTAACGCTGCTCTCTTTTGTAGCCACGACGCCAAAGTCGGCGATCTTCGGTGTCCATCCCCGGTTGCCCTGTTCTGGTTCCTCCGGTGCAAGCAGGATGTTCTCCGGCTTGATATCCCGGTGCACCAATCCTTTGGCGTGCGCAGCACCCAGGCCCTCGGCGATGCCACGCACCAATGCGAGCGCCTGCCGCACAGGAAAGGGCTTTGGCTCAGCGTTGATTAGATCTCTTAAATCAGGCCCGTCGACAAACTCCATGGAGAAGAACAGCGAGCCGTCCTCGGCAAGCTCCAGATCGCCGGAATCGACCACATTCTTGTGGCGAACCTGGCGCAGCATACGCGCTTCGCGCCGAAAGCGGTCAGTGAAGCCCTCGTCCCGGGCCCATTGCCGTGCCAGGAACTTGATAGCCCGGGGCTCGTCCATCAGAATCTGCCGTGCCAGGTAAACTGCGCCCATTCCGCCCTCGCCCAGCTTACGGATGATCTGGTACGAATTGCGGATCAACATGCCTGTCTTCAGGTCGATGATTTCGTTCAGCAGTGTGCGGTGGACAGGACAGAATTCAGTGCTTTCAGCGAAACCGGTCTTGCATTCCGGGCAGTATTTCATGTGGTCCTCCGGCTTTCGACAGACAGCGGCATTTCCCCGCCAGGAGCTGGTCAAGGCAACGGAGAGGAGATGAAGAACAGGCAATAAGCCGGATTCAGGCAAGGATTTGGCTACAGAAAGAGCCAACTCCACATGCGCTCCTCGTCATGGCCGGGTTAATCGTTCAATTATCACCCTTGACGATTGCAGAGGACAATGTTCATACTCGCCAGTTGTGTCGGGGCTGGCAGATTTTTGCCGCGCTCTCGAAAGTGGGCAAGTATGGATCTGGTTCTTATACGTCTTTTTTTTGTGGCTTTGCTCGCCGGGGTTTGTTATTACTTTCATCCATTTGGAGATAAGTCCGACTGGATTCAAGCGCTGGGCGGAGCCGTCGCGGCAATCGCAGTCATCGTCTTCGAGCTGCGGGTGCGAGCCCTTAGCCTTCGCCGCCTTATCGGCGCGGTCGCCGGCAGTGTGCTGGGAATCTTCGGCGCGGCCCTCTTCTGCCTGGTATTGCGCTCGGCGCCACTGTCTTCGTCGAGTTCTGCTGTTCTGCAGATCTTCGTCCTGCTGCTGATGACTTATGTTGGTCTGCTGGTCGGCGCGAACAAAGGCGACCTGCTGAACCCAGCGGCACTGGGCACTCTGTTCACCGGCGACCGCCCCTCCAGGCGATCCGCCAAGGTGCTCGACACCAGCGTGATTATCGACGGACGCATCGCCGACATCGCCGAGGCGGGATTCATCGACGGCATGATCGTGGTTCCCGAGTTTGTGCTCAGGGAACTTCAGGTGGTGGCTGACTCCACCGACGCATCGAAGCGCCAGCGCGGCCGCCGCGGCCTCGATATGCTGCAGCGAATGCAGTCGAACGCGGTGCTGCAGGTGCAGATCGTGCCCGACGATTTCCCCTCCATCCGCGAGGTTGACCTGAAGCTGCTCGAGCTGGCCAAGAAGTGGGAAGCCAAGGTGGTCACCAACGACTTCAACCTGAACAAGGTGGCCCACCTGCATCATGTAGAAGTGCTCAACATCAACGACCTGGCCAACGCGCTCAAGCCCGTAGTTTTGCCTGGCGAGCACATGAACGTGGTGATCCTGAAAGAAGGCAAGGAATACAACCAGGGCGTGGGCTATCTGGACGACGGCACCATGGTGGTAGTCGACCACGCGCGCAAAATGATTGGCCGCGCGGTCGAGATTTCGGTTACCAGTGTCCTCCAGACCGCAAGCGGCAAAATGATCTTCGGCAAGATGGACGAGAATGGCCGGCTTTCCCCTCAGGAAAGCACGCGGGAAGCGGTTTGATGATATGGAACGGCTCGTACCGATCGTTGTTTCGTATGGCACCGGCGCCAGGCCGGCGAAATGCAATTGTCCCAAAGCCAGGTGCCCGCGCCATGGCAACTGCGCGGCCTGCCGCGCCTGGCACATGAGCGCCCGCCGCCCAGAGCCCCCGTATTGCGAGCGAAAGCCGAGCTGGTACAGAAGATTGTTTGGAGCTGGGCCCGCGCCGCCGGCGTAGAGCTGGCGCTGTCGATTCGTTCACGGATTCAGTGCAAGAAAAACGCGCGGCCCGGGAAGTTTCCCTGCCGCGCGTTCGGTTTCTGTAGAGGGGCTCGAAATCCAGGCCCGGACTCTAGGGGGTCGTCTTCTTGGCTGCAGGCGCAGGCTTTGCCGCAGCTGGAGCGGCTGTCTTCGGCTTCCAGAAATCAGGGTCAGCCTTCACAAACTCGTCGGGCGGATAGCTCTGTTTCGGATTCACCATGAAGATCTCCGAGTCCTCATCCTCAACGCATGAAGCGGCCATCTCCCGGATCTTCTTCATGCCTTCGTCGCCCGCGGCTGCCTGAAACTTCTTGCTCTCGGCGAAACCAGCGTCAATTTCGGCCAGAGAGTCCCTCGCTGTTAATACCGCATACTCAGGGCTGCCGCCAAATTCCAGCTCATACATGCCCCAATGCGTGGTGGTTCCCGCCTTCTGGTGGATCGAGATCACGTACTTCGCCAAGTCCTCAAACTCATGCTCCTTGCCGGGTTTGATCTTGAACGATGTAATCTCGAGGTAGCGGGCCTTGGTAAGGTCAGTGCGCGATCTCAGGCTTAGGTCCGGATCGCTAATAAACGTGAATTGGTCGGTTGAGTCGAGCAATTCGCCGTCGGATACGTTCAGCCGGTCGAGCTCCGCGGATACTGCCGGATCCTTGCCGAAGGCCTTGTAGGCCTTCTCGAGGTCTGAAAACGAGTCGAACTGCGAAATGTAAAGCACGCGCGATTTGCCCGACATCGACTGGTAAGCAATGTAGCGCATGGGCAACTTGGCGCGTGTAACCGCGGCAACAAATGCGCTTTCTGACTTATCGTGAAGCGCACCGGCCTTGCCGGGCTTCACGAACTCGCGGTTGACCACGAGAATCTGCCGTTTAGGCATATCCTGCGCCGCAACCAGGTTGACAAAAGCGATTGGTGCGCACAACGCGATGAGCAAGGGTTGAATTGTCTTCAGCATAGGTATTACCTCCTGGGTTTGCCCGGAGAATCGTCGCGGACAGGGGACTTCAAGGGAAAGGGAGCGAAAGCTCTCCAAGCGCAGGGCGATTATCATGGGCGCCGGAAGCGGAAGTAAAGAGATTTCTGATTAAGTTTGAGAAATGGGCCTGCGCTGATTCTTGATTCGCGCGACTGGCTCGGTTTATCACGGCGAAATTGCGCCGCGATCGAACGATGTGCGAGATTGGAAAGAGAGGCAATTGCCGGCTGAGAAGGGATGCATGAAGAAAAAACGCCATCAGCTTGATTTTGAGCAGACCATCAGCCAGCTCAAGGCCCACGGATTCGAAGAGACGCCTTACCCGCAGTTTTCAGGCGCCGTTCTTGTAACAAAGCACGGAGCGGGCGCAGTGCTGGTGGCGGCTCCGGGCGCGCCGGCGGCGTTCGCGATCGGTCCGGGAATCGTGGTTAGGGGCGAGGTGGGCCGTCTGCTCGACCGCGGCTACCAGAAGTTTATTAAGACTTCCCAATACGAGATTCCAGCTACGGCCGTCCAATTGCAGGCGATCCATGCGTTCAGCGAAGAGCTGAAGCAGGTGAGCGGCTCAATTAGTTTGTACAACGAGTCGCTGGGAACCACGAGCGACCTGTATCAATACGACCGGCTGGATGGGCGTGAGGAGGAGCCTCCCGCGACCCACCGTCCATGGGAGCTCGCGGATAGTCACTGACCCCGGCCCGCTTTTTGGCTTTTGCGCTGGCGGGGCCAGGCATGGACGAATCACTAAACTCGGCTGGCCTGACGGCCGAGATGGAAGAACGCCGCGCCATGCCGCGCTGCGAGGTTGATGCGGCTGTAACGCTGTTTGTGCTCAGCCGCGGAACCATGCTGGCGGGCCGCCTGACTGAGCTCAGCCTGAGCGGCTTCCGCGTGTCATTGCCGAGAATCCCGCCCCAGGCCGAACTTGCGGCGGTCGAATGCACCTTCAAAATTCGTGGAGTAGGTTTTCGGCTGGGCGGCATCGTGGAGTGGGCCGGAGATAACCTTGCCGGCGTGCAGTTCCGAGCCATGAGCGCCCGCAGCCGCGACGACCTGGTGGAAGTCCTATGCGAGGTCGAGCTTGAAAACAGCGCCAAGCGCGGGATCGGATCCGATACGCCGGCCGGGACCGCGAGGGCCGCGCAAGCGACGTCCGGAGCATTCGGTCTGAAGACTCCGCAGGCAGCGCAGCCGCTGGTGAAGCCGGCTGCGGCAATCCAGGCCGCGCCACAGGCCTTAGTTGAAATCGTGCTTGAAGACACGCCTCGAGACACGACTCGGACAGCGCCGACCGAGCCCACGTCTCAGGGCTCGAAGCAGACGCCGCTTCAAACCTCGTCTCAGCCGCCGCACGGCCGCGACCGCCGTGCCTCTCATCGCTGTGACGTCGACACCTCGGCAATCATCGAATTGGTCAAAGTCGGTTCCCGGCTGAGCGGCCATATCGTGGACCTCAGCGTTGGCGGATGTCGGGTCCGCATGGACGACAAGTTCCCGGTCGGCATCTACACGCGTATCGAAACCGAATTCCGCCTGCACGGCCTGCCTTTCAGGCTCGGCGGAGTCATCCAGGCCATCTACGACCACAACATGGTTGGCATTCGCTTTCTCGATATGAGCCAGCGCAAGTTGGAGCAGGTGGCGGAGCTGATCGCGGAGATTGAGGAGTCGCAGGGCGAATAAGGGCGGGCTGGCCACAGTTTCACAGCCAGGCTGTGAAACTGTGGAAGGGATGGGCCGTTAAGTGATTGATTTTATTGCGACCACAGTTTCACGGCTCGAAGCGACGGTTTTTTGCGCAGCGCCGGAAGGCGGGGAGCGGCGATGGGGATCGAGCTTTGGAAGTTGCGCATAGGATGATTGTGCGCCAGATGAGGATAATATCCTGCAAAGGGAAAGACCTTGTTTTATTTCAAGCGTGATCGTTGGCGCTGCAGCTCGCGGTAAAGCTCGCTCTTTGACTGGCCCAGTTCGCGCGCCAGCCGCTTCAGCGCTTCTTTCTCGTCCAATCCGCTATCGGCCTGTATTCGCGCCAAACGGTCAGTGAGTTTTTCGGTGGGGTTGAAGGCCGCGCCTTGCGCCGATTTCAGCGGAGGCTCAACCAGAAGCGTGATCTCGCCGCGCACGCGATCTCTGCTCGCAAGCTCGCGCCTTACTTCGGCTACAGTTCCCCTCAGAAATTCCTCGTGCAGCTTGGTGAGCTCGCGCGCCACCACGATCTTGAGTTCCGGGCCCCACACAGCTTCGAGATCGGCGAGCGTCTCTTCAATCCGGTGCGGAGCTTCGTAGAAGATCAGCGTCCGCCCCGAAACCCGACTCGTTCCCTGCGCCTCCGCTGCCAATTCTTCAAGCCTGGTTCTGCGCGCGCCACTCTTTTCGGGCAGGAACCCGAGAAATGCAAACTCGTTCGCCGGCAGACCTGAAGCGACCAGCGCACTCAGGGCGGCATTTGCGCCGGGGATCGGGATCACCGCAACTCCCGCTTCGATTGCCGCCTTGGTCAGCCTGCTGCCGGGATCGCTGATGCCGGGCATTCCGGCATCAGAGACGATTGCGATGCGCGCGCCATTCTTCAGCGCCTCAACCAGCTCGCGGGCGCGCTCGTCTTCGTTGTGCTCGTGGCAACTGATGGTGGGGACGGTGATTTGAAAATGATTGAGCAGCTTCTGCGTCTGGCGCGTATCTTCGCAGGCGATGCGATCGACGCCGCGCAAAACATCGAGCGCGCGCAGGGTAATGTCGTTGAGATTTCCGATGGGTGTGGCGACCAGGTAGAGACCGGGGGCGAGGGGCGAAGGATCTCTTGATGCCGGCCTGAGATTGTCGCTTTCCCCGGTCTCAACTTCGAGACCGGGGGCACCCAGGAGTTTTGGAGGGTGCTGCATCACCTGGTCAGTCACTTGTTTCCTGGCGCTCAAAGCGGCGCTGCTCGGCCAGCAATGACATGGAACTCATCAGGTTCTGTACGCTCACTACGCCCACCACGCGGCCGCTCTCGGTTATCGGGATCAGGCCCAGTCCGCGCCCGGCGGTGATGCGGCGAATCGTGGTTCCCAGCGTGTCCTCGGGGCGCGCCACCTGGAAAGCTCTCGACATGACCGATTGCACGTAGCCGTTGCCGTCGTCGCGCAATGCATCGACGATGCGTTGCCGGCTCACAATGCCCACCAGCTGCGGCCCACGCACCACGGGAAAGTCCTCCTGCAGGGAGTGAACGCAGCGCACCAGCGCGTCAGAGAGCGTGTCGCTGGGCGAGAGCGTGGAGAAATCGGTCAGCATCACCTCGCGCATGCGCACCGTGTCTACCACCGATTGGAAGAAGACGCCCTGGTCCTCAATCTGCGCGCCCACCCAGATAAAGAGGCCGGCGAGGAAGAGCCAATAATCCTTGAGCACCATGCCGCCGAGCATGGCGGAAAGGGCGAGCGCCTGGCCGAGGCCGGCGGCGGCGCGGGCTGCGGGGCCGAAACCGTGCTTGGCCGCAAAAATGGAGCGGACAACGCGGCCGCAATCGAGCGGATAAGCCGGCAGCAGGTGCAGCAAGCCGAGCAGAGCCTGCATCCACACCATGCTGCGCAGCAGCGAGTCAGTGCTGAGAAGCGGCAACGCCATCAGGCTCACGCTGCCGCTGGCGCCCTGAATAATTGAGGCGATCACGAGCGCGGCGGATAGGTTGGCCAGCGGACCTGTGGCGGCCAGAATCAGTTGGCCGCGCCCGCTGCCGGCACTCTCCTGGCTTTCGGGATTGGCGTATGCAAAAAGGCCGCCGATGGGCAAAAGCAGGAAGGCGCGCAGGCGCAATTCAAGGACGGCGGCAACCAGCAGCCGCGCGGTTTCCCGGGTAAGGATTGCGCCAACAAGAAGAATGAACATGGCCAGGCCGCGCGGCCAATGTTGACCGCCGCTGATGCCCATAAATACGAAGGCCAGCAATGGGAAGAAGACGTGGATGCGCATTTCTACGCCCATCCATCGGCCCATCGGTATTGACCAGCCTCGCATAGTTCGATTGTAGAGGGTGGGACGGGAGCCGGGAGAGTGAAAGAGTGAAGAAAGTGAAACAGTGAAACCGGAGTGCGGTTCCATTATGCTTAGTGGCGATGCGGATCATTGCGGGAACGTATCGTTCGCGGGTGCTGGCTGCGCCGGCGGGGATGGCAACGCGGCCCACCAGCGACCGGCTGCGCGAGACTCTGTTCAACGTGCTTGCGCCAAGAATCGCGGGCGCGCGATTTCTCGATCTCTATGCGGGTTCAGGCGCGGTGGGGATTGAGGCGCTGAGCCGGGGAGCCGCGCATGTGAGTTTTTGTGGAGCGTGCGCCGGCTGCGTGGAAGTATTGTGCGGCGAATCTCGAACGGGTGTGGATTACGGCGGGGTCCGAGATTTGTGCTGGGAGCGTGGCGGGATATTTCGCGCGGAGCCCAACCGGGCCGTGGGACGTTGTGTTTATGGATCCGCCATACGAGGCGGCGGAGGAGTATGAGGCGACGCTGGGCTTCTGGGCACCGTGGCGACTGCGGTGCTGGCTCCTGACGCGGTCGTGATTGCCGAGCACCGGCGCAAGGATCGGCTGGAAGCCAGCTATGGAGCGCTTGAAGAGGACTCGATTGCTTGAGCAGGGCGATGCGGCGTTGAGCTTTTATGCGAAGGCTGGGTAATCTTTCGCCCGCTTAAGCGGGCTTCCATCGCAAATGCTGGCGATTTTCCCCAGGCTTGCGCCTGAGGCTATCGTATACCGCCCGCATTGCGGCTTCGGTCCACGGCAACCAGCGTCCCAACCATACTGTCAGGAGCCAATATATGCTCCCGCCGATCTAGAATCATGGCGATGAAATCACGCACGGTTTTGCTTTCGCTAAGTCTTGCTGCTGGTTCGCAGCGGTGCCCGGGACTATTAGCGGACAGGCCGCTCCGGGCGCGCCCCAGCTTGTCATTCTCGACACCGATATTGGCGACGACATCGACGACGCCTTTGCGCTGGGTTTGGTGCTGAAGAGCCCGGAGCTGAAGCTGCTGGGGGTGACGACGGAGTTTGGCGATACCGAGCTCAGGGCGCGGCTCGTTGACCGGTATCTCAGACGCGGTAGGGCGGAGCGACATTCCCGTCGCTGGCCGGTGTTGCGACGCCGGCGAAGGGCCGCATGTCGCAGGCGGCCTACGCAGAGGGCGCTCCCAACAGGAAACACGCAGATGGAGTGGCGTTCATCCTGCAGCAGATTCGCGCCCATCCAGGCCAGATCACGCTCATCGGCATCGGTCCGCTGTTCAACGTGCAGGCAGGCGATTAAGCGCGATCCAGTCGACGTTCAAGAAGCTGAAACGGGCGGTGCTGATGGGCGGCAGCGTCTATCGCGGGCTACGGAGGTGCGAATGCGCCTCCGATGCCGGAGTGGAACATCCTGAACGATCCGGATGGGCTCAAAGCGCTGCTTGGCTCGGGCGTGCCGGTGTTCATGATGCCGCTTGACTCGACGCAGATTCATCTGGATCAGAAGGCGCAGGCGGCGATCTTCAGCCACGGCTCCCCGCTCACCGATCAATTGACGCTGCTTTACCACGAGTGGTCGGGGACGGGCGATTGGAAGACGCCGACGCTCTTTGACCCGGTGGCCGTTACCTACGCGATCCGGCCCGATCTTTGCCCGGCTACGCCGATGCGGATTGAGGTGGATGCGAAAGGCAATACGAAGCCGGTGCAGGGCGCCGCGAACGCGCAGGTGTGCCTGAAATCGGATGAGCAGGGTTTCCTGGGATTTCTTCTCGACCGGCTGCTGAAATAGCTGTAGCGGGGACACTTCGCCAAGACTCATTGAATCAATCGTTTATGCAGGTTTCCGGATTCGGAATCCCTTGTCATAGCACTACGTGCGCTCGATCACATCCAACTTGATTGACAACAACCCAAAGTAAGAGGAAAAATGGCGGGTCCACAGGAAGTGGGACTACCGAGATCGTGTATGGAGGGACCGTGAATAACGCGGCGAAGTTGTTAGGAATTCTGGCAATTGTGACTGCCGGAGCGTTTGTGGGCGGCTGCAAGACCGCTCCGCCGCTTGCGCAGGCTGATGCGCAGGCAATGATTCAGGCGAAGTACGATCAGACGCCTCCGCAGCCGTTCACCATCGTGTTGAACGACCTGGGCATGCGGGAGGGCATCACAGCAAAATACTGGCAGGGGATGAAGAAGTATCCGAACGGCTACTGGGGAGACTTCAAACTGACGGACGAGGGCAAGAAACTGGTGAAGCTGACCGGCGGTACTGATGTTCTAAATTGGAGACCCGATGGTCCCAACGACCTTAAATACACGGCCACCATCACGACGGTCGCGCCGAGCCACTTGAAAGCAAGGAGTCTTGACGAGATTCAAGATGTGGGCGCAACCAAGGTCGTCTCGTTTTATGAGGACGTGGTTCTGCCCGAGGAGCCTGCGCCGCTGGTCGACATCATTCACAACCCCGGCAATGAACTGAGCGCGCACCGGCAGGCCACGTTTGTGCTCGACAACGGGGCGTGGAAGCTGCAGTCAATCGAATAGCGGCGTCTGCCGGGCGCCCAGCGCCGCCGGCGACAAACGCCGGCCTGACGGATGTCTGGCAAGCGCCTGAGGAGTATTGGAGCGCGCAAGGCAGTTTTCGCTTTGCGCGTTCTGCTTTTTGATCGTCTCCACTGCCGGCGAACGATCGCTCCGGACCCCTCGCTGGCCGCTGACTCTTGCTGGCCGGGCCGGTCTCCTGATCTCAAGATCCTTGCACGAATCGAGCCCTGGGGCTAGTATTTCGTCAGATTTCCAAAATCCATTTCACAGGCGCCAGATTTCATCCAGAGGCCTCATTATGTTTACGCGTTATGCGCAAGTCGCGTTGTTGACAGTGTTGTGTTTTGTATTCGCCGGTTGCGGTGGTGGTTCAGGCAGCGGGAACAATGGCGGGGGAGGAGGCGGCGGCAACAATCCCACAACGGTGACCTTCAACTTCACTGGCGCCGCGCCGGCGGCCGTGGCGACACAGATTGGCACGGGCAATTTCACCGCGGCGACGGTATCGTCGAATGCGGTGACGATTTCAGTGCCGAGCGGAACCAAGAACTTTGCGGCCGCGTGGGCTTGTCCTGCGCTCGTGAGCGGGCAGTATTCCTCAACGAACGAATACGTGATTGAGGCGACAACCAGCGATGCGACATCTTACGTGGATCTCTGGTGCCCGTCGACCGCACCAACTGTTCCAACCGGAACACTGACGCTGAGCGTGGATGCCAGCGCATTCGCCGAGACGACCTCGAATTACTGGACCTTTCTTGTAGCCGATGCCGACAATGCGTCAGGTTTCGAGGAAGGCGGGCCCCCTATGGTGTCCTCAAACTTCACCATGCCGGCGCCGTCGGGCTCAGATCGGGTCGATCTTATCGTCGATGGAGAGACGCTCGTCTCTGGCACTGCATATCAGAACCTTGTGGCCGTCAAGAGCTATACGGGAGTCACGGTTCCGGGATCGTTGAATGGAGGTAACACGGTGACCTTTACCAGTGCCGATGCGGCCGTCTCGGAGCCGATTACCTACAAGAATCTCCCCGCCTATTACAACCAGCCAATTTCCGATGTGCTGATTTGGCAGTCGGGGGATAACTACTTTATAGCCGACGATCAGGGTGAGACAACCACATACGCGGCTCTGCCGTCCACAATTGCGGCTCCCGGTGATTCGTATTCCCTCAATGCAGTGTCATATGCTCTTGTCGGGTCGGGAGCGCCGTCGGGAATTTTGGAATTAGTGACCGCGGGGAGCAATTTTCAAGGCGAGGGGCCTGCGACGGTTACGTTTCCAACTCCATGGACTTATGCCGGGCCTACCCCGGCGGCCCTGCCGGCATTGGATCTCGCTTATTCCGGTTTTTCGAGTCAGAACGAAGTGGTTGAAGCAGGGTCACTTTATTGGTATCTGCCTTCGGATTTTCATACCTCCTATAACTACTGGATGGGAGCATCGAGCAGCTATTTGAGCGGAACCCCGACCTTGCAGTTTCCTGATCTCACACATATATCGGGGTTTATCCCAAACCCGGTGTCAGGCGCGCAGCTCAATTGGCAGGGTAGTGTTTGCCAGGGCGGCCCAGGAGTCGGGCAACCGACGCCGAAGGTCGAGACGGAGTCTTGTGTCGCAGCCGCGGCCAGCTACACGGTTCCGTAGTCGCCTAATTGAAAGGTATACCCGAGGGCAGGCCGAGGACAGGGATCGTGAAACGAGCCGCTGACCGGGCAGGCAAACGACAAAAGCGGCAAATGACCGTTTGGGAGACGGTAAAGGGGATTATTTCGGTGGCCGGATTGTCTTATCTGGCGTCGAACGACCCTCATGGTTTCTTTTCAGAGCAGGAGCGAATGATACTCGCACGGTGAAATCTCCGAATTCGAGCATTCTTCGACCGATTTCGTTGACTCAACCCGCCGTTCTTGTTATCTTAGAAAGGTTCGCAAGAACGCAGCCGTAAGTGTGCCTGTGGTTGAGTGGGCGGTGCGGCGCGATTGGGACACCCGGACCCCCAAAAGGGTGCGAGTGAGCCCGGGCAAGGCTGAATTGCTTGCCCAGGAAATCCCGGATTGGCTCTCATCTTGCGGAGGGCAGGCGGGGCCCCCCAGCGACAGGTCGTCGTCGTTGGGGTGAGAGAGATCATATCGCATCGGCGCCCGCGCGTTTCTCCACCTTGGAGGGCTATGCGGGCCGGGATCAGCGAAACGGAGCTGGCTTTTCCAGTAGGAGAACGCTCGGCCACCGTCCTGGTTCTCGTCTGAGATCGTAATGAAGGCAGACGCGAAGCACTAACAGGCGCGTTTTCGTGCGCTTGGCCGCAGTTATGGGCCAACCGAAACGGAAACGCCGTGAAGTGTTGCGCGGCTTAAGTTGGTTTGAGTGGTTCAGCAGCAAGGAGTTTTGGTTTGCCTACGTTTAACCAGTTGGTTCGCAAGGGGCGTACGGCCCCCCGTTACAAGACGGCCTCACCGGCGCTGCAGGCATCACCGCAGCGGCGCGGCGTTTGCACCCGCGTTTATACGCAAACCCCCAAGAAGCCGAACTCGGCGCTCCGCAAGGTTGCCCGCGTGCGGCTCACCAACGGGATTGAGGTGACCACCTACATTCCCGGCATCGGCCACAACCTGCAGGAGCACTCGATTGTGCTCATCCGCGGCGGCCGAGTGAAGGATCTGCCCGGCGTGCGGTATCACGTGGTCCGCGGAACGCTGGATTCGGTGGGCGTGGCGGGCCGCAACCAGAGCCGCTCGAAGTACGGCACCAAGCGCGGCAAGGGTGGCAGCGGCGAAGAAGTAGGGAAGCAGCTTCTAGCTTCTAGCTTTTAGCTTCTAGCTCTTACGGTGGCGGACTTGGCTGCCGTGGCTAAGGCGGAGTGGGATGAGGCTAGAGGCTAATAGCTAGCAGCTAGTAGCTGAAGTTTGAGGGATTATGCCGAGAAAAGGGCACATATCGAAGCGGGAAGTGGCGGCAGATCCGGTTTACGGATCGACGCTGGTCACCAAGTTTGTGAACTCCATGATGTGGGGCGGCAAGAAGTCGACCGCGCAGGGCATCTTCTACCAGGCGATGAAGAACCTGGAGGAGAAGGGTGGCGGAGACGACGCGCTGAAGCTCTTCAAGAAGGCGGTGGAGAACTGCAAGCCGCTGCTTGAGGTGAAGACGCGCCGTGTGGGCGGCGCCAACTACCAGGTGCCCATCGAAGTGGGTCCCGATCGGCGCACTTCGCTGGCGATCCGCTGGCTGATCACCTACGGGCGCGCCCGCGGCGAAAAAGGCATGACCGACAAGCTGAGCAACGAGCTGCTTGATGCGGCCAATGGCCGCGGCGCGGCCATGAAGAAGAAGGAAGACGTCCACCGCATGGCCGAAGCCAACCGGGCATTCGCGCACTACCGGTGGTAAAGATTCAGCCGCTAGCTACTAGCTTCTAGCTACTAGCTCATTCAGTGGCAAACGTAGTTTGGGGCTGCATGTGGCGGTCCCGTAAGAAACAAGCTAGAGGCTAGCAGCTAGGAGCTAGCAGCTAGGTTTTCAACGTCGGGCTTCGCGCCCGAAAGGATATTGACTGTGGCTCGCACCGTACCTCTGAATCGTTGCCGGAACATCGGAATCATGGCGCACATCGACGCCGGAAAGACGACAGCGACAGAGCGCATCCTGTTTTACACCGGCATCACTCACCGCATCGGTGAAGTGCATGAAGGCACTGCGACCATGGACTACATGGAGCAGGAGCAGGAGCGCGGCATTACGATCACATCGGCCGCCACCACATGCAGCTGGCGCGACGTCCGCATCAATATTATTGATACTCCCGGCCACGTGGACTTTACCGCCGAGGTGGAGCGCTCGCTGCGCGTTCTCGACGGCGCGGTTGCCGTGTTTGATTCGGTGAGCGGCGTTCAGCCCCAGACCGAGACCGTGTGGCGGCAGGGCGACAAGTACAAGGTTCCCCGCATCTGCTTCGTCAACAAGATGGACAAGAACGGCGCGGACTTCGAGCATGTGCTCGAGACCATCCGCAAGCGCCTGGGCGCGCGGCCGGTTGCGCTGCAGATTCCCATTGGCGCAGAAGCCGACTTCAAAGGCGTCGTCGATCTCATTGAGATGAAGGCCATCATCTGGCACGACGAAACCATGGGCGCCGAGTACAATGAAGAGCCGATTCCGGCCGATCTCCTGAAAGAAGGCTGAGGCCTTCCGGCTGCAGTTGATTGAAGTCATCGCCGAGACCGACGATGTGCTGCTGGAAAAGTTTCTCGAGGGCGAAACCCCGACCATCGAAGAGTTGAAGGCCGGCATTCGCCAGGCCACCATCGATCTGAAGGTCTTCCCGGTGATCTGCGGAAGCGCCTTCAAGAACAAGGGCGTGCAGACGCTGCTCGACGCGGTTGTCGATTATCTGCCCAGCCCGCTCGACAAGCCTCCGGTTGAAGGCATCGATCCTGCACATCACGACAAGATCGTGATCCGCAAGCCGGACGACAATGAGCCGCTTTCGGCGCTGGCCTTCAAGATCATCAACGATCCTTTCGGCAAGCTCTGCTTTGTTCGCGTCTATTCCGGCTCGCTGAAGACCGGCGACACGGTTCTGAATCCGCGCACCGGCAAGACCGACCGCATCGGCCGTCTGGTGAAGATGCACGCCAACAAGCGTGAAGATGTGACCGAGATTCTGGCCGGCGACATCTGCGCCTGCGTGGGACTGAAGGAACTGAAGACCGGCGACACGCTGTGCGCGCCGCATCATCCCATCGCGCTCGGCGCCATCACTTTCCCTGAGACCGTGATCTCGGTGGCCATCGAGCCCAAGACCAAGGCCGACCAGGAGAAGATGGGCCTTGCGCTGGCGCGGCTGGCCGACGAGGATCCCACCTTCAAGGTGCGGACCGACGAGGATTCGGGCCAGACCATCATCAGCGGCATGGGCGAGTTGCATCTGGAAATTCTGGTCGACCGCATGAAGCGCGAGTACAAGGTCGAGGCCAATGTAGGCGAGCCCAAGGTGGCATTCCGCGAGACCATCCGCAAGAAGGCCGAGGCCGAAGGCAAATACATTCGCCAGACCGGCGGCTCGGGCCACTACGGGCATTGCAAACTGCGCGTCGAGCCGAACGTGCCGGGCGCGGGCTACGAGTTCGTCAACGAAATCAAGGGCGGTTCGGTACCCAAGGAATTCATCAAGCCCATCGACCAGGGCGTGCAGGGCGCGATCGAACTGGGCATCCTGGCCGGCTACCCGATCGTGGACGTGAAGGTTACGCTTTACGACGGCAGCTACCACGAAGTGGACTCGGACGAAATGGCTTTCAAGATTGCCGGCTCAATGGCATTCAAGGAAGCTGCGCGCAAGGCTTCGCCGGTGCTGCTGGAGCCGGTGATGGCTGTCGAAGTCACCGTCCCCGAGGAGCACATGGGGACCATTATTGGCGACATCAACTCGCGCCGCGGGCGCATCGAGCACGTGGACCGCATCGGCGGCTCGCAGGTGATCAAGGCGATTGTGCCGCTCAAGGAAATGTTCGGCTACGTGAACGAGATTCGTTCATCCACGCAGGGCCGGGCGTCGTATTCAATGCAGTTCGCGCGCTACGAAGAGGCGCCGCGCATGATTGCCGATGAGATCATCGGCAGGGCGCAGGGGAAGTAAGAAATACAGTGGTCAGTGATCAGTGAACAGTGGTCAGCCGGAGATTGCCGGATCGAACCGCTGAGGCAAGTAGAAGCAAGGCAAAACTGATCACTGACAACTGATCACTGACCACTAGGTTTTTGGGGCTGGAGCCGGAACGCCGGCGCCCCGAGGTGCAACGGGCAGTACGAGCTACGAAAGGGATTCAGGACTTTTATGGCGAAGGAAAAATTTGATCGTTCGAAGCCGCACGTGAACGTGGGGACGATCGGGCACATCGATCACGGCAAGACGACGTTGACGGCGGCAATCACCAAGGTGTTGCAGAAGCACAACCCGAAGAATCAGTTTCGCTCGTTCGACTCGATCGACAACGCGCCGGAAGAGCGGGAGCGCGGCATTACGATCGCGACGGCGCACGTGGAGTACGAGACGGCCAACCGGCACTATGCGCACGTTGACTGCCCCGGCCACGCCGACTACATCAAGAACATGATCACCGGCGCGGCGCAGATGGACGGCGCGATTCTGGTGGTTGCTGCGACCGACGGCCCGATGCCGCAGACCAAGGAGCACGTGCTGCTGGCCCGCCAGGTGGGCGTGCCCTCGTGCTGGTGTTCCTGAACAAGTGCGACGCGGTTGAGGACGAAGAGCTGATCGAGCTGGTGGAGATGGAAGTGCGCGAGCTGCTGGCCGAAGTACCAGTTCCCGGACGACGCGCCGGTGATCCGCGGCTCGGCGCTGGGCGCGCTTGAACGGCGAAGCCAAGTGGGAAGCCAAGATCGACGAGCTGATGGAGGCGGTGGACAAGCTATGTTCCGCGTCCTGACCGCGCCATCGACCTGCCCTTCCTGATGCCGATCGAAGACATCTTCTCGATCTCCGGCCGCGGAACGGTGGTCACGGGCCGCATCGAGCGCGGCAAGGTGAAGGTGGGCGAGAACGTTGAGATCGTGGGCTTCCGCGAGACGCGCACGACGGTGTGCACGGGCGTGGAGATGTTCAAGAAGCAGCTGGACGAGGGCCTGGCCGGCGATAACGCGGGCATCCTGCTGCGCGGCACGCCGAAGGAAGACGTGGAGCGCGGGATGGTGCTGGCCAAGCCCGGATCGATTACGCCGCACACCACATTCAAGGGCACGGTGTACGTGTTGAGCAAGGAAGAGGGCGGCCGTCACACGCCGTTCTTCAAGGGATATCGTCCGCAGTTCTACTTCCGCACGACCGATGTAACGGGCGTGGCGGAGCTGCCGGCGGGCACGGAGATGGTGATGCCGGGCGACAATGTGGAGCTGACGATTGAGCTGATTACGCCGGTGGCCATGGAGAAGGGCCTGCGCTTCGCAATCCGCGAAGGCGGCCGCACCGTGGGCGCGGGCACGATCAGCGAGATTATTAAGTAAGAAGGACAGTGAACAGGGCACAGTGAACAGTGGGCAGTGAAAGGCCGTCGGACGAGTTGATGGCGCGAATCAGGCAAGGAAAAACTGGCCACTGTTCACTGACCACTGACCACTGTTCCCCAAAGGGGAACCAATGGTAGGACAGAGAATTCGAATCCGGTTGAAGGCTTACGACTATCGCGTGCTCGACACGTCGACGGGCGAGATTGTGGATACGGCCAAGCGCACCGGCGCAACGGTTGCGGGGCCGATTCCGCTGCCGACGATCAAGAACAAGTATTGCGTGCTGCGTTCGCCGCACGTGGACAAGAAGTCGCGCGAGGAGTTCGAGATTCGCACGCACAAGCGGCTGATCGACATCCTCGAGCCCACGCAGCAGACGGTGGACGCGCTGATGAAGCTCGATCTGCCGGCAGGCGTGGACGTCGAGATCAAGGCGTTTGAGAAATAAGTGATCACTGGCCAGTGACCAGTGGTCAGACAGCGCCTTGCGGCGCACAAATTGTCGCGGTGAAGCGCTGAAGCTGGTCAGAGGCTCGGTAGTGCCCCGGCAGTGCGGTGCAGTTCAACATCGCATGATGAGGTGAGGAAGATATGGCAGTTACGGGGATTCTGGGCAAGAAGATCGGCATGACGCAGGTGTTCGACGAGAAGGGCGACGTGCACCCGATTACGGTGTTGCAGGCCGGCCCCTGCGTGATCACGCAGTTGAAGACGGCGGCGAAGGACGGATACGACGCGGCGCAGATCGGGCTGGTTGAGTTCGTGAAGAGCTCGCGCATGACCAAGCCGCAGACCGGGCACCTGGCGAAGTGTGAAGCTCCCCCGGTGAAGCTCATCAAGGAAGTGAATGTTGAGGCGGCCACCGAGGGCGCGGAAGATACCAAAGCCGGTGATCGCGTGCTGGTGGATATCTTCACCGATGCAAAGTTTGTTGACGTGATCGGCACGTCGAAGGGACGCGGGTTTGCGGGCGTGGTGAAGCGGCACAAGTTCGGCGGCGGTCCCAAGTCGCACGGCCACATGTTCCAGGTGCAGGGTTCGATTGGCGCCTCGAGCTTTCCGTCGCGCGTGTTTCCTGGCCAGCGTATGCCGGGCCACTTTGGGAACGGATCAAGTTACTGTCCGCAACCTGCGCATTCGCGGCATCGATCTCGACGAGAACCTGTTGATGGTTGAAGGCGCGGTGCCGGGACCGCGCGAAGGATATGTTTTGATTTCGAAGGCCAAGACTCCGCCGCGCGAGCGCCGCGGAT
Organism: uncultured Acidobacteriaceae bacterium; assembly: GCA_963836635.1. GTDB lineage: Bacteria > Acidobacteriota > Terriglobia > Terriglobales > Acidobacteriaceae > Telmatobacter. Next base: position 32,305 of record CAWILB010000085.1, on the reverse strand, counting down.
TTGCCGGCTCGACCACGGTCGACCCGTTGAAGGCTTCGAAGAAGGCGACAGCGAAGAGGAAATAAGCCTTTAGCTGCTGGCTTCTAGCCTCTAGCTTGATTGAGATGGAACCGGCAGCGAAGACGAAACGAAGATCGGTAATTAAGACGTGTTGATGATTCAAGCCACACAAGAAAAAGCTAGTAGCTAGAAGCTAGCGGCTAGAAGCTGATTGGAAGAGACGATGGCAAACGTAGACGTAGTAAATCTGAACGGTGAAAAGGTGGGCTCGGTTGAGCTCTCTGACGCGGTGTTTGCGCCGGAGCAGGTGAACGAGGCTCTGCTTTGGGAAGCGGTGAAGCATTATCGCGCTTCTCTGCGCCAGGGCACGCACAAGACCAAGAGCCGCACCGAGGTCGCCGGTTCGGGCAAGAAGCTTTGGAAGCAGAAGGGCACCGGCCGTGCGCGTATTGGTTCGGTGCGTTCGCCCCTGTGGCGTCATGGCTACACCGTGCACGGACCCCAGCCGCGCAGCTATGAGTACGCCTTCCCGCGCAAAAAGCTGCTGGGCGCGCTGCGCTCGGCGCTGGCCTCGAAGCTCGCCGACGGCAAGCTCACCGTAGTGGACTCGCTCGAGATCAAGGAAGGCAAGACCAAGCTCTACTTCAACGCGTTGAACAAGCTGGGCGTGACGCGCACGGCGCTCCTGGTTGAGAACGGCAAGACGCTTTCGCAGGCGCTGATCCAGGGCGCGCGCAACCTCGAGGGTGTTGAGCTGGTACTGAACAACGAGGTTCACCCCTATGATCTGCTGCGCTACGAGCGGGCAATCTTTTCCAAGGCCGCCATCGAGCAGCTGACCGAGTCGCTCTTGAAGTCAGCATCCAAGCGCAGGGTCCATGAGAAGGAGGCAGCATAAATGCCTACCACATTTACAACGATTCGCCGCCCGCTGATTACCGAGAAGGGGCTGAACAAGAAAGAAGTGGAAGACACGCTGGTGTTCGACGTGGCGCCCGAGGCGACCAAGACCGAAGTGAAGCAGGCGGTCGAGGCGCTCTTCAAGGTGAAGGTGGCCGCGGTCCGGACTTCGAACGTGCTCGGCAAGGAACGCCGCCGCGGGCGCCACACGGGTTTCAAGCCGGATTGGAAGAAGGCGTACGTTCGCCTCAAGCCCGGACAGAAGCTGCCCGATTACGTGAGCAATTTGTAAGACAGTGAACAGTGGGCAGCGAACAGTGAACAGCTTGCCCGGTGGAATTATCGGAGCTTGACATTGAGTAAAGCTCCGGAGAAGTGAAGAAAGTGAAGGAGTGAAAGCTCCGGCACTTCAGGAAAAACGACGATGGCAATCAAGACATACAGACCGATAACGCCGACGCTCAGGTTTCAGACCTCGCTGACCACTGAGGATATGACCACCGTCGACGCCGCACAAGCCGCTGCTGACCACGCGCAAGCGTACGGGCGGACGCCGCAACTCGGGCGATCTCACCGTCCGTCACCAGGGCGGCGGGCACAAGCAGAAGATCCGCCTCATCGATTTCAAGCGCGAGAAGTACGGCGTGCCCGGCAAGGTCGCGACGATCGAGTACGATCCCAACCGCTCAGCCCGCATCGCGCTGGTGCATTATGCCGATGGCGAGAAGCGTTACATCCTGCAGCCGGTAGGCCTGAAGGTGGGCGCCAAGATCATGTCGGGCCCCGAGGCCGACATCCTGATTGGCAACGCATTGCCGCTCAAAAACATTCCCGCCGGCACCACGGTGCATGCCATCGAGCTCAAGCCGGGCAAGGGCGCGCAGATGGCGCGTTCGGCCGGCGCGCAGGCGCAGCTGGTGGCCAAGGAAGGCGACTATGCGCTGCTCAAGCTGCCCTCGGGTGAAACCCGCAAAGTGCTGACCGAGTGCATGGCGACGATCGGGCAGGTGGGGAACACCGATCATGAAAACATATCCATCGGCAAGGCCGGCCGCACGCGCTGGATGGGCATCCGGCCCACCAACCGCGGCGTGTCAATGAACCCGGTGGATCACCCGCACGGCGGCGGCGAAGGCAAGACCTCAGGCGGACGTCACCCGGTGACGCCGTGGGGACAGCCGACGCGTGGATACAAGACGCGCAACAACAAGCGGACCGACACGTACATCGTGAGCCGCAGGGCGAAGTAGTAAATACAGCCGCCAGCTTCTAGCTTCTAGCTTCTAGCTAATCGCGGTGAGTTGAGAGATTTCAGGCAATGGCTCAGAGGATAGCTTGGGCAAGACAAAGCTAGAGGCTAGGAGCTAGAGGCTAGGAGCTGGTTTTTATGGCACGTTCGACGAAAAAGGGTCCGTTTGTGGATGCGCATTTGAGCGTGAAGATTGAGGCGCTCAACCGGGCCAATGACAAGAAGGTTGTGAAGAGCTGGTCGCGGCGCTCGACGATCTTTCCTGAGTTTGTTGGTCATACCATTGCGGTGCACAACGGCAAGAAGTTTGTTCCGGTGTACGTGACCGAAAACATGGTGGGTCACAAGCTGGGTGAGTTTTCGCCCACGCGCACGTTCAAGGGCCACACGGGTGGCTCAAAGGCGGCGGAAACTGCGGCCAAGCCCGCACCGGCGCGGTAGGGAAAAGACAGCTTCTAGCTGCTAGCTTCCAGCCTCCAGCTTGATCGAGGCAGAGCGAGCGGTAGAGGTGAGAGCGGAACGAAGGTTGGCTTTAACTATCGAACCGACCTAAGGCGAAAAAGAGCTAGAGGCTAGCAGCTAGAAGCTAGCAGCTGATTTCGAGGAAAAGACAATGGCAGTCGCAACAAAAGAGTATCGGGCCGAGGCAAGGTTCCAGCGGGTTTCGCCGCAGAAAGCGCGGCTGGTGCTGGACCTGATCAAGGGGCTCAATGTTGAACAGGCGCTGAACACGGCCGCCTTCACCAAGAAGCGGATCGCTCCGGTGATTCACAAGCTGCTCACTTCGGCGGTCGACAACGCCAAGTATGTAGCCGGCGAAGAAGGCATCGACCTGGACGTGGATAACCTCTACGTCAAGACTGGCCCTGGCCAACGACGGTCCGCGCATGAAGCGTGTCCGCCCCGCGCCGCAGGGCCGCGCCAACCGCTATCAGCGCAGGCTCACGCACATCGTGCTGTCGGTGGCGGAGCGTGAATCGAGCGCGAGTTCGAACCTGGTGACCAAGGTGGAAGAGCCGGCAGCGGCGCCCGCAAAGCCGGCAGCAAGAAATCTGGCAAGAAGGCCGCCAAGTAGGCCAAAGTGGGCATGGAAAGTTTGAGGAGTAACAGCATGGGACAGAAAGTCCATCCTTACGGATTCCGGCTGGGAATCAACAAGCCGTGGCGGTCACGCTGGTTCAGTGAGCGCGAATACGACAAGCTGCTGGTCGAGGACGTGAAGCTGAAGGCGGAGCTGCGCGAGAAGCTGAAGGCGGCGGGCGTGAGCTCGGTTGAGATCGAGCGTCCGGGCAACAAGCTGCGTTTCCTCATTCGCACCGCGCGTCCGGGCATCGTGATCGGCCGCAAGGGCGCCGAGATCGAGAAGCTCAAGACCGAGCTGGGAAAGCGCACCAACCGCGACGTGTTCATCGACATCATCGAGGTGAACAAGCCGGAACTTGATGCGCAGCTGGTGAGCGAGAACATTGCGCTGCAGCTGGAAAAGCGCGTGAGTTTCCGCCGCGCGATGCGCAAGAGTGTGGATTCGGCGCTGCGCTTCGGCTGCAAGGGAATCAAGGTTCGCGTGTCGGGCCGGTTGAACGGCAATGAAATCGCGCGCTCGGAGTGGTATCTGCAGGGGCGTTTGCCGCTGCACACGCTGAGGGCCGATATCGACTACGGATTCACCGAGGCCCACACGACCTATGGCGTGATCGGCGTGAAGGTGTGGATCTATCGCGGCGATATCTACGAGCAGAAGCGCCGCCAGACTCCGGCAGTGACGGCTCGGGATTGTTTTAAGTGCAGCTTCAAGCTCCTAGCCTCTAGCTTTTAGCTAAGGCCGCGGGAAGTCAGGCTGTAGTGGGAAATTGTTTAAAGCTAGAGGCTAGCAGCTAGAAGCTAGTAGCTGCTTTTGAGGGTTTTGCGATGTTGATGCCAAAGAAGGTGAAGTTCCGGAAGCAGCAGAAGGGCAAGCGGCGCGGTAAAGCGTGGCGCGGTTCGACGCTGTCGTTCGGCGAGTACGGGCTGAAGGTGATGGAGTGCGGTTACATTACTGACCGCCAGATCGAGGCCAGCCGTATCGCCATGACGCGATTTATCAAGCGCGGCGGCAAGATCTGGCTGCGGCTGTTCCCGGACAAGCCGATCACCAAGAAGCCGGCCGAAGTTCGAATGGGATCGGGCAAGGGTGCGCTGGACCACTGGGTAGCAGTGGTGCGGCCCGGCAAGATCCTCTTCGAGATGGAGGGCGTTGCGCCCGATGTCGCCGCAGAGGCAATGCGCCTGGCTTCGCACAAGCTGCCGTTGAGAACCAAGTTTGTGCAACGGCCCGGAGCGGAGAAAGCTTGCGGCCAAGGCCGAGTAGTAGGAAAGGCAGCTATCAGCTTCCAGCCTCTAGCTTCTAGCTCATTCACGCTGATTTGAAGCGATGTGCATGAGCAGGATTTAGCTAGAAGCTAGCAGCTAGAAGCTAGGAGCTATAACAAGATGGAACTCCAGAAGATTCGCAATTTGAGCAACGAAGAGCTCGCGCACCAGCAGAAGACGACTGCGGAGCAGCTTTTCAGGCTGCGCTTCCAGGTGGCCCTTGGCCAGAATGATGGCGTGAAGAAGATCCGCCTGCTTCGCAGGGAGATTGCGCAGATCAAGACCGTAGCCCGGGAACGTGAACTGGGCATCCGCGGCGAGGCGAACGACGCAGCGCCTGCGGAAACCAAGAAGGGAGCCCGTTAAATGACGGCTACCAAGGAAGCAACAACGCAGGCGCCCAACGCGGCGCGGCGCAATGAGAAGGTCGGGCAGGTGGTTTCGACCAAGATGCAGAAGACCATTGTGGTTGCGGTCGAGATGCGCAAGGCCCACCCCAAGTACAAGAGGATCGTGCGCTCGACCAAGAAGTTCTACGCGCACGACGAGCAGAGCTCGGCCCGTATGGGTGACGTGGTTCGGATTCGCGAGACGCGGCCGCTCAGCAAGCTGAAGCGGTGGTCGCTCGAAGAGATTGTGCGGCGCTCGTCGCTTGCACAGATTGAAGACACGGCTCACGAGCCGGCGAGTTAGAAGCAGCCTCTAGCTTCTAGCTGCTAGCTTCCAGCTGATTTGTGCTGGAGCCGTAAGAGTGGACAGAAGCAGGGCAAAGCTAGGAGCTAGCAGCTAGAAGCTGGTAGCTGTTTTTGGGAGATGAACCATGGCAGTGCAAATGAGAACCATGCTCGCGGTGGCCGATAACTCCGGCGCGCGCAAGTTGCAGGTGATTCTGCCGCTAGGCGGCAGCCTCGGAGCGAAAGCCGGCCTGGGCGACGTTGTGACCGCGGCGGTGAAGGAAGCTTCGCCCGACGGCACAGTGAAGAAGGGCAAAGTAGTGAAGGCAGTAATCGTGCGCACGCGCAAGGAGCATCGCCGCCGCGACGGAACCTACATTCGCTTCGATGAGAACGCGGCTGTGGTGATCGGCGACGATCACGAGCCGGTGGGAACGCGCGTCTTTGGGCCGGTTGCCCGCGAGTTGCGCGAAAAGAAGTTTTTGAAGATCGTGTCGCTGGCGCCGGAAGTAGTTTAAAGACAGCTTCTAGCTCCTAGCCTCTAGCTTCTAGCTATTTGTGCTTGAGCGATGACTGCGGCGGGAGCGAGATGAAGCTGGGAGCTAGAGGCTAGAAGCTAGCAGCTGTTTTTGGAGAGAAAATGCTGAGTTTGAGTATTCATCGCAATGATACGGTCAAGGTGCTCACGGGCGCCGACCGCGGCAAGACGGGACGTGTGCTGCGCGTGTTTCCTGACAAGGGCACGGTGCTGGTGGAGCATGTCCGCATTGTCAAGAAGACGGTCTCGTCAAAGAGCGGGCAGCGCACCAAGGGCGGAATCGCGGAGCATGAGTCGCCGATCAATGTGTCGAACGTGGTGCTGGTCTGCCCCAATTGCGGGCCGGCGCGCGTGGGCCACAAGACGGAAGGCGAGACGCGGATGCGGATTTGCAAGAAGTGCGGGCAGGAATTGCCCACGAAGAAGTGATCAGTGGCCAGTTGTCAGTGATCAGTGATTTGTGCGGAGTTAGCTTCTGAGAGTTGATTTGAGAGGCTTGCCGGGTTTGAAGCAAGCGCGTTAGGCAAGAATAACTGACCACTGATCACTGACAACTGATCACTGGTTTTGAGTCCCTTCCGAAACGGTAAACGGTCGCCGCGGCGACCAATCCGAGACCGGAAGAAAGAGAGCAGAGAGATGGCGGCAAGACTGAGAGAGAAGTACGACAAGGAAATCAAGCAGGCGCTTCAGAAGGAGCTCGGAATCGAGAACTCCATGGCGGTGCCGAAGCTTGAGAAGATCGTGATCAACATGGGCCTGGGCGAGGCCACGCAGAATACCAAGCTGCTTGACCCGCTGGTGGGCGACCTGACCGCAATCGTCGGCCAGAAGCCGGTGATCACCAAGGCCAAGAAGTCGATTGCGGCCTTCAAGGTTCGCGCCGGCATGTCGATCGGCGCCATGGTAACGCTGCGCTCCGACAAGGCCTACGAGTTTCTCGATCGCCTGATCTCGATCGCATTGCCGCGCGTGAGGGACTTCCGCGGCGTGTCGACAAAGAGTTTCGATGGGCGCGGCAACTATACGCTCGGCCTGCGCGACCAGCTGATCTTTCCGGAGATCGATTACTCGAAGGTGGAAAAGCTGAAGGGAATGAACATCACCATCGTGACCACGGCCAAGGACGATAACGGAGCGCGAGCGTTGCTCAAGCACTTCGGAATGCCCTTCCGGCAAGGGGCGTAAGGACAGCTATTAGCTTTTAGCTATTAGCTCTTAGCTTCGGCGGCGGATGGTTCAACCTCCGAGGCAAAAACAAAGTTCGGCGTTTGTTTCGAAATGCTGGTTGAGCACGAAACAAGCTAACAGCTAAAAGCTAAGAGCTGATAGCTGCATTTCATGAGGTTCTATGGCAACTACTGCAAAAAGAGTGAAAGACGCGCGCAAGCCCAAGTTCAGCAGCCGGAAGCACAATCGCTGCCAGCTGTGCGGCCGGCCGCGCGGCTTTCTGCGTAAGTTCGGCATCTGCCGCCTTTGCTTCAGGGCTTTGGCACTGAAGGGCGAGATTCCGGGCGTGAGTCAAGTCGAGTTGGTAGCAAGACAGTTGTCAGTGCACAGTGGTCAGTGGTCAGTTGATTCATGTAAGAACTGGCTGCTGAAGTAAAAGCGAACGGCGTTTGCTGACCACTGATCACTGAAAGCTGATCACTGTAACAACCATTCCCGCTGGTTTCCGGCAGCACGCGGACGAACGGGGAATGAAGGAGAATGGAATGAGTCTGACCGACCCAGTAGCAGATTTTCTGGCGCGGATCCGGAATGCGATCCGGGCGCGTCATCAGAAGCTGGATGTACCGGCTTCAAAACTGAAGGCCGAGATTGCCCGCATCCTCAAGGAAGAGGGCTATATCTCGAATTTCAAGCTTCAGGAAGAAGAAGGCAAGCTGGTGCTGCGCGTCTACCTGAAGTACGGCGGCGCTGATGCGGCCATTCGCGACCTGGCGCGTGTTTCGCGTCCGGGCTGCCGCGTTTACGTCGGCCGCGACGAAATCAAGCGCGTGCAGGGCGGCCTTGGCATCTCGATTCTCACCACGCCCAAGGGCGTAATGACCGGCCGTCAGGCTCGCCGCGAAGGCGTGGGTGGCGAGCTGTTGTGCGAAGTGTGGTAACGACAGTTGTCAGAGAACAAAGATCAGAGATCAGTTTTTCGGTCGCCTGACCAACATCGTTGCTGATCTCTGACCCCTGATCTCTGATCTCTGCTTTTCCGGCTGCAGTGGAACCGCGGAACTCACGTGGGGACTCGCAAGCCAATAAGGATTTTTGAGTATGTCGCGTATTGGAAAGAAGCCGATTCCGCTCCCATCGGGCGTGAAGTACAAGGTTGAGGGCAACACCGTCCTGGTCGAGGGCCCCAAAGGCAAAGTCTCCGCACTGGTTGCCGACGGCATTACGCTGAAGACCGTTGACGGCCACCTGCATCCTTGAGCGATCCGGCGACGACAAGGCCGCCGTGCACGGGCTCACCCGCGCGCTGGTTTCGAACGCGGTAGAGGGCGTTACCAAGGGTTGGACCAGGGAACTGGACATCGTCGGCATTGGATACCGCGCCGAGTTAAAGGGCAAAGAACACGGTGGTGTTTACGCTGGGCTACTCGCACCAGATCGAGTTTCCGCTGCCCACGGGAATCGAAGCTACAGTCGATCCCAAGCAGACGCACCTGACCATTACCGGCATCGACCGGCAGAAAGTGGGCCAGGTAGCGGCGGACATGCGCGAGTTGCGTAAGCCCGATCCGTACAAGAATAAGGGCGTGCGCTACTCGAACGAGAAGCTGAAGAAGAAGGCCGGCAAGACGGGAGCTAAGTAAAACAGTGAACAGTGAACAGTGGACGGCAAGAACCGAGATGCGCGACTGTCCACTGCACACTGACCACTGTGCACTGTAAACATCCGAACGGAACCGCGGGGCGGCTCCGCTGATAGGAGAGAGAGAACAAAATGATCAAGAGAAACGAAATACGCCAGCGCATCCACTCGCGCATCCGCGAGAAGCTTGCGGGCACGGCCGAGCGGCCGCGGCTGAATGTCTACCGTTCGCTGAATAACATCTATGCGCAGGTCATTGACGACCAGAAGGGCGAGACGCTGGTTGCGGCTTCGACCATCAAATTGAAGAGCGGCGGCAACGTGGCGGCGGCGAAAGAGATTGGCAAGGCCGTGGCCGAGTTGGCTGTGGCAAAGGGCATCAAGCAAGTGGTTTTCGACCGCGGCGGTTTTCTCTATCATGGCCGCATCAAGGCCCTGGCCGACGCGGCGCGCGAGGCGGGGCTGGAATTCTAAAGACAGTGAGCAGTGCACGGTGAACAGTGGACAGTTTGCTGTGAGTTAGAAAAGCTGATGTGGCGAAGATCAAACTGATCACTGTTCACTGATCACTGTCCACTGGAGAAAGCAATGACGATATTGAAGAAGAAACTCGATGCCAACCAGTACAACCTGAAAGATCAGGTGGTGGCCATCAACCGCGTGACCAAGGTGGTGAAGGGCGGCAAGAACATGTCGTTCGCCGCGCTGGTGGTTGTGGGCGACGCCGCTTCGGGCGTGGTGGGCTACGGATCGGGCAAGGCGAAAGAAGTTCCCCAGGCCATTCGCAAGGGAATCGAGAGCGCCAAGAAGAATCTGGTGAGGGTCAATCTGACCCAGACCACGATTCCGCACCAGGTGCTGGGCCGCTTCGGCTCGGGCCAGGTGCTGCTGAAGCCGGCGCCTGAAGGCACGGGCGTGATTGCCGGCGGCGCGGTGCGCGCGGTAATGACCTCGGTTGGCGTGCAGAACGTGCTCACCAAGAGCCTTGGCTCGCCCAACCCGCATAACGTGATCAAGGCCACCTTCGATGCACTGGTGCAGCTGCGCGACAGGGGCGAAGTGGCCACCATGCGCGGCAAGACCGTGGAGGAGATGTAAGCCATGGCGGAAACCAAGACCAAAACTGCCCCACCGGATACAAATCATCCGACAGGGACGCCCGAAAAATCAGTTTATTCGCATTCAGTACTATCGCTCGGCCATCGCCACGCCCACCAAGCACAAGCTGGTGATCAAGGGCCTTGGCTTTACGCGCCTTAACCAGATTGTTGAGCGTGTAGACAACGAATCCGTGCGGGGCATGGTAAAGACCGTGCCGCACCTGGTGAGGATTCTGGAGAGCTAGAGAGCAGAGATCAGAGATCGGCATGAAATTGGATTCCCGCACGAACTGAACTCTGACCCCTGACCTCTGATCTCTGGAAACAACGCGAGTCGCGAGCACTCCAACGCACGCGGCGCTATAGCGAGGAAATCATGGCAAAGAATCTATCGAATCTGCGCGCGCCCAGGAAAGCCAACACCGGGCGCAAGCGCGTGGGCCGGGGCATGGGATCCGGCATGGGCAAAACCTCGACCCGCGGCCACAAAGGCCAGCGGTTCGCGTACGGCTCGCAGCCTGATGCGCGGTTTTGAGGGCGGCCAGATGCCGCTGCACCGCCGGTTGCCCAAGCGCGGCTTCACCAATATCTTCCGCACCGAGTACACGGTCAGTCAATCTTGACCGCATCGCCGAGCTCGACGTGAATGAGATCGGCCTTGACGACTATAAAAAGCTGGGACTGGCCTCGAGCCGCAAAGCGCTCATCAAGGTTCTGGGCGCCGGGGAACTCACCAAGGCCATCACCGTCCACGCGCACAAGTTCTCAAAGTCCGCGGCCGAAAAGATCGCCAAGGCAGGCGGCAAGGCCGTGCTGGCGGGCGGCGAGGCTCCGGCGGCAGCATAGGAAAACAGAGATCAGAGATCAGGGGTCAGAGATCAGTTTCATGCGGGCCCGGCAGGCTCCTCAGCTCAGCAAGAAAAGAACTGACAACTGAACGCTGATCCCTGACCCCTGAAGAGATGTGATGCATCGCATAGGTCAACCGACTCCCCGTCCGGTAGCCTTATCGGAAACCGGGGATTGCCGTAAGATGAAGTGCATACTGGCGGGTGGTTTTGCGCCCGCAACGGATCACAAACATGCTTGAGAAAGTTCCTCAATATCTTCCGCGATTCCCGACCTGCGCAAGCGGGTGCTCTTCACCCTCGGCATTCTGGCCGTGTACCGCCTGGGCGCGTTCATCCCCACGCCCGGCGTCAACGCCCACCAGCTCGAAGCCCTGTTCAATTCGCAGAGCGGGTCGGCGCTCGGCCTGATGGACCTGTTCGGCGGCGGAAACCTGCGCCGCATGACCATCTTCGCCCTGGGCATCATGCCCTACATCACCGCGTCCATCATCTTTCAGCTATTGACCGTGGTATATGAGCCGCTGGCGCGCATCCAGAAGGAAGGCGAGCTGGGCCGCCGCAAGATTACCCAGTGGACCCGTTACGTGACCGTGATCCTGGGCGCGTTGCAGTCCATTGGCATCGCCATCATGCTCACCAAGGGCGGCCTGGTGCTTCACCCCGGGTGCGAGTTTCATCGCTGATAACCGTCTTCGACCCTTACAACCGGAACCGCGTTCATCATGTGGCTCGGCGAGCAGATTACCGACCGCGGCATCGGCAACGGCATGAGCCTGCTCATCTTCGCCGGCATTGTGGCCGGCCTGCCCCGCGGCGTGCGTCGATCTGATCCAGAAGGTCCAGAACGACGCCTGGGGATCGCTGAGCCTGGTCGTAGTGCTTTTCCTGGTGGCCGGAATGGCGGCCGTGGTGGCTTTCGTTGTCTTTGTCGAGCGTAGCGAACGGCGCATCCCCATCCAGAGCGCGCGGCGCATTATCGGACGCCGCATGATGGGCGGTCAGTCCAGCCATCTTGCCGTTGAAGGTGAATTCCGGCGGCGTCATGCCCATCATCTTCGCCAGCTCCATTCTGTCGGCCCCGCTGCTCTTCGGCCAGATGACCTGGGTGCAAAACAACCGCCTGCTGCAGCCGATTCATGACGGCGCTCACTCCCGGCTACCCATGGTACGAACTGCTCAACGTCCTTGTCATCATCTTCTTTGCCTATTTCTACGTGTCAATCGTGATGCGTCCCGATGACATTGCCGACAATTTCCGCAAATCGGGCTCATTCATTCCCGGAATCAGGCCTGGCAAGCGTACCTCGGACTTCATCAACGACATTCTGACCCGCATCACGCTGGTTGGCGCACTTTATTTGATTCGTGGTGCAGATGGTTCCCACCTTCCTCCTCTCGGGCATCCGATTCGACAAGATCTGGCTTATTGGGAGGTTATTTGAGAATCTGCCCAACTGGGCGATTCACGGCATGGACGTCAGCTTCTACTTTGGCGGCACTTCACTTGCTTATTGTGGTGGGTGTGGCCATGGATACGATCAACCAGATCGAATCGCAGCTCGTCATGCGCCACTATGACGGCTTTTCCCCGCGCTCCGGTCGCATTCGCGGAAGGAAAACCTGGTAATGTCTGCATCATCAGTCGTTAGTGTCTTCTGAATCGGTAAGCGAGGAGGGCCGGGAAATGGATCGCAAGATCGTTCCCGGCCCAATCCTTTTGATGGGCGCGCCGGGCGTGGGCAAGGGAACCCAGGCCAAGGAACTGGTCAAGCTGTGGGGTATCCCGCAGATTTCCACCGGCGACCTACTGCGCGCCAATGTGGCCCAGGGCACGCCGCTGGGCCGTATGGCCAAGGAAATCATGGGCCGGGGTGAGCTGGTGCCCGACTCCCTGGTCAACGAGATGGTCGCCGTCAGGCTTCAGGATCCGGACACGGTCAACGGCTATATCCTCGACGGCTTCCCTCGGACGCTGGGACAGGCCAACTGGATCGACGGCCGCCTCGCTTCCCAGAAGGCGGCGTCGCTTCCGGTGATTGCCGTAAGCCTCCAAGTGAACTATAATCAGTTATTGCGCCGGATTACCGGGCGCAGGATTTGCCCTGTCTGTCAGAGCATCTACAACATCTACGTCAACCCTCCTAAAGTGGAAGGGATTTGTGACTTAGAGGGTGCGACGCTTACCCAGCGAGCCGATGACACGGAAGAGGTTTTCAAGGAGCGCATGCGCGCTTACTCGGCCCTTACCGCGCCTGTTGTGGAGCACTACCGGGACCCAGGGAAGATTCGCTGAAGTAGACGGAGACCGGCCGATCGCTGAGATCGCTGCCGGAATTGTTGCTGCCGTGGAACGATTGCGCCGAATGGCGTGATCGGCGCGGCGGGTTTGCGCGTGAAGTGCAGTTGTCAGTGAACAGTGGTCAGTGATCAGTTGAATCTAGCCGGAACAGAAGGCATCGACTGGCGCCGAACTCTCGAGCGGCAACGGGCGAAAAGATAGGTGAGTGGCGGCTTAGGCTGGTGGTTCAGGCGCGATCGAATTGACCACTGATCACTGACCACTGACAACTGGATTTGCAATTGGCTGTCGTGATCAAGTCGTCCCAGGAGATCGAGAAGATGCGCCGCGCGGGCCAGGTGGTCCGCGAGGTGCTGGAACTGGTCCGCGTCGAAAGTTAAGCCCGGCGCCACAACCTTCGATCTTGAGAAAGCCGCCGATGCGCGGCTCAGGGAACTGGGCGTCAAGGCGGCCTTCAAGGGATACCACGGTTATCCCTGTGTGCTCTGCACCTCGGTCAACAGCGAAGTGGTGCACGGCATTCCTTCGCCGAAGCGGGTGCTGAAAGAGGGCGACATTGTTTCGGTGGATTTTGGCGTGGTGATCGACGGCTACTATGGCGACGCCGCCATCACTGTTCCAGTAGGTTCGATCGTCGCCTGAGGCGCAGACGGCTTTTAAATGTGACCGAAGAGTCGCTTAAGGCCGGAATCGCCGCGGTTCGTCCCGGCGCAACGCTGGGCGATGTTGGCGCGGCGGTGCAGGGGTGGTTGAGAAGCAGGGATTTTCAGTGGTTCGCGATTTTGTGGGCCACGGCATCGGATCGCACATGCACGAGGATCCGCAGGTGCCGAACTTTGGCGAAGCGGGCCGCGGCATGAAGCTCAAGGTGGGCATGGTAATTGCCATTGAGCCGATGGTGAATGCCGGCAGACCCGATGTTAAAGTGCTCGATGACGGATGGACAGCCGTAGCGAGCGATGGAAGCATGAGTGCTCATTTCGAGCACACGGTCGCAGTAACAGCGACCGGAGCAAGGATTTTGACCGAGTAGGCGAGACAGCTTTTAGCTCCTGGCCTCTAGCTTCCAGCTTTTTCGTAATTGAAACTGCCGGTCACAATTCGGCAGGATGAGTGAAGAGCTGAAAGCCGGAAACAGTATTTGATCTTTGCCGGGCCAAAACCTGGCGCAACAGCCGGAAAGAAGAGCCGGCGGAAATGGATACAGTTTGTCGAAGGAAGACGCGATTGAGGTAATGGCGACGGTGCAGGAAACGCTGCCCAACGCCATGTTCAAGGTAAAACTCGAGAACAATCACGAGGTGCTGGCCCATGTCTCGGGAAGAATGCGCAAGAACTTCATCCGCATTCTCCCCGGCGACCGCGTAGCGGTGGAGCTCAGCCCATACGACCTGAATCGCGGACGAATCGTGTACAGGTACAAGTGAGCCGTTAGCCGCTAGCTTCTAGCTATTAGTTCATTCGTGCCGGTCGAAGATTGCAGGCTGCGAACTTATGATCCTAGAGCTAAAAGCTGAATGGCTAGATAGCTTGAAGATGGATTCCGCGCCGTCTTTTGAGGCGCAGAAAAGGGCAGTACAAAGCAATGAAAGTTCGGGCATCGGTAAAAAAGATTTGTGTCAAGTGCAAGGTCATTACGCGCAAAGGTGTCGTGCGGGTGATCTGCGAGAACGCAAAGCACAAGCAGCGCCAGGGATAAGCAAGTCCTGGCACGAAGGGAAGCTTCCACGAAGCAGTGAATAGTGCACAGTGAACAGAGAACAGTTGATGAATCGAAGTTCAGGCTAAAGAATCTGACCACTGATTCACTGTCCACTAGTCCCTGAACAAGAGGCTAGTTAGCTTGAATCAAGGCTTGCGATGAACCTCTGGAAGCGTTCCCGTTAACCCGTGCGAACCGGTTAAGGCCGGAGGGCACACAACCTGAAGTAAAGGAATTCGAATGGCACGTATTGCAGGCGTCGATCTGCCCCGCAACAAGCAGGCTACGGATCGCGCTCACTTACATCTTCGGAATCGGGAATCCCCGCGCGCTGAAGATTCTGGAGAAGGCGAATGTGGACGCCTTCAAGAAAGTCCAGGATCTGGGCGAGGAAGAGGTGAACCGCATCCGCCAGGTCATTGAGGACCAGGGCGACGTCGAGGGCGATCTCCGCAAAGACGTCTCGATGCACATCAAGCGCCTCATTGACATCCAGAGCTACCGCGGCAACCGCCATCGGCGGTCGCTGCCGGTGCGCGGCCAGCGCACCCACACCAATGCCCGCACTCGCAAGGGCCCGCGCAAGGGCACGATTGCCGGCAAGAAGAAAGCGACGGGGAAGACCTAATGGCGAAACCAGAACAGAAAGCCGCCGCCGGAAAAGCTGGCAAGAACAAGAAGTTCAAGAAGCGCGAGCGCAAGAATGTGCCGTACGGCATTGCGCACATTCAGGCCTCGTTCAACAACACCATTGTGACCATCACCGACCAGGTGGGCAACACGCTGAGCTGGAAGAGCTCGGGCTCGCTCGGCTTCAGGGGTTCGCGCAAGGGCACGCCGTTCGCGGCGCAGCAGGCGGCGTCAAACGCCGCCAGCATGGCTCGCGATCACGGCCTGCGCACGGTCGATGTCCGCGTCGCCGGTCCGGGTTCGGGCCGCGAGTCGGCCATCCGCGCCCTGGCTGCCGCCGGCATCGAGGTCAAAACCATTCGCGACGTTACGCCGGTGCCGCACAACGGGTGCCGCCCGCCGAAGCGCCGCAGAGTGTAAGAACAGCGATCAGGGATCAGAGATCAGGATCTAGTCCGGATTAGTGCCGCAACGATCTCTTGATTTCCGCTCCTCTTGATTCTGAGAGCAAATTGAGAAGCTGGGTGTCCGCTGTCAGCCGTCAGATTTGCCCACTGGATAGAACTGATCTCTGATCTCTGACCCCTGATCTCTGAAACATGGGCCGGGATGACCTGCGCACCGTCGCACGTAAACCGGCCGACATCCGAAGTCAGGAGAAGAAATGGCACGTTATACCGGAGCAGTATGCCGCCTTTGCCGCCGCGAAGGCACCAAGCTCTTTTTGAAGGGCACCAAGTGCACTTCAGACCGTTGCCCGCTTGAGAAGCGCAACTTCCCGCCGGGGCAGCACGGCAAAGACCGCAAAGCCAAGATCGTGGGCTATGGCCTTCAGTTGCATGAGAAGCAGAAGGCCAAGCGCATGTACTTCACCCTCGAAGGCCAGTTCCGCGCCTACTACGAGAAGGCCAACCGCGCCCAGGGCGTCACCGGCGAACTGCTCATCCAGCAGCTTGAGCGCCGCCTCGACAACGTTGCCTTCCGGCTCGGCTTCGCCATCTCGCGGCGCCAGGCGCGCCAGGTGGTTCGCCACGGCCACGTAACGGTCAACGGCAAAAAGGTCAACATCCCCTCGTACCAGTTAAGCGTCGGCGACGAGATCGCCGTTCGCGAAGACGCCAAGAAGTTGGTCATTGTCGAGCAGGGCGTCGCAATACGCCGCGCAGAATCCCGTGCCGACCTGGCTTGAGGCCAACTTTGAAAATATGTCGGGCCGCGTTCTCCATCTGCCCAAGCGCGCCGACGTGAATTTGCCGATCAACGAACAGTTGATCGTCGAACTGTACTCGAAGTAAGCAGCTGCAGGGATCAGAGATCAGGGATCAGGGATCAGCTGAGTGCACGACCAGCGACAGGCGAACGTGACTGATCTCTGAACCCTGAGCCCTGATCACCTGAACTCCTAACCGCAAGGAGCACTTGCGCGGCCGCCGCAAAATGCATCGCGACGTACATGCCGCGCGGGAAAAGAGATGACTATGCTTTGGAGAGGATTCCAAAAACCCAAGCGCCTGGCAGTCGATGCCGAGACGCTTACCGACACTTTTGGCAAGTTCAGCGCCCAGCCATTCGAGCGGGGCTTTGGCACCACCATCGGCAACGCCCTGCGCCGCACCCTGCTCAGCTCCATTGAGGGCGCCGCCGTTACCGCCATCCGCATTGAAGGCGTGCTGCACGAGTTCCAGTCCATCACCGGCGTGGTTGAAGACGCCACCGACATCATCCTCAACCTCAAGCAGGTTCCCTTCAAGCTTGCGGGCGACGGCCCCAAGGCGCTCTATCTGCGCGCCGATCAGCCCGGCATCGTGACCTCCGGCATGATTGAGGCCGACGGCGACGTCGAGATCCTCGACAAGGACGTCTACATCGCCACGCTTTCTGAGGGCGGCAAGCTCGACATGGAGATGCGCCTCAAGCGCGGCCGCGGCTACGTTTCCGCCGACAAGAACTTCGACGCCGATCTCGGCCTGGGCTTCATCCCTGTCGACTCCGTCCACTCGCCGGTGCGCCGCGTCAACTACACGGTCGACGCCGCCCGCCTGGGCCAGATCACCGACTACGACAAGCTCACGCTTGAAGTGTGGACCAACGGCGCCGTGTCTGCCCGCCGATGCGGTCGGCCTGGCCGCCAAGCTGCTCAAGGACCACATGAACATCTTCATCAACTTCGAGGAAGAGATTGAAGCCGAAGCGCGCGGCGAAGAAGGCCGCGTGCTGCTGCGCAACGACAATCTCAACCGCTCGGTTGAAGAGCTCGAGCTTTCGGTCCGCAGCTACAACTGCCTGAAGAACGCCAACATTCAAACCATTGGCGAACTGGTGCAGAAGACTGAAGCCGAGATGCTGAAGACCAAGAACTTCGGCCGCAAGAGCCTGAACGAAATCAAGGAAATCCTCGCGCAGATGGGTCTCTCGCTGGGCATGAAGATCGACGAGCAGGGCAACGCGGTCCCTGGACCAACCAGCATTCCGCCGGCCACTGCTCTGGCCGCCAGCTACGGACGCTACGACGAAGAAGACGAGCCGCTCGACTCGGTGGACCTGCAACTGCCCACCGAAACCGAGAATTTTTAAGAACAGCTATCAGCTCTTAGCGTTAGCTTTTAGCTTGATCGTGCGGGACTGAAACAGCCAGTTCCGGCACGACGAGCTAATGGCTAAGGCTCAAGAGCTAAAAGCTCAAGCTGAAAGAGAGTTTTTCATCATGCGCCATCGCAATGCAGGATCCAAGCTCGGACGCAATACCAGCCACCGCCGCGCTCTTCTGCGCAACCTGGTCACGTCCGTCATTGTTGAAGACCGGGTCGAGACCACCGTGGCCAAGGCCAAGGCTGTCCGGCCCCACATCGAAAAAATGATCACCCTCGGCAAAAAGGGCGATCTGCACTCCCGCCGCCAGGCGCTCAGCTTCCTCCAGACCGATAAGGCCGTCACGCGCCTCTTCGACGAGGTTGCCAAGCGCTACACCGATCGCCAGGGCGGCTATCTGCGCATCGTGCGCACCGGCTTCCAGCAGGGCGACGGCGCCGAAAAGGCGTTCATCGAACTGCTGGGCGCTGAAAAGCAGCTTGAAGTCAAGCGCCAGAAGCGCGCCGATCTCAAGGCCAAGAAGCGCGCCGAACTCGAAAAGCAGCTCGAAGAGCAGCAGAAACAGGCCGAGCCAGAAACCAAGGGCGGCGAAGAAGCCGCCTAGGCTCATGCGAGCCATCGTAAACATCGCGCAGACGTCTCACCCATGAGGCGTCTGCGCTCTTTATTGTCCCCTGTCCTCACGGCGTCGCTGCGTTCCGCGCTCCTCCGCGCCTGTAGAATGTCCGCATGTCCTCGTCAGGCTTGGGATTCGGCTTCAGGCAGTTTCAGCGCGCGTCACTCCGCACCCTGCCCTCCAGCCTTCACTGGATATATCTTCTGTTCGCCGTGCCCCAGGTCATCTTTCTCGCACTCTGCATGCCGCCTTTCATGAATGCCGATGAGCCGGCGCACTTCGATCGCGCCTCGCAGGTGGCGCATCTTCAACTGGGCGCAAGTTTTGGTGGCGATGCCGACACAGGCGCCGATAATGTCTACATCCCGGTTAATAGAATTCCCTTCAACCCCGCGGAGCACTACACTGCAGCCGAACGCGCCGCCTCTGAGGGCGCAACATGGACCGGACGGTTCACTTGGCGGCCGTTTCCAAACACCGGTACTTGTCCCTTCACCGGATATCTGCCGCAAGCCCTCGGAATCGTCATCGGCAAAGCCATCGGCCTGAGCCCGTTCCGCACGCTCGTGCTCGCGCGGCTGCTCAATGGCGCATTCGCGATCGCAATCTGCTCATTTGCGCTCTACTGGTCGAGAGGCGGCAGGCTGTTCATGTTCGCGTTGCTCATGATGCCGATGACTCTTTCGCTTTTTGCATCGTGTGGACAGGATGCGACGCTGGTCGCGCTTACCTGCCTGGCTTTCGCGCTCATCTCACGGCAGCTCGATCTGGGCGTGCCGCTTTCCCGCGTGCAACTTGCAGTCGTAATCGTGTCGCTGCTGATTGTCATTGTGGGCCGGCCCCCGTACATCGTATTCGCGCTGGTCCTGCTCGCTCCCGGCCTCGTCGAGAAGTGGCGCGATCAACCGTCGTGGCTGCCCGGCCTTTGTTTCGCGGCCCTGTCATTCGCCATCACCGTTGCATGGTGGCTCACTGCTCTACGCTCTACGCGCGCCATTGCCAAGCCATTCGCCGGCATCGGGGTGGTCGACGCCAAATTGCAGCTCGCAAACCTGTTGCATCATCCGGCCATCGCGCGCGACCTGTTCGCCTACATCATTCACCACATTCCTGAGTACTTCGCCGGGGTCATTGGTTATCTGGGCTGGCTCGATACGACCATGCCCACGCCCTATTACCTCATGATGATTGCGGTTCTTGCGCTGGCAGTAATTGCCGAGACGTCGGCCGCCCCTCAGCTCCCGAAAAACGTCTCCGCTGCATTCCTGTTCGCGGGCCTTGCAGGGATTGCAGTCGTGTTCCTCATCGAGTACCTGATCTGGACTCCGGTAGGCGCGCCCGGCATCTATGGCGTACAGGGGCGTTACTTCATTCCGATTGTTATCGCGGCTGCCGTGGGATTACCGAGGCTCCAAGATTCCGGCAAGACCTATGAGCGGGCTACAGCGATCGTAGTGGCCGTGCAATTGATCACAGTTGTGGTGTTGCCGCACGTCATCTTGGCACGATACTACGGCGGTTAACGCAATGCTATGGGCGCCCCACCCTCGCCGGGCTCTTGTTTTTCCGGCCAGGGTGGGAAGGGAACGCAATTATTACTCGTGCCCCGCCGCCACGCTCGTCACTACCAGCTTGCCGTGCTTCACTCCGCGCAGGCTCAGGATTCCGTTGGCCAGTTCGCGCACGCTCTCGCTCTTGCCGTGCATGATCAAAACTTCAAGGCAATTGTGGTGGTCCAAATGGACGTGCGTGGTTGCCAGAACCCTGCCGCCGGCGCGGTGCTGCGCCGCAATCAGCTTCTCTGAGAGCCCGGCCTGGTGATGGTCGTACATGATGGTCAGCGTGCCAAATACCTCCTTGTTCGACACCACCTCTTCATTCACCAGGTGGTCGCGAATCAGGTCTCGCACCGCCTCTGACCGGTTCTTGTAGCCCTTGGAGGCAATCACTTCGTCAAACCGCGCCAGCAATCCCTCTTCCAGCGAAATCCCTGTCCTAACCAACTCGCCCATCTGTGTCTCCGTCTTCCAATTCCGTCCAGATCATCGTAGCAAGGGAGCTAGGGGTGTCCGCCACACAGATGGTCGTTTATGTTTTGAAAGGGCACGACTTCAGTCGTGCCGCAAGCGGCTTGGAATGAGTCGGGCTTTACAGGCTGCGGAAAAACTCGAGCAGTGCCCGTGTTTTGAAAGGGCACGGATTTATCCGTGCCAAAAAGGCCCCTAAAATGAGTCGGGGCTCAGCCCCTGAGGGACGCACTTCCGGCATTTCGCCAAATCCTATGAGTTTTTCTGCAGCCCGTTTAGCCCCTGAGGGAACATTTCATGCAATTCGATGTAAACTTCGGGGCGTTAAAAAAATGACCCTGTCTCCGGCGGCCTACGCAAGGGAGCGAGGGAGCAAGATTGCTGAATATACCCAATTCTGCCAGTAAGTAAAGTCCAGGCCTGCCAGCGAATATACTCGTTTGCTGCCACCGATTATCCAACAAGCGAGCGAGGAAGCCAGGGAACAAGAGAACAAGGGAGCAAGCAAGTAACGGGACCTCGCCCGCGCATCGGCAAAAAAACCTCGCGCTTTTGCATGCAATTTCCATAGTCTGCGCTACCTTGGTAGTGGGCTTGGCGATTCCGGCCGCTGTGGAGAGCCGAAACGATCGTTCGATCTTTCGTAAGTCGTTTATTTTCCTATTTTTGTCGGTAAGCCCTTTGCCTTCTTATTCTTGACGACAAACGCTTTATTTTCATATTTTTGCGCCCAAAATGACCTGCTAACCTTCTGAAAACAGCATTTTTATCGCCAGAATACCGGGGGGAGGGGGGCACCGCTTCACCAAAGGCGCATCCTCTCGCTCTCTTGCTCCCTCGCTCCCGCGCCTCTCGCACCGTAGCATGATTTTCAAGGTCGTGTTACCCTGATTTTGTTCGCTTCTGTGCGTCATTCCCCGCGCGAGGAGAACGGATGGTTGAGTCGTCATGCGTGCTTCGCTGTCGAATTCGGGGAATGGAAGATTTCCAGGGAATGGTGGGCCGGGCGTCGCCCTGGCGTCTGAAGCCGAAAGCGCGGCCCCTGGAAGCTCAGCAATAAATCCCAGACCAGAAACAGGCTCGACTGTCCGCCGCATTGCCGGCGTCTACGCGTTTCTAGCCGTCTTTAATGTTGGCGCGTGGCTCTGGGCACTGATTGCGTTTCATCGCTTTCCCGTACTGCTTGGCACCGCTTTCCTCGCTTACAGCTTTGGCCTGCGCCACGCCGTCGACGCCGATCACATTGCCGCGATCGACAACGTAACCCGTAAGCTGATGCAGCAGGGCCAGCGGCCCGTTGGCGTGGGTCTCATGTTCTCGCTCGGCCACTCCACCGTTGTAGTTGCCGGTTCCATCGCCATCGCCGTCGCCGCGCTCAAGCTGCAAAACCTGGCCTTCGTCAAGAGCGTGGGCGCAGTCGCCGGCACGCTGGTTTCATCGTTCTTCCTGCTGGCCATCGCCGCTGTCAACATCGTCATTCTGCGTTCTGTGTTTCGCACCTTCCAGAGCGTGCGTCGCGGCCAACCCTACGTTGAAGAAGACCTGAACCTGCTGCTCGCCAACCGCGGTTTTCTCGCCCGCATCTTCCGCCGCATCTTCAGCCTGGTGAACAAGAGTTGGCACATGTATCCGCTTGGCCTGCTCTTTGGCCTCGGCTTTGACACCGCGACGGAAATTGGCCTGCTCGGCATCTCCGCCGCCGAAGCTTCGCGCGGTCTTCCGGTCCTATCCATCCTGGTATTCCCCGCGCTGTTTGCGGCCGGCATGTCGCTCATCGACACCACTGACAACGTGCTGATGCTCGGCGCCTACGGCTGGGCTTACGTCAAGCCCATCCGCAAGCTCTACTACAACCTCACCATTACCTCGGTCTCGGTGATTGTGGCGCTCATGGTGGGCGGAGTTGAGGCACTCGGCCTCATCGGCGGCCAGGCCGGCCTGCAGGGCAGCTTCTGGGAGTTCGTCGCGCGACTCAACGACAACTTCGGCGTGCTCGGCTATTGCATCGTCGCTATCTTCGCGCTCAGCTGGATCGTCTCCATCGCGGTCTACCGGCTACAGCGCTTTGACGAACTGGAACTCCAACTTGAGCTCGAGCCTGAAGCTGAAGGCGTTTCGCAGCAGTGAGCGGCTTCGCCGCCCGACCAACCTACACCGCTAGCTCCGCTGACTCTGCTAACTCCGCGTGCTTCGCACTCACGCCGCCCTCTTCAGCTTCTCCGGTCTGAATATCTTCGCAAAGGCCCAAACCAGCAGAATCGCCATCGTCGCCCCGCAGCAATCCAGCAGCACGTCCCACGGAGTTCCGGTTCTGTTCGGCAAGAGGGTCTGGTGCCACTCATCGCAACTCGCCACCAGCGCGGTTCCTGCCAAGCCTAGCACACCGCAAATCCAAAACGCTGAAGTGCGAAGCACCATCCACCAGGCGCGCAGCCACGCCAGGGCCAGCATTCCGTAGCCGATGAAATGCCCGCTCTTGCGGATATAGTGATGGATCGGCTCCCAGCGCGCATCGCTGACCGGGCCAAAGATGAATTCGAAGATGGCGCGCAGCGGGCCGGAAGTGTGATCGGAGCCGAGGTAGGGTGTCGACTCAATCGCAATCACGCAGATGCCGATCGCGACGGGAAGCCAGGCACTGATCCAAAACTTCGCGCCGCGCCCGCTACTCGACATGATAGTTGGGCGCTTCGCGGGTAATGATTACGTCGTGAACGTGGCTCTCGCGCAACCCTGCGCCGGAGATACGCACGAAACGTCGCATTCTCCTGCAGCTCCTTGATGGTTCCGCAGCCCAGATAGCCCATGCCTGACCGCAGCCCGCCCACCAGCTGAAACACCATCGACTCGAGCGGTCCGCGATAAGGCACGCGCCCCTCGATGCCCTCGGGCACAAACTTTGCCAGCCGGTTCTGGCCTGAGCGTTCGCGCTGCACCACGCCTTCCACCGATTCCCGCTCATCCAGATCGTCGCTTGCCCTGGAAGTACCGCTCGCCGGAGCCCTGGCTCATCGCGCTCAGCGAGCCCATGCCGCGATAGGTTTTGAAGCTGCGCCCCTGGTACAGAATCGTCTCGCCCGGGCTCTCGTCAACGCCGGCAAACAGCGACCCGATCATCACCGTGCTCGCCCCGGCCGCAATCGCCTTGGTTACCTCGCCCGAGTACTTGATGCCGCCATCGGCAATCACCGGGATGCCGCGCTCCTTCGCCGCGCGATATGCCTCGGCAATCGCCGTAATCTGCGGCATGCCCGCGCCCGTCACCATGCGCGTGGTGCAAATCGAGCCCGGCCCAATGCCAACCTTGATCGCGTCCGCGCCCGCATCCATGATCGCCATCGCGCCATCGTAAGTGCCGACGTTGCCGGCCAGCAGCGCCACATCGGGGAACGCCGTCTTTACTTCGCGTACCGCCTCAAGCACGCGCGACGAGTGCCCGTGCGCCGAATCGATCGCCAGCACGTCGGCCCGCGCTCTCACCAGTTCCGCCGCGCGCTCCATATAGTCGCCCGTGGCGCCAATTGCGCCGCCCACGCGCAGCCGGCCCTGTGAATCCTTGCTGGCGTTGGGATACTTCAGCTTCTTCTGAATGTCTTTTACCGTGATCAGGCCCTTGAGCTCGTAGTGCTCGTTCACCACCAGCAGCTTTTCAATGCGGTGCTTGTGCAGAATCTGCTCGGCCTCTTCGAGCGTCGTCCCCACCGGCACGGTGACCAGGTTTTCTTTGGTCATTACGTCGCCAATGGGAATATCGGTGCGCGTCTCAAAGCGCAGGTCGCGATTGGTCAGGATTCCCACCAGCCGTTTGCCGCTTGTTACCGGCACGCCCGAAATCTTGTATCGCCTCATCACCTCGAGCGCGTCGGAGATCAGCTGATCGGGCCCGATCGTCACCGGATCCACGATCATGCCGCTCTCTGACCGCTTCACCTTGTCGATTTCGCCGGCCTGGTCCACGATCGTCAGGTTCCGGTGCACGATGCCGATGCCGCCCTGTTGCGCCATGGCAATCGCCATCCTCGACTCGGTCACGGTGTCCATGGCCGACGAGATCAGGGGAGTGTTCAGAGTAATGTCCCGGGTCAACTGGGTTTGCGTGCTCACCGTCACTGGCACAACTTCGCTATAGGCCGGAACCAGCAGCACGTCGTCGAACGTGAGCGCTTCAGATAAATTTTGAGACAGCATAATGGTAGGCCGCGCCCGTGCGGCTGAGGATTCAGGTCCTCCGCCGCCGGGCGCTTCGTTCTATTGTAGCGGAGGGGGCTACGGGGTCGAGAATAGCGCCTGGATGCGCGCCACGACGTGCTCGCGAATCAGGCGTACGGTCTCGATGAGATCGGCGTGATCTGGAGGTGACAGCTGGAAAAGCAAGTCGTACCTGTAAATGACTGCGTAGTCGGTCAGCTCGTCAAGGGGAACAGGCGTGATCGGCAACGACTCGCTGGTTGTTGCCAGGGTCGTCTGAAGACGGCCCAGATTATGGGTAAGCTCATAAGGAACATTTAACTGGGTGAGCAATGCTTTGATGAGCTTCTCAACGGCCTGCTGCGCGTGAAATCCAAGGATAGATTCGGAGAGATGCTGCCCTTGGAGGGCCTGCTCGTCTTCGGCGGCTTTAATGAGAAGGATTTGCGCTGGCGTAAACTGGTTGGCGCTCATACACGACCTGACCTTGAGTGAGAATGCGATGATAGATCGAATTAATCGACCCGCGAAACTGTTCCGCGGTGCCCTCGGTAGTGACCACCAGGTCGATACTCATCGGAATCTTTCCGAGCATGCGCCGAATGCCGCGATGGACCTCGCCCAAACGGTCCAGAGATGAGTCGGGCATGAGCACAGCCAAATCCAGGTCGCTGTCCCACTTCGCTTCGCCCCTTGCCCACGAACCAAAGAGAATCACGCGCGACGGTTCGGCAACCTCGATGGCTGTCTTCACGGCCAGGTCGACCTTCTCCTTAGTCGGAGACAAGGTTTCGAGGGCGGCCCGAACTCTCTCGTCGATCAGCATGGTTGTCTCAGAAATAGTTTAGCCCGGTTTGCCCTTTGGTGTTGCTCGAACAGGGTTGCTCTGAGCCCATGGCTTGGTTCAGCAGCTGGAACCACCGCCCTTGAACACTATCTCGAGCCGTCCGTTCTTGATGCCGTATACGTAATAACGATGTCCCTCAGGATCGTTCTCTGTCGTCAAAAGGAACTCCTTTCCGGACTTCAGCCTGACGACTCCCAATGCGCTCTCAACGGTGTCGCCATCTTCGCCGCCGTCGGGATTCCACCTTAACACTTCAAACCTGCCTTGATTGATCCTGCCAATTGAAAACACGATCCCTGACTCGGGGCGCTCCTTCGAATAATGGCGTTGAGCGACGAAGAATTCACTGCCTTCGAGTCGAATCTTCTGCACTCTTATGCCCCCGAAGGACTTTACCTTCGATGTTCCAAGGCGTAACAGGCCCGACCGAACAATCCCGATTTCGCTCGGAGAAGCGCTCCCGATCACAGGTGACTCGACAAACAAGTCGGGAGCATCCGTCGCAACGGCCGTACCTCCAAACTGACTTGAATTGGGCAATCCTTCAGACGAGAAACCGTAGCATTCGTCAACTTTCCGAACGGGATGGACTGTAATGCCAACACCCCATCCCGGTTCCGTTATCACCCTGTAACTCGCGCTGTAATTCACATAATTGCGAAGAAATAAGTCACACTTCGAGCTATGCTCTTCGTCGCATAAAGTCGTTGGATCGCTCCAATGCCCTGATTGTGAGACCATCGCAAGAAACTCAACCGGAACCTTGGGAGCAGCGGCAACTGGCCAAGCTCCGACGTTACCGGCCTGCGACTCCCAATCCTTCGCAACGGCCAGGAGCCGCGCCTTACGCTCATCGCGCACAGGAGCTGATGGAGAACGCGTCTGTGCCTGGATGCCGAGCACGAGATAGACGGCGAAGAGGGCTGCAATGCCCGAACGCATCATGGACTAAGCCTCGGACTTACACTAGCGAGCGAATAAGCCCCACCCAGAGCCCCTCACACCTCCACCGGGAACGGCTTTGGGCTTGATTGACCCTATGGCCGTCACGCCTCAATTTACGCCGCTGGCGCAGCCATTTTGGCTGCCTTGATCAGCACGCGCAAGGCCTCGTTGACAGAATCTGCGTCAGGGAATGCAGCCGCAACATCAGGGGCAAGCGTCACCATCACAACGTCCCGCTTAAATCGGCCCGCATACTTTCCGCGAACTCCGCCACTCATGTCGTACTCGGGGCGCATCGTGTCTTTGAATCTCGCTGGCTCAACCGTTTTCGTAGGCATCTCTTTCACTCCGTGTAGGCAGCCTTGCGCTGATGATGCGTATTTCGTCTGGGTCTTCGGTGTGCGCTACAAGTACCAGCCTTTGATTGCATGATAGCCCAAGTGTAAGAAATCTGCGCTCCGCGGCCGAATGATCCGGGTCTGGCTTCGTCACTGACAGCCATTCGTTCAAAACGGTTGCAGCCTCTTCAAATGAAACTGCATGTTTACGAAGATTTGTGCGCGCCTTGCGAGGATCCCAGAGAACCTTTGGCTCGTGCGCGGGCTCATCCATGGTGCACCCCTCACACCCCCACCGGGAACGGCTTGGGGCTCGACTCCTCGGGGTTCACGCCTGAGCGCCACCGCTCAAACCGCCCCTGCAGCAGGCTCATCAGTCCGGTGTACCAATACCCCATCACAAACAGAATCAGGAACGGCGCGGTGAAGTAGTTCTTGTTGGAGAAGGTGTACCAGATTGCGCCGGCGAAGTAGCAGCCCATCAGCAGCTCGATCCACGGCGCCAGCTTCAGCCGCTTGCGATATTTCGCCGCCTGCGACTTTTCGCCCTTCTTGGCCACGCGATACTTGGGCGTGCGCACAAATGGGCTCTTGATGCCGAGGAGCGCCTCCATCACGGCCTTGGTGTTGGTAATCGTCAGCCCGATGCCCAGCGCCATCAGAAACGGCAGATAGTAGAACGTCCTCTTCCACGTCTTCGGGAACAGCTCCCGCTCGCTCATCAGGTAAAACACCGCAATCGAAAACGTCGACGCCGTAAACAGCGGAAAGTCGATCAGCAGCATCTGGAACCAGCCCTGGTAGAACCGGCAGATCATGGCCGGAATCAGCAGCGCCGACATCACCACCATCAGCGGGTAGCTCAGGTTCGCCGTCAGGTGATACACCGCCTCGATCTTGATGCTGCGCGGCACGTCCGACTTGAAAATCCTGGGCAGAATCTTGATGCTGGTCTGGATCAGTCCCTTGGCCCAGCGCGCCTGCTGCGTCTTGAATGCGGTCATCTCAATCGGCAGCTCCGACGGGCACTCCACGTCGGGCAGGTACTTGAACTTCCATCCCGCCATCTGCGAGCGGTAGCTCAGGTCGGTGTCTTCGGTCAGCGTGTCGTGCTGCCATCCGCCGCCGTCCTCAATGGCCTTGCGCCGCCACATGCCGGCCGTGCCGTTAAAGTTGAAAAACTCGCCCGTCCGCGCGCGCGCTCCGTGCTCCATTACAAAGTGGCCGTCCAGCAGGATCGCCTCAATCTGCGTCAGCATGCTGTAGTTGCGGTTCAGGTGGCCCCAGCGCGTCTGCACCATGCCGATGCCGGGCTCGGAAAAGTGGTGGATCACCTTCATCAGCCAATCCGTGCGGCGGCACAAAATCCGCATCGAAGATGGCCACGAACTCGCCCTTGGCCACCTTCAGGCCTGCGTCCAGCGCGCCGGCCTTGTATCCGTACCGGTTCGTGCGGTGAATGTACTCAATCGGGTGCCCCAGCGCCTTGTAGCGCTCCACAATTCCTGCGGCCACCTCCTGGGTCTCGTCGGTCGAGTCGTCCAGCACCTGGATTTCGAGCCTCTCCGGCGGGTACTCCATGGCGCAGATAGCCTCAATCAGCCGGTCAATCACAAACTGCTCGTTGAAGATGGGCAGCTGCACCGTGACCATGGGCAGCTCGTCAAATTGCCCCGGCAGGATCGGGATTGTAGTTTTTGCGATATCTGAAGTATTGGTAGCAAAGCGTATAGCGGTGAATGCCATAGAGCGCCAGCACAATCATCACCGCAAAATAGGGAATCAGCATCAGCGCATCAAAGCCGTTCCAGTGGTAGAGGCCTTTGAAGGTCGTGGTCGGCGTACTGCGACCTGAAATAGTGGCGCCACCCGTTCTGCGGGGCGAAAAACATGCCAAGCGCCGCTTGCGCGCGCAGCCCAAAAGCCTCAACTGCCGCCGACTTCACAACATTGATAAGCGCGGAAAACAGGGTAATCCTCCACCATTCAACTATCGAGAATTGTACGCGATTGGCGGATTCGCCTCGGATGCCCGGCGTCACAAGCGGCGCCCGAACTTGGGTGCCGGAGATCCCACGCACTTGGGGACATGGGAATGCGCTGGGTTCCCCATACTTTTCAATGTCTCATCGTAAAAAGGGTGGGATACCTCAGATGCCTCGCCGCCACCGCGCCCGCCCACTTGCTTCCACGTCGCCTTGCCCTTACCCCGCCGCCAGCCGTACTCTGAAAGCGCATTTGGAGAACGTCTTCCATGCCAGCTACAACCTTGTCCCCCATCCTCGCCGCCGCAGGCGGCAGTTTTCTGCTGGAATCCCGCACCCCCGCTGAAATCTTCACGCCGGAAGACCTGAACGAAGAGCAGCGGCAGATCGCCGCCACCGCCGAGCGTTTTGCCCGCGAAGAGATTGTCCCCGCGATTGCCGCCATTGAAGCCAAAGAGCCGGGCGTGATGGCCGGCCTGCTGCGCAAGGCCGCCGAGCTCGGGTTCACCTCGCGTCGACATTCCCGAGGAGTACGGCGGCATGGGCATGGACAAGACCACGCTCCACGGTCATCACCGACCACATCTCGGTGCTGGCCAGCTTCTCCACGGCTTTTGGCGCGCAGATCGGCATCGGCACCCTGCCGCTGGTCTGGTACGGCACTCGAGATCAGAAGCGCGCTACCTGCCCAAGCTCGCCACCGCGAGTGGATCGGCGCCTACGCGCTTTCTGAGGCCAGCTCCGGCTCCGACGCCATGAACATCCGCACCCGCGCCACGCTCTCGGCCGACGGCGAGCACTACATCCTCAACGGCGAAAAGCATGTGGATCACCAACTGCGGCATCGCCGACCTCTACACCGTCTTTGCCAAGATCGACGGCGAAAAGTTCTCCGCATTCCTCGTCGAGCGCGACACCCCGGGCCTGACCGTCGGCGCCGAAGAACACAAGCTGGGCATCCGCGGCTCATCCACCTGCCCGCTGGTGCTTGCAGGATTGCCAGATCCCCGTGGAGAACCTGCTGGGCGAAGCCGGCAAAGGCCATCACATCGCCTTCAACGTGCTGAACGTGGGCCGCTTCAAGCTCGGCGTGGCCTGCGTCGGCGGCGCGCGCCATGCTCTGGCGAGATGATCCGCTACGCCAAACAGCGCAACGCCTTCGGCAAATCCATCGCCGAGTTCGGACTGATCCAGCGCAAGATCTCCTCGAGCGCCGCGCGCCTGTTCGCCGCTGAAAGCATGGCTTACCGCACCGTGGGCATGATTGACGCGCGCCTGGCCGCGCTCGACGACGCCTCAGAACGACTCCGCGCGCGACGCAGAAGCCATCGAGGAGTACGCCGTCGAGTGCTCCATCCTGAAGGTCTACGGGTCAGAGATGCTCTCTCACGTGGCCGACGAGCTGGTGGCCACCATGGGCGGCTACGGCTATGTGGAGGAGTACCCGGCCGAGCGCTCTTACCGCGACGCCCGCATCAACCGCATCTTCGAAGGCACCAACGAAATCAACCGGCTCATCATCACCGGCTGGCTGATGAAGCGCGCCATGGCCGGCAAGCTTGCGCTGCTCCCCGCCATCAAGCGCCTGATGGATGAGGTGATGCACGCCGCCCTCGTTCGACGGCGCCGGCGACTCGGGCGCAGCTGCTGGCGCGTGAAGCCGCGGTGCTGGCCTCGGTAAAAAAGATCGCGCTCTTTGCCGCGGGAGTGGCCAGCCAGCGCTACATTGCCGGCCTTGAAGAGCAGCAGGAGATTATGGCCGACCTCGCCGACATGATCTCGCAGATCTACGCGCTCGAGTCGGCGCTGCTGCGGGCACAAAAGCTTGCCGCAGCTGGCCGCGGCTCCGCTACGGTCGCGGCCGCAATGACAGGCCTGCTTCGCCGAGGAATCGATGGACCTTGCCGAAAGCGCCGCGCGTCATATCTGGCCGCCTGCGCCGAGGGCGACGCGCTGCGCACCCAACTCGCCATCCTGCGCCGCCTGGCGCGCTACACCCCGGCCGACGCCACGGCCTTAAGCCGCAGCGTGGCCCGGTGCTGCATCGATCAGGAAAGTATCCGTTGTAAGGCTGGTTTTGTTGGAGAGCCGGGCGGCTCACGCGACCACAATGCTAGGCTGCATGAACGTGGCGCCCGACCCCCTGGCTTACCGATTCGATTATTGCCCGGCTGAACGCCGGAATGTCGTCGGGCTTGCGGCTGGTGATGAATTGCCCGTCCCGCGCTACTTCCTGGTCCACCCAGTTCGCGCCCGCGTTCTTCAGGTCGGTCTTGAGCGAGGGCCACGAAGTGATAGTTTTGCCGCGCAGCGCGCCCGCTTCAATCAACGTCCACGGCCCGTGGCAGATTGCCGCCACCGTCTTGCCCGATTCTCACAAACTGCTTTACAAAATCCACCGCCTTCGGATCCATGCGCAGGTGGTCGGGATTCATCACGCCGCCGGGCAGCACCAGCGCATCGTAATTCCTGGGCCTGGGCTTGTTCAAGCGTCTTGTCCACCTTGACGCTCTCGCCCCAATCCTTAGTCTTCCAGGCCTTGATCTTTCCTGCCTTGGGCGCAATGACGTGGTTGCGCGCCCGCTGCGTCCAGCGCCTTGCGCGGTTCCATCAGTTCAGCTTGTTCAAATCCGTCGGTTGCGAGAATAGCAATCTTTTTGCCCTTCAAATCTGAAGCCATCGTGTGATTTTCCTCCTGGGGATTTTCGTGCTTTGTCCACAGGACGTGATCGCGCACGCAATGGTTTGCCCGCGCTTGCGACGCGATTTCATCTCATCGACAAGCGCGGATGCTTCAAACAAGCCGCAATCTATATATATGTTTCGATATGACTCGCACTGCTGTGCTGAGCCGCTTTGAAGCACGATGAAAACGGAGATCGCATCGAGATCAGAAAACGCGGCGCGGCAAGCGCCGCCGTTCCAATGCCCGTCTTCTAATACGGAGTCCCGCCGTCGAAATCCTTGGTGATCGCGTTGTGCACGCCTGTCATGCTCGTCGCGTCTGAAAATATCAGCCCCAGTTCGCGATTGTTCTCCAGCGAATTGTTGGTAAAGTTTTCCGACCCAACAAACATCTTCGCGGTCGCGGTTCCGTAATCTGCCAGCACCGTCTTGGCGTGGATGTAATATCCGGTCGACGAAGTATACACCGCGATCTTTGCGCCCGCATTCTTGAGCGCAGTGAGCGTGGTGTCGTACTTGTTCTCAAGATTCTCCTGCACCAGTGTGACTGCGACGCCGCGCTTGAGCGCCGCCAGCAGGGCCTGCTCGAGTTGGGTCTCCTCGAACTCCTCCTGCGAGAGCAGCAGAGAACTCTGCGCGCCGTTGATGATCGCCAGCAGCGAGCTGAGCGAATTCGACGGGCTCCAGACGAGATTGTCGCCCACCGGCGCGGTAATCTTTGCATTCTTGAAATCCGCGTTGAACGTGGTTTCAATCGCCGCCACATCGGCCGCGTTGTTGGTAATCACCGCAAAGTCGCGCGTCATGGCGTAATCGACAGGCGTCAGATTCAGCGTCATGATCGCAGAAGTCGCCGCATCAATCGTAATGGTTTTCTGGTGGGTAATTGATAACGCTGGATTCGACCAATGCACACCGCACTTGTTTTTCAGCAAAAAGTTGTAGGAGCAATACGGTACTGTTCAGCGTAACATAAACATA
>CAWILB010000084.1:0-62898 GCA_963836635.1 uncultured Acidobacteriaceae bacterium | reverse complement strand
ATCAGGCGGTCCACGGGCCTTCCAATTTGCCGCGCGATTCGAGTTCTGAGGAGTAGACTGGCGCTGTGAATCGCCAAATAGAAGACGAGAACTATCGCCAACGCTATCGAATGCCGCGTCGATGTGCGGCATTCGTCCGCAGCGAACTTGCCGGTTGTTGAAGAAGCCGATGCCGGCGGCGAGGTTGCGGAGCTGTATGAGCGCTACCGCTCGCATTTCGGAAGGCCCGCAGTTCCCGGCATTCTGAAATGCTTTGCCACGCATCCAGATGTTGCTGCGGAACATGATGGGTCTGGCTGAAGGTTTGCTGTTTGTGGATGGCTTTCTGTTGCGCCGTCACAAAGAGATGATTGCAACGCTGGTTTCGGCCGAGAATAGGTGCCCCTATTGCGCCGACAGTCACGGCTACTCTCTGCGCACGCTGGGAGGCTCGGCCGGGCAACTCGCGGCAATAGAGGCCCGCGACTTGGCATCGGCGGAATTCACCGCGCAGGAACGGGCGTTGCTGGCTTTTGTCGATAAGATTACGCGCGCATCGCACTTAATCCGCCGGGAAGATGTTGAGAGCCTGATCCAAGCTGGCTGGAGTGAACCCCAAATTGCGGAGGCCGTTCACATTGCCGCTTTATTTGCGGCGTTTAACCGCATTGTGAACTCCTTCGGCCTGCCTTCGCAGCATTTGCTCGGTCTTCACAAAACCCCGGAAGACAAAGCCCGAGTTGAGAATGAGAGCGACTCAAAAAGCAACAAGTAAATCCAGCCTGCGACCTGGCCTGGCCGCGGGAAACTCGATGGCCAAAGTCCCGAATGACAGTGCTATGCTTGTCGATGTGTACGAACAGATTGAACGCGTAATTGACCTCACCGATCCCGCGGTGAATCACATTTACGGCATGAGCGTGGAAGAGGCGCGGGGATTGGTGCTCGACGGACCTGCAGAGAGCGTTAGCAGGATTCGCGGTTCGTTTGCCTTGATTGCCAAGCGCGGCCGCACCGTGAGAATGGCGCGCTCGCTCGACCGCCCGCTGCGATACTTTCTGGCCAAGCGCAAGGAAGGTCCTGCGCTCATCGTCTCCGATCGCATCGACAGCATCTACGATTGGCTCAAGAGTGAAGGGCTGCACGAGCAGTTCCACCCCAACTACACGCGCATGGTGCCTGCGCATTATGTGATTGAGCTTCAACTGGTGGGCTGCCCTGATCCGGATCCTGTGTATGAACGCTTCTTTACGCCTACGGCCGGCACACTGCCCGCCGATATCGATGCGATCGGCCAGGCATACATCTCCGCATTGGCCGAAGAGATCGCGCAATGGCTTCTCTCTATTCCGCAGCATGAGCCGATCGGCACATGTTTTTCAGGCGGCATCGACAGCGGCAGCGTATTCCTCATCACTTATCACGTAATGCGCAAACTCGGCATGCACCCGGGCAGGCTAAAGGCGTTTGTGCTCGACCTTGGCGACGGGCCCGACCTGCGCCAGGCGCGGGCGTTCCTCGAACCTCTCGGGCTATCTCTATTTCTCGAACCGATCGAAAGCGATGCTTCGACGCTTGATGCTGAGCGAAACGATCCGAGTGGTTGAAGACTATAAGCCGCTCGACATTGAATCGGCCACGATGGCGCTTGCACTGGCGAAAGGCGATTCGCGCGCGCTATCCCGACTGGCGCTATCTGATTGACGGAGACGGCGGCGACGAAAACCTGAAGGATTATCCGATCGAGGCCAATCCTGAACTTACAATTCGCAGCGTCATCAACAACCCCATGCTGTACCAGGAGGGCTGGGGAGTGGGCAAGATCAAGCACTCGCTTACTTATAGCGGAGGACTCAGCCGCTCCTATGTGCGCACCTATGCAACCGCGCGTCGCTACGGCTTCAGCGGGTTCAGTCCCGTTCACCATGCCGGGCGTGATTGCCGTTGCCGAGGCGATTCCATTTAAAGAACTGACCGACTACGACGTGGAGCGGCTTATATGCGTTGAAGGGCGAAGTAGTTTCGCGCGGAGTCGAAGCCGTGACGGGAATGAAGATGCCGATCTTTACCAAGCGGCGTTTTCAGCATGGCGCACTCTCTGAAGACTCGTTGCGGCAGCGGATGCCCTATCGCGAAGCCGAGTACCGCAATCGGTTTCTTTCGCTGTACGAGTGATGCTTCCACTGCTGAACTACTTATCCGAGGCCGCTCGCGAGCGCGATGAGTGGATTCTGTCGCGCAGAGGCTCGCGCGATGCGGTCGATCCTCGCGTTCCCTATGCGTACCTGGTCGAGGACGAGCGAAACTGCCACGGGCGAAATCGTGCCGACGGCAACTGTATTTCTGACCAATCGCGAGTGCCCCTGGCGATGCCTGATGTGCGACCTGTGGCGCAATACGACAATTGAGACAGTCCCAGCCGGCGCGATTTCAGGGCAGATTGACTATGCGCTTGGAACGCCTGCCGAATGCGCGGCAAATGAAACTGTATAACAGCGGCAGCTTCTTTGATCCACGCGCCATTCCGCCGGGAGAATACGAAGCAATTGCACGGCGTCTTGATGGATTCGAGCGCGTGATCGTCGAGTGCCATCCGGCGCTGGTGGGCGATGCATGCCTGCGTTTCAGAGATATGATTCGGGGCAAACTCGAAGTCGCAATGGGGCTCGAGACGGCACATGTTGAGATTCTTGAGCGGCTGAACAAGCGCATGACAATTGAGATGTTTGCGGAGTCGGCTAGATTCCTGCGGAAGAACGACATCGATCTGCGTGCCTTTATTCTTGTAAAGCCGCCTTTTATGCGCGAGGAAGAAACAGTGGAGTGGGCGGTACGCTCGCTCGAATTTTCATTTGATTGCGGAGCGACGGTCGCGTCGTTGATTCCGACTCGGGGCGGCAATGGCGCAATGGAGGAACTTGCCGCCTCCGGCGAATTTTCGCCCCCAGCACTGCGCACGCTTGAATCGACGTTTGAGCGCGGCATTCTTCTCAGTAGAGGCAGGGTGTTTGCCGATCTATGGGACGCGGAGACTTGGCCGGGTTGCCAGACATGCCGTGAGCGGCGCATCGCGCGGTTAAGAACCATGAATCTTGAGCAGAGAATCCTTGAAGCAGTTGCCTGCGACGCCTGCGAGGACGAGGCATGAACGCGCGATATGACATCGCTGTGATTGGTTCGGGATTTGCGGGCTCGCTGCTTGCAATGATTGCGCGCCGGCTCGGGCATTCGGTTGTTCTTATCGAGAAGGGCACGCATCCGCGCGTAGTAATCGGCGAGTCATCAACGCCACTGGCGAATCTGCTTTTTGAAGAGCTGTGCGTTCGCTACGATTTGCCGGCTCTCAAGCCACTTGCCAAGTGGGGAAGCTGGCAGCGTGCGCGTCCTGAGATCGCGTGTGGGCTCAAGCGCGGGTTTACGTTTCATCATCATCGGCTTGACGGCGAGCATCCTTTCGATCCCGAGCACAGAAATCAGCTCCTGGTCACAGCCAGTCCGCATGATGAAATCTCTGACACGCACTGGTATCGCGCCGATTTCGATCTCTTTCTTGTAAAAGAAGCCGAAAAGCTCGGTGTCGACTACTTCGATCGCGTTGCACTTCGAGAATTCGAAGATGAAGGTAATGATGTTCACTTGCGCGGCGACCGTGATGGCAGCAGCGTGGAGTTTCGCGCTCAGTTTGCCGTCGATGCCACGGGACCTCGCGGGTTTCTTCATCGCACATTAGGGCTTGAAGAAACTCCGTTTCCCGATTATCCGGCGACGCAGGGCCTATACAGTCATTTTTCCGGCGTAGGGCGTTTGCAGGAGACGGAGTTCAGCCGCATCGACGGCCCGCCACCGTATCCGATTGATGACGCCGCTGTCCATCATGTCTTTGACGGTGGATGGATCTGGGTTCTCCAATTCAACAACGGAATGACAAGCGCAGGCGTGGCAGCGACGGATGATTTTGCAGCGCAACTCGGATTTCAAGAGGGCGCGGCGGCATGGCGGCTGTTGTTGGATCGCATTCCTGCTTTGAAGGATCAGTTTGCCAATGCGCGCGCCGAGCGGCCATTCACGCACATGCGCCGGCTTGCTTTTCGTAGTTCTGCAATCGCCGGCGAACGCTGGGCGCTTCTTCCCTCGGCTGCAGGTTTTGTCGATCCGCTGCTCTCCACCGGCTTTCCGCTTACGCTGCTCGGCGTCATGCGCATTGCTGAAATCATCGAATCGGCGTGGGGCACTGAGGAGTTTGGCCCGCGATTACGGGATTACGCGCAACAGACCGATCGCGAATTGCGTGCTACAGCACGGCTCATCGGAGCCCTCTACGCGAATATGAATCGATTCGACATGTTCGTCGCGCTTACGCTGCTTTACTTCGCGGCAGCAAGTTTTGCGGAGTCGGCGCGAAGGCTCTTGAAGCCTCAAATCGCGCCATCTTTTCTTCTCTGCACGCACTCGGAGTTCGGTCCGGCATGCGAGGAAATCTGCGCGCGCGCAAGGCAGAATCTCTCTGATGCCGAAGCGCATGCGTTGATCGCCCGAATCAAGGCGGTAATCGACCCCATCAATGTTGCCGGACTGGGAAATCCTGATCGGCGAAACTGGTACCCGGTCGAAGCCGACGACATGCTGTGCGCTGCCGCTAAACTCGATGCCAGCCGCGAGGAAATACAGGAGCTGCTCAAACGTTGCGGCTTTGTATGCGAGCCGGCTTCGGATCGCGCCGCTATGGCTTAGACTTCGGCGTGAAAGCGATCGACTGCGCCGATACAATACCTTTCCCCTCTTCGATTACGAGAAACTGATCTGGTTTTAGATGGCTGAGCGCTTCCTTGCGGCCACTGGGCCACGCGATCTCGAGATTGACTTCGCTCACGCTACCCGGTTTTCCGAGCCCGAAGGTCAGTGGGAGCTCGCTCTGCGAGAGATAACTCGACCCTGACTTGACCATCGCGAGTTGCCGCATCCCGCCCGCCGCAGTCAGCGTGACTCTTGCTCCAATGGCGTCGCGATTCGACTTTGTGCCCACGAGTTTGAGCCGCAGCATGTCGTTGCGATTTCCATTATTGTTACGGAAGAGATGCGCCGGGCCGTTATTGGTGGTCACAACAAGATCGAGATCGCCGTCGCTGTCAAAATCGGCGTAAGCTGCGCCGCGCGCAACCATGGGCCGGCGTAACGCAGCTCCAACATCTGCTGAAACATCCTGGAACTTGCCCTGGCCGATGTTATGGAAGAGCAGAGGCGGCTCGGCGTAATGGAGGTTGGGACGCACGGCGCTGATGT
The DNA here is from genome assembly GCA_963836635.1 of uncultured Acidobacteriaceae bacterium. Taxonomy (GTDB): domain Bacteria; phylum Acidobacteriota; class Terriglobia; order Terriglobales; family Acidobacteriaceae; genus Telmatobacter. The sequence goes on along the minus strand of CAWILB010000084.1, from coordinate 57,639 downwards.
CATCGGCAACGTGGCCGTTGGCGGCAAAGATATCAAGACGGCCATCGAGATCGTAGTCAAAGAAGAAGCAGCCGAAGGTAAGCGACTGCGCCGAAGGTGAAGCAATGCCTGCGCTCGCCGATTGATCGGTAAAGAGACCGGAACCGTCATTGTGGTAGAGCGCGATGCTTTCATCGGTGAAGTTGCCAATCACCAGGCTCTGGCGACCTGAACCATCGTAGTCTCCGGCATCTGTGCCCATGCCTGCACGCGCGCGTCCGGCATCGCTGAAGGCGACACCGGCTGCAAATCCGGCTTCAGAAAAGGTGCCGTTGTGGTTGTTGTGGTAGAGTTTGTTGGCTGCGGTATCGTTCGAAACGAAAAGGTCGATCCAGCCATCATCGTCGTAGTCCAGCAGCGCCACGCCGAGCGACTTTCCGCTTGGATCGTATAGGCCGGCTCGCCTGGTCACGTCCTCGAATCTTCCGTTGCCGAGGTTGTGAAAGAGCCGCGAACTTTCTCCTTTATAGACTTCAGGAGTGCAATAGGACTTGTTCTTGCCATCGAGCGAACAGCGTTGATCGGTCTTCAGGGACCACTCGGCATAGTGCGCGACGAACAGATCGAGTTTGCCGTCATTATCGTAGTCAAACCAAACAGCACCAGTGGGGAATCCTGAATCGGCGAGTCCCGCCTTGGCCGTCACGTCGGCAAACTTGCCGTTGTGCAGATTACGGAAGAGATGGCTGCCAACAACTGCGGTGACGTAGATGTCGTCGTAACCGTCGTTGTCAAAGTCGCCTACCGCGCAGCCCATGCCGTACATCTCCACATCAAGCCGGGCCTGGTGCGTAACGTCGGTGAATGTTCCGTCGTGGTTGTTGTGGTAGAGCGCGGGGTATGATTTCCCTCTCACATGACCGGGCCAGTCCATGGAGTTAACGAAGAAGATATCGGGCCAACCGTCATTGTCGTAGTCGATGATGCAAACGCCGCTGCCCATGGTTTCAGGCAGATATTTTGCGCCGAACGCGCCACTGTTGTGCTTGAAATGAATGCGGGCCTGATCGGTTACATCGGTGAATGTAATTGGCCCCGATGGACGCGGCGCCACTGCTGGTTGAGCGAGATTGGCTGGCGCAGATGGAGCCGGAACTGGCTGCGCGATGTTGTTTTGTTCAGTCTGCCGCGCAGGCTTGGATTTGCAGCCGGTCAACATCGCCGCAGTGATCGCAATGAATGCAGCAAAGCGGATAACGTTCAAATCCGAGAGGCATCTCGAACGGGTTGAACGCGGAGTCCGGAAGATAGATGAGCTACGCACGGGCCGCCTTTTGTTCAGGGATTGCGGTGCCGGTGATTCGTGTTCGCCGCGAGTCAATCGCCATCTCAATCAACAGCGCCGCGGGACCGACCCAGAATAGCGCATAGAGAGGAGCGTAGATGCTGCTGTTGAGCCGGAAAAGAATTCGAGAATCGCAATGGCGGCGGCCACGACACATTGGCCTAGGCGCGAGCGCACCGTCGTCTTTGGATCGGTGATCATGAAGAAAATGAATAGCTGATACATGGGGCCGGTGATGGGCGCGATCTCAGCCTGCCACGGGTCGCCGGTAATGTGCGCGCGCAGGAACGAGAGCGCAATAAAGCAGACCACATAAGTTAGCGTGATTTGGAAGCGCTTGGCCCGCCAAACGATCACCGAGCCAAGAACCCAGATGACAACGAGCGAAGCGAAGTTGTTGCCCCACTGAATGCTGAGTGAGGCCACGGACTGCGAGGCAAGAATCAGCATGGCGCAGATGCCAAAATTAGAGGGGTTCCAGATGTGACGCCCGCGAACCCGCAGCGCGTATTTCGAGGTGATTGATAGCGCGCTGCACAATGCGTAAGGCCAGAAGGCCGGCGAGCGAAGAAGAATGCCGACGCTTATGCCGCTGATGTAAGCACTGGCCGGATGCGGCCACTTGTGAAGAAAGATACGGCCGAGCACCATCTCAAGGGCAATGGCAGTGAGCAATGGCCAGCAGCGTCTTCGAGTAACTTTCGAGAATACCGAAAGACAAGTTGCCGATGAGAAGAATGAGCGTGATGAAGATGGGCGGCAGATAGGGATTGAGGCGGCTGGATATTGGCACCCATCCCCTGAACTGAGGTTTGGCCGGGGTTTGCGGCTGCGGCGGATTTGATTGCGCGGTTGGCTGGCTCATGATGGTTCCTTCACAGTGTAAAGACGGTCGAGCGTGAGATTGTCGAGTGTTTGCACTGCGCCCGAGGGCCAGTGAATCACTGCTTTTTCGATCTTCGGATTCTTGCCGACGCCGAAGTGCACGCGCCGGTCATTTTGCGAGGCAAAGCCGTTGCCGCCTGAGACCTGCTGCAACTGTTCTTTGCCGTCCCAGTAAAGAGTGATCTCCGCACCAATTGCGCTGCGATTGCTTTTTGTGCCTTCGAGCGAAAACTCGATCCAGCGATTGTCCGGCGAAGCTGTGTCTTTGTAAACCATCAAAGGCCCGCGCTGGTTGGCGACAACAATGTCGAGCGCGCCTGGTATTCCACAAGTCCGCGAGCGCCACGGAGCGGCCGTCGTAGGTGTCCGTCGCGCCTACGGCCTGCGCAACATCAACAAACTTGCCTTCGCCGTCATTGAGCCACAAGCGTTTTTGCTGGTAACCGGAAAGGCTGCGGCCGTTGAATGCAGGCCAGTTTGCGGCGTCGCCGATAATGGAACTGTTGCCGCCGGCCACCTTTGCAAAGTCGTACCAGTAGCTCTTCTCGCGGTCGAGTGAAATGTATCCGTTGGCGAGGTAAAGATCGAGATTGCCTTTGTTATTGAAGTCGCCGAATTGCGCGCCGAAGCTCCACCCGCCGAGTTCGACGCCAAGGTCGCGCGCCATATTGTCGTATTTGAGTGCCGGGCCAGGCTGGGGCACCCATAGATTATTGCCCTGAATCAGCACACCCTCTTCAGAGATATTTGATACGTAGATGGAGAATCTTTCCCTGATCGAAGATGTCGCCGAAGGAGACATTCATGCCGCTCTTTGGCGCAAAGCCGACGCCGGTCTCTTTACCGGCCTCGTGGAAATGCCCATGGTCGTTGATATAAAGCTCTGACACTCCGTAATCATTGGCGACAAAGAGATCGGGATAGCCGGTGCCGCTCAGATCGGCTGCTGCGCAGGCGAGGGCCCAGCGGCGGCTGTTGATACCGGCCTTAGCGCTTACTTCTTCAAATTGTCCGTTGCCAAGATTGTGGAAGAGATATTTGCGGCCACCGTTCTTCGCGTATTCAAAGCTCTCGGGCATCATGCGCGTATTGCGCAGCTGCCACAGGTTCACGTTTTCAGGATAGTAACCGGCGACGAAAAGATCGAGCTTGCCATCGTGGTCGTAGTCAAGCCACACGGCGGAGTTGGCATTGATCCATGACGGAAGCCCGGCCTGATCGCTCACGCTCGTAAAGTGTTTGCCCTGGTCGTTGTGGAACAGCTCGGGCTTGCCCCACTTGATGAGAAAAAGATCGTCATAACCATCGTTGTCATAGTCGCCCCACACTGCGCCCATTGAGACGCCGGTGCCGGGCTGGTTTACATCGGCGACTCCCAACTCTTCGGCAACGTCGGTAAATGTTCCGTCATGATTGTTGCGGTAGAGATGATTCCTACTGCCGACGGCGCTGTTGGTTACATAGATGTCAGGCCAGCCGTCGCGGTTGTAATCGACGATGGAGACCGATGCGCCCATTGACGAAACCTCAGGCATAATGCCATCGAGCTTCGGATCGAGCGTGGGCGCCTGGTGAACAAAATCGATGCCGGCGGAGTGCGCCACTTCCTGAAGCGAAAAGCCGTAGCGAGCGAGTGCCGCCTCCGCGCCGTTATTGGCGCCGGTCTTTGCCGGAGCGAAGAAACGGCGCACCGTCCATGGCACCGCGAGCAATGCCGCGAAAAATATGACGACGAGGATTCGCGCGATTGAGGCTTTCTTCATTGAGTTGTCCCGTTGCGTAATGCACTGCGAAAAGTGTCTGCGGAAACATATCGCGTCTGATAGTTTTGCCAGTCCTGAGCGTGATTGCGATAGACCCATTCGTTTTCCAGCGTGCCGGGCGGAGTGTCGTACTCAGTGCGCGCGTGGTAGGGCAGCGGCTGCACGGTGCGCGAGAAAGTGGAGTTGTAGTCCCCATCCTTGACCCAGCCATCGCCGGCAATCACGTAGTCGCGTACCCAGCCGGCGGGCGGAGGCGGTGGCGCCGCAAAACGCAGCGCCAGCTCGTCGCCCGCGTTCATAATGACGTAGCGATCGTCGGTCGCCTTCAGCAGCTCGCGCACATCTCCAAAGCGCGTATAGAAGCCTTCAAGGTCGCGCCAGATTTGCGTGGTTGCGGCAAGCTGGTTGTAGTCGGGAATCTCGGGCGACGACGCATTTGCCTGATGAATGACCGAAAAACCGCGATAGTGCAGGTTGGCCGATTGCGGCGCCAGATGCGTGATCTTAGTTGCGGCATCGGGCAGGCCCTGCGCCCACTCGATCTGATCCCAGAATATTTCGAGATCTGTGCGCAGACGCAGCTTGTGCGGCACTGAAGGTGGAAAGAGGCCGGTGAGATCGATGAGGCAAATCTTGTTGCGGCCGGCAGGGAAACCAAGATTGGCACGCGCGACTTTCCAACCGCCGCGGCCGTCGGGAATCTCAAGACTGAGCGGTTGCGGATGAACGCGGCTGCCCTGTGAAATGGCGACATTGATCGACGAGTCGGAAGGATGCAGCCAGCCGCGCGCAATGAGCCAAAGCGGGCCGCTCGCGGGCAGATCGTTGCCGAGGTCGATTTCAACGTAATGGTCGCGCGTAATGCCCTGGTATTGGCCGCGGCCGAACGTGTCAAGATAGTTGCCGTCCAGATCGCGCAGTGTTTCCGTCACATCGTTGCCAAGGTCATCGGTGGCATGTGCGATTGCGTGCGGCTCGGCAACTGTGGTCACAGCCAGTTTGACGGATGGCACCGCAAAGCGTTCGTCAGTGAAGACCTCGGTGCCGACAGGGTGGTCGACGGCCATGAGGGCGAGATAGTCGTAATAATAGGTTTCCCACAACTCGCCGGTGATGCTTAGATCGAGCGAACCGTTGCGGGGAACGAGAGTGCTGCCGGGAATCTTGTACCACTCCTCGGTTGCCGCAATGCGCGCAGGCCCCGTGGAGTCGATACGCAGCCCAAGCGCCGCGCCCCATGGAACAGTGTCTTTTACAAACTGCATCGACGTTCCGTTCCATGCGAAGAGGAATGGGCAGGAGCCTTTGAGGCGCTGCTCGGTCAGCACTTCCTGATCGGCTTTGAGCGCGAACTCTGCGCGAACCGTGCCGTTGGGCCATACCAAGCGCGCCACTTCAGCGCCTGTTGCAGTGCCCAGCCCAAAGTGGAGCTGCGGGCCGTTGATCGGCTGCATCTGTACGAGCAGCCCGGAACGGATTTCGATCTGGCCGCCGATGCCGAAAGAATTGATGCGCTGGTCGCCCGTCGCCTGATGCGCGCGCGGACGAATGACCTGCCAGTGATAGTTCGTCGTGGTCCGATTTACCGCGTCGATGGGCTGTCCGTCGACTGTTAGCCCGAGCAGATCGAGCCGGCCTTCGGTGCTGATCGGAGCTGCATCAAATACATGCACAGGACCCTTTGGCGACGATAGCATCGCGAAGTGCTCGCTCTCGTCGGCGAGCCAAATCGTTGCTCCAGGCGCGCTGTGCTGTGCACCAACATCTGCCAGCAACAGATCGAAGGCTCCATTGTTGTCGAGGTCTGCTACTCGCAGGCGCACTTCGTCAGACAGTGTGTGCGCGGCATCGGGCACCTTTGCGATCTCACCTGTGTCCCATGCGCCATTCGTATTTGATAACCGAACGATCGCGCCGCTTGACAATACGGCCAGCAGGTCGAGAACGCCATCGTGGTTCGCGTCGGCAGCGGCAATGGTCTTCACGTCGCTTAAACCTGAAGGCAGCGTCGATTCAGCAAAGTTGCCGAGGCGCTGATTGATGAAGATATGCAAATTGCCGGCGCCGTCAATGAGCGATGCGTCGGGATTGCCATCCCCGTTGAGGTCTGCCCAAACAAACTGGCGGATTCCTGAAATCGCGGCGAAGGGATGGATCGCCTTGAATGTGCCATCGCCATTGTTGCGCAGAACCGTGGGCAGGCCGCTTGCCGTGCCCAGCACTACGTCGAGATCGCCGTCGGCTTCAATGTCAACGGCCCAAGCACCGGTGTACGGCGCGGCGAGAATCTCCTTTGGCAATTTGGTTTGCACGGTCACTTCGGTGAACTTGGCAGGATCGTCCTGGCGCATAAAGCGCACGCCGCCAGCGCCCGCAAGCACAAGATCGGTTTTGAAGTCGTAGTTGAAATCGATGGGCAGAACGGACTCGGGCGATGGAGCGAAATTCGTCTTGCCGCCGGGAAATGGAAACGCTGCGCCTGTAGAGAGCCGGACCACATGCGAATTCGCCGTAACAACTGCCGGAACACCTTCGCCGTTAAGCGATACGGCGCCGATCCAATCCCATTTTTCGCCCGCCGGATTCGCGAGCGGCCGGTTTTCGAAGCGAAGTGCAGTATCGGGCGGCGCAGGCCGGCCCGGCGGTGACTCAAGGCGCAACAAATGCGTGAAGGGCTGGGCTTCGTCGCCGGGCGCAGGTTTGATTTGCGCGAGCTGCTGGCGGAATTCGGGATTCTGCATCAGCACATTGCGCAGAAACACGCTGCGAATGGCCGCGGCCGAAGCAGGTCCTGAGTTTGCCGCAGTTTCCAACTGCGTGAGTTGATCCCGAGCATCCTGCGGCCATGCGGCAGATTGCGCCGCAATGCGACCGACTGCGGAGCGAAGCATCGCCGTATCTCCCCGCTTGGCGGCGATGCGGCTCAACTCGAGCAGCGCAGGCAGGTTGTTTGGTTGTGCGACAAGGATCTGCGAAATCAGTTGCTGAAATTCGTCTTCGCTCCCCTGGCCGCCCTGGCGCTCTACTTCCAACGCAAGCTGGTACTCCGCCTCAAGGTTCGCGGGGTTGAGTTTCACGGCCTGACGCAGATTCGAGATTGCGGCGGCCGGATCGCCGCGGTCGCTGCCGAGAATTCCGAGCAGGTAGTAGATGTGGTCGTTATTCGTTGCTAGCTTGCGCGCGCGTTCAAAGCGCTCAGCCGCAAGATCGAAGTTGCGCTGTCGCAGAGCGAGGATTCCCCAGTCAGTCCAGGCGGCCGGCTCGCCGGGAGCAAGTTGTGCAGCTTGCGACAAAGAGCTTTCAGCCCGCACATCGTCGCCCACCTGCAACGCGGCCAGGCCTACATAAAAAGACGAGATGAACTGGTGATAGTCCGCCGAGGACGGCGAGGGCAGGCCGCGGTGACATCCGGCGGCCAAGACAAGCGCAGCCGATAGGGCTGCCGCACCGAGCCGCGATAAGGATGGGGAAGAATGGATTTCATCTCGTTCTTGCTGAGATCGATTCTAATCATTCATGCGTACCGCGTGATACTTCGACCGATTGGGCCATGCTGGCCCGCCGAGTTCGCCTGCGCTGCCCGCGGGCTCGCTTTACGCCGGCCGCCTTGAACCACAAAACGCCAATGCCGGCGAATGGGAGGAGGAAGATCAACAGATCCCAGCGACCCAATAACGTAGGCGTCACCGGGACATCGGTGTCGGCTTCGCCATTGGCCGTCGAGCTTGCGAACGTGATATGGACGTGCCACGTTTCTTGTTTGTCAAAGGGCACAATCGCCTTGAACTCCACGTGATCGAGGAGCTTTTCGCGCCATGCGTTGTACGTCGCCACGGGCAGCCGCTTGCTGACCGGCTGCACGGCCACCTGCACCTTCATGTCGGCAGGAATGGCAAGCCCGCTGTCCTTGGGCGGGTCGATGATCACGTAAAAACTGCCGGTGCCTACGTCGGGATTGCTCCAGACCTCGACATTGAATGGGCCCACCTTGCGGTTCTGCATGATGGGGTAAGGAGGGCCGATGTGGGCCCGAGCCGGCGCGCAAACGCAAAGCGCAAGGAATGTGAATGCAATTACCCAGCGCAAGCCAACCGCAGCAGGAGCGCCAATCCACGGCGAAGAATCGATTTCGGCAAGCTTTGAATAAGGACGCATTATTATTATCCGGCCCCCATGGTAGCGCGCATGTCCATGGGTTGAGTCATCAGCCACACACAGCACAGGAATAAAATCGCGCACAGCGCTCCCCAAGGAGCGAAAGCGCGCACAGGGTGATTTTCTGAGTCGTCCTGGGCCAGGCGCCAGGCAACCAGCAGAGATCCGGCAAGGCCGAGCAGCAAGAATCCAAATTCCAGCGGCTCGACCACCGTTTTGGGCAGACCGACCAGCGTCCAACGGGGGGCGCCCAGGATGGGCCAGCCAATCTCAGCGAAAGCATTTTGCGTTACGGGAACGATGGTGTAGAGCCCGGTGAAGAAATGGTAGCCGTAATGCGCCAGCCACATTCCGAAGCCGAGGGGCGAGAGTGCGTAGGCGTAGCGGATGGCGATGGCGAGCCAACCGTTCTTTACGCCTGCCCACGCGCGCGTAATCCATGCGGCCAGGCCGAGCAGCATCGCGGGTTCTACGACAATCACCGCGGTAAACAGGATGCCGAGCACTGCGGCCTGGCTCTGGAGGTGCAGCGTGCGCCTGAGCCAGTCCTCGACGGAATAGACGGGGCTGACCATGCCGAAGGCGTTCATCAGAGAACCAAAGCAGAAGACGATAGCCAGCGCCGCAATGTCGTTGCGGCGCGAAAAGCGGCCGATGCCCGAGCGCTGCGGATCGCTCATCAGCTCGCCGCCAGGCAGTCGGCTGAGGATTCCAACGTTATCGTGAGGGCAAGCGTGGACGCAATCGAGGCAAAACGTACAGTCCATGTTGCCCACTTTGGCCGGCTGGAAGAGCGCAAGCTCGCAGCCGCGCTGCAACACGGCGAGCGGCGATGAAGGCTCGCGGCGTCCGCGGATGCAATCCTTGGTCTGGCAGCCGTCGCAAACCTCGTGATCGCGGACAGCGACCTCAAGCGGCGAGGCGGTGGAGGCGATGAAATTGAATTGGCCGATGGGGCAGACATACTTACAGAATGTTGCGTGGGTGAAGAGGCCGTCGACGATAAGAATCGCGGCAAAATATCCCACAATGACCCATGCGGTGAGCCACGGAGAAGCCCAGAGACCAAATAACTCATAGCTGAAGAGCACACCGACGAAGAGCGCAATCGGGATCCATTTGTTGCGCAGGCGTCGTGGCCATGTAAAGCGCGGATGAATCCACTTGCGCATAAAATTGCGGGCCAGCATGAACGGACAAGAGAGGCAGAATAGATTGCCGGCGCAGAGGATGGCCAAAACCAGCGCGCCCCGAAAATGAACCCAGGTAAGCACTGTCGCCAGGTTCTTGGGCGAGAGCGTGGGGCCAAGAAGCCCCTCGAGGATCATGACAATGCTGACTGCGAACAGCGGAATTTGGAGGAATGTGCGCGAGTGGCGCCAGCGCAGCAGCGGTCCGATTACCGGGACCGTGAGCAGATCGAATGGCTGCGCTTCAAGAAGCTCTTCCTCCTCTGTGAGACGGTCTTTTTCGGCGGCTGGGGAGAGCGCGGGTGTCGGCCTGGTCAATTCGATTCAACCCCCTTCACATCCATTTGCCGTTCGACATTGCGGCCGTCGCTCAGATTTATGTGGAACAGCACCACCCAGTCGCCGCCCATAGTGAAGTTCAGATTGGCGCGATAATCGCCCGGGGCTATTTCCAGGGCGTCGGCGAAAACCGGCGCCATGCCTGGATGGCTCATATCGCCTTCCACCTGCACGCGCGCGCCTGGAACGGGCTGGTGCGACCCATTCGTGAGTCTAAACGAAATGGTCTCGGTTCGGGCGCGAACGGGCTGCGGCGCAATGGATTCGATAATCGAGATTCCGTCCGCGTCATTGGCAGGTCTGCGACAGCCTGTGTCAGCAAGCAATGGCGCGCCCGCCAGCAGCAACAAAGCCCAAACGCGTTTAGAGGCCGCCGCTCGGCGACCTCTCGAATCAGCTCGAATCATTTTGAGGGCCCCTGATCAAAATTCACTGCCGAACCGGTTATGCGTTGCAGTCGGCTTCTTCGCTCGCGTCATCCTTGTACCACGAGCAACTGCACGCGGCCGGCGCCTCGCCCTCGGGCGGAAACATGTGATAGTACATGGCGATTACCATGGGGATGAACACAATCGAATTGTAGAAGAGGTGAAGTTGAACCCGCGGAATGAAGAACTGGATGATGCTGTAAGGTACCGGCTTGCCCATCAGGTTGTGATGGATGGTGGCCTGGGTGATCAGCAGAAAGTGTTCAATGTGGTGCCAGAACTGGATCCAGAACGCGACCATCCACCAGGTGTGGCTGCGGCCGACGAACCCCTTGCGCAACACCCAGATGCCGATGAGCATGACCAGCGCGTAGCCATAGTGCAGTGTCTCCGTCTTGATGAGCTGAGGGTACCAGAGGCCCAGAATGCCGTTTGCCTTGGCGGTGGGCCAGCCCATCACCCAGATCTGGTAGGCCTGGGCGAGGTGCTCGCCCCAGTGAGCAAGCACAATTGCCATGAAGCCCCACAGTGCCTTCTCATGCCACTGGCTGTTTAGCTTTTCTGAAAGCGTGGGACGCGAGGATGCGGACACAACATGACCTTGAACGTTGGGAAGAGATGCAGCCATTTTCGATTGACCTCACTTTTGGGGAACGAGACTGGGGGCGTCTCTGAATCGAAAACCAGTTTACTTGAGGATAAACACAATCCGAGTCGGTTAAAAGTGCGAGCTCTGCATCAATCTTTTGGTTGAGGCAGGGTTGAAGGGGATTGACGGCCTTTCAACGGCGAGATCGACGATCTCAAGCGTCGGCGCCAACTGGCTGGCGAATCGAGGGTTGCGCGTAGCCCTCTTTTGCCAGGTGCTGCCCCATTTGCGCGTACATTTCAGGATCGTCGGGCTGCCAGGTGCCAAGTCCGTCAACATAGCGGTTGTACATGCTGAAGGCAGCGGCAATCAGCACGGTGTCATGAATCTCCATGTCGGTTGCGCCTTCTCGCCGCGCGGCTTCAACGTCGACGGCTGTCACTAATTTGCCGTCCTGCTGCACCTTACCCGCGATCGCGAGCAAAGCCTTCAGTTTTTCTGAAATCGGCGCCGACTCAAAGTCTGCTTTCACTTTCGCCACCAATGAAGTGTCGCCCAGATGGCATGCAGCCGCGGCGGAGTGGCTGGCGTAGCAAAAGTGACAGTTGTTCCGCGCGGAAACGTGTGATGCGATCAGCTCGCGCTCGCCAGGGGTGAGCGAGTTGGGCAGATGCAGAAGAACATGGGCCAATTCGCGCATGGGTTTTGCCGTTTCAGGACGGAATCGGAATCCCGCGCTGATGCCGGGTAAGCCGGCAGGAAGATCAATATGAGGCATGGGAAGACTCCTGAAGTCAGTGATCAGTGGGTAGTGAAAGAGTGAAAAAGTGAAGCAGCGAATTGGTTAAGCATTGCAGCATTGAAACAACCGGCTTGGACAGGGATTCCGGCTGCTGTTCATCGCGCCGCGGTGTTCTCGTGCGGCGCCAGGTACTCTTTGCTTACGGCCACGTAGCCTTCGCGGGCCACGCGCTTGCCGCGCTCGCGGTAGAAGGCCGGGTCGGCAGGCTGATTGGTGCCGAGGCCGTCCACGTAGCGGTTGTACATGCAAAAAGCCGCTGCAATCAGCACCGTGTCATGAATCTCGATATCGGTCGCGCCCTCTCGCCGCGCGGTCTCAATGTCGGCGGGCGTCACCAGTTTGCCGTCCCGCTGAACTTTGCCCGCGATGTTCAGCAGAGCCTTGAGCTTGGGGCTGATCTCAGCCTGCATGAAGTCGACCTTTACCTGGCGGACAAGGTCTTCGTTACCGTCCAGGTGAGCCGCGGCCACGGCGCCGTGGATGTTGTGACAGAACTGCGTGCAGTTGCGGCTGGAAACGAAGGTGGCAATCAGTTCGCGTTCGCCGCGTGAGAGCGTGCTGGGGCCTTGCAGCAATATTTCCACGAGCGCGTTGAGGGGCCGCGCAGTCTCAGGTCTGAAGGCCATGGGGCCTCGGATTCCGGGAAGGTCGGGGTCCAGCGGAATGTGTGGCATAGGGAAATCCTCTCGTCATTGATCGTCAGTCAGTGCCTGTTTAGAGCGGGGAAGCTCGGTACCGCATGATGCACTTGAAGAGTATGCTACGTTGCGGCGGGCAGGCAACGCATCAACCGATGGAATGAGGTAATTGCCGGCGGGCAAGAGAGGCGAAGAAATCTCGAATACAGAATGACAGGGTACGATCGCCTCACCATGGCGGGGCCACGCGAGTAATGCACGCGCGACTTCGCTCACGGAGATCTGCGCCCCGGACGGCGTGGGTCATGGGGCCAAGTTGATTCAGGCGCAGTTCATCTTTGATTTCACTTAACCTCTGCTCGCCACGCTCAAGCATTGTCGGGTCAATTAAAAACCAGAGTCCTGTCAGCCGGCATCGAAGATATGGAACGAGTCAAAAACAGGAGGTGTAATTGAACATGGCGCCTGACGATTTGGAAACGACTTGTTGCGTCGTAGGTGGTGGGCCTGCGGGCATGCTGCTCGGCTACCTACTCGCGCAGCAGGGTATCGAGGTTACAGTGCTCGAAAAGCACAAAGACTTCTTCCGCGACTTTCGTGGTGACACAGTCCATCCGTCCACTCTTAATGTCCTCAATGATCTTGGATTATTGAAAGAGTTTCTGGCGTTGCCGCATGAAGAGGTGACCTCGCTGGGATTGATCATCGGAGACTCCGAATTCCATGTGGCCGACTTCCGCCATGTGCCATCGGCTTGTAAATTCGTGGCGCTCATGCCGCAATGGGATTTTCTGAACTTTCTGTCCGCTCACGCAAGAAAGTTCTCTTCGTTTCATTTATTGATGGAGCACGAAGCTATTGATGTTTTGAAAATCGACAGTGGCATTACGGGAATCTTGGCGCGGAATGGCAACCGGGAGGTGCGGATCCATGCCGATCTCGTTGTAGGCTGCGATGGGCGTCATTCTGTCACGCGTAAGGCGGCGGGGCTCGAGGTGATCAGCCACGGAGTACCAATCGATGTATTGTGGTTTCGAATCAACCGCAAGCCGGACGATCCGGCACAGGTACTCGGCAATGTCAATTACGGAAAAGCATTGATTCTGATCAATAGATCGGACTATTTTCAAGCCGGGCTCATCATCAAAAAAGGCTCCTATGAGGGAATACAGGCGAGGGGCTTGGATGCATTCCGCGCCGACATTCGCAGTATTGCTCCATATCTGGGCGGACGGGTGAGCGAACTCAACGACTGGGACCAGATCAAGATCCTGACAGTGCAGATCAATCGCCTGCGGCGCTGGTACGGACCGGGCCTGCTGTGCATTGGCGATGCAGCGCACGCAATGTCGCCCGCTGGCGGGGTGGGAATTAATCTTGCGATTCAGGATGCCGTTGCTTCAGCAAATATATTGGCCAGCCCGCTTCAAAAGCGACATGTTCCGGTAGCTGCGTTGACCGCGGTTCAAAAGCGGCGCGAACTCCCGACTCGCGTTACACAGGCAATCCAGCTAGCGGCTCATCGAGGCTTTGATCGTGTGTTTGAGAACTCAGGGCCGATCCGGGCTCCCTGGCAACTGAAGGCAGCATTACGAATCCCTGGAATTCAGCGTGCTGTGGGATACGCGGTTGGGATAGGCGTAAGACCGGAGCATGTGCGCGATAAATCTGCAGCGCGATCGGGGTATTCTGTTGTTTCGAAAGTGGTGTTCGCGGGCCTGGGGATTGCGGCCGCCGCGAGTGCATTCAGCTTGGCAATGCGGAAGACAAGGAGCAGACAGTTGGCCAGTGGCCGGTGACCTGCGTCAAGTGGTCCCAGTCAACCATTATTTTGCGGACAGGTAATCGACATCGCTCGAGCTAGAGAAGCCCAAGGCGAACGTATTCCTCATGCACAGATTGATAACACTCGCAAGCCGCAAGAAGAAGGCCGTCGCGATTCTGGATTGTCACACTTCCGCGCGAATAGGTGATAAGCCCAGCTTTGTGCAGGATGCCGGCTGCGACGGTAACCGAACTGCGCCGCGTGCCCAGCATCATTGCCAGAAACTCGTGAGTGATTGGAATGCGATCGGATTGAACCCTGTCAGAGCACATCATCAGCCAGCGAGCCAACCGCTCTTCGAGTTCGTGGATTCGATTGCATGCGGCGGTCTGAGCAGTCTGCACAAGATAGCCTTCAATGGCCAGGTACAAGCATGAGCGCAGCTTGCAGGACGATTCGACCTGTTCACGGAGAGCCTTGGCCTTCACGCTGAAGCCGCGTCCGGACACCTGAATGAATGTCCTGTTTACCGCGTGACCGCTGCCCATCACTGAGGACAGGCCCACCACACCGTCCCGCCCGATCAGACCCACTTCGACGGTGCTGCCATTTTCCATCGTAATTACAACCGATGCAACGGCATCTTCCATAAAGTAGACGGTCTCGATCCGCTCCCCTGGTTCGTGCAAGATAAGCTTTGACTTGAAGCTAAGTGGCACCAGATGGGTGGAAAGGCGTTGGATATCCGGGGCCGGAATTGAGGCTAACACACGATTTTTGTATGGCTGTTGCGGAAGCACAACCGATGGCATGAATCTCCTTTTGCGCGGCGAAGCGAATACTTCGCATCCGAATGCGCACAGGAGCCAAAAAGAGCGGCGTGCATATCTAGATGTAGGACAATGCTACGCCAAAATTCCCGACTTGGTATGTTCGATACAGGACTGACTTAGCAAAAAGCGGCGGTCTACGTTTGGAGTGTGCGACGAAGGTTTCATCGATGGAACAAGTAGGCTGGAATCTGTAAAGCATTCACAATAAATGCCTTAAATCAAGAAACGCCATTTCTTGGAAGGCGGGCAGCTTGTGGCGCACGAAACCATGCTACCTCGGGTGCGAAGATCCTCGGGTGCGAAGATCATCCAGAGATAGCCGTCGAGGCGGAGGCCAAAGAGGCCGCGCATTGGGTCAATAGAAAGGTTCTACAGGAGCACTGGAGATCGATCAGGTTAGAACGCAAGCCACGCGCTTTTGCAGTAACGACGGGCTCATTCAATGTCGGAGACTCTCGTTCTTTCGGTCGGTTCTGATCCCGCAGTTTTGGACACACGCGATTTGATCTTACGATCCGCGGGCTACATTGTTGTCTCCGTGATGTCCATCAAAGAAGCAATTCATCAATTTCAGAACAGCGATTTCGATCTCATCATTCTCTGCCACACACTCCCCCCAAAAGACAGCGAGCGTCTGACCTGCTTCATTCGAGCCTCAGGGTCGCGTATACCGATTGTGTGCATTTCAGGAACCGGATTCGGCGAGCAGAACGCCTTTGCGGATGCGACTCTCGACACGGATCCGGCTGCATTTCTGAGGACTCTTGAAGACGTGGTAATCAAGCACGCCAAAATGCAACCGGCTTGTGTTCACCTGCCGCGCAATGACAGTGAGGTCCCTTCGGTCAAAAAGGCTACGAAGTCCACTACCGGCATTGATCAGCATGAGGGGGGACACAGGATCACCGGGGGGACGTTAAGTTTCCTCGATCGCACAAAGGAGCGTGCGTCCTCTGATTGATTCTTTTCGGTCCCTTGAAATATTGAGACTTGCCCAAGTGCCACCGAAACGCGCTGTTCTCACGGGGTAGCGATGCTGGAAACTAGACCACGGGTCGTAGTAGCCGATGACGAAGAAGTAATCGCGAACACGCTTGCGATGATCCTGAATCAGGCTGGCTTCGATACGCGCGCAGTTTACAGCGGCGAGAAGGCGCTCGAGATAGCGCAGAGTTTCATGCCAAATATGTTGATCTCGGATGTGATCATGCCAGGCATCAACGGAATCGAGACGGCGATCAAGATGCGCGCGATGTTGCCGTCCTGCATGATTCTGCTTTTCTCCGGGCAGGCCTGTACGGCAAACATGCTCGAGAAGGCGCGTGCCCAGGGACATGACTTCGAAATCCTCAGCAAGCCGGTCCACCCCTCCGACTTACTCGCCCGTATGCGGACTGCTATACCGGAACACCGCAGGCCGGTGGCTACAAACGGCGAGGATAAGGGATCGTTCGGCCCGTCCTGATCGGCGAAGACTTTCAGCATATGAACGCACAGTTCCGTATGCTGCCATCTCATACTGCTCCGCCCGCGGAGCAGCAGAGATCAGAGAGGCGGCTTACCTGTGCTGCTGTGATGCATGGTCGACTGGCACTGTTGCTCAAGGGGGTGAGTGCTTAAAGGTTGAACTTAATTGAGCAATATGAGATGAGAGATCAATGTAGTATCCGGCGATCGGGCGACCCTGCCGGCATAGTGAGCATCTATGTTGGACATGATTCGCAAACTCAAATCCGGGCAGTTTCGACTGTACTCAAGGAAGAAGAACGCAGAAACCGGCAAGCGCCGCAACCTGGGGACCTTCGCATCCCTGGAACAAGCCAAGCAGCACGAACGCGAGGTGCAGTACTTCAAGAAACACTGAGCCGAGCGAGGGGCATTTGCGCGGCGTGATCGCAATCATAGCGCTGCGCTGAGAAGAATCTCTTTTATGCAAACGGGATGGGAAGCAGTCGAGATTCCTTGTTGTGGTACGGGCATCTGCATGTTCGTCAAAGGCATCCGAATGAGAAATGCGAGATGCGATCGGAGGACAAATGCCGGACAGAGAAACTGTTGAGAGAGCAAAGCGCGATTTGAAAGAAGGAAAATCGCCGAGCACCGCGGCGGGTGAGTTCGTCCACGAAGAGATTGAACACGTTCGGCAAGGCAAGCACGGGGCCCGGTCGCCACAACAGGCGATCGCCATCGGGCTGAGCGAAGCGCGGAGAGCTGGGATCCCGCTAAAGCCGCCACAAGCAGGGAAAACTAACAAGCATACAAAAGAAAAGGCCGAAAGAGATTACGAGCAAGGCCAGGCTTCTCCCCGTTTGCATGAAGAGGGTTCAACGTCAAGAGGGCGAGCCCGCCTTAAGGCGATGAAGAAGGAACCTAAGAATTCAGCGAGTCATGCGGCGCTTTCGCGCCAGTCGAGAAGCGCTGCGAAGAGGCGGAAGGCACCCGCAGGGAGTTAACAGCGGCGGCAATTTCACCGGCGCAGAACACTACTGACGCGGAACCGCTCCAATTGACTGGAACTCCAAGTTCAATGTCGGAGTTGCGATGACGAAGAATCGGTAATCCGGATCGGCACGAGCGCGCCAGGGCAGAGTTGCCGAAGAGTATTCTCAAGAGCATCCCGAATCCCCATATAGACCATCTAACTAAAATGGCTGCGGACGTATGACTGCGGCAGACTTTAGTTTCTTTTCTTGTTCGTCTTCCCAACCGATTTCACCGGAGGCGGCCGATATCGATTGGAGGGTGAACTGGATTCCACAAGCAGAGGCGGCATCATGGCGCCAGGTTTTCTTGAAGTCTGACTATGCCACGATCCCCTTCCTCTTCCTATCGACTTCAACTCCATGCTGGGTTCAACTTCGACGATGCTGCGCGAGTCGCCATATATCTCAAGGAACCTGGGAATATCGCATGTCTACTGCTCGCCTTACCTGCGGGCGGCGTCAGGAAGCATGCATGGATACGATGTTGTAGACCCGCAGGAAGTGAACGCGGAGTTGGGCGGCGAGGAAGGGCACTCGCGATTCTGCAGCGCACTCGAAGCCCTCGATCTGGGCCAGGTACTCGATATTGTCCCCAACCACATGGCCGCCGGACATGAAAACAAGTACTGGTGGGACGTGCTTGAAAACGGGCCATCGAGCCGATTTGCCGCTTGGTTCGATATTGACTGGAACTCGGTCGAGGTGAAGCTTCAGAATAAGGTGCTGATCCCTGTGCTTGGCGATCAATATGGACGCGTCCTTAGCGCTGACCAGATCAAAATCAACTATGACGGCCGGTTGTTTCAGCTGCGCTACTTCGACAATTGTTTTCCAATAGCGCCCCACTCGCTCGCAATTCCGTTGAGCATGGCGGCCAAGTATGTAGACGAGCCGATCATTAGTTTTATTGCCGATAGCCTGGCACGGCTCCCCTCCCCGGATTCGACGGAAGAAGAAGTGCTCTCCGCGCGCCACCGCGACAAAACCATTCTCTACGAGCTTTTGGAACGTGTGACCAAAGAACAGCCGGGAGTTGCAGCGGCGATTACACGCGCTGTGGACGAGCTGAATTCAAACATCGATGCGCTCGATTCGTTGCTCAATTTGCAGAACTATCGACTGGCGTATTGGCGTACGGCCGACCAGGAACTCGGATATCGCCGCTTCTTCGACGTCAACACGCTGATCGGATTGCGGGTGGAGCGGCCGCGGGTGTTCGCCGCAACACACTTTCGGATCATGGAGTGGTTACGGAAGGGCGTTCTCGATGGAGTGCGGGTCGATCATCCAGACGGACTGCGAGATCCGCAGCTGTATTTCGAGCGGCTGCGCACGGGCTCACCCCATGCCTGGATAGTTGCGGAAAAGATCCTGCAGCCAGAAGAATCGTTGCGAGCCGGCTGGCCCATCGACGGCACCACCGGATACGACTTTCTGAACACATGCAACGGCCTTCTTGTCTATGGCGGGGGACTGAAGGAGTTGACAGAGATTTACACAAACTTCACCGAGGAGTCGGTGCAGTTCGAGCCCATGGTACATACCAAGAAACTGAATGTACAACATGAGGCCTTGGGCAGCGATGTGAACCGGCTGGCGCAGTTATTTGTGGAGATATGCGAGAACAATCGCGATCGCCGCGATTACACACGTGCCGAGATCAGGCGAGCCATCCGCGAAGTGGCCGCGAGCTTCTCGGTCTATAGAACCTATGTGGCGCCGGGGCGTGATGAGGTTACTGAGGAGGATATAAAGCAAATCACGAATGCTGTCGCCTTCGCGAAGACACAACGATCCGATCTTTCTCCTGATCTTTTTGACTTTATTTGCGATGTGCTTACATTACGCGCACGGGGCAAAGTTGAGACCGAGTTTCTGCTTCGCTTTCAGCAGTTCACATCTGCCGTAATGGCAAAGGGTCTTGAGGATACCGCATTCTACTGCTACAACCGGATGATCGGACTCAACGAAGTGGGCGGCGCACCCGAACGCACCGGAACGACTCTGGACGATTTCCACTCCTATTGCGTGCGGATGCACGTCGACCATCCGCAGACGATGAACGCTCTTTCAACACACGACACCAAGAGATCAGAAGATGTGCGCGCTCGATTGGCGGTGCTGACGGAAATCCCTGGAAACTGGCGCTCTGTGCTGCACCGCTGGTCGCGAAGTAACCAGCAATTCAGGACTGGAAAACTCCCGGATCGCAATACTGAATACTTTCTCTATCAGACGCTAATCGGTGCGTGGCCCATTGCGGTCGATCGCATTACAACCTACATGGAAAAGGCCGTCCGAGAGGCCAAGCAACAAACGAGTTGGACGCAACCGAATCAAGAGTTCGAGGATGGGCTGAAGCACTTTATCGAACAGATCCTGGCATCAAGCGATTTTGTTTCGGCGCTTGAAGCTTTTGTCGCGAAGGTGATGCTGCCTGGGCGAGTCAACAGCCTGACCCAAACCCTTCTCAAATGCACGGCTCCCGGAGTTCCGGACACATACCAAGGCAGTGAAATATGGGATTTGCGGCTCGTTGATCCAGACAATCGCGGGCCAATCGACTATGAAACGAGACAGTCTATGCTCGCGGAACTCGAGGCTGGCATGAGCGTCGAAGAGATCATGAAGCGGATGGATAGCGGAATGCCAAAGCTATGGGTACTATATAAAGCGCTGCACCTGCGACGCGAAAGACCTCGAATGGTTCGGCAAAGAAGCCGAATATATTCCGCTCCCGGTAGAGGGACCGAAGCAGGCGCATTTGATTGCGTTTTCCCGTGGAGATTCAGTCGCGGTCCTTGCTCCTCGATGGAGTGTCAAGCTCGGTAGCGGGTTTGGCTCGACGACTGTCGAGTTGCCGCAGGGAAAGTGGACCAACGTTTTCACCGGAGAGATCAGTGAGCGGTGGAATCACTCGCGCACAACAATTGTTTCGTAAATTTCCGGTAGCGCTGCTGGTGCGCGACGGAGGGGACAGATGCATCAGTTTAGAGTTTGGGCTCCGCTTGCCCGTCGCGTGTCGGTTGAATCCGGTTGCGTCGCACATGCTATGCAAGGACCGGATGATCGCGGTTGGTGGCGTTGCCAGGTTGAAGATGCAGGGCCCGGAACTAGACTACGGCTACCTCCTCGACGACGATCCCAAGCGCTATCCCGATCCGCGCTCTGAATGGCAGCCGAATGGCGTGCATGAACTATCGCTTATCTACGATCAATCGGCGTTTGAGTGGCGTGACGCATGTTTTCAGGCGCCTCCGTTGGCGAGCGCGATCATCTATGAGTTGCATATCGGAACTTTTACGGAGAAGGGCACATTCGATGCCGCGGCGGGCAAACTTGTCTACTTGGCGGAGCTTGGCGTGACGCACGTCGAATTGATGCCTGTGGCTGCTTTTGATGGACAGCACGGCTGGGGCTATGATGGCGTGGCGCTGTTTGCTGTCCATGAGCCCTACGGGGGACCCGACGGCCTGAAGCGATTTGTGAATGCGGCGCATCAAGCGGGACTCGCCGTGCTGCTCGATGTGGTGTACAACCACTTTGGACCGAGCGGGAATTATACCGGCAAGTTCGGACCGTACATTATCCTGTCGCACCATACTCCCTGGGGTGGCGCAGTGAACCTTGAGGATGCGGATTCCACTGAAGTGCGCCGGTTCTTTTGCGACAACGCGCTGATGTGGCTGCGCGACTTCCACATCGATGGATTGCGCATCGATGCAGTGCATGCCTTCGTCGATCGCTCCGCCATTCACTTTCTGGAACAGCTAGCGACTGAAGTTGAAGCGCTGGAGACAGATCTTGCGCGAAGGCTTGTGCTGATCGCCGAAAGCGACCTGAACGACCCTGCGCGTAGTGACGCCTCGTGAAGCGGGAGGCTTCGGTATCGATGCGCAGTGGAGTGATGACTTTCATCATGCCCTTTTCACCGTCCTGAACGCGAAGGAGAGGCAAGGCTATTACGCGGACTTCGGCGCACTCGAGCAGCTTGCCAAATCGCTGGAGCGAACTTTTGTGTATGACGGCATCTACTCTCGTTATCGACGCCGCATTCATGGCCGCCCAACCTATGCGCTGTCGCAACATCGGTTTCTTGGCTACATTCAAACGCATGACCAGGTTGGCAATCGCGCCATTGGCGACCGGATCAGTCACAGTGCGGGCATGGAGCGTGCGAAGATTGCGGCTGCGCTTTACCTTCTCAGCCCATTTGTCCCAATGCTCTTTCAGGGCGAAGAGTGGGCAGCCTCAACACCATTTCTGTACTTTGCCGACCACGATGATCCCGAATTGGCGCGTGCAGTTTCCGAAGGGAGAAAGCAGGAGTTCGCCGCGTTCGGATGGGATCCTGCTTCCATTCCCGATCCTGAGAATCAGCAGACCTTTGAAGCGTCGAAACTGAACTGGGACGAGGTACAGGTTGGGGAGCATGCTGAAATACTTGCGTGGTATCAGGCATTGATTCGCCTTCGCCGCACCACGCCATGCCTTAAAGATGGGAACTGCCGGCAATGTGCACGTTGTTTTCGATGAGCAGGCAAAGTGGCTTCGAATGGAACGCGGAACCATGACGGTCATCTGCAATCTCGGCGATAGGGAACAGATATTCGCCGTTTCCGAAGAAAGCCGCGCTGTTATCGCGTCGCAGAGCACGATCCAAGTCAGACAGAGCGAATTGATAATGCCACCCGATTCCGTCGCCGTAGTGAGTGAATGCCCTTCTAAAAATGCCTGATTTGCCGGCTTGCAGTTGGAGCTTCGTCGGGAATGTGTGTTCGCTCGCCGCTGTGCTCCACGTGGCTCTCGAGCGAACGGCTGACGAGGTCGCGCGATCCGAGGCCAACCGCAAGCGCAAGCGTAAGAACGATGCCTCCGAATAAAATTCCAAAAGCCAACTCCACGATATTTCCCCCTACCTGCAAATGGTCAAGCACCATGGCCGCGGTCAGAACCAGAACAAGCCACTTCACGCCTAGAGAAAGGATTCTTGCGTATTGCAACTGCGCATTCACGGCGCTGATCAGGACTGATCGGGCAAGAAACCTGGCAACCAGAATGCCCGCGACCAGCAGAAGGGCAGCGCCGACGGCATGAGTCAGATAGGGCAACAACGAGATTGGCAGGGCTGCGCCCGAAGCATATGACGCATCAAAGGCCGAAACACCAATGACGAGACCGAGCAATACGCAGATCCAGAATGAGGCGCGGGCGACGATTTCGGTTGGTGAGCTCGCCGGTGCCCAATCGGCGCCACTCTTTCGGACGATGCGAAGGTCGAACTTTGCCCAAGTAAGGCACCGGCGCAATAGCCAGGAGATCAGCATGCCGGCCGAAGCGAATAGCAGCAGCGCGACAAAAAACGCGAGAATCCCGGGCAACACGGCGATGAGCAGAGTGAGCACACGGTAAAGTGACTGGTGCAAAGCTTCAGACATGTGATGCCATATAGACACGTTTTCGCTATACATCTGAGATGCAGCGATGTTTCCGGATGGCTGTTGCATAGTGTTATCGACCATGTTTTGCATTGCATTCCTTCCTCACCAACACGCCGGATTGATGCTTAGAAATTGGCGTGCAGAGTGATTACGAGCTGAACCGATCTGGCCAACGCCAGCGCGCGACCAGATAGGGTTTGTCCGCTTCAAACGCTGCGGCAACTGCTTCAATGTGCCGCTCTGCCGGAGTTCCAGACGCCATTACATTGATATGTCCTGCGACCCAGGCCAAATACAGTGGGATCAGGGCTCCCAAAAGGTGTCCGCGGTTGATGGTGCGAAGCCGGAAAGCAATAAGAAAGTCATAGACAATTCGCGCCCAAAGACTGTCGGGCATGCGGAAGACGGCGGCATCAAGCGTTGAGCAGCGTTTAAGCGAAAGCAAGGAATTAGGCGGCAGGACAAGCGACCATATCTCCTGTAGATTCGCGGTGGCCAGTTGAAATGCAGCAACCATGCGAGCAACATCTGCGGTTCCGTCGCTTGGCTCAACTTCCACTATCTGCCGACGTATGAGCGGGGGTCTGCGAGGCCGCTGCCAAAGAGCCGCTTTCGCCTCGATATCGGCAAAGAGCGATCCAGTTACCAAGGCGAGAATTGAATTGATATCGGGATCGGAAGGTTGAGGCATCGCGCGCGAACCCACTTCAACTTCATCTGCTACGAAACCTGCGGCGACGGCTTCGTTCACCGGCCACAGAAGAGCTTCATCCTGGTTGGCCGCTGAAACTATTTCTGCCACGCCAGCCAGCCGCTCTGCCATCCTGGCCGACATGCCAAGATCAATCGACAACGGGAATCGAACATGAGAAGCCACGATCGCGCGTGTCAGCGGGTACAGAATGGCAGAGTTGATAAGGCCGGCATGGGATGGAAGCGAATAGTGGGGAACAGCCAGATCGATTGACGTTCTCAAAACGGCATCTACAAGGCCGCGCAGCGCCAGCGGGCTAAGCGAATCGGCCTCGGGGCCGAGAATCAGAAATGCCTTTGCTCCATGCTCGCGACCGCGCCGCGCTGCATTCACAAAGTCGATCGGCTTAAGGGACCATGCTGCGTTTGACTGCGGCGTTGAGACGACGCGCAGACTCGAAGGAATATCGGCAGGTAATTCGTTCTGCGTTGCGACAACGAAGGTGTCGGGAGAAAATGCGGACCCAAGGTTCGCGAGAACTCCCTTGAAATGCTCGGGTGCCATGGCCGTGACGAGTACGAGCAGATCGGCGGTCGTGTTGTCTTCGGCCAAGGTGTTTTCGGAAATTGGATTCGCCGTTGCCATCGTACTCTGCAAAACTCCTCAAACACTGAATTCTCGCGGGCAAGAAATCCTCGCCGCAGAAACCTATAAAGCCAGAATGCTATAGAGCGGAATCCGGACCCAGGAGGGCCGGTTATCCAATTCGTATAGCAATTCGTATGATGCCTTTTCAAGCAGATAAGCGTCGAGCAGAATCTGGGCTTCCCTTAGCGGGGGCAAAAGATCACGATTCTCCGTCATACCCTCGCGATAGGAACAAAGGAACTGAGAGATGGCGGCATCTTGCCAAACATGCGCCCACTCGAAAAGTGCGGCAGGATCGATCGCGTGTTCCCCGCCGCCATTACCTGCAATAAAACGATCGACCGCAGAAAATGCGGCATAGGCAAACGAGCGCATCATTCCAACAACATCCTTCAGCGGCGACTGTTTTCTTCGCCGTTCTTCAATGGGCCGCGCCGGCTCGCCTTCAAAGTCGATGAGGACGAAATCTCCCTTTCGGATCTTTCTCCCCGGCAGAATCGTTGCTTGCGGCCGCAATCCACAATGTCTGACCCAAATGATAGTCGCCGTGTATTCGGATGCGCTGCCCGGCTGCCGCGACAGATTGAATCGAACGTGCCCGCCGAATGAGCTCGGCCCGACGTGATAATAGCAAGCCCGCCTGATCGCAAGTGGCATCATCCAACTTGGGAAGATTGAATTTGAGAGCCTCGAATGCCGACTTGATTTGTAACTCAATACTATCAGCGTCGTGTGCAAGCTCAGCGTCGGTGAAAGGCTCAGGAACGAACGCCGCGATGGTCGAGCTGCTCGACAGCGCTAGATGTAGCTCGGCAGTACGCGTGCCAAGTAAAGCCGCTGCTTCAATCGTCGAGCGAATCGCCTTCAGCGACTCAGGGATCTGCTCGCGCTCGCTCAGCCACGCCGGAGAGATCGAACGCGCAGGAGCCGTGTGTTGCGCAGCGGAGGGAAGCCATCCGGCGAGTTCGCCGAGAAACCACTGCCAACCGTCGCCCTGGTTTGCAACCAATCCTTGGAGCAGGGCTACAGTTGTTTTCTCAGTGGTGCCGGAACTGATAGAGATTTCGCCGAGGAAGGGCGGAATTCTGTTGAAGTGCGCGACTTCGGTCAGAAAACGTCCAACTTCCACATCGGGATTTTCCTCGGGTTGCAATCGGCGGTAGATTTTGAGAAAAAGTTGCTTGCCATAGACGATGGACGTGTTCGATTGTTCAGCAGTGCTGACGCGGGAGGGTAACCTCTGAGCCGCGAGCACTGGAGGAAATGCGTTGGAAGCACGAGCAACAAGCCGACTGCCATCATGAAACGAATTGCCGGCCGAAGGAGACTCGCGAGGTTGGAATCTGGACGCTCCTGCCGGCAGAGCTGCCGGAGTTTCGGTTCTTGGCGGCGTAGCTGCGTCACCCGGTTGAGCGCTGAGAGGAGCCGGCGTGACCGCGGCGACGACGGAGACAGCTTGCGCTTCATCGTCAATCAACGACGTCGGATCGAAGCCATGTTCGGCTGGTTCGTTCGACTTTCCGCTCTCCTGAACCGACAGTGTCGAGTCGCTGGCAACCAAGCTTAGGAGCGTATGGTGAAACTCTTCGCTGACGGTTGCATCATGAAGAATTGCTGGCCCCGCATTAATCGTGAGTTTGGCGACGATGCTCTCTGGCTGAAGCGCAGCGATTTCGTCGAGAGCTACGCCCGCACTCGCGGCGAGCGGAATCTGATAGACATCGGACGAACCGTCGAAATAAGTTACCTCAAAGAAGAAGAGTGCGCTTGGAATGGTTGCCGGTTCTGGAGGGTCACTATTCGAACGACCTCCCGCTTTGGCGTCCAGCGCAAGTTCCACCCAGTTTCGGATACGTACAGATTCGACCTTGCGAGTCTTGGCGCCGAACCATCGCTTGCGAGGCAACCAGTCAAGCATAGCCGGCTCAAGAATTGCGGCTCCGCCACCGGCGATGAATTGCGCCCACCCATTCGCGAAGACCGGTTGAACAGCGCCTTCATCCTTCTGGACAGGTTCGTGAGTTTGCGTTTCAAAGTCTGACGGCAATTGTTCGACCGCAACGTTTGCCTGCAGTTCAAGCCAGATAAATGAATACGGAGCCAGAGAGAGAGAGTAGGGCTCGCGTGTGATAGTGGGAAACCGAACATATCCCAGCATTTCTACTGGTTCGTAGCCTGCATAGTCTGCCAGATCGAGCGTAACCGGCTGGGCAAATCGACTGAGGTTGGCGACGCAGAGCACCGATTCACAGAATCCATCGGGCTGCTGAAGTTCGCGAAGGTAAGCAAGAATCTTGCGGTTCGATGGATTTAGGAATGTGAGTGTTCCGCGGCCAAACACCTGAAACAGCTTGCGCAGCGCAATCATGTTGCGCGTCCAGTGCAGCAGACTCGACTGATCGCTTAGCTGTGCTTCGACGTTCACGACCTGATAGCCATAGATGGGGTCCATGACCACCGGCAGATACAACCGAGCCGGATCGCATTTTGAGAAGCCGGCATTTCGATCCGACGTCCATTGCATGGGAGTACGAACACCATTGCGGTCACCGAGATAGATGTTGTCGCCCATCCCGATCTCATCGCCGTAGTATAGAATCGGCGTGCCTGGGAAACTGAGCAGCAGGGAATTCAGCAGCTCAATGCGTCGGCGATTGTTGTCCACGAGCGGGGCCAGCCTGCGCCGGATGCCAACATTGATGCGCATGCGCGGATCGGCCGAATAGGCGAAATACATATAATCTCGCTCGTCAGCGGTGACCATTTCAAGTGTCAGCTCGTCGTGATTGCGAAGGAAGAGACCCCACTGGCAGTTGTCGGGAATCGGCGGTGTCTGGGCCATGATGTCGGTGATCGGCAGCCGGTCTTCCTGTCGAAGCGCCATGTAGATGCGCGGCATTAGCGGAAAATGGAAAGCCATATGGCACTCGTCGCCATCGCCGAAATAGGGGCGTACGTCCGCAGGCCACTGATTGGCTTCGGCAAGAATCAGACGATTCGCGTAGTCGGCGTCAATCGCTGATCGAAGTGTCTTTATGACAGCATGAGTTTCAGGCAGGTTTTCGCACGAAGTCCCATCCCGCTCGCAAAGGTATGGGATCGCGTCCAGGCGAAGTCCGTCGATGCCCATATCCAGCCAGAATCGCATCGCCTTCAGCACTTCTTCCATTACCAGCGGGCTGTCATAGTTAAGGTCCGGCTGGTGCGAAAAGAAACGATGCCAGTAATAGGCTTTCGCAGTCTCGTCCCAGGCCCAGTTCGATTTTTCACTGTCGGTGAAAATGATGCGCGCGTCCTTATACTTCTCGTCGCTGTCTGACCAAACATACATGTTGCGCTCAGCGGAACCTGGGGGCGCCTGGCGCGCCGCCTTGAACCATGGATGTTGATCGCTGGTGTGATTCACCACCAATTCGATCATTACTTGCAGCCCGCGGTGATGAGCGGCATCGAGAAACGCCTTGAAGTCGCTCAGCGTTCCATACGACGGGTTAACGTCGGTGTAATTGGAGATGTCGTATCCATCGTCGCGCAATGGCGACGGGAAGAATGGCAGAAGCCAGATGCAGGTGATTCCCAAATCCTTCAAATAGTCAAGACGTGAAAGCAGGCCGGGGAAATCGCCGATGCCATCGTTGTTCGAATCTGCAAAAGCGCGAACGTGCAGTTCATATATGATGGCGTCTTTGTACCAGAGAGAATCCGATGTGCTCGCGAACTTCTTCACGCTTTACTCTCCCGGAAAACTCGGTCGGTACGACGTTATTGGATTCGGCTTACGCGAAAGATGTGCGCCGGTTGAACGCCCGGCCGCAGAGCCACATAATTGCGTTCACGCCAGGTGTACTGGACGCCATTCAGCAAGTCGTCAACAAGAAAACTTCCATTCGCGGAACAGCCGATCCGGTCCAGATCGACATTCGTCCAGCCGGTCTGCTCGTTGAAGGAATCGAGATTCACGACCACCAGAATCGTGTTATCGAAGCCCGCCGTCGACTTGGAATAGCAAATTAACTGCGGGTTGTCGACCGAGTGGAAGTGCAATGACACGTTCGATTGGAGCGCGCGATTCGCGTGACGAATTCGATTTAGGCTTGTAATCAGTGGCACAAGTGAGTCCGGCGCGTTGCGGCTGCGCTGCCTGATCTCGTATTTTTCGCTGTTGAGATACTCCTCTGACTCAGTTCTTCCGGCAGGCGATTCCGTCGGAGCATTCTCTGCAAGCTCATACGCCGGCCCATAGATGCCATAACTCGAACTCAGGGTCGCGGCGAGGATCAAACGAAGCATAAACGCAGGGCGCCCTCCTTGCTGCAGCGTTTTATGCAGTATGTCGGGCGTATTCGGCCAGAAGTTCGGTCGAAAAAAGTCGCTCACCGGCGGTCGTGTCAGCTCATTCAAGTAGCTTTGCAACTCGGGCTTCGAATTGCGCCACGTAAAGTAGGTATAAGATTGCGTAAAACCGCGCTTGGCCAGGCCGTACATCACGTGCGGCCGCGTGAACGCTTCGGCGAGGAAGATTGTGTCTGGATAGTTTTCCCGCAAGTTGTTCAGGCACCAATCCCAGAAGGGCAGCGCTTTGGTATGAGGATTGTCGACGCGAAACACGCGCACGCCGCGATGAATCCAAAAGTCAAACACCGAATAGAGTTCGTTCCACAGGGCGCGCCAATCCGGCGAGTCAAAATTCAGGGGATAAATATCCTGATATTTCTTCGGAGGATTCTCAGCATATTGAATCGATCCGTCCGGCCGGATCGAGAACCACTCGGGATGCTCGCTTACCCAGGGATGGTCAGGCGAGCACTGGAACGCAATGTCCAGAGCAATCTCGACGCCCTGCGACCTGGCCGCAGATATCAAGTTGTCAAAATCAGCGAACGTGCCAAGTTGCGGGTGAATCGATTTGTGGCCGCCTCGGTCTCCAGTGGCCTGCGCACCTAACGATGCGTTCGGGAAGACTGCACGGTCGCCTATCGCCCACGGACTCCCTGGCGCGTCTGGCGGAGCATATGTCGTGTTATTTCGTCCCTTGCGGAACGACCGCCCGATGGGATGAATTGGAGGCAGATAAACGATATCAAATCCCATTGCGGCAATCTCTGGTAGCTGCCGCTCGACGTCGCGCAACGTCCCATGCTGGCCTGGAATTGGCGACGCGGATCGAGGAAAGAGCTCATACCATGATGAAAACCGTGCACGTTCTCGATCTACCCAGACGGGCAATTCCATTTCGTATCGTGTAGCGTTTGCCAGATCGGGATAGTTTCTCATCAACTGCAGGAGTTCTTCATCGCACGGATCGTCGAAATTGTGCCGATTCTCGACCGCCATATCTTCGAGCCTTTGCGCTATCTCGCGCAAGCGCATTGCGTCATTCCCGCGCGCCCGCCGTGCGGCTTCGTGGATAAGCGCAGCCCCGGTGCGTAGCGCAAGCGCGACGTCCCCCGCACCCGGATTCGATCCGACATTCAGTCCCGCTCGCGGGTCAAGAGTTGCGCCGGGTGTCGCGTAGTCAATTGCGGGGTCCTGTTGCGCAGCGATCCGCTTCTTCAGTTCACCGGCCCAGGTGGCGAAGTGATCGACCCAACCGAGAAGAGTGAAGCGCCAGGCACCTAGCTTGTCGACTTGGAAAGTGCCGCTCCACAAATCGTTACCCGTTGCGTGCATCGGCGTAAACGACCACCGGCGATCGCTGGAATGGCGAAACAGCAGTCGGGCAGCTAATTCGTCCTTGCCATCAGCAAAAATGGCCGCCGTGACGACAACATTGTCGCCGCTTACCCGGCAGATATGATAACGGCCCGCATCAATCTGAGGGTTAACGTCCTCAATCACGACTCGTCTGCGACCATTTGGGGGAGGCAATGGCATGTGGTTCCTCAACAGAAAGCACCGCTGCCACGGATTGGACGAACGGACGATCAGATTGGTCGCACATCGAACGCCAGAAGCTCGCCAATTGAGCAACAGTATCTATAGAGATGCACGAAAACGTGGTCGGGTTTCTTCAGTCAGCACACCGAAACACCCCTAAATATCACATTCTCTTAAAGTTCGCGTAAGGCAATCAATGAACTTGACCTGATACTACGTGTACCTTTCGCTGGCAGCCACCAGGTTTTTGACCGCTTAAAGCTGTACCAATGTAGTTGCCCCATTCTCCTGAGCACAGCGCAGCGGAGTCGAAGCACCTGCTTTTTGATTTCATCGCGGAAAGGGTGGGAATGGACAAAATCATACGGTCAAAGACCTGGTGTCGGCGCCGTTCAGTTTCCGCATCGTCTTCGTGGGCTTTGGGCCTGGCTCAAGGTGTGCGGGCACTTAGGTAGGGGGTAAATAATTCTTTCGTAAATTGGCGGCTACTCGTCAAATTGTTTTCGCATCCAACGCCATAGACTTTTTTTCCTGAGAACCGCTCAAGGAACCATATGCGTTTGATCTCACTTCCGAAAACAACTCAGTTTCGAGTTTTGTCTTTATCCGCGGTCGCATTACTTCCATTTCATGGACCGCCTGCCCTCTCTCAAAATGCGTCCGGATCAGGGTCTCAAACGCGAACTGCAATACCTGGAACTCTACTTGATCCCACTTTGCCGGAAGTTCAGCCGCGCCTGGACATGGATCACGATCCAATTCCTTCGCCCGATCCTGATGTCATTCCACACACGGACACCGGGTCGCTTCCGGCCCAGGTAGATGGCAACGGACCCCAAAAGCGTCAGGACGGTACCTATGTTTTGCACGCCGACGTGGATGAGGTTTTGCTGAACTGCACGGTCATAGACGAGAAGGGTCAAACGGTCAACGATCTCAATCAGCACGAATTCAGGGTTTGGGAAGATGGAGTTGAGCAGACCATTAACTCGCTCCAGCGTCAGGATCTTCCGGTATCGATGGGGATTCTGGTGGATGATTCGGGATCGATGCTGGACAAGCGTGCAATAGTAAATACCGCCGCGATGCGCCTGCTGAGAGCGTCCAATCCAGGGGATGCCGTGTTTATTGTGAACTTTTCCGATAAAGCCTATCTTGATCAGGGATTCACTTCCGATCTCATTGCATTGAATCGTGGATTGACCCGCAACGATCCGAAGGGCACGACCGCTTTGTATGATGCAGTGGCAGCTTCCGCCGAGGAGTTAGCGCTGCACGCAAAGGAACGCAAGCAAGCCTTATTGATCATTACGGACGGTGCAGACAACGCATCGGAGCTTAATCTGGAGCAGGCTATTCGCCGAGTGCAGAACCTTGGCGGGCCTGTCGTTTACGCCATCGGGCTGCTGTTCGACGCCAACAAGGCCGAGTCGGAGCGGGCCAGAGATGATCTCGAACGGTTGTCGCAGGAAACCGGCGGGGTCGCCTACTTCCCACCTTCTCTTGCGGATGTGAATGCTGTTGCCGCGCAGGTGGCTTACGACATCCGCAATCAATATATCGTTGCCTATCATTCCAGCAGGCCCGAGCATCTTGGAGGCTATCGATCGGTTCGTGTTGAAGCGCACGCTCCCAATCATGGCAAATTAAGCGTGAGGACCCGGCGCGGTTATTTTGCCAAGCCTGATCAGCCTGCTCATACTGCGCAATCAAAACAATAATTCGACAGTATCCTCGTCAGCGCATCCGCTCAAACAAATCTGCCGGATCCAAGGACCAACTTTCCCAAAAGTTACTGCAGACAAATTGACAGGCACATCTGCAATATTGCCTGTGTTGTTGCGCTGCCAAGCACCGGGAAGGACCGACAAGACCGCACGCAAACCTTGCACCACTCAAATTGCGGCATTTGAACACGCAGGGATGGATGCATTCGGTTCCTCCAATCGATGACGACCACATAGGCACCTCCAGCATCCGCTTTCTAATCAATAGTCGACTTTGAGTGGCAAATGAAAAAGCCGAAGCGGGACGCTTCGGCTTTCGCGGCAAGAATAAGACTGAAAACTCAGTGCAGGTGGAAGTCGACGTCGATGATCATTTGCACTGCCACCGGATGTCCCTGGTACACTGCCGGCCGGAACCTGTATTGCTTTACTGCCTCTACAGCCTTTTCGTCCAGCCCCATACCCAGGTGGCGAACAACATGGACGTTTTGGGGATTCCCCTGGGAATCGACGATGAGCTGAATGGAAACCGTCCCCTGATAGTTGGCGCCGCGGGCGGTTTCTGTAAATTCCGGATCGACAGAATGAATCACTACCGGTGCACTTACTCCGCCGCCGACGCTCATCACGCCGCCGCCGTATCCGCCGCCGCTCCCAGGACCAGCTCCAAGGCCATGTCCTATGCCAATGCCGCCGCCGGCACCGCGGTCAAATCCTGAGCCACTGCCGCTGCCTTGCGATGCCAAAACGACCTGCGCCGACTGCGACACACCTATGTTCGGCAAGTTGGAATTGTCAGGGATCTTTATCTGCATCGTTGGTTCAACGGCAAGCTTTGGATGTTCGAGCCTTGCGATTTGCGGAGGAAGAGTTTGAACCCGTGCGATTCTGGGCACATGTCCTCTGGTAGGCTCAATCAATCGATGTTCACCGCCGCCCCCGCCGCCCCCGGAAACTTTTGCAACATTCATTACCGGCGGAGGAGGCGCGTATAGCGTGAAATTCAACGGCGTAACCTTGATGTCATCGACACGCAGGACACTCCGGTGTGACATTGCCGCCAGCCACAAGATCAAGCTGATTCCGACGATATGAAGGACAAATGAGACGGCTTTGGAGGTTGGATCGCTTTTGAACTCAAGTGAATTAACGCCCTTCCAGATTAGTACCTCGCTCCCATTGCCACCAGCCACGATCGGCCGGGAAACCTTCGGCGTCACGGGTCCCCAATTGAGTGAGGCGGCTCCCTGCACGTCGAGAGCGAGCGATGAACGATTATAGAATTCCTTGCTGTACGGCTCGCCCATCAGGTTGTATGATGATTGGTTGCCGTTCAAAATCAACTTAGGATTTTGTGACCCTTGATTGCCCATATTGTTTCGCCGCGAATATCAACTGCCCGGCGCCCCCTCTCTTTGTGTTCCTGTAGATTCGGCTTTCATCACAATCAGCTAAATGTCACTTTTAAAAAGAGACGCTCTTAGATCGATCTACCAGATCCCTTTATCGCTTCCAGTGAGTTTCTGCCCCAGCACAGCTGCAGTAGCTAGCCAGGGCAACAGGCTGAGACGTGCTCCGTTTCGCAATTCGCCTTTCGTCAACACACCCGCCAGCTGCGCCCCGTAGAGCCCAACGGATTGCGGCATGATGGGGACGCGCAAGAAACCGCTACCGTAGTGGACCGTCTCGCCACCAAATCGGACTGCTGCTTTCACAAACTGTGGAAGCTCCGGGCCAAATCCGCGATACTTCTTCACATAGTCGGAGACGATCGCCAGGTAAGTCGCGACGCCCTCCCAGATTCCAGCCTGAGTCGCCTGGTCGCGGAGCTCGTTATAGTCGACTAGACCCGCATCCATGAGCTGAGCGCTATCAGCGATATCGCTCAGCCTGAAAAAGAAATGTCTATACATGCGCTGGAGGGTCGAGATCATGAGACGGTCGGTATTTGATGTGACACGAAATGTCTGGCCGCATAACTGTTTCAGCCTTGAGCGTTCGACCAGAGAGAATGCAATCGCAGCTTGCTCGCCGGTCTGACCGAGGCGGCCCATGTGTATCTCAATAGCTTCCGGCAATCCAGGAATCAAGAAATTCCACTTACATGCCAGCCTGTCACCCCAGCTTCGCGGAGCCAACTTTGCATGGAGATGCCCCAACATAAAATTGCAGATATCTCTTGGGTGTGAATCCGTATAAAGATCGAGATCGCTGCCCAGATCGGGCCAATGATCGAGCGATTTAATGACGACAACGCGATGTCCTTGATTCTCCAGAGATTGACAGACCTCTTGTAGAAAAAGAATTGCATTGTGAATGCGCATATATTCGGCATCGAGCGCTTCTCGCGCCAGTCTGACACGACCAATATCGGAAGCGCCTTCATCATCCAAATGAAGAAGAGCGACCAAGCCTCGGACAATTACATGATTCAGGTGAGCCAGTTCAAGGAAATCATTGAACTCGTCATTGCTCAACTCGAAAAGCCTCCGTCTCAGCGCAACTCCCTCGCCCTCACGTGGGCCGATCAAGAGCCGCGAAAGGAGACCCATGGATTCACGCCTAGATGTTTCTCTTTTCTGAGTATTCATCAGTCCATTCAGCCTCATTAATTAAGATTTTGCGGCGCACTCGGGGACGAAGGAGTCTCTTGCTTGGGAACGGAGTTGTTGTTGGATGCCCCACCGCGCGGCGTTAGTTCTACCGGCGCTGTCTCCAGGTGGCGTTGTTCACTGTATTTTTCCAGTGCGCCGTCTACCTTGTCATCGCTATCCTCGGCCACTGTAACGAGTCGTCTGCCCTCAGCGGTGCGTTGCGTTGCCAGACCCACCCGCGCGCCTGCGTCCGAGGCTTTAGCGGCTTTCTCGTAAAAGAACTGCGCTGTCTCCAGATCGCCATCCATCTCTGCCACGTATCCCCGATTGTTCAACGAGAACGCGCTGGCCGGATCAGCGGAATAAGCCCGAAGGAAGGCTTGCTTCGCAGCCGCCCAGTCGTTTTGGTTGATAGCGGCCACGCCGCGCCGGTTGAATAAAGCTGCTTGCGAGTAGTTGGGGTTCCTGCTTGCGATCAAACGTTCCAACCGCTTTGCGCTCGCCGCGGCCATAGTACTTATCGATCTTCCTCCCCACGCGGAATTATCCGTGATAATCACTTCTTCCGAGGATTGCTGGCTGGCAACCTCATCGTAGTATCTGAGCGCGGCTTGAAAATCCCCGACAGCTTCACTCGCAACTCCGAGATTGTTGAGCGTGAAGGGATTGTGCGGGTCGGAGGCAAGGGCCTGCTTCAATAATGTAACGGCCTCATCACCACGCCTTTGGGAAAGAAGCCTTATCGCTTCCACGTTCAAATGATTGACTCGCATCGGACTATCCTGAAGCCCCTCGATCGCGGCCGTCATCGGCTTTCCCTTAAGCTCCTTGATACTGCTCCGATCGATAACCGCGTTGCAGCCTTGTTCGGAAGCCAATTCATAAAACGTGTGTGCGCGATCCAGTTGTCCCTGCAATTCGGCAATGTATCCCAGATTATTCAAAGTGAACGGATCAGCTGGATCGTAGAGATATGCCTTCAGGAAGAGAGTTTCAGCTTTATTGAACTGGTGTTTATTGACTAATTCAACGCCGTCTCGATTCAGGCGTTGTACAAGGCTCAACCTGCCATGGAGAGGAATCGTTATCGCGATCGATCCTCGATCACGAGCCCAGCCCTGGTGGGCGGCAGTTGCAATCAGTATTGTCAAAGCCAATATTCTTGAAATGCCGTTATTGATCATTGAACTCTTTCTCAGTCGTGCACGATGTCCAGATAGTTCACGCTGCTGTTTTAGATGCGCATTCCAGTGGAGTGTTGCTCTCACAACAATTGCTCGCAGGCCATCTGAAACGCCTTCGCCGTCATCAAAATAGCTGTCTGATTAAAGTTGGAGTTCCAAGATGACAAAATCTTTGCTGTCAATCGCACTCGGCACTCTGGTTCTGACGCAAGGGTCGCTAATTCACCCCCAGTCATCCTTTCAGCCATCTGTGAAGCCGGATGTCGCGCCTGCCGATTTGGCAGATATCCCTCGGATTCCCCGAGGCAAAACCACGATCTTCGGGGGAGCGATCAGGAACCTTGACCCCGTGCGGGATCAGTTCACGCTGAATGTTCTCGGACAACGGCCGATGCATATACTTTTCGACGAGCGCACCCAGGTATTCCGCGACGGGGCAAAGATCCGGCTGCGCGATCTCGGACCCGAAGAGCATGCCTCTGTGGAGACGACGCTCGATGGCGACAATGTCTTTGCGGTCAGCATTCACATCCTGTCGCAGCCGGCCGAGGGCCAATATGAGGGAAGAGTAATGAGTTTTAACCCCACTACCGGCGTCCTATCCATTGACGCCAGCGCATCTCGCGATCCCTTTAAGGTTTTTGTTTCATCGAACACGAAGTTTTCGCGCTCTGGTCAGCGTCAGTTCACATCCGTTGTATCCGGGCCAAGCGATCTTGCCCCGGGATCGCTTGTTTCCATCAAGTTTCAGTCACGCGGGCCCGGCCAAGCGATCGCCAGTGCGATCACGGTGCTGGCTGTCAGGGGTAGTTCGTTTTCCTTCAGCGGAAATGTTGCATCAATCGACTTTCACTCCGGATTGTTGGTATTGGTTGATCCGAGTGACCAGAGGAGTTATGAGATCTCGTTTAGCCCTGCGGTCTTTCCAGAAAGCCGTACTGTTCATCCGGGAGATCATGTGATGGTAGCGGCGGTTTATACCGGATCCGGCTTCGTGGCCTCTGCAATTACCCCAAACTAGCCGCACTCTGCCTGAAGGTGCTCTCGGTGCGCTCGATGTCACCGGGCATCGGCCTGCCTTAAACCGTTTCTCAAGGCGCAAAGCTTGCCGGCGTACACGTGCTGCCCGACGAATCGCTTACCGGCGTGGGCGGAGTTGGCGGCGTGGACCAGGGAACATTGGTGAAATCGAAGAAGTCAAGCAGATCTGGCTGAGCAGCATCACGAGCCGTCAGTTGAGCGGAGCTTCCGATGAACCGGTTTTCTACAAATCTGATCACGGCGGTATGGTCCATCGGAGTGTGCGAGACGTAATGTTCCCTCGTAAAGGGGGAAATTACCATGTTTGGCACACGGAATCCTAACTGTGCTGCGAACCCCTGTTGCGCCGCGGCATCGCCGGAATTGGCCCCAGGATCTGTGGAGGAAAGATCGCAATGCAACGTAGGCGTGCCTCCGGACGGCACGCATGGATCGTAACTATCGGGGTTCACGGCGATCTGCGAAATGTCCGGAATTGTACCCAAGGAGGCATCCGTATTGTCATTGGAGTGTCCCGGCACTGGGGGCACATGCTCGTATGGGCCGCCGCCCTCGTCGTAGGCCAGGAAGAATACTGAATCTTTCCATGAAGAACTCGTCATAAGCGAATTAACGATTTTGGCAACCTCCGCCTGCCCCAGCAGGATTGACTGGCCTGACCCAGGGTGTTCGTCGTTATTGCCGTAACCCGCTTCAATGAATGCGAAGCTGGGAAGCGTGTTGTTCGCGAGATCGCTGAAATAGGTCGACAATGGGGCAATATGATTTGGATCGATACAGAACGAGTTGGTTGAATCGCCCACGACGCTCGACGATTGTGTAGGGGGAGTGCAGGGGCCCCCGGATGGATTCTCATTCAAGTATTGATATGAATACGTCAAAGAAGAGAAATCGGTTGCGGGATACTTAGCATTCGATGACCCCTGGCAGTCGTCCTCTTCGAGACAATATCCCTGTGTCACCGTGTAATAAATCTTCCATGTGACCCCTGCCCGATCCAACTCTTGAAAGATATTCGGTATATCAAGTTGCGGGAGATGATCGTTGCCGCCGGGATCTTTCACCAGCCCTTGCGTCGTGCCGCCTGTAAAGGTAGCGATGCGATTGGAAATGCTTTTGCTTGACACAGGAGAAAACCAGCGATCGGAGACCGCGAATTGCGAAGCCATGTAATAGTAGTAATTCAGAAAGGTTTGATCGTAATATCCCATGGCTCGCTGGCCGGTTGTATCGGAGAAGGTGCCTGCACAAGCCCCGGCCGCCCCCGGCGCAGAGCAACTGTTCGCATAGCCTTCGGCGTTGTGAACAAACCCATCCATATTGATTGATCGCGTCGATAGGAAGTTATATCGGTTTACATCTCCATAGCTTGACAGCCAATCCGAACTCATATCATCTACGCATGTGCTGGTGAATTTGAACAACGAATAGGAGGTGCCTTGGTCGTCTTCATTGCTGATTGACGATTTGTCGTCGATCCCGTCCACTAGATATGTTTTGCCGTCGCTTCCAACCGCCCAGCCGTTGGCTTCCTTATATGGATTCAGCATTCCGAAGTAATTATCGAAGGTGTGATTCTCCTGAAGCATGAAGACTACATGCTCGATCGCATTCACGTTTGCAATCGACGCACTCACGGTCACAGTTGTGGTCGCCGATTGCTTGCCGCCGGCCCCTGTCGCGGTTGCAGTGTAGGTAGTGGTGGTAGTTGGGCTGACACTTTGCGTGCCGCCTGTATCCTGCAAGCTGTAAGAACTTCCATCTGAACCAGCGACGCTCACCTGGGTTGCATTGTTTGCTGTAACACTCAGCGTAGATGTATTGCCCGAGACAATGGTCGTTGGATTAGCAGAGATGGAAACAGTCGGCGAGTTTTCCGAAGAACCGCCACCGCCGCTGTTATTAAACAAAGCGCTACAACCTGTAAGTCCCAGCGTCAATGGAGCAATTGAAGCCAGAACAACAGTGAGACAAAGGGCATCGAGCCTGCGCTGGTTTGACACGGTTTCACCTTCCATTTGTCAAAGATCGATCCCGTTATTCACGCGCATAAGGAACTAACTTCCACTCTATTCGCTCGGGCACTCGCAATGAACCCTAGAGCTGCGGAGTTATACTGTGCTTTTGGGCCCGAGCCAGCTAGACATTCCAATATGTATTTGGATGAACTTTGGGGCCGCAGTGGATGCTCGGAGGTCTCGACGTTTTAGACCCTATTGCTTTGCTCGTCGCTAAACAAAGTCGAGATTCGCGATTCCGGCCTTTGGGACGGCTCACTAACTTCTGTAGCATGCTGTGCAAGGCCGCGATCTCCATGATCGACCTTCCGATGTGCATCTGACGCGGTCAACCACGACTTTTCTCTCATTCCCGCTCGGTACAACGCTCGCTTACACTTCTGAAGCCTAAACCAGCGAAGGTAATTGTTGACGACATTGCCGATCATCATCTCAAGACCTGCTGCAAAATTCTGCTCGGCCATCTCGAATTCAAGCTCCGGTGACTGCAATATGGCGATCAGCTGCTCCGCAAGATCGGAGGTATCGCCTGGCCTGTAAAAACTAACTGCCATATCCTCATCGTCGACCATCGCCCGGAAGTCGGGAAGATCGGCGCAAACAATTGGGACCCCGAATTCACAAGCCTGATGAGCTGGTCCACTCGATCCGGTGGCGGAATCGTATGGGACAACCACAATCGATGTTGACCCGAACAGTTCAGGGATCTCTTCTTCCGGAACATATCCACGAAACTCGATTGGCAATCCTGTCGGCTGAGCGTCGCGTATCGATTCCCAATAGCCGACCTTCGTATGATGATTTGCGCCGGCGACAATCAATCGCGCGTTCGGAACCTTCTCCAGCACTAATGGAAACGCTTCGATTAGCGTCTCCAAACGCTTGTAAGTGCCCCAATGTCCAATTGCAAGAATGCGCTTGTCGGGATTTCCGCGCTTCGTAAAGTCGGGCGGTGTGGGAATAGACCCAAAGGTTCCATGCGTTGATAGCAATACGTTCCGAGCCGAGTATTTCGCTTTCAGCGTGCGATGGTACCTGGAAAGCAGTACAGAAATGGAGTTCGCTCTCAGCAAGGCTCTGGTCGTAAGATTTGCACCGATCCGAAATATCCCTTCCTGCTTGACACCCGCGCCGGAAAAGTCCACGTGTTCAAGGATGTGATGCAAGGTAACGTGCGTGTAAAATCCCGCGGCGCGTGTAAGTGCGGGCGCGGAGAGTCCTGAAAACGCGGCAAATGGCTTCTCGGGCGTTGCAAAACTAGAAAAGACGAGATTGTACCAGACAACATCGGGCTTCAGTTTGCGAATCGCCTGCAATAGACGCATCGGCGTATCCACGCTTCCGAACTTCCAGCAACGGATTACGGTGAATCCCGGAAGCTCCGGTTGCTGCGCCGCGGGCAGCGGTTTACCATCTTTGTCGGTAGCGAAGTCATAGTTCGTTAACTCGTCCGCTAAAATGGTCAACTCAATCTCGGGATTCGACTGAAGTTCCCGGGCAATATAGTATGCGTACTCGTTTAGCTGGCGCCCACTGGGAGGAAAAGCAGCAACAAGGCAGATCTTCATTATGGCTCCTCATGTTTAAAACACACCGATCTCTATGTACGGTCTGAACTGCTCATTTTGTGTCGCACTAAAATTCATGAACGTCTCCTGCTGGATGCCAGCCGAGAATCGTATCGGATACTTGAGCAGAACGGGACCGCGATCGTCATTGTATTTACGACGGAAAGGTTTGGCATAAGAGAGCGCAATGCCACTCTGGATCGCGTCGTAGACATGGAAGCCCCTAGTGCTCGAGTAGGCGCTCGATGCCTGTATTTCCCAGTTCCGTCTCGGCGAGAAGTCGATGGATCCCGCTGGGCGCAGATTTTGCGCGATGCCTGAATTCGCACCGACAGTGCGCCATGCGCGCACATCTTCTGCGATGGCCCGGATATTCAGCCGATCAGAAAACCTGCGCTCAAGTCCGATATAAGATGCGGTAGTATAGTCCTGGTAACTGACCGGCGAAAACGTCTGATCGTTCATGCCCCATCCAGTGATGAGGGCGGTCCTCCCCCACGGAGTCCCTACACGGAAATCAAGTGCGCCGGTAAGCGCCCGGGAATTTAAATTGCTCTCTGTAAATGGGCCCGACTCATGGATTACATATCCACTGAATGAGATCGCATTGAAGAATGTGCTCGACGACACATAAACAAAAGTGCGGAAAAGGTTCTGATTCATCTGAGTGGGCGATTCAGTATCGCGGCGTATCGTGCCCTGAATACCGGCATTGAAAATAAGAACATCGCTTCCCACATGAAGCGTGGGATTCACACCCGAGTTAAACACATAGTCCGTCGTATTTCGGTTCACAATGGAGTTTGTTGCGGGCACCGAAATCTGGCCCTGTGCATTGCGAACCTGGAAGAATCCACCAATTGTGGGGAAATTCGACAGATGCAGATGGTAAGCCTCAGTCGATTGCGTCTGAATAGAAGAGCGTGGGGGCGGAAGAAGCGACGTGTCGGTGCTTTGCACAGGCTGTGTAGCGTCCAGCTTCGAATCCAAAACATAAACGGTCGTGTCCTCGAAAATCGGCTGCACTGAGAAATCGGCGAGCAGGCTTATATTTGGCGTAACTCTCAAGCCTTCGTCAGCTCCGGCCTGAAGCATGCTTTGCTCAATTGTCTGATCGTCACCCGCGGCGTTTGATGCCTCCGCAAACGCAGTCAGCGCCCGGGCATTCTGATGCTCCTGGCGATAAACATTCGCTTGGGCCAGCAGATATTGGTAATCCGAAGCGCTGTCGCTTGCAGTTCTGGCTGCGGAGAGCTCGGCCGCGGCCCTTGCGGTATAGCCCATCGCCAGATCGTTGTTGGCCAGCCCTATTCGGACCTCCGCATCCGGAGCCCCGGCCAGCTTTGCGCGATGAAGGTAGTCCTGCGACAGCTCAAACTCATGAGCTGAGCGGAAGACGTCTGCTGCGGCGATGAATTGGCTGCCAGTTGGTTGTTTAGCTTCACCGGCGGCAGCTTCCATCCAGGCCAAAGCGATCTGCCTCTGTGCATCCTCCGTATGATTCTGTTGCGCCATCAACTGACCGATTGCAATGCGTACACCCACGCGATTGCTACCTGCTACTTCCAACGCTTTGCGATACTGCTCCAACGCAGTTCTCTGATCACCGAGAATGCTTAGCGCTTGTCCCGCAGAAACAAGAATCTCGCTTTGCTCGTCGGGAGGCAGAGACTGCATACGATGCTCTGCCAACTGCACGTTTTGCAATGCGCGATCTCGCTCATCCAGGCTCGCATAGGAACGCGCGAGCAAAATGTAGACGTTTGCGTTGTCGGGGGACAGCCTTTGTGCGATGTTCAGTTCGTCAATCGCTTCTCGATATTCCCGTTCAACCAGAAGGGCGTTGCCAAGGGCGAGATGAAGACCGCCGTCATCAGGAGTGAAGTTCAAGGCCAGTCGATATTCGTCAACAGCCTTACCCAACATGTCCTGCCGGCTATAAGCGGTTGCGCGAATCACATGAATATCTCTCAAATCGCCCATGGCTTCTTCTGCCAGGTCGGCTTCCTGCAAAGCGAGGTGAGGCTTGCCTAGATCCAGGCTTGAATAGGCCAGTCCAAGATGCGCCTCTCCGTTGCCAGGCTCTCTAGTGATTGCGGCCTTGAAATCCTCTGATGCCAGCTGTGCTTCATGAAGATCGTTCAGCATGTATCCGCGGTTGACGTACGCGGTAACTACATTCGGGTCCCGTTTTAGAGCCTCAGTAAAATCTTCACGCGCCTCTTCATTGAGTCCCTGGTGCTTGTGCACGTATCCTTCGAGCAACGGAATGTCCGCTTCCTGGGGAAGCATTGTGAGATATTTGGTCGTCAAGTCCAGCAGCTCATCGTATTTGTCGAGATGCAGCAGATCGTATCCGAGATAGACCACGACATCACGGTCTTTGGGAAGCACCTTGATCGCCTCTTCACCCACCGCAGCAGACTCCTGATATTTGCCGTCGAAGCTCAGATACCTTTCCTTTTCGCGCAGGACCTGGGGCTCGCTCAGCATAGGATCGGTAACACGCTTCATCCACTCGCCCGCAAGCGGGATGTCGTGTGCCTCGATAGCAGCATTGATTCCACCCGCAACAATCAAAGCATTCTGAGGGGCTAAAGAATAACCTTTGCTGTAAGCCGTCTGCGCTGACTCGAAATCGCGCTGTGTTGTATACAGATCGCCGAGAGCGAGATAAGGGATGTATAGGGACGGACTGATCTGCGCCAAATGCTCAAAAAATCTTTCGGCGTCTTCATTGCGCCCTGCCGCCCGCGAAGCATATCCCGCCGAGATGAGGGCAAACTTATTATTTGGATCGGCCGCGAGAATCGTTTTGTAGGCCCTGAGCGCATCCTCCGTGCGCCCCATTCTCATCAGGATGTCGCCGCGCAGCTGTAGATCCTCACGACTCGCAGCATTAATGGTGAGCGCCTCATCGATGTCGGAAAGAGCACTGTCGGGGTTCCCTGCTTTGAGTGTTATCGAAGCACGCAGCCGCAGAAATTGCTCTCTGTCCGGTCCGGAACCATCTAGCGCGTTGATCTGACTTTGCGCTGTCTCAAGCTCACGTTGTGCGGCAGCTCTATCGGAGGAGTCTTGATAAAGAGACATCAGATCCATATGTAATTGAATGCCGTAGAGAGGCCCCTCGGCGGGATTCTGCGGCAAATGAGCCAACGCGGCGCTGTATTCCTTGATGGCGTTTGCGTCTTGATCCTGCAATTGCGCAATTTCTCCCCGGATTGCATGAAGCCGGTAATTGTCGGCATCAAGGCCTGCAGCACGCTTGAGAAATGGGTCCGCACCGTCGATCGAGCCAGCCGCAATCTGCGCCTGCGCCGCGGCGAGTTGCAGGCCGGTATCCCCATGCGCCGCGTTCGCAGCCTGCGCGTAGAGCCTTGCCGAGTTGTTGGGATCGCCATCCAGTTGGTAGGTGTA
Source organism: uncultured Acidobacteriaceae bacterium (assembly GCA_963836635.1). Lineage (GTDB taxonomy): Bacteria > Acidobacteriota > Terriglobia > Terriglobales > Acidobacteriaceae > Telmatobacter. Next base: position 14,233 of record CAWILB010000084.1, on the reverse strand, counting down.
TGCGAGCTCGGCAGTTACATCGGGCTTGGGGTTACGAATGGACTTGAGTGCGGTAATTGCCTCCGCATAGCTCCCCATCTCACGGTAGTGCTCTGCCAGAGTTCTCTGGACATCAGGATCATTGGGAGCCCGCCGCTCCGCCAACTCAATATAACGATTCGCCTGATCCAGCTGTTTGGTCTGTTGGTAGCAAAGAGCCAGAAGAAGCTCAGAACGCGCACCCGGTTGGAGCCTTTCAGCCCTTTCCAGCGAATCGACGGCATTCGAGTAGTCCTTGGACCGCAGGTAAATATCACCAAGCAGCACCAGGTCGTCCCTGCGTCTCGGATCAGATGACGTCACTTGCTTCAGAAGTCGTTCCGCGTCCGCCATTTGCCCCAGCAGAATGTCGGACTGGGCAAGACCGGATAGCCCCTCGAGCGAAGACGGACTTAGCCGAAGGCCGCGATTGTAGGCGTCTACCGACTGCTGATATTTCAAGTCCAACCGCGCAGCGTAACCAAGCAAGAACCACAACTGAGGATCGTTCGGCGCAGCCTGCGCTGCACGCTGCGCATAGTCATATGCTTCAGCATGATCTCCACGCTGAAGCGCCAACTGCGCCGCGCGCGCCAGTCGTGCATTCTGAATGTTCGAGCCCCAGCCAAGTTGCTGATCGGCTGGCTGAGTTTTACCGGCCACAGCTTGAGAGTTCTTAGAGCCCTCTTGACCGAGCTGATAGGTTTGCGCGGACACGGTGCACGATAGGGCGCCGTACGCGGACAACAAAAGCAACTGCATCACTCGAGGGACAGCGTTCAAAGGATTTCACCAGGAGCGGGAATTTCAAGCACTCTTTGTGATGCTCAAAACGCAACTGATGTTGGCTATATGAAAACGAGGAATCAGGGCGCAGTAAAAATGTTTTCATGGCTTGAAAAGGAACGCACAGTTAAGCAACCATAACCGCTTTTCTTTAATCGTAATCAGCAGTTAGTGCGGCTGGTCATCTCATGTCGTCTTTCCGGTTTGCATTGTACGGAGTCGAAAGCTGTGATTTCTCGAGAACCAACAATCGCCGCTTAAGAAACCTTCACTTAACATTGAACTGCTTTGAATTCACTCGAATTGAAGAGGTATGTTGTGGATAATTCTCCTTCCCCCGCATCTTCGCCACAGCCCATACCTCTTGCATATCTTCTGCTGGCGGCAGCCGCAGTTCACTTGCCTCTACTGCTCATGAAGTTGCCTTTGAAGTCGTACGACACAAACTTCCATATCTTTTTTGCCGCACACTACCTTCATCACTGGTTCGATCCGTGGAATGCGAATTGGTACGCAGGCTTTTCACAAACAACCTATCCGCCACTTCCGCAACAATGGACAGCGTTGCTTTCCAATGTCTTTGGTTTGGATCTGGCCTATATGGCGGTTCAGTTTATTGCCATCCTGCTCCTTGTCGTCGGGGTGTACAGGTTTTCAAGGTTGTGGGTCGGTCTAAGGGCTGCGTCGATTGCCGCACTGGCAGCTGTGTTTCTCGGTTCGGAAAGTTTCCTTGTTTACTCGGCGGGGCAGCTCGGTACAACCTTTGCTGCGCCGATTTATCTGAACGCGCTGCCGTTCTTAAATGAGTGGATAAGGCACGGCAGGTTCCGCTCGCTCATCAAAGCAATTGTTCTATTTACAGCTGCCGCGTCCGCCCATCATGCCACGCTGCTCTTTGGATCGATTCTCTTTGCGATCCCAGTCCTGGCAGTTGCTTATCTTGATTGTCAAGACGGCGAGCAGATCTCGGCGTCAGTCTTTGGAGTTCGGACGGCAACCATCGCGTTGCTGGTCTGCGGGGCGATTGCAATCGTGTTGCTTCCATTTTGGATTGCGTTAATTCACTATCCGGTAACACAGACGCCGATTCCTCATCCCAGCCGGGCAAACTTCATCCTCAGCCCGCAATGGGGCCTCAATTACTTCGTTGTTCCTTACGGCGCTCTGATACTGGCTCTCCCGTTCATCTTCGTTCGTGGCGCGATGAGTATTCGTCTGCGTCCGCTTTTGTTTGGATTCTGGCTGGCATTCCTGCTTGGTCTGGGTGGAACAACTCCAGTTGGTCATTTCTTACTCGGGCGCGCTTTCGATGTGTTGACCATGGAGCGGTTCAGTTATTGGGCTACCTTGTTAGCGTTGCCCTTCGTTGGTCTGCTTGTCGAAGAGTTGGTCAACAAATTCCACTCGCGCGCGGCAATCGGCATTGCGATTCTTGCGGCTTTTAGTTGCGCGTTGGCAGTGGCGTGGTCGACCTATCGCCCCGCTGATGCCGAAGACTTCAAGGTTGATTCTGTTGCGGCGTGGCTCAATCGGGACGGTCACGATCAGTACAGGTACATCACCCTCGGATTCGGCAATAAAATATCGCGATTGGCGATGGCGACGGATGCGGGCAGTGTCGATGGTGAGTGGAATTCAGGCCGGATGCTGCCGGAATTGACCCGCTACGGCGGGGGCGCGCTTACCAGTGCGAAGTATTTTGGCACAGCAGGTTTGGACTCGCTTCGGGCGATGCTGGCGGATGCTGATCATTATGGTTTGAAGTGGGTCTTTGTGCGGGACCGATATTACGATCCGCTGCTTGCGTTCGCAGGCTGGCGTCCGGTCGACAGCCTCGAAGACAACACGATCATCGTGTGGAGCAAAGACGGCGTGCCGCCGGCTACGCCGGTAAACGCGCCGCAGATTCCTCCGCGCTGGCAGGGAATCATGTGGGGAATTCTTCCGGTAGGCAGCAGCATATTCGCGATCATCGTGCTGTTGATCCCGGAAAGAAGGCGGGTTCGTGTCGCAATTGAGCGCCCCATCTCCACTGGCGACGATCTCTTCCCCGGGAGGCTTGCATCGTGAACAAAGGGGGATTACTCGCCGCATTGTTGATGAGCGCTACCCTCGCGTTGGTTGTTGTTGGAACCCTTTGGCCGGTTCCTTCTGCACTAGCCTATGCGGGCGGTCAGCACCTGCTGCAGTATTCGGCGACGCCGGAGGAAGCGGTTAAGAGTCTCGGAGAAGCGATACGCGCACGGGCGTGGGATAAGGCGTACTCAAGCTTGGCAAACAGGGCCCAGTTTACCGAGACGCAGTTTGAGCGCGATCTTACAGGCTACTATCCAAGCCTGCTTACATATGCGACGCTCGATCACTTCGATGTTCGACCTCTTCATTCCTCCGCGAGCGATGCAGATCCTTCAGATTACGCTGTATTGGTCCACCGTCGTTGGGACCTCCGCCATCAATCGAGATCTTCATGTGACAAAAAATGGCGATCAATGGCAGGTCGAGTGGCCGTTTGAAAAACAATCTGTCGTTCCGCCGCAGGTCATTCCTGTTAATTATCTGAGGTGGGATGTGATTTATCGGGGCGCTGGAGACGACTGGGGCACGCAGGATGTTGAATCGCCGCACGTGCGCATTGTAGATATGCATCCTGTCCAGCGCGCCGATGGCGTAATGATCCTGGGCGAACTACTCAATGAAGACGTCGTGCCAGCTTACGTTTCGGTGACCGCGACGTTGCTGCGGAAAGATCAGTCGCCGATTGCGACGGAGGGGAGTTTTGACAAGATTTCCCATCTTCTGCTTCCTAAGCAAGTAACTCCGTTCCTTATTCAGTTCCCGGATCGGTCGCTTTCCGGCGTGAGCGGCATTCGCATGACCCCGTTTTCAACTCTGATTTCGGCATCGGCGGATCCGGTCATTGAGATTGACAATCAGCATCTCAACGCGGCCCCTGATGCATCCCTGTCCGGACAACTCATCAATCAGAGCGGACAAATCGTGAACGTTGCGCACGTGCTTGGAACTTTCTACGACAAGAGCGGTCAACTGGTGTGGGTGGCCGACCGTTACGTCGATACCGCGCTTCTTCCTCAAACTCCGGTCTCCTTTGATATCCGCATTCCTGAAGATCTAGCCCGTAAGATCAGTAGCGAGCGAACGACCGTTGCCACATATAGCGAAGGTGGTGTGATGTGAAGTCACGGTTCACGTTCCTTGTTAGCGGCCTGCTAATTGCAGCGCCATGCCTGCTCGCACAGGTCGAAGGGCTGCAGGTTCCCAAATCGGTCGAAGCAGGTGTTGCTTTTACCATTCAAAGCAGCGGGAGCGGCAAAGCGACTCTATACATTGTCGGCCCCAATCAGGTGTTAATGCGAGATGTCGAACGGGGGCAAGCGACATCGTTCGCGGCGGGCGTGCTCCATAACGTCGGGCACTATTTAGTCATCCTGAAGACAGACAATTCAATCGACAAAAGCGAGTTCGACGTTACTGCTGCGAACAAACCTGCTGAGCTGAGTTTTCTCGCCAGACCTTCTCGTCTGCCCGCCGGTCTTCACGACGGCATCACCGGAGCGGTCTACGTCTTTGACGCTTACAAGAATCTAGTCACTGACCCTGCGCCAGTCTCTTTCGAGTTGTTGAATCCCTCCGGCGCCTCGCAGACACGCGTTGTGCAAACGCACTACGGCGCGGCATTCACTGCAATGGACTCGACTCAGCAACAGGGCGTAGACAAATTCATCGCACGCGTAGGCGACGTCACAAGCACCCGCATCGTAGGGCAAGTTCCAGGCGATCCATGCGGAATCAAGATGTCCGCGAAGCCATCTGGTCAGAAGATCCGGCTTGAAACCGAACCATTGCGGGATTGCAGTGGCAATTCGATACCGGATGGAACCATTGTCACATTCACTGAGACCTACCAAGGCGCGCAAACGACCGTTGACGTGCCCCTTAAGCGCGGTATAGCACAGATAGATATTCCGGCACACAACGGGGCCACGCTCTCCGCTGCCAGTGGAGTTGTGTTGGGAAATCAGATTCGGTGGGAAGGACAGTAATGTTGAAGTTATTGAAACAACTCCTTCCAGCGCTGTCTGTACTCGGGTTTGCAACGGCAAACCATGCAGCCGGACAGGCCAATGTTCGCATCGAATCAACAGCAGCCCAACAAGGGCCTCGCGTACTGGAAGAACAAACGGCATCAGCTGCAATTCGGGATTATCTGCAGTCATGGCAAAGTTTTAGCGTGGCGCTTGAAGAGAACCGGGCAGACTTGCTTAGCACGTGTTTTGCAGGAACGGCTCTAGACAAGCTTGGTGAGACAGTTCAGGAACAATCCGCTGCGGACCTGAGCACACATTATCAAGTGAGTTCGCACGATATCCAGATTGTTTTCTATTCCCCGGAAGGTTTGTCGATTGAACTAACGGATACGGTGGAGTACGATGTGCAGGTTTTGGCTCACGGCAAGTCAATAACGAGTCAGCACATGCGTACTCGCTACATTGTGGTATTAACCCCCGCAGAGGCGCGATGGAAGGTGCGCGTTTTCCAGGCAATTGTTAAGTAACGCACACGTGTGAATTTGTTACAGGCACGGTTGCCGTATTCACGGGATGACTAAGAAAGCGAATAAGTACAGATAAAGAAGACAGGATCGCCGAAGAGAATCGCCGATCAATACATTTGCCCAGGAGCATAAAATGATTTCTGTAGTTGTCCCCATCTTCAACGAAGAGGAACTCATCGTAAAGTTTCACGAGGCTGTCGCAAACTCCATGCAGCGGGTTGCCGACGATTGGGAAGTTGTTTATGTAAATGACGGTTCGAAAGATTCATCTCTCGAATTACTCAAAGGGCTGCAAAACCAGGATCCACACGTTGTCGTAGTTGAACTGTCTCGCAACTGGGGTCACATGGGTGCAATCTCAGCCGGCCTTCTTACGGCCAGAGGCGATGCGGTGATTCTAATGGACGGCGATTTCCAAGATCCACCTGAAGTTCTTCCGCAACTCATTGACGAATGGCGCAAAGGAGCGGAAGTTGTAGTCGGCGTGCGCCGGAGCCGACAGGAGAGCCGCAAAATACTTGCCGCACTGTTTCCTCTTTTCTATCGCGTTCTGGGTATGCTCTCCGACTACCCGATACCTCTCAATGCTGGCATCTTCGGCCTCATGGACCGTAAGGCGGTGGATTCAATCAACGCCTTGGGGGAAAGGAATCGTTACCTGCCGGGTCTGCGTGCCTGGGTCGGCTACAGCAATGCCATCGTTTACTACGATCGTCAGGATCGTTTGGCCGGCGACGGAAAGCTTTCGTTTATCAGCCGAATCAAATACGCCATGGACGCGATCACGAGCTTCAGCTACAAGCCGCTGAGGCTTAGCTTCGGACTCTTTTGCCTTTCGAGTTGTCTGGCAGTGATTCTGATGTTCGGGGCGCTCCTTTCGACAGGTCCGGTGGTAGCCACCGGCCTAGGCGTGGCAAGCGCGGTATTCTTTGTGGGAAGCTTGCTGCTTCTGTCGGTAGGACTGTTGGGCGAGTACGTGGGTCGCGTATATGATGAAGTGCGCGGCCGGCCGGTTTCTCTCATCAGCCAGGTGTATCGCACCCAAGTCACGCTTGCAACCCAGGCAGGCTACATTGCGGTCCAGAACGGCAGCTTCGCCGTGCCTATCCAGATGCAGAGCCAATCGAGTGCGACCAGGGCCGCATAATGACGAGAACTTCCTTCGCGGTCACGCGAAGGAAGTTCCCAGTAGGGCTCGTCCACCACACAACTCCTTCAGTACTGCTCTTAACTGAGACCCGCGCAATTGCCGAACGCACAGCGATTGCGAAAGTGGTGCCAAGACCGGAAAAACGCCCCTCGATCAGCATTCAATCGCCTGCAGTATCCAAGTGGGACCATGCCTTCAGGATCACCGCGGGCATCTTTATGGTCCCTCTCACAACTTCAGGCGCTTTCCCTCAAGAAAGACAGATAAGCTCGAGACTGCGACTTTCGCGCGCTTGGCAACACTGTACACGATATTATTTAGAGGAATTGACGGCGCTGCAAGTAGGAATTCCGGGCTCAATCGCTGACCCCTCTTCATAATCATTCCAGGTTTCGATCATTATGAATGGAATCGGTGTGTCGGGGGGAAATTCTTTACGCCACAAACTGAATGTATTCTGATATGTCTGCCCACAGCGGGCGGAGATGTGGCGATTGAGTCCCCACGACGCCTTGCTGTCGTCGAAACTTGCCCATGCCCCGCCCACGATAATCTTGTCGGAATACTTTGAATCGCATAGTTTCGTAGAAATTGCTCAGGTATTGCTCGCCCCAATTGCTGCCATCTGGAGCCCAGCCCTTGTTGCCCGGATTGATCCATGCATAGAATCCATCGAAAGCTTCAGAATTCGGGCCGGGAAGATTTTCGTAAATTAGCCAAGGCTTCGGATCCCATTGATCTACGATTAAGCGGACCTTATTCCAGTCCGTGTGTTTTGCTGTCGGGAAAATGAAAATTACCGGTCGACCTTGATACGTAAGATAAGCCTGATGGCCGGGCGATTTGACTGAAAGATAGGTATCGTGAAACATTGTGAAATCCGCGATGGCTTCGTCAGTTGCCCCATCGTCCGCGGCCGTCTCGTCGTACATCATCGCTACTTTAAACGAGTTCTTTTCCGCGGCCGCCTGAATCAGAGCGTAGCTGCTGTCGACAAACGGCTCGCGATCACCATACCAGTCAACAACAAATGCAGAGATTCCCATAGCCTGCGCCTGGCGAATCTGCCGGTTGATGACCGCTGGATCCTGCGATGAGTACCCTATTGAGATGTGTCGCGGATGTCCAAACCAGGCCTCGTAGAGGGCAACTACTTCAGGCGAGTTACCAACAGCGCGTAACTTCAGTGGCGATGGCGGTGCAGATCCATGGCCCGGACAACCGCGAGGCAAGAAAAGGGCAAGAAGAATTGCAACACCTAATCGATTGAACATAGCTCTAAGAGTTAGAAGCCTGACCAGATACTCAGGTTGTCAGAAGTCTTATGTAAAATCGCAGACCAACCGAAGATAGGACGGAGCATTCGAGCAGCCAGACCGCGGCTTTCCGCATCGGACCATGTGTAGCCTTCTCAATGATGTGACTCATTTGTGAGGCTTTTTCCGACACCTTGACTGGAGCGTAATTGAGTGGTCAGTATTCCACCTTTCAAGTCCAACACATTGCGGCAAAGGATCTTCTCCGGAAGCGTAATTCTGCTTTCAGGATCGGGCCTCACCACCGCAATAAACATGGCCTACAACATCGCAGTCGCGCGCTACCTGGGCCCCCAGGGATACGGTCAGGCGACCGCTGTTTACACGCTTCTTATTATCCTCTCCGCTGTCACGCTTTCTTTTCAGATTGTCTCTACAAAAGTAGTTGCGCAACAGGCCTCTGCTGAAGCGAAAGCGGCCGTTTATCGCGATCTGCATCGCAGTGCCTGGGTATGTGGTCTCCTTGCCGGTGCCTTTATCTATTTGTTCCGCGAGGCTATTTCGAATTATCTGCAACTTCCAGACACGCCTCTGGTAGCGCTTCTAGCAGTAGCTACGGCTTTCTATATCCCTCTCGGGAGCCGTCGCGGCTATGTTCAGGGAACCTATGGATTCGTTCGGCTTGCATTTAATCTTGCGATTGAAGGTGCGGTAAGGCTGGGAGGATCTTACCTACTTATCCACTTTGGATGCGGCGTTCGCGGTGTTGTAGCAGCAAATGCCGGGGCAATTGCAGTAGCCTATCTGGTTATTGCGCCCGGCGTGAGAACTCGCATTGCCAATCCTCTCAATCTATTGAATGTCCTGCGCGAGATCTTCCAGGCCATGGTGTTCTTTTCGGGGCAGGTGCTTATCAACAATTGCGATATCGTTCTGGTAAAGCACTTCTTCTCTGCGGAAATGGCCGGCATTTATGCGGCCGTAGCGATGGTTGGCCGCGTCATATTTGCATTTTCGTCTGCCGTGGTAAACACGACGTTTCCCCTGGTTGCCGGAACTCACCATGAGGAGCGAAAGGACCTTCGAGTAATCGCAACCTCGCTGCTTCTGGTGCTGCTGATCGGGACCGCACTTTCACTGGGACTACTCTTTGCTCCATCCCAGCTATGGACCGCTTTGTTTGGAGCGGGGTTTAAGATTGCCGGCGCCTATAGCATCTCATCTCTTCTGGCGCTCTATGCCATCACCACAGTTATTTATTCGCTCATCGTCGTTATCGTGACTTTTGAAATGTCGTACAAGATTGCCAATTCAAGTTGGATACAGCTGGCTTTCAGCGGTGTTTTGATCGCAGGGATCTGCCGCTTTCATGTATCCCTGCCTGAAGTCATCGTCGTTCAGTTAGTGCTGATGATCATTCTCTTTATATTGGTGGCGATTCCATTTCTCATCAGCTCTCTTACCGACCCAAAGGAGATCCTAAAACCGGACCATTACCGGCCCATCAGGCTCATACGGCATGTTTCTGAAGATGAGGTAATTGCCGAGTTCCTGAAAAGCGATTTTCATTACTCTGCATTCCGGGAGTATCACGATGCTCTGCGCGACTTGGTATCAAACCCCAATCTCGATGATGCCTGTGAAAATGCCAAGCGCCGAGCCCTGTTGTTCATTCGACACCTGTCGTTGTGGAAAGAGATACCTGTTGGCACCGAATGGTATGAAGCTGAACTTACCTCGGAGGATCTCACTAAAATCAGGGCATTTCCCCGCGCCCAATGGCGCAAGCCGGCGCACGGCAGCTTCTCGATGACCAAAATCGTCGAGGGTATTCGGGACCGGAACGAAATACTTGACGATCAATTCCTGGCCAAGATCACCGACATTAGGGATCGGATCGCAAATGAGAATGTCAGCTTTGGCTGCCTCATCTTGATTGGCCTTAACGAAACTGAACCACTCACAGTCCTCGATGGAAATCATCGCATGGTCGCCGCCATGCTCGCAGCGCCCGAAGGCCTTCAGAGGCTCCGATTCGTCTGTGGGCTATCGCCCCACATGATGGAGTGTTGCTGGTACAACACAAACCTCGGCACTCTCTTCCGGTATGGCAAGAACATGCTGCTGAACGTGGTCCGCAAACCCGAGGCAGAGCTTGCACGTCTTCTGCAGGATGCCTCGTAGCACCATACTTAGAAATCAGGACAGGACAAGCCATAATGATTCGAGAACGGGTAGTAACAGTAAGACACTTTCCGGAGCCCTTTGATGGCAGGCAGATGTCGGACTTCTTCTGCGAGATTAAGACTTGCCTCGATATTGATCGTCCTTGTCTCGTGCTCGATTGCTCGCGGCTTTCTCAATTGGATAAACGGACTGTTCTTTTGCTGCTTGGCTGTCTTGAGGAGGCGATGAAGCGAAACGGTGATGTGCGGCTCGCTGGCATTTCGCCCCAAGCAAGAGCTGCGTTGAAAGCAACCGGCGCCGACACCCTGTTCAGTTACTTTGAAACAACCGCGGATGCGATAGCAAGTTTTCATCGGCGCTCCGGGAATGCACCAATGCGCGCCAACACACAATGCAGCAATGAATCCGCTGCTTGATGTCAGAAGTATGGTGGATTTATTGACGCAAGGCAAACTACGAATAGGCAACAGATCGGAGGCTGTATCAAATGTTTTGCCTGTCATTTGTGAAACGGTTCTTCGCCGTATTGCTCGCAGTGCTATTGATATTTCCGGCAGCGCGGGCCGTCCCCGCACAAGAGCGATCAGTAACTTCTTCGTCACAGGCTCAGGGTAGTCAGCCAGCTCAAATCCAGCAGCAGAGCGCCGCCCTTCCGGATGCCCCGTCACCACAGGAGGTCTCTCAAAATGCGCAGCAGAATACTTCACAGTCGACCTCACAACAACAGAGCAGCCCGGCATCTCCAGTCGGCACGGCTGCCGCGCCAGGGGAAGAGCCCGTTGGAACAGTTGGGTCCAAACCGGCTGGCGCAGTCATCGCGCCGGCTAAACAACGCCGCGTCCATACATTTCTGATTAGCGTCGCTATTTTAGCTGGAGCGGGCATCGCGATTGGAACTGTTGCGGCGCTGTCTCACGCCAGTCCTAGCCAACCTCACTAAAGTCACACTTGTCCGGAGCAGACCGATGCACATTTACGGCCAAAACCGTCACGCCACGCTGGTAAGTTTTTCCGGTGTCGATGGGGCAGGGAAGAGCACCCAGATCAACGCGCTTTGTCAACGTCTGCAGATTATCGGTATGAAGGTCACAATCATTCGATTCTGGGATGATATTTCCAGGCTGAAAGCGATCAGGGAGTCGACCGGGCAAAGGCTATTCAAGGGAGATAAAGGAGTCGGCACGCCCGACGCGCCGATCATTCGGAAGGATAAGAACATTCGATCGTGGCCGATGACCTGTATTCGGCTGGCTCTCTATTGTATTGACGCCGTGTCCGCACGCAGCTCGGTCAACAGGGCACTGCGCTCAGACGCCGATTTCATCATCTTCGATCGCTACTGCTACGACGAGCTCGCGAATTTGAATTTACAGAATGCCTTATTATGCAGGTATGTCGATCTGCTGCTAAAGATGGTTCCAATGCTTGATAAGAGCTATCTGCTTGATGCAGACCCATTTCAAGCGCATATGAGAAAGCCGGAGTATCCCCTTAATTTTGTTTACCAGAACCGAGAGGCCTATCTGCGATTGCAAGAGTTGAGCGGGAGATTGACCGTGATACCGGCGTCAACTGCCGAAGAAGTCGAACAAACAATCTGGGACTACACATTAGAAAGTCTGCATCGGCCGTCGAATGCGGGCAAAGATCAGGGTTACTCGATAGGAAAACAGCATGAGGAAATAAACCACCATGATGGGCCATATACCCGTCCAGCCGCTTGACTGGGTGACTTTGTTGGCTTATCGAACTGAGCGCAACCCCTCTCTTGAAGACGCGCTGTGATGCACAAATTGAAATTGTTGTCTATTTTTTCGACGCACCGCTGCGTCACTCGCTTCGTATGCATCTTAGAGTTTGAGAGAAGAGGTTTTGATCCATTCAAATCGAATTGATCGCAACGAGAGGCGTTTTGCCATGCTGCGCAAGCAACTCCTGTTTCTGGCCCTGATTACATCTCAATTTGTAGCGCTACTCCCAAGCGCGCTTGGCGCCTCATGCACAACACAATCGCAAATGACGCCCGCGCAGCGTGATTCTCTTGCAAATACGGCGCGCGCAATGGCCTTGCAAATTCGGAGCGGCGAAGTGCAAGGCATTCGGGCAAATACCGTCCCGGCGGTTGCTGCGGACTTTGGCGGAATCATGGATTCCGTTGTTCGCCTAAGACCACTTATACAGCAGGCTGCAATTACCGTCGATACGCTCTACATTCTGGATGCTTCGACCGATTCTGCCGGCAACCCGAGAACAGACTTCTATTGTGGGTCACCGGTTATAGTGCTGACTTTTGCCGATCTACCGCCGGGCAATTACGCATTGGCTGTTGTTCATGCTACAGGCGTTCCTCAGCCGCAACAAATATCACTGATCTTGTCTAAGACACCCGATCGCTGGATGCTTGCTGGCTTTTTCGATAAACCGATGACGGAAGCAGGCCATGATGGCCTTTGGTATTGGGTCTCGGCGCGTAGATTTGCGCAGACGCCATCAAGCTGGGCAGCCTGGTTATACTATCGCCAGGCTGCATTCCTTCTGGACCCCCTTGATTTGATGTCCAGCCCTAATTTGCAAAAGCTGCAGCACGAGTCCGATGAAGTGCACCCGAACGGGCTGCCGGTCACAAACCCAATGATTGTAAACGCTTCGGGTGAAACTTTCACCGTGACTGCGATCGACACCACAACGCAATTCGCCGGCGCGCTGGACCTTGAAGTTCATTACAGTCCCGATTCGACACAGGCAGAGCAATTGCGTGATCCTCTTCTAGCGCGCAAGCAGGTAACCGACGTTATGCAGGCGCTGCTCAATCAGCACCCTGAATTGCGCCAAGCCTTCCACGGCTTTTGGGTGCGTGCAGATCAGGGGACGAATTCCTTGTTCGCGCTGGAATTGCCAATGGCTAATATTGCTACGACCCATACATCGCCGAATTCAACTATCTTTCCTTCTCAGCACTAGGAACTCGTTGAAATTCGCATGATTGCGGTATGTTTTCTGGCGATTTCCATTTCCTGCTCTTCGAAATCTGTTTGAAGTACGGTTCTGGCCGGTGTTTATGGGGGTATTCGAGGCACAGGGAATGACCCCCGAGGCTCGCAACCCTTGCTCAGGCACACTTCTCCCGCAGCATTTCAGGTGGTTGAGCTATCAGTCTCGGCAGCCGGATCAGATTATGCGCTGCGCAGCTGAAGACGAACAGCCAGTCGACTTTCTCCAGGCCTCGCAACTTGACCTGTCGGAGCGGGCCGGTTTGTTTCAGCCATCCAAAACCTTTTTCGATCAGCCATCGGCGACTCAAGCTGACAGCATAGCCGGGCTGGCGCGTGGTTCTGCGATCAAGGTTGCTCCTGCGACCCTTGTCGTTCTTGGTAACGTGCGGCGTTACGTTCAACTCCCGCACCGTGCTGACGAAATCCTTCGTGTCATAAGCCTTGTCGGCGCCGACCGTGATGCGACGTGATCGGCCATCTTGCTTTTCGGCAAGCATCAACAGCGCTGCATCGCGCTCGGCATAACCGTCGGCGTGCGTCACCATCGCTGCAGCGATCAAACCGTTGCGGTTTTCCACCAGCGCATGACCGAGATAACTCAACTTCGATTCCTTGCCGTAACTCTTCTTGTACAGCCGCGCATCGGCATCGGTGGTCGATTCGTGCGTCTTGTTCGATCGATCCTGGCCATGAAAATTTGTCCCGTCGCCGTCATCGGAGCCGTCCTTGGAGCGAAAGCTCTTTTGCGAAGCCCACGCCTGAATCAGCGTGCCATCCACCGTGAAGTGTTCGTCGCTCATAAAGCGCCTCGCATGTTTGTTCACTTCGGCAAAGAACTGCTGTGCTACATCGGAAGTCAGCAACCGGTCCCGGTTCTTGGAAAACACGGCGTGGTTCCAAACCGCGTCGTCCATGCCAAGGCCCACAAACCAGCGGAACAGCAGGTTGTAGTCGATCTGCTCGACAAGCAAACGCTCTGAGCGCACCGAATAGAACACCTGCAACAAAAGCGCACGCAGAATGTACTCCGGTGCAATCGATGGACGGCCGGAGTCGGAATACAACGTATCGAACTCCGGGCTCAGCGTCCGCAATACCGCATCCGTCACCTTGCGAACTGCCCGCAAGGGATGATCCTGAGGCACACGCTGTTCCAACGATATATAGCTGAACATCCCGTCCTGAATCCGCTCATCTCCACGCATGTCTGTTAGACGAACGGCAGCAAACCAACGACGCAAAACACGTACCTATTTCAACAAGTTCCTAG
>CAWILB010000083.1:0-40720 GCA_963836635.1 uncultured Acidobacteriaceae bacterium | reverse complement strand
AGAAGTCGCCGGTGATGAGGATGCGCGAGCCTGGCTCGTACTTTGCGCCCACTTCAAACTGGCGCGTGTTGTATGGCGCGAGGAACTGGCTGCCGTTATCGACCCACCAGGGCGCCTGCGGTCCAAGCGAAAGCAGCACGCCGTAATTCGTATAGAGAGTGAGGCTGCTGACCGGACTGTAAGTGGCCGCGAATTGCGGAAGCCACGCAGGCTTGTCGGTTGGCGCGAGTGCGCAGTTGGCGGGCACAGTGAAGTCGGCGCACGAGGCGTAGGCAGAATAGTTATGATCGCGCAGCGCATCGTAACGGCCGCCGGCGATGACTTGAATGCGATGCGGCAGCTCGATGCGGTCCTCGAGTACCGCCGACGACTGGTGGCTGTCTTCCCACAGGCGCCGCGGGCCGGCTGACTGAACGGGGTCCTCGATGGGATAGGCCACAAGCGGCTGATAGATGTTTTCAGCGCCAAGGTAGGTGTAGACCGCGCCGTCCTGCACAATGCCGTTGGGGTCGTAGGGATTGGCGACAGTGTAGAAGCCCGGCTGCCTGGACGCTGCGCAAAAACAGCTCAGTCGCCGGCGGCGATGTTGTGCGCGATGGCCCCGGTCTTGATGCGGCCCACCACCATGCCTTCAGCTAACGGCATCGATGCGCAGCTCGCCGGGGTCGCGGTAGTCGTAGATGCCATACGTTCCGTCGGGGCAGAAGAAATAATCCGGCGCGTCGGGCGCGTTGGGGCAAGTGGGCAGATAAGTGTTGGGGTCGATCGACGAACCGTACGCATAGATCACGTTGTCCTGAATCAACGAGTGGCTGAGGCTGGCGGCAGCAAAGGCGGACCATTGCCGTGGAGAAGTCGGTAGTCGAAGCGCGCGTTGGTGTTGAAGACGTCGTAGGTATCTGGAGGCGCCCACGACTGCTCACCGGGCATGGTGGAGCGATAGAGGCGGTTGATGTCGGGCAGCGCAGTTCCGCCGAGAAGCTGATAGCCGCTGCCATCGCGCTCGGTCTTATGCTGGTACTCGAAGTCGCCTTTGAGAATGGCGTTCGGCGAAATCTTCCAGTCGGCCGCGCCCGCGCCCATTGCGCGCCATCCTCCGGTGCCGTTCATGTAAGTCTGAATTCTCTCTCCGGCCAGATTGATGCGCGCGCCCACCTGCTGATGGCTGCCGAAGAAACGGCCAAAGTCGGTCGCGCCCAAGGACTGACCCATACTGGTCTGTGGCGAAGTCGAGAGCTTTGACTGGCGCGGGTCGCTTGGTGACATAGTCGATCAGGCCGCCGCCCGAAGCAACGCCGCTCGTCGATCCCGGCCAGTCCGTGCATGAATCTCGACCCGCTCCTTGTTTTCAAGCGGAACATCCTGCTCGCCGGCGATGGTGAGGCCGTTGATTTCGAGGCCGGTCGCGAGGTCGATGGGAAATCCGCGAATCTGGTAGTCGCCGTAGTAGCCCACGGGCACATAGTCGTCTTCAACCGAAGCATCGTTCTGACCACGTCAGAGAGCAGCCGGGCAACCTGGTCGTTGAGCAGGTCGCGCGTGACGGCGGTTGCCGAGAGTGGCGCATTTTTGATTGGCAGGCCGGTGAGGTTGCCGACAGTGACCGACTCGGGAAGATAGTCGCTGTTGATCTCGCCGTGAACCACCACGGTGGTAGTGACCGGCGTGATCTTCTGCTGCGCGCCGGCGATTGCGTCGCCAGTCTGCGCCTGATCCCCGGTTGCGGCGGACGATGCGCTCTGCGATGGCTGCAAAACAAACGGCAACAGTGCCACGATGGCCGCAAGAAAGCGCATACGCGGCGGATAGAGAAGTTGGCGGAACGGTACGCATAGACTCCCTGGTTTCTTTCGCGCATGAATACGAAACAAGGGAGCTTGCGCATGGTTGAATGAGGATTGCCGCTCGTCGTCAAGAAAACTTCCCACGCCGGTATTATCCGGATCGGGTTCGAGGGTATTTCTCAGCCCCACGCACAGCATTTTCTTTTTGAACCTCAATGAAAATGCCGGGGAGCACCCCTGTTTCAATTGATTCGATTGAAACACTAACGGGGGAATTGCAAGGGCGCGGGGCGCCGGGATCGCTGTCGAGATCACAGTGCGGATTGGGCAGTCGGGTCGAAGGGAACTCGGCTGGCCGATTGGCTGCTCTTTCAGCTGCCAACTTGTGACTCGGCGGCGAGACTGGCGATCGTGGCCGCGCCTAATACCTGCAGCATGGCCCGCTGCGCATCCGCCCAGACAGGGTGGGCGGGGCAGGAGTGTTTCCGGCTGCAGGATTTGCCGGCAATGAGGCAGGTGTTTAGGCATATCTTTCCGTCGACGGCCTCGATCACTTCGAGCATTGAGGCTGCGCGGCCGCGGGCCGAGATCCTGAATCCGCCGGACTGACCGCGTCGAGACGAGATGAGTCCCGCACGCGAAAGCGCCTGCATAACTTTGGAGAGAAAGCTGTCGGGCGCGTTGGTTGCAGCCGCCAGATCGGTGAGCGAAATCCGCGTCTCGGCTCCGGGCACGGCGAGATAGATCATCACCCGAACCCCGTAGTCGGCGGCGCGCGTCAGTTGCATCGACGAATTGGTTTTTCGCAAGTTCTTATCCCGCCGAACCTTCGGCTGAAGCGGCAAGCGGCGACTCCGAGACACGAGACTTGCCATGCGCCAAAGGAGAGGATCGCAGGCAGTCGAAGGTTAAAGGGCAGCGTATTTGAAATCGTCACTTCGTTATGTATCTCCCATCACAGACCCCTGGTTATCGGCCGTTATACGTTGAGCTTTCCAATCCAAATTGGAGAGAAACAGTCCAGAATGCTCCCCTACCTTGAGCCGCGTCCGCTGGAAGCAGTGAGGACTTTACGAAAGCCATGAATCCATTTCCTGCTGTCGATCCAATTCCTTTGCCGGCCCCGGTGTGGCTGCTCAAGCTGCTGCACATTGTTACCTTGTCGCTTCACTTTGTGGCCGTTGAAATGTTGCTGGGCGGTTTGCTGCTGGCTGTGCTGCTGAGTTTGTTCGGCCGCTCAGCAGGAGCGACAACCACCGCGCGCGCGCTGGCTCGCCGGCTCACCGTGGTAATGACCTTCGTGATTAATCTTGCTGTGCCGCCGCTGCTGTTTGCGCAGGTGTTGTATGGCCGCGCGCTCTATACATCGAGCGTGCTCATCGGCGTTTACTGGATCTCGATTGTCCCCCTGCTGATGTTCTGCTACTGGCTGCTCTACCAGTTTTCGGCGCGGCTGGACAAAGGCAAATCGGCGTGGTGGATTGGCCTGTTGGCTTGGCTGACGGCGGGAGGCATTGCGCGGCTGCTCTCTACCAATATGACACTGATGCTGAGGCCCGAAGCGTGGCGCGACATGTATTCGGCATCGGCTGCGGGACGGTTCCTGCCTGCCGGCGATCCCACACTGGAACCTCGCTGGCTGACGATGATGGCCGGCGGACTCTTCATCGCGGGACTATGGCTGATGTACCTGGCGGGCCGCTCCACCTTTGTGGCCGAACAGAAGAAGTACCTTGCCGGGCTGGGCGGCAAACTTGTGGCCGGATTTGGCGTGGTTTATCTTGCCGCCGGTTTTTGGGCCGCACGCGTGCAGCCGCAGGCAGTGAAAGATGGCCTCGCCAACGGATTCCCCGGCCACGAGCTTTACAAGTATGCCGGATTGGCCGGCTATGGCTGGCTTCTGCTTGTGGTTGTCGCAATCCTGCTGGGCGCGATCGCGGGATTTGGAAAAATCGCCGCAGGCTGGATGGGATGGACCGGCGTGCTGGTTGCCGTGCTGGTTGAAATCACGCTGACTGTCTATCGCGACGGCGTGCGCGACTTAACTTTGTTGACCAAGGGCTATGACGTATGGGATCGCGCGGTGGTGACGAACTGGAATGTAGTTGGCTTATTCCTGGTGCTGTTCGTCGCCGGGCTGGGCGTGGTTGGCTGGCTGGTGTCGGTAGTGGCGCGCGCGCAAAAGCAAATGGAGGGCGCGGCCTGAGGGGCGCGGGTGACTCAAGATGAGCGATCTTAGAGGTTCGACTTTGATTGTGGAAGATGTTGCGCCGGAGAACGGCGACACCAACACGAGGCGCGCATTTCTGGTTGCGGCCGGCGCTGCCGGCGTCTGCTACGCGGCGGCGCTGGCCTATCCGGTCTACCGCTACCTGGCATCTCCGAATGAGATGGCGTTGAACGAGACCGCGGTGACTGAGGTGACGCTGAAAGATGCCCAGAAACTGCCGCTGGGTTCGGTGCTCATGTTCAAGTTCGGCACCCGGCCGTCGCTCCTGATTCATCACGAGGACGGGCGCTGGATTTCAATGACCGCGGTTTGCACGCACCTGGGCTGCACGGTGCAGTATGAGCCGCAGGCTGACCGGATTCACTGCGCCTGCCACGGCGGCGTGTACAACGCTTACACCGGCGCGAACGTGAGTGGCCCTCCCCCCAAACCGCTCAGTCTTTACAAGGTTGCTGTGAATCAGGACGGCATTGTGGTGTCGCGAACGTGAGAAAGACGGCGGACGGTGAACGGTGACGTGAGCGGTGAGCGGTGGCAGTCAGACTACCGTTAGTAGTTCAACCAAGAGGAGAGTGGGATGAGAGCTGAAATCGTCAGGTCTTTTCGCGATCTCGAAGTTTGGCAAATGGCGATGGAACTAACAGTCGCTGTGTATAGGCTGACCCAGGGGTTTCCGCGCGAGGAGCTATTCGGCTTGAGCTCACAGCTTCGGCGCTCCGTCGTTTCGATTCCAAGCAACATTGCCGAGGGACAGGGGCGGCTGAACACGCGCGAGCTCAGACAGTTTCTGGGTGTGGCGCGGGGATCGAATTGCGAGTTGCAAACGCAGCTGGAAATTGCTCGCGCACTTAACCTCGGCGACTCTGTAATTCTTGAACGGGCAGAGGCTCTTTCGCACCGCGTGGGCAAAATGCTTTTTAAGCTACTTTCAACGTTAAACTCCAAGATTGCCTGACCACCGTTCACCGGCCGCGGTTCACGAAAGCGCAAGGATTAAGGCGAATGACAACAAAATCGATCACGAACAATGTTTACGACTGGGTGGATGAGCGGCTGGGCCTTTCCGACCTGGCTGCATTTGCGCGGCACAAGACCGTTCCCGTGCATGCGCAATCGTTTTGGTACTACTGGGGCGGCATCTCGCTGTTTCTATTCCTGGTGCAGTGCCTTACCGGTGTCCTGCTGCTGGTGTACTACCGGCCTGGCGCAGAAGCATACGAGTCGGTTCGGCAAATCACATTTGTGATGAACTTCGGATGGCTGATCCGCTCGGCGCACTCGTGGTCGGCCAACATGATGATGTTTTCAGTCCTGGTGCACATGTTTTCTGTGTACTTTATGAAAGCCTACCGCAAGCCGCGCGAATTTGGCTGGCTGAGCGGTATGGCCCTGCTGGGCATCGCGTCGGTGTTTGGCTTCTCCGGTTACCTGCTGCCCATGGACGAGCTGAGCTACTTTGCCACTAAGGTGGGCTTGCAGATTCCTGCGGCGATTCCGTGGATAGGGCCGGCAGTTGCCACTATGCTGCGCGGCGGCCCCGACGTTACCGAGTTCACGGTGCAGCGATTCTTTGCGCTGCACGTTGTGGTGCTGCCGGCGCTGTTCATTCCGCTGCTCGGGTTCCACTTGTGGCTGGTGCAGAAACACGGCAACGCGGTTCCGCCCAGCGAAGAAGCCAAAACCGCATCCCAGCGCAAGAGCATTCCCTTCATGCCCAGCTTTCTGCGCAAGGACCTGGCCATGTGGATCATCTCGCTCAACGTGATTGCGCTGCTGGCATCGGTGTTCCCATGGGCGTTGGGCAAGCAGTTCGATTCCCTGGCTCCGGCGCCGCTTGGCATTCATCCCGAGTGGTACTTTATGAGCCCGTTTGAAATGCTCAAGATTCTCGGCATGATTCCGTGGCTGCAAGGCGAGGCCGGCGAAATTGCAGGCATTCTGCTGTTCACGCTGGGAATCGTGCTATGGATTCTGATTCCCTTTTACGACAAGAACAAGGAATCGGGACAGCGGGCGCGCATGGCGCACTACTTTGGCCTGCTGGCGATCTTCGCGCTGCTGGCGACGACGGTGATTGGGTACTGGACGATTCGGTAGGACAGTGGACAGTGGAACAGTGGGCAGTGGACAGTGAACAGTGAACAGTGGACAGTGGGCAGTGAGCAGTGGACAGTGAACAGTGAGCAGTGAACATTAAGTGTTGTGCAAGACCGGCTAGGCAGGCATAAGAGATGGCAGTCGAAGTGACGAACGTACGAGTCAGATCATTTCGCGATCTTGAGGTTTGGCGAAAGTCGATGAATTTAGCGGTTGCCGTCTACGGACTTACGCAGGGGTTTCCACAGAACGAAGCGTATGGGATTACGAGTCAACTCAGGCGCGCCTCTGTTTCGATACCGAGCAATATTGCGGAGGGGCAGGGACGAGCAGGAACCCGGGAATTCTCACAATTCCTGAACATTGCACGCGGTTCTAATTGTGAAGTTCAGACTCAATTGGAGATTGCTCGAAGGTTGAAGTTTGGAGATCCCGCGCTTATTGATCGAGCCGAGAGTCTCTCACATGAAATCGGCAAGATGATTTTTGTACTGCTGGGAAGATTGCGGGCAAAGGCTGGCTGAGGTTCGCTGCTGGCCACTGTTCACTGTCCACTGTTTCGGAGAAACCATGAACTATCCATTTTGGGACATTCCTTATCTCGGCTCGGGTTGGGTGATTGGCATCATCGCCATCTTCCACGTGATGATTTCGCAGTTTGCCGTGGGCGGCGGACTTTACCTGCCGTTGGCTGAGCGCAAGGCGCTGCGCGAAGGCCGCACAGACTGGCTGCAGGAGCTGGCCGGCTACTCGAAATTCTTCCTCATCCTGACCGGCGTCTTCGGCACAGTCTCCGGCGTCGGCATCTGGTTCGCCATCGGACTCACCCATCCCGAGGCAACCAGCACGCTGATTCACAATTTCGTTTTCGGCTGGGCCATCGAGTGGGTTTTCTTCATGGTCGAGCTCATCACCGCGGCCGTCTACTACTACACGTGGAACCGGATCGACTCAAAACTGCACCTGGCGGTGGGCTGGGTGTACGCTGGCGCTTCGGTCTGCACGCTGATTATCATCAACGGCATTCTCACCTTTATGCTGACGCCCGGTAACACCTGGCTCGCGGTCGCCGGTACCGGCAATGAGGCGAGCAAATTCTGGAACGCATTTTTCAATCCCACGTATTGGCCGAGCCTGCTGCTTCGCACCTGCGTGTGCTGCTCTCTGGCCGGCATCTGGGCACTCATCAGCGCCAGCCGCATCGACGGCGCAACGCTGCCCGCGCTCAAAAGCTCACTCGTCAAGTGGAGCGTCAAGTGGCTGGTGCCCTCGTTTATGGCCATGCCATTCCTGTTCGCGTGGTATGTCTTCATGGTGCCCGCCTCGCAGCGTGCTCTGCTCACGCTCGGCATGGACACCATCGGATCGGGGACATTCTCGATGGTCACGCGCATTGCGCTCATTATCGTGATTACTTCGGCCACCATTATCGGCGTGGCGTATTACCTTGCTTATCGCAACCCGGTCGACTTTAACGCGGCTCATGCTGTCGCGATTCTGCTGCTTGCTTTCATGGCGACCGGTGCTGGCGAGTACTCTCGCGAGATGCTGCGCAAGCCCTATGTGATTGGGCGCTGGATGTATTCAAATGGAGTGCGCGTGCCCTACGCGGCAAAGATCAATGCCGATCCGCAGGGGTATCTTGCGAGCAGCAACTGGGTGTGGAATGGCGCAAGCACCAGTTACTCGCGCGGCGAGGCAATCTTCCGCGGCGAGTGCGGCTCGTGCCATACGCTCAATGGATACCGGCCGCTGGTAACGCTGCTCGCGGGCCGCGATCATACTAATATCGAGAGCTTTATCACCATGCTGCATGAGTATAAGCCGGATTCACCATATCACCGTTTCATGCCGCCGATGGTGGGCTCGAGGCAGGACGTCAATGACCTGGCGAATTATCTGAATGCGAAGGTGAACCCGCCGGCCGCGAGCGGCGCAAAGACGATACAAACTGCGCAGCGGTAGTTACGCGGCGAGCTACAGATATAGTTACAGCGTGTTTCATAAACCCGTTTTGTGTCAGGGCACGACTTCAGTCGCGCCGAAAATAGCATGAAAAATGAGGGGTTTTAGCCCCTGCGGGATGAATGCCGGGCCTTAACAGCCATTTATGAAACACGCTCTGACTTAACGGCCTGCCTTGGCGGGACGTCTTTCTTATTCGTAGTAGGTGGCCGTGGTGGTGTCCGTCTCCCATATGGTGCAGTCTTTAACTCGCACGCGGCCTCCGGTCATGCTCTCGAGCTGCTGATTGGTTTCGTCGTAGAAGAACCTGGCGATGTTTTCGGCCGAAGGATTGAGCACGGTGAATGGCTCGAGCTCATTCAGCATCTGGTGATCGATGCGCTCGATGACAGGGCGCAACACCTGCTTCAGCAGTTTGAAATCGAGCAGCAGGCCGGCCTGCGTCGAGCTCTTCGCCGGCCAATGTAACGCGAACCTTATAGTTGTGGCCGTGCGGATTCTCGCACTTACCGCGGTAGTTGCGCAGATAGTGGCCTGACGAGAACCCGGACTCTACTGTAACTTCATACATTTCTTGACGCTCGATCCTGTTACGATTCTGGCCTGTTGAAATTCAAAGGAGTGACTCCTTTGGGCGCTTAATTCTCTCTTGTCGCAGCATTCGGTTCGCGAGTCTGTGCATGCGTCGCTTCTAAATCGACATGTTTTCAAAAACCGACTCGCTTCTATTTTAGCGGAGTGATAGCTACAGAGGAGCGTTGACTCAACGCTCGCCGCGACGATTCTTGCGAGCCAGGCGACGCGCCTCCTCGCTGCGGTGGTCGACCTGTTCGAAAAAGTGGCTCATTACCCCGACCAAGCCACACACCAGCCCCGCGAGCAGCAGGATCAAAGCGACCGTACGCCATAGCGAGCCGTTGGCGGGCAATCCGGGCTGAAAGCTCGACGGGATGAGCGCCATTCCCGCCGAAATCAATGCGAATAGCACCAGGGTGGCAGCGAGGATGTAGAAGTTGCGCGACATAAAAGTGGCGAGCGGCGCCTGTGTACATTCTAGGTTGCAGTTCCAAGTTCGGAACTTGAGATGACTGTGACCCCGGCGGCGGCAAACTCCGATTCGATGCGGGCGACGGAACCAGTCAGGTCGATGCCGCGGCAGGCGTCGCGGAAGATGAAGGCCGGCAGGCCGAGTCGGCGGGCGTCGAGCGCCGAGTATCCGACGCAGAAATCGTAGGCCAGGCCGGCGAAGAAGGCGCGCGTAAGACAGCGCTCGGCCAGGTAACCGGCGAGTCCGGTCGGGGTGGTGCGATCGTTCTCGAAAAAAGCCGAGTAGGAGTCGATTCGGGGACGAAATCCTTTGCGTAGAACCAGCTCGGCCTGGGGAAGCTTTAGATCCGGATGGAATTCCGCGCCCTGCGTTCCCTGCACACAATGGGGCGGCCAGAGGGTCTGCGAGCCATAGGCAAGTTGAATGGTATCAAATGGTTGCCCGCCGGCATGGGAACGCGCAAAGGAGGTGTGGTTGGACGGGTGCCAGTCCTGGGTGAGGACGATGTGCGCAAAAAGCGGCGCGATTTGATGAATGGGTTCAATCACCGCTTCGCCCTCGGGGACGGCGAGCGCGCCCCCGGAGCAAAAGTCGCTCTGGACATCGACAACGACCAGGACGTCGCTGGAGGTGATAGCGATCAAGGCGTCTCCAAGGCGCAACAGCTATAGATTACGGCAGCCGGAGCGGGCGCGGGACTGGTGGCAGAGGGAACCTTTAAGACAGTCCAAAATAACGGTTAATTGCTAATCAAGTGGTGTGAGACGGCACCAGCGGCCCGCGCAAGACAACCGTAAGAAATGGAGGGAAAGGGCGTTAGACCTGTCTCGCGCCGTAAGACGCTGGCCGGGACATGTAAGACAACGTAAATCAGGTGGTACGGCACTCTTCTGAATCGGAAGCGATATTTCTGCGTTTTAACAATAGTTGTTGAAACAAATATTATTCTCGCTGCATCCTATTCAATGTACGGAGATATCTACCTGATTGAAAGGAGCACAACGAATGACCACCGCCACAACGACCGCCGCTACCATTTCCACCACCACCTGGAACATTGATCCCGCCCATTCCTCCGCCGAGTTCAAGGTAAAGCACATGATGATCTCGAACGTGAAAGGCAGTTTTACGGGCCTTTCCGGCGTACTGACCGAGAACGCTACCGATTCGACTCTATCTTTCATCGAGGCCGCAATTCCCGTGGCCACGATCTCGACCGGCGACCCGCAGCGCGACGGACACTTGAAGAGCGCTGACTTCTTCGACGCCGAAACCTACCCCACGCTGGGATTCAAATCCACCAAAGTGGTGCGCAAAGGCGATGCTGAATACGATGTGACTGGCGACCTGACCATTCACGGCGTGACTAACCCCGTGACTTTCACCGTAGAGGGTCCCAGCGCGCCGGGCAAGGATCCCTGGGGGAACACCCGCATCGGTCTCTCCGCCACCGCGAAGATCAACCGCAAGGACTTCGGGCTCGCCTGGAATGCGGCTCTCGAAACCGGCGGCTTCCTGGTAGGCGAAGAGGTTTCAATCACACTCGAGGTGCAGTTCATTAAGGCGTAGTGAACGGTGGTCGGGGATCAGCGATCAGATCGCCGGCCCCCGACAATTACCTGTTGCAACGAATATCTCCTTCGCGCATCTATAAGACATGAGATTCATCCGCTGAGTTGGTACGCTGCGGGAGTCGCTGGAGGTCTTCACCATGTCACTCAGAGCTGTGAAAGAGATTTACCAGACCAAACCTACCATCGAAGGAGCGGGAGTAAAGCTGCAGCGCGCCTTCGGGTTCGGCAAGACCCACGAATTCGACCCGTTCCTGTTGCTCGACGACTTCCGTAACGAGAATCCAGCAGACTATCTCGCCGGCTTCCCCTGGCACCCGCACCGCGGCATTGAAACCATTACCTATGTGCTGGCCGGTGAGGTTGCGCACGGCGACAGCCTGGGCAACAAGGGACGCATGACCGCCGGCGACGTGCAATGGATGACCGCGGGCAGCGGCATTCTTCACCAGGAGATGCCGAAGGGCGACGAGCGCGGGCGGATGCACGGCTTCCAGTTGTGGGCCAACCTGCCTGCACACCTGAAGATGACCGATCCGCGCTACCAGGACATTCCTTCGAGCGCTATTCCCGAGGTGACCGAGGACGATGGCACCAGGGCGCGCATCATCTGCGGTGAGTTCTGGGGCAAGAAGGGGCCGGTCGAGGGTGTTGCGGCAGACCCGCGTTACGTCGATATTTCGGTGCCGCCGCTCACGCGCAAGCGGATCAAGGTTGAGACCACGCGCAACGCGTTCGCGTATGTTTTCGCCGGCGCGGGTACTTTTCGCGATGCTTCGGCTCCGCGGGCGGTGCTGACGGAGTCGGCGGTGGATGCGAACGCGCAACCGGTTTATGACGCTAAAAACCACTCGCTCGTCCTGTTCGACCGCGGCGACGAGATTGTGGTTGAGGCCGGGCCGGAGGGCATTCGCTTCCTGCTGGTCAGCGGTAAGCCGCTCGAGGAGCCGGTGGCGTGGTACGGACCGATCGTGATGAACACGCAGGCCGAATTGCAGACTGCCATGCGCGAACTGCAATCGGGCAAGTTCATCAAGCACCAATAAGGAACGATGCAACTGAAAGACGCGGCTCCAGGATGCCGCGCTTTTCTACTTCTGAAGTAGCTCCGCATTCAGCACTTCTGCCGGCTTCAATCCCCGTCCGCGCAGAGCGCGAATGCTGAGAGCGTCGTGGCGCTTTGCGAGGCGTTTGCCGCTTGCATCGGCTACCAACCGGCAGTGGAACCACGCTGGATCGATGTAACCAAGAGCGCGATTCAGAAGGATTTGCCGCGCGGTTGACTTAAGCAGGTCTGCGCCGCGCACCACTTCGCTGATCTGCATGGCCGCGTCGTCTGCGACGCATGCGAGTTGATAGCTGGGCTGACCGTCGCGTCTCCAAATCAGAAAGTCGCCGAAGTCGACGCCGGCTACGAAGCGCTGCGGCCCCAGGTTGCCGTCGATGAATTCGATCGCTTCGCCATCGGGAATGCGGAAGCGCCAGTTCGCCGAACCGGGAAACCTAGCGCCGACGGTGGAAGCTTCAGATGCCGCTCCATGCGATGGCGCTGCGGGGCGGCAGGTTCCGGGATAGATGGGCTCATCGTCGGGTTCGGCGCCTTCGTGCGGCGCGCTCAACGCGGAGGCCAGATCTTTGCGCGAGCAGCGGCAGGGATAGATGAATCCGCCGGCGAACAATCGGCGCCACGCGGCAAAATAGAAATCGCCGCGCTGGCTCTGTGCGTAAGGCGAGAACGGCCCGCCGACGTCGGGCCCTTCCTGCCAGTCGATGCCGAGCCAGCGCAAATCTTCATACGCGGCATCGGCGTAAACAGCGCGGCTGCGCTCCGCGTCCAGATCTTCCATGCGCATCACCAGCGTGCCTTTCGCGTCGCGGGCACGCTGCCACACGGCATGAAACGTGAGCGCGTGGCCGATATGCAGATAGCCGGTGGGAGATGGAGCGAGCCGGCCTCGATAGCACGCGGGCGGCGCCTGTGCAGCAGTTGTCATGCTGCATCAAGTGTAGAGGGTGGGATGGACAGGGGAAATATACGCTATGCGCAATCCAGCGCTGTAGCGTGAACGTGAACACGACGCGCGAAAGAGCTTCGACGCGGCCCTCCGGGGCGCGCACAAACAAATTGTGCGCATTCCCAGGGTTCCGTCGGCTTCGGCCGACTCCACCCTGGGCTAGTTTCGTGTCTTCCCTACGGGAAGCCTGCGTTTCGGCTTCCTCTATCACTTCAAAGCGAACGATTCGAATGGCACAAAATATTCATGCGATTGCGCTGGGCGCTAATCGGAGTCGTCGCCGGAGTTGCCTTCGTGATCGGAGTTGCTGTCGCCGTCATGATGTTGGTATTTGCCGATGCTCTGGCTCAGGTGGTCGGGATCGACAGAGATCTGGACCACGTCCATCTCGTGGCCGTCGAGATCGACGATGAAGAGGCCCATGCGGTTGCCCTCGGGATGCGCGAAGATAAGCGTCTGCTCAGCGCCATGTTTGCTGGTATCGCGAATCATGCGCTGCCAGCCGGAGCCAAGCCTCTCTTCGACCAGGTTGTTCAACTCGTTGCCGTCAACGCTCTCAGTGAACTCGTCGATCTCCGCCACATGCAACCCGCTCACTCCGCCGCTCGAAGCCTTATGCGCCACCAGGCTTAACAAACCCGCGAACGGAATGCGTGTCGCATGCACGTGATAGCGCTGCTCAATTGAGCTCACCACGCCGTCAAACCCGCTGCCGCCGCCGGCCATCACGGCGATAGGCACCACCAACACAATTGCGCCAATCGCAACCCATGCCAGAACTTTCATTCGCCACCGCCTTTAGTCGCGCCCTTGTCGGCTTTTTTCACGGTTTTGCCAATGTCGCCCAGCGCACCCAGACCGCCGAGACCGCCGAGGCCGCCGAGTTTGCCAAGTTGATCCATCCTGATGGGCCCAAGAATCAGCACGATGGTCAGATCTTTTGGTTCGGCCGAAAGGATAAACAGTCCTCGCGATTCGCCATTCACCATCTTCGCCAACACATCGGTCGACTCGCCCGATTTCTTTTCGAGCACGTGCACCATGGGCACCCACTCACCGCCAGCGAATTGCTTGCGAAGCGTTTCGATATCGTCGAGCGAGTACTGGCCCTCTTTGTCGAACTCGTAGTCGCGGACGTAGATGCCGTCGAGCCCGTTGATGAGCTGCTGGGCATTGGCCTGGTCAGTGTCCTTCCTGTCCATGAACTTTGAGGCAAAGCCAAGCATGGTTTTGTCGAGCGTCACCTCGGTCACGTTCGAGGCCTTGGCCTCAAGCGCCTTTTCAACCGCTGGAGGCAGCAAGAGCGGCGACGCCGAGCTTTGCGCTGTCGTCGAGCCCTGCGCTAACGCCGGCACAGCCAGCGCCGCACTTGCCAAAAGTATTGCAATAATCGATCCCTTCATCGCTCTCCCTTTCCTAATTCCCTTTGTCGTTCCCGTTGTCGTGTTCGGCGAGCTGCGCGTTCATCTGGTCGAGCGCGCGGCCGGCGATTCGAAGCGCAACAATAACCTGCTCGCGAGCCGCTTCGCCTTTGCGCTGCTGCTGAATGTTGTGCCATGCGAATGTGCCGCCTGCCGCACCGCACAGCACAACGCTTGCCGCGAGCCGCTGCCAGAAGACCAGGCGGCGGTGCGAGTTATCTCTGTCGCGAGCCTGCTTGCGCGCCATGACTCTGCGCTTCAGCCCCGGCGGCGCCGGCATTCGCACCAGCCGCTGCTGCAGCTCCTGTTCAAAATCGTCCATCGGCTCAAGTTCCACGGATGTACTCCTTCAAATGGCTCCCGGCTTTGGCCCGCAGCAGCTTCAATCCCCGCTGCAGATTGCTTTTCACCGTGGCCAGCGGCGCCTCAAGCGTGGCCGCAATCTCATCCGGCGTCAGCCCTTCCTGGTAGCGCAGCACCAATGCTGCGCGCTGGGTGAGCGGGCAATGTAGACAGTAAGCCTTCAAGTCTTGCGCCGAGCGGAGACGATTTCGGCTCCATATTGCGCGCCGTGATTCTCATCCATCTCCACCCACAGATCCATGCCGCGAACCCGCTGACGCCTCAACGCGTCGGCCGAACGGCTCATGGCCACGCGCCGCAGCCAGTTCAGCGCGTGCTCCGGACTTTCGATTCGGCCCAGGTTGCGGTCAAGCTCAAGGAAAACGTCCTGGGCAATCTCTTCGGCCAGTCCGCGGTCGCCGGTCATGCGCAAGAGCCAGCGAGAAGACCATCGACTGGTGCTCGTCAACGAGTTTTTCGAAGTCCGGCTGCCAGTCATGGCTCATAAATCGCTGCTATCTCCTAATCCGCAAAGGAGAGAGGTTTGGGATGCAAAGATTTACGTTTTGACGGCGGGGAAAGTTCAGCGATAGCGCGGGGTGATCACGAGTACCGCCGGTCTCCTGACCGGCTGTACTGGCGGCGTCCTCGCCGCCAGCGGCCGTGCGCGCGGGTCTGGAGACCCGCGCTACAGCCGATCAGGAGATCGGCGGTACAACCGCGCTGGAGCGCGGCGCTACTGGTGGCCTACACTGTTCGGTATGAGTTGCCGCACTTGGATTCTCGCGTTCGCCGTTTGTGCTCTTGGTTTTGCAGGCGCGCATCTTCGCGCGCAGTGGCAGATTCTGAACTCGGGGACGACGGCCGATTTGCGGGGCATCGATAACGTTGGCGGCGGCGTGGCCTGGGCCAGCGGAACGAATGGAACGGTGCTGCGGACTGAAGATGGCGGCTATTTTGGCAGCCGTGCACTGATTCCGCCCGGCGCGGAGAAGCTGGATTTTCGCGGCATTCAGGCGTTCGATGCGAATACGGCGATTGTGATGTCGAGCGGGACGGGCGATCTGTCGCGGCTGTATAAGACGACGGATGGATGCCAGACTTGGAAGCTGGTGTTTACGAATCCGGATAAGGATGGGTTTTGGGATCTCCGATCTATTTTCCCAGAGAGCAGCGCTCAAGGAGCGAACATGAGGGCTTCGGACTTTTGCTCGGGGATCCGGTTGGTGGTGAATTCGCTATCTTCGAAACGAGGGATGCTGGCCATTCCTGGAAGCGAATCTTCGATAGCTCCCTAAAGGTAACTGGAGCGGAATACGCCGCGTTTGCTGCGAGTAATAGCTGCATCTCGGGATTTGGAGGAGCAACATTCGACATAATTGTCGGTGGAACTGCAGGTAGCCTTCTATTTCGATTAAGTTACAAAGGACATTATTGGCTCGATGACGCCTCGCGTCTAGAAACATTTTGGCAGAAGGAATCCGTTCCAATGGAAAAGGGCGTCGATAGCTCCGGAGCTTTTTCCCTTGGAGAACGCGTTGAATTTCCTGCGAATGGTCCCGCGCCTGACTTCTCAGACCTGCGGTTTCATGAAGTTGCCGTCGGCGGTAACTATCGGAGACCGGACGATACCGACGGAACGGCCGCCTTTTCTCAGACTGGCAAGACCTGGACCGCGGCTCAGACCCCGCCGCACGGCTACCGTTCTTCGGTTGCTTACGATTCCGCGACTAAGACCTGGATCACCGTCGGGCCGAATGGGACGGATGTTTCTACTGACGATGGGCGGAACTGGAAGGCTGTTCATCCCGATGCAAACCTGCATGAGACGGCTGACGCCGATCGCAATTGGAATGCGCTGTCGCTGCCTTATGTTGTTGGCCCTAAGGGGCGGATTGGGAAGCTGGAAATGCAGAAAGATGTCGCAAGCAGAGCCCGCAACGCGGGCGAAATACGGTAGCCCCAGGCGTGAGCCTGGGGATCGAACGCCTAATTCCCTCGCCAGCCCGCTTTAGCGGGCGAAAGAACCCGCTGAATTGCTCTATTGGTACCGCTGTTTGGAAACGGCACAGCCAGCGACTTCACCCCACGCGATGATTTTTTTCGCGGCCTTTCTAGCCCCAGCTCGCCTTACCCCAAACACCCGTGACCACCATCACCCTTTCTCTTGCATGCAATTAATGAGTCTTCCGGTACGCTTGATTCAGTCTTAAAGCAATAAGAACCATGCATAGCGGCGAGCCCTTGAGTGGCTCGCCGATCTCACTTGCGGCCATCACCCGCGGATTCGCGCGGCAACAACAAAGGAGCGACAACCTAGGCACACACGAATCAAAGAACAAGTCTTTGACAGCCTCCTCGCGGCAGCTTCACGGCGAAGCCGGCCCGTAGGTCCTTGTCCCCCCGCGCGTAACCGCGGAGCGGTGGCCGGGAATGGCGGAAAAGATGGCTAGAGCAATTGCAATAAATCAAGGCAACAATAACGGCAATTCAACCCCGGTAACAATCACGCCTGCAGAAATCGGCTCGTCACAAAAGGCGCCCGAAGCGATCGTCGATGACGGCGAAGATGCGAAAAAAGCAATGAAGGCGATGAAGCGAGAACAACGAAAAGCGCAGCGCGACCCGGCGAATGTCATTGATGCGCTTCGCGAGGTCGTGAGGGTCGCCATGGCTAACGACTTGATAAAAATGGCATTAGCAATGGTCGAGTCGGCAAAGAAGGGCAACACCATTGCTATGAAGATCCTGGTTGACCTATGCAACATCGTCAATCCAGACGCGGGCAAAGACGGATTAGGCCAAGGCATCAAGGTCACCGATCTGTTTACGGCGGACCTCGAAGGGAAGTACCTGCTGGAGTCGGAGAATCCTGCAACCAGAAATCCCGCCGAGGCCGGCATCGACGTCGGCCCGAACGTCGGTATCCACGCGGTCCTTACCGGCAAAACCACATAAACATTGCCCGCGTGGCGTTTGGCGGCGACCACGCATGGGCACCCCACCCTGGCTCTCCCTCCTCAGCCAGGGTGGGGAAACAACAAAAAAACCTCCTCAAAACCGTGAAACGTTGAAACACAACGCAACAGAATCAATCGCATAGCGGCAGTCCGTTCACCGTTTCACGGTTTTTCCGCGAAATTCTTTGAACTTTCGCCCTTCCGCAGGACAAGCTAGGGGGTTGTGCGCATGCCACTTTCCACGGCTTCCACATCGGCGAATTTTCTGGGGGGCTATTCTTGATGTGGACTCCCGCCCGTGATCGATTTTTCGCAGAGCGTGAAGCAGCAGGCCGACATCGTGAAGATTGTCGAAGGGTACATTCGCCTGCGCAAAGCCGGGGCGACGAATTACGTGGGGCTGTGCCCGTTTCACAAAGAGAAGACGGGCTCGTTTAACGTGCACGCCGTGCGGCAGTTCTTTCACTGCTTCGGGTGCGGGGTGTCGGGCGACGTGTTTACGTTTGTAGGCAAGATTGAGAACGTCACGTTTCCCGAGGCGGTGCGGACGGTGGCGCAGAAGTGCGGCATTCCGCTGCCGAAGATGGAGTATTCGTCGCCGGAGCAAGCGGCCGAGGCGCGGATGCGCGGCAAGCTGCTGGAGCTGCATGAAGCGGCGACCGCATGGTTTGAAGAGCAGTTGCGCGGGCCGGAGGGAGCCGTGGCTCGAGAATACTTGGCAGGTCGCGGACTTTTGGACGAGGGCATCAAGGAAGTTCAGGATTGGGTACGCGCCTGACGGCTTTAATGGCTTGCGCGACCGGCTGAAGAGCCTTGCCGATGACGAGATGCTGCGATCGAGCGGGCTGTTCAACAGCAAAGAACAGGACGACGGGTCGCGAGGGCCGATTTACGACCGGTTCCGCAAGCGGATTATGTTTCCCATCGCCAACGAGGGCGGCAGGGTGATTGCGTTTACCGGACGCACGGTGGGCTCGGACGAGAAGGCCGGCCCGAAGTACTTCAACTCGCCGGAGACTCCGCTCTACTCGCAAGAGCCAGGTGCTGTTCAATCTGGACAAAGCGAAGAGCGTGATTCGGCAGGCGGGGTTTGCACTGCTGGTTGAGGGGCAGATGGATTGCATCAGCGTGTTTCTGCGCGGAGTTCAGAACGTGATTGCCACCAGCGGCACGGCTTTTACCGAGCAGCAGGTGGCGATTTTGCGGCGCCATACGCAGAACGTGGTGGTGAACTTCGATCCCGATACCGCGGGGGCGAACGCGGCAGAGAAGTCGATTGCGCTGCTTACCGAGGAGGGTTTCTCGATAAGGATTGTGACGCTGGAGGGCGGGCTTGACCCCGATCGCTATGTGCGCGAGCGGGGAGTGGAGGCGTATACCGGGGCGATTCGCGAGGCGCGGCCGCAGGCGGACTACCTGATTGAGCGGGCGCGGGCGGCGTTTCCGGGCGCAAGCGCGGACCAGAAGCTGAAGGCGATGAACTTTTTGCTGCCGCACATAAGGCGAATGCCTGAAAGGCTGGCGCGGACCCAGTTTGCGGCAGATGCGGCGCAAAAGCTGGGAATCGACTCGGCGGTGATGCGCGAGGAGTTGCGGCAGGCGGCGCTGAAGCGGCGGGACCGGGTTGAGGCGAAAGCGACGAATTTATCTGAAGTGGAGCGGGTGCTGTTGCGGGCGCTGGCGGTTACCGATCCAGAATTTGAGACGGGCCGGCGGCTGGCGGCGGAGGCTGTTCTTGGGCAAGCGGCTTATTTTGAGCCGCTTGCCTGCTTTGGTGCGCTGCAGGCGCTGGCCAGCCGGGGCACGCGCGACCCGATGGATGTGGTTGAGGATGACGGCCAGAAAGCTTTGCTGGCCGAGGCGCTGATGGGCGAAGCCAAATCACCGCGAGAGCCGGAGGTTCGCAGCGCAATCCAGGAACTGGAGGAGCGGGCGCTCGAAAGCGGGCAGCGGGAACTGCGCAGGGTGATTGCTGAAGCCGAGCGGCGCGGGGACTACGCGGAGCTGGCGATATTGACGCAGAAGAAACTGGAGATAGACCAGGCGCTGCGGCGGATGCGGAGACGTGGGGAGGAGCCGTAGCCTGAACTTCTTACAGCAGGCGCGAGAAGCAAGAATCGGCAGAGTCGCAACCTCGCTGGAGGGTCTGGAGACCCTCCATACAGCCGGTCAGGAGACCGGCGGTACTTGTAATTTGCGCCTTATCCGGCATATACCGCGTCTAATCTACAGGAGCGGGATTGGGCATCGGCAGGCAGTTGCCGGCGAGCCTGAACCGAGGCAGTCTGTCAGAGTTGGGTCAGGGCCGTAATTTGGGCCGATTTTTAGCTTTTTCAGCGAGATAGATTGTGTTATTCTTGAATTCTCTGTAGGGATGCGCGCCCCCTTTGCCCCACACATGAGCTGCGGCTCGCGGGCTAACCAGGCGAAACCTGAAGGCGCTTGCATCCTGATCCGAGCACAAAATTGAAACGAGCGGGGAGGTGTCTCTGCTGCGCCTGAACTTTGCTTCAGGAGCCGAGACAAAAGTTCCCGAAGCCGGCAGGTTATGCGGCGAAAGAAACTTTGCGTGGCCGCGAAGCATTTTCAGGGCGGGTGCGCGACGCGCGGCATCAAAGTCATTGCGGTTTACGGTGGGCGAACCATAAGGCAAGAATTCGATTGGCCCGAGCGGAGGGGTTCCGCGGCAGGGTTAAAGAGGGTGGAGAAACTTGGCGATAGACGACAAATTCGAAGACGACATTGACAAACTGATCGACACAGGCAAGGAGAAGGGCTACCTTACCTATGGCGACGTAAACGACATTTTGCCGGAAGAGATTGGCACTGCCGACGACATGGACGATCTGCTGACGACGATCGGCAGCCAGGGCATCGACCTGCTGGATGGCCCGAAGTTCCCCGGCGACAAGGATTTTGAGATCGAAGAAGGCGAGGATGTCGAGCTCGACCTGACCCCGGGCACGCTTGAAAAAACCAACGACCCGGTGCGCATGTATCTGCGCGAGATGGGCACGGTGCCGCTGCTTACGCGCGAGGGCGAAGTTGAGATTGCCAAGCGCATTGAGCGCGGCCAGATGCGCGTGATGAAGGCGATTTCGCGTTCGCCGATTGTGATTCGCGAAATTGCGGCGCTGGGCGAGGACCTGAAGCGCGGCGTGCGCAACGTGAAAGAAGTGGTGGTGTTCGACGAGGAAGAGCTGACCGAAGAGGTTGTGCAGACTCGCGTGAAGGCCACGGTTGCAAAGACCGATGGGCTGGTGAAGCACCAGAAGAAGATTGCGCTGCTGGATGAGAAGCTGCAATTGCCGGCCATCAAGGCGAAGGTGAAGGAATCGCGGCGGCTGCGCTGGGCGATTGCGCGCGAGAAGGTGTACATCTCGCGGATTGTGCGCGAGCTGAAGTACACGCCGATGGAGCGCAAGCGGCTGCTCGACAAGGTCAACAAGACTGTCGACACCATGCGGACGCTGGAGCGGCAGATTCGTTCGCTCGAGCAGAAGTATGAAGCCTCAAAGAGCGAGGAGCTGAAGAAGGAATACAGGCGCCAGCAGAAAAATTGCCGGACAGACCTCGAAAAAATTGAAGGCGACGCGGGCGTTTGATTGGCGAGCTGAAGCGCACGCAGCGCGAAATGATCCAGGGCGACATGGACGCCGAGCAGGCGAAGCGGGAGCTGATCGAGGCTAACCTTCGACTGGTGGTTTCAATCGCCAAGAAGTACACCAACCGCGGACTGCAGTTCCTCGACCTGATTCAGGAAGGCAACATCGGCCTGATGAAGGCGGTGGACAAGTTCGAGTACCGGCGCGGCTACAAGTTCTCGACGTATGCAACGTGGTGGATCCGGCAGGCGATTACGCGCGCCATTGCCGACCAGGCAAGGACGATCCGCATCCCGGTGCACATGATCGAGACCATCAACAAGCTGATCCGCACCAGCCGCCAGCTGGTGCAGGAGCTGGGCCGCGAGCCATCGAGCGAAGAGATTGCGCGACGCATGGATATCCCTGTGGCCAAGGTGCGCAAGGTGCTGAAGATTGCGCAGGAGCCTATCTCGCTGGAAACGCCGATCGGCGAAGAGGAAGATTCGCACCTGGGCGACTTTATTGAAGATCGCCAGGCAGTTTCGCCGAGCGAGGCGGTGATCAGCGTGAACCTGAAGGAGTACACCGAGCCAGGTTTTGCGCACGCTCACGCCGCGCGAAGAGCGGGTGATCAAGATGCGGTTTGGTCTTGAAGATGGCTCGGAGCACACGCTCGAAGAGGTTGGGCAGAGCTTCCAGGTGACGCGCGAGCGCATCCGGCAGATTGAAGCCAAGGCGCTGCGCAAGCTGCGCCACCCGAGCCGCAGCCGCAAGCTGAAGGCGTTTGTTGAGGGCGTTAGGGAGATGTAATTTCCGGCTGGCTCGTTCAGCCGCTCGATGAGGCCGCAGCCGCGGAAGGGGCTGCGGCTTTTTCTTTGAACGTTCAAAAGCCGTAGTTCTTTTCGCGCAGCGCGTTTTGTATGCGTCGCGTGCGTTCTTGGCTGCTTGTTCTGCGTCGTCGAGCTTGAAGCCGGCATCATCCCAGCGTTCCATTTCCACCATTGAATGGTCGTCGTTCGCGAGCGCCTCTTCGGTGCGGATTGCTTCAACCCAGCGATTGACGGCTGCCTTGTAGGTTTTGAGAAGTTGATCGAAGTCCAGGTTTTCCATAGAAGCGAACTTAGGCTTGCTGCGAACCTGCGTCAATGGGGCGCCGCCACAATTCACGAGAGTTTCAAAACTTGGACCGGGCGGCCATCGGGGCGCGACATTTCTAACGAGGTGTCGCACCATTTATAAATCTATACCGGGCGGCTTTCGACAACCTCAAAGCGGTGCTTGAGACGTAGGAAGGGAGACTCGAAGTACTTGTACGAAAGCTGCGCCATAGGAATGATGATGAGCAGCGCCAGCGGCAACAAGAACAGATGCCAATGCGGCACATGGAGGCGCTTCAGTGCAGCCGAAACCATCACGAGGATGAGCAGATGATAGACATACAGACCGTAAGAGATCTTTCCAAGCCCAGCCATCCAGCGTGGAACGAACCTGGGACCGACGAGCGTTGCGCCGTAAAGCATTGAGGCGCAACCCAGAGCAATGGCGGCGTAACCGGCCATCAACGAGGGACCGCTGCGTGCGTAATCGATGCCGGTGCCGGAGCCGAGCGCGCCAAACACCCAACACGCACTGGTCCATAGAAACGGGCTTAGGAGAATCAAACACGCGCCGGCGAGCGGCCGTCTTTTCATTTCCGGTTTGCGCACCACGGCCAGCAGAATGCCCACCGCGAACATCTCAAACTGCACAAAGGTGTTGGTCGCTACAACTCTGTCGATGTTGGCGTGATGCGAGCCGAAATACCAGAGCTGAACATTCGCCGCCACGATCATGACTGTCGCCACCAGCGCCATCTTCCCCCTGGAGATCGCGCGCATCGTCAACGGCCAGAAGAGATAAAACTGTTCTTCGAGCGAGATGCTCCAAAGCACCATCATGGGGTTCGGGATCCAGCCGTACACTCCGCAGTAAATGTTGCCCACCAGCAAGAAGAACCAGACAAATCCCAGTGCGCTGGCGGCTTGGTGCTTGAACACGGCTGCTACGACGCCGATGACGATTCCCAGAAGGTAGAGAGGCCAGATTCTGAGGATTCGCCGGATATAGAACTTCCGAATCGAGATTGCGCCCGTGGTGGACCGTTCCGCCAGCAGCAGGCCCGTGATCAGGTACGCGCTTAATGCAAAAAAGAGGCACAGGCCGGAAAAGCAGGACGCCTTCACAATCCAAACGAGACGCCATTTCGGCCAGTACAAGCCTAAGGGGCCCAGCGCTGCCGCAGGGGAACCGAAATGACCTCCAGGCAACGCATGATGCAAGAAGACAAGAAAGAATGCGAGAAATCGAACGCCGTCCAGCTCTGGCTGATACCCACGCAACGATCCGGTAGCCGCAGTTCGCGGAGACACGGCATCATTGTTGCGAAGCTCGGCTAGCTTCATGAGGCTCCTCCTGCTTGTCGATAAAGAAATGCGGCGCGGGCATGAAAGCGGGGGACTTGCCGCATTTGATTTCAGTATAGAGCCACTTCTCAGGTAGTAAGCCGCCTGCAACGTGGGCGCGTGCTACACTTTGCCTACTAAAAAACGGGCTACCCTGGAGGTGTCGGATGCAATTGAGACTCTGCGCGCCCGTGCGGCGCGGATGGATTGCTTTGGTTACGGCGGTTGCGCTGCTTGGTACGGCGAATTGGGAACCGGCTTCGGCGCAGGCCAGCGCACCGGCTGCAAGAACCCTGATTCGCGCAGGGCATCTGCTCGATGTTCGGACAGGCAAGACGCTGGACGCGCAGACGATTGTGGTGAGCGGCGACCGCATAGCGGCGATTGCGCCCACCAGCGCAACGCCTGCGCAGCCGGGCGACAAGGTGATTGACCTGGGCGGGATGACGGTGCTGCCGGGCCTGATTGACGTGCATACGCATCTGACGATGAACCCGAACTTCGATCCATATTACGAGCTGACCCAGACCAGCGCGAAAGAGGCCATCAACGGCGTGGTGAACGCGCGCACTACGCTGATGGCGGGGTTCACGACGGTGCGCAACGTGGGCGCAAATGGGTTTGTGGACGTGGATCTGCGCGACGCGATCAATGCAGGCCAGGTTGCGGGGCCGCACATGCAGGTGAGCGGGCCGCTGATCGGCATTACCGGCGGGCACTGCGACGATAACCTGCTGCCAATCGAGTACCACACGGTGGGCGACGGCGTGGCCGACGGAATTGCGGCGGTGCAACACAAGGTGCGCGAGAACATCAAGTACGGGGCCGACCTGATCAAGATTTGCGCGACGGGCGGCGTGCTGTCGAAGGGCGACGATCCGCAGGCTTCGCAGTTCACGCTTGAAGAGATGCAGGCGATTGTGGCTGACGCGCACCGGCTGGGGCGCAAGGTTGCGGCGCACGCGCACGGGGCGCAGGGAATTCTGTGGGCCAGCGAGGCGGGAGTGGATTCAATTGAACATGGCAGCTACATTGATGACGCCTCGATTGCGGTGATGAAAAAGAACGGCACCTACCTGGTGCCCACACTCTATCTTGAGGACTGGATGCTCGAGTACGGCCATCTGCCGCCTTTCTATCACCAGAAGATGCTGGACGTGATTGGGGTGGCGAAGAAGAACATCAAGCATGCGTATGAGTCTGGCGTGAAGATTGCGCTGGGCACCGATGCGGCCGTGTATCCGCATGGGCTGAACGCGCACGAGGTTGAGGTGTATGTGCGCGACCTGGGGATGACGCCGATAGCGGCAATCCAGACAGGGACCGTGAATGCGGCCGATCTGATGGGCTGGACCGATCGGGCGGGATCGCTCGACGCAGGCAAATGGGCCGATGTAATTGCTGTGGACGGCGACCCGTTGAAGGACGTGAAGCTGCTGCAGGACGTGAAGTTTGTGATGAAGGCTGGGGTGGTGTACAAGGGGCAGGGCGCGGAGTGAGGAACTTCGCTAAAGAACAACCGCAGTCATATATGACGCGATGCGACACCCAGAGAGGATGAAAATGCGGCTTGGTATCGAGCCGTGTGCGGGCGGGGACGCCCGCACGACAACCGGGCTGGAGCCCGGCGCTACCCTTCCAGCGCTATTTTCAGGGCAGATCCTTCGACTGCGTCCGCCGCGGCGGACTCCGCTCAGGATGACATCTCTTTCTTGCGAACAGTAGAGACAGAGCACTGGAGGCATTTGCCCGTGTCTCGGCGGGTCTGATACAAACGTCGATTGGGAGCGATATCAGTAAGACTCCCATGTGAAAGGGACCCCGCACAATGAAAGACCTAACCCGCCGTCAATTCGGCAAGGTGGCGACTGCCGCAGCCGCGCTTGCCGGAACTTCACTACCAAGATTCGCATTCGGTCGGCAGGAGACGGCCGATCACAATATTACTCGCAAGTTCCCTGAGGGTTTTTTGTGGGGATGCGCCACGGCTGCTTACCAGATTGAAGGCGGAGCGAAGGAGGGCGGGCGCGGCCCGTCGGTGTGGGATGTCTTCAGCCATACGCCGGGCAAGACGCACAACGGCGACACCGGCGACGTGGCCGACGACTCCTACCACCTGCTACAAAGAAGATGTGCGCTGCTGAAGAACCTGGGCGTGCAGACCTATCGCATGTCCATCTCGTGGTCGCGCGTTTTCCCTGAGGGCACAGGCAGCCGAACCCGACGGGCATGGACTACTACAACCGCGTGATCGATGAGCTGCTGGCCAACAACATCACGCCCTACGTCACGCTGTTTCACTGGGACCTGCCGGCGGCGCTGCCGGGCGGATGGCAGTCGCGCGACACGTGCGAAGGCTTTTGGCGATTACGCGGGCTACATTACGCAGCAGCTCTCGGATCGCGTAAAGCACTTTATGACCATCAACGAGTTCGCCTGCTTCACCGACCTCGGATACCAGCGAGGGGCGGTTCGCGCCGGGGCTGAAGATTGCCGCTCAAAGATGTGTGCCAGGTTCGCCATCACGGCATCCTGGCGCACGGGCTGGGCGTGCAGGCCATCCGCGCCAACACGCCGGGGCCGGTACGCAGGTGGGCCTGGCGGAGAACGCGCAGGTGTTTGTGCCGGTGATCGAGACCGAGGAACACATTCGAGCGGCGCAACGGGCCACGCGGCTGATGAATGCGCCGTTCCTGACGGCGTTGATGGAAGGCAAGTATATCGACGAGTATCTGCACCAGATCGGGCCGAACGCGCCCAAGGTCGAGCCGGGCGATTTTGAGGCCATCGGCAGCCCGCTGGATTTTGTGGGACACAACGTGTACCACGCCGCGTATGTTCGCTGCAACGGATACGCCGATCGGGTTCAGCGATCGAGACGCTGCCCGACTCGTACCCGCACATGTACTCGCCGTGGATCACCCTCGGGCCCGAGTGCTGTCTACTGGGCGATCCGCAATGTGTGCGATCTTTGGCACCCGAAGGCCATGTACATCACCGAGAACGGCTGCTCGTCAGACGACAAGCTGACGCCGGATGGCCACGATCAACGACATCGACCGGTGATGTTTTTGCGCAACCAGCTTCACCCACCTGCATCGGGCGGCGGCGGAGGGCTATCCCATCAAGGGCTACTTTCTGTGGAGCCTGCTGGACAACTTCGAGTGGGCTGATGGGTACAGCAAGCGGTTCGGCATTCACTACGTGGACTACAAGACCGCAAAAGCGGTATCCGAAGCTGAGCGCGGAATGGTATGGCGAGGTGATCAAGCAGAACGCGGTGGTGTAAGGCGGGCACCAGGGACTAGGCAATAGGCACTAGGGTGGGCGCGGCTTGGGCTGCGCCCTTGGCGTTTATCTGGATTGTGCCGGGGCGTGCTTTCGTGGTTTAGGGCCGAAAACTTCATTGTGATAGATGCTTAACAAAAAAGTCGGCTCATCATGTGGTTGGCTTCGATGGCTTCGGGCATTTTGGGGTCGTACCAGAAGGCGTGGGTGAGGGCGTCGAAGACGACCAGATGCGCGTCGACGCCGGCCTCGAGATAGGCGCGGTGCAGGTTGACCGTTCCGCTCAGCAGCAGGTCGCGAGTGCTGGTGACGAAGAGCGTGGGCGGCAGGCCGTGAAGGTCAGAGTAGATGGGCGAGAGCACGGGGTCTTTGGGATCGGTGCTGCGCAACGTACTCGGGATCGTGCGGGCCGGGGCTCGGCGGGTCGAGATGGCCGCTTAGGCCGAACAGAGCGTATATTGCCAGCGAGTCGCCGTCGCGGGCAAAGTCGCCCATGCCGCTGAAGATGCCGAGCGCGGCAGGCATGGGCAGGCCGAGTTGCTTGATGCGCGCGGCCACTTCAGCGGTGAGGATTGCGCCGGCCGAGGTTCCATAGATGACCATGTGGTCGGGCTTGTAAGTTTTCAGCAGCTCGCGGTAGACGGCGATGGAGTCGTCAACTGCTG
Organism: uncultured Acidobacteriaceae bacterium; assembly: GCA_963836635.1. GTDB lineage: Bacteria > Acidobacteriota > Terriglobia > Terriglobales > Acidobacteriaceae > Telmatobacter. The sequence goes on along the minus strand of CAWILB010000083.1, from coordinate 13,306 downwards.
CCGGATAAGGACTCTCGGGTGAGAGCCGGTAAAGCACGGCGACGACCTTGATCTTTGTGTAATAAGCAATCGGAATCGACTCGGTGTAGGAACCGGAGTCGGAGTTGAACCCACCGCCGTGGAGGTCGATGAGGATTTTGTCCTTTGTTTTGGTCGGAGATGTTCTCGGGGGTGACGATGCGGACGGACACGCCGGCGATTTTTGTCTCCTCGATCGTGTTGGGGCAGATTTTTGTCCACTGCACGCGAGCGCCAGCGGTGTAGGCGTCGGTGCCGGCGCGGCGCTGAGCGAGAGACGCCGGAGGATCCTGGTCAGGGTAGGGCACCGCGAGCGCGTGTTTTGCCTCGGGGCTGATGGTGTCAGGGATAGGCACCACGCGCGTGACGTGAGCGGTTCCCTGCGCGTCAATGTAGCTGGTGTCAGCGTTGGGCGCGGTCGCGGCGGTGGTGGGCGCGGGCTGCTGGGCCAATGCCGCGGTTGATGCGAGTGCGAGAAAGACAATGGCGGAGAGATTAATGCGAGTCATGGGTGAAGGTCCTCGAAGGTTGCGTACGGCAGTGCATTCGGGCGCAGATGCGCAACGCGTCAACGATAGCAGAACCGATTCGATGGATGGAAAAAACGGCAGTAGCGGGAGTTAGATGGTCGTTCCAGATGGAACCAGCCCCACCTGCAACTCGTATATTGCTGGCACCAGTTGCTCTGATAGGAGTACGGTTCTCTTGAAGGTGCCCACTATGACAACCCAATGACAATGCCCGAAGCGTTTCACGGTCATCCCGCGTACTTTGCCGTTTGGATAACTACGTTCTGGCTTTGCATTGTGCCGGAGATTGTTCTCTCGGTGTTGCTGCGTTCGGGAAAGAATGCGAAAAAATCCGATAAGGGATCGAAGGCGATTGTGATCTGGCGCGGCAAATCTGGCGATGGCGATTGGATTCTGCGTGGTCATCGCTTTCCCGGGGCTTTCCATCCATACCCACTGGAAAGTCTTATTCGATGCGGGAATTGTGGTCTGGCTGGGCGGAACGCTTTTCCGTTTCTACTCGATGCGAATCCTGGGGCGGTTTTTCACCTACGATGTGGCTGTTTCAACCGGGCAGTAGGTCGTGGAACGGGGACCTTATCGCTGGATCCGCCACCCATCGTACCTGGGATCGCTGGTGGCAAACATTGGTATCGGCATGACGCTGACACACTGGCTTGCAATATTCCTGCCCGCGCTCTGTCTTGGAGTTGCGTACGCGTACCGCATCCCCATTGAGGAACAGGCACTGCGGGAAGGGCTGGGCGCTCCCTACCGCGAGTACATGCGGCGCACATGGCGGCTGGTGCCATTTGTGTTTTGAGATGATATCGCCTGGTTGGGGATTGTAGTTTCCCAGGTCTCAAAAGCGAGACCTGGGGCACCCATACTCTGTGTTTGATTGCGGCTGTTTACGCCAGGTTCCGTGGTATCCCACCCTGGCGACAAAAACAAGTACGTCGCGAGGGTGGGGCACCCATTTTTGGCTTGATCTGCAGCAACTTTGATCCGAGACAACATTGATCGGAAACAAATTTAGTCTGTGACAATATTAAGAGGGCGGAAGAGCCAGGAGCCCGGTATCGAGTAGTTTTTGCGTCAGCCTGTCGAGGGCCTGCGGGAACTTATATGAGACGGTTCTCGCACCCATGCCCAGCAGGGCCGCGGCTTCAGTCTGTGTATATTCCTGGAGGACGATTCGGCTAAGGAGCTGCCGGTCGAGCACCCACAACCGGTCGAGGCACTTTTCAATGTCGAGGACGAAGATCATCGCGTCCTCGAAGGTTCGGACGGGCCTGCTCGACACCCATCCGCGGCAAATTGGTTCGCCGAGAATGGATGGGGCCCTGCCCACCTGCATTGAAGAGTACAGATAGCGGCGTAACATGCTCTCGGTATGCTTGCGGTAAAAAGCCAGATAGATGGGGAGCTCTTCGTCATTGGTCTCAGCCCGGTTTGTGTTCTCGGCCGCGACTGCCGAGGGCGCCGTCTTGCGCTCTTCACGACCTTCCGCCTGCTCTATACCAGCCCGAAAAAAGCCGGGTAACTGGAGTGCTGCGCTCATCAGCACCCCCTGCAGCTTCAGCCACCGCCCAAACCCTGACCAAGGTCTTTCGGCTCGGCCGTCCCCTGCCGCTTGCGGCTCTCGGGCGTTGGAAAGTCTCTCAGTTTATCTTCACAGCCCAGGCAATAAATAGCTTCCTTGAGTTTGGACGCGGTAAAAAAGGCTTCCGCAACCCTCGCAAATTTTCAATTGCACGCGCACTTCCATGACCCGTTCTCCATCATTTGTCGTGCGCCCGCTGGTATATGTTGATTTTTTGAGGCCCCGGGGAGTAGGAGAACCAGGCAAGGCAAATCGAGCTTCTTATGTCCCGATGGGGGATTGCTGCCTGCGTCCCCTGTTGATTGTGTGACGTTTGTGCGCAGATTCTGGAAGGTCTCGCATAGGCTTCTCAAGGGCGCTCCCGCGCGAAGTCCCTGAGTAGTGACGCTTTTCCGGATTGGACGGCCAATCGACTCTGGCATTTGTTTATTCGTCCCCAGTAGAGTCAGGCCTCTCCATGCGCTTTGCTTTTGGCAAACAGCGAAGGAGAGGACTTTTACATAAACCGATGCGAGATTAAGTAAAGCCAATGTAGAAATTGTTTCCCTTTCAGTCAACCATTAGCGGCGACGTTTGCCGATAACGCTTTCGATCAATGGTGCAAACGCCGAGAATGGAGCCAAATTAATGCATCTGGAATTTCTGACAGCAAACCAGATTGTTTTGCTCTTATAGCTGGTGGCGAACGATCCACAGATGAACTTTACCCAGATGCACGAGCGATTACGTCAGGAACTGCTGCGCAGGATACAGCGGGGCACTCTGAGCGTGTCGCTGCTTGCCCGGCAGACCGGGTTCGGGCAGGCGCATTTGTCGAATTTCCTGCGGCGGCGGCGGCAGCTCTCGCTGGAAGCGATGGACAGCGTGCTGAGGGCGCAGCGGCTGACGGCGGCCGATCTTTTGCCGGCGCTGGCGCGCAATTCGGCTTCGCCGCCGGTGGAGGAGTTCGGCATGGTTCCGCTGGTTTCGCATTCGGCAGCGATGTTTGAGCCGAACATAAGGCCGACGGCGATTCTCTCAATGCTCCACATTCCAGCGCCGATGCTGGCAGAGACCCATCCACGGGCATCGAACAGCCGCAGGGCCTGGCAGCGGTTTGTAGTGGTGCGCATTCACGCCCAGGAAGCGCTGGCGATGGATCCAATGGTGCTGGCCGACGCGCTGGTGCTTATCGACCGTCACTACAATTCGCTGGTGTCATACCGGTCGAACCGGCCGAATCTGTACGCGGTGCGCCATCGGGCTCACCTGCTGCTGCGCTATGTGGATTTTGCCGCCGACCGGCTGGTGCTGCGGCCGCATAGCCCGGCGTTTCCGGTGGAACTGATTGAGGTAGCTCCCGGGGAAACGCAGGCAGACCTGCTGGTGGGCCGCGTGGCGCTGATCTTGAACGAGCCGTGATTTTCGAGCCTTGATGGGCTGATCCCGGACGGCTAGTCTCGACCTCAGCCACCTACGCCTCGTGCGAGGAGAACGACTCAAAACAGGTGGAGCTGGAGATGAAGTTGACCAGGACCGTGCCGGTGGGGCCGTTTCGCTGCTTGGCGATGATGATCTCGCTCTTGGCGCGGTCAGACTCGCTCAACTCCTCATCGCGGTTGTAATAGGACTCGCGATGGATGAAGCAGACAACGTCCGCGTCCTGCTCGATGGAGCCGGACTCGCGAAGGTCGCTGAGCATGGGACGCTTGTCTTCGCCGCGGCGCTCGCTGTTACGGGAGAGCTGCGAAAGCGCGACGACGGGCACTTCGAGCTCCTTGGCCAGGGCTTTGAGGCCGCGGGTGATGGCAGAGACCTCCTGGGTGCGGTTTTCGTAGCCGCCGCGCTTGCCGCCGGCCGACGACGAACTGACAGACATGAGCTGCAGATAATCGACCACGACCAGGTCGAGCCCTTTGGCAGTCTGCCTCAGTCGTCGCGCCTTGGCGCGCATCTCGGCCAGGGAGATTCCGGCGGAGTCGTCGATGAACATGCGCGCTTCGAGGAGCTGATTGAGCGCAGCCTGCAGCTTGCCCTGGTCCTCGCGGCCGAGAAAGCCGGTTTGCAGATTGCGCTGATCGACGCGGGCCTGCGCGGCCAGCATGCGGCGCAACAGCGACTCGCGGCTCATTTCAAGGCTGAAGACGGCCACAATGGCGTTGGACTGTACCGCGGCATTCTGCGCGATATTGATGGCCAGCGCGGTTTTGCCCATGGAGGGGCGCGCTGCGATGATGATGAGCTCGCCTTTTTGCAGGCCGCTGGTTACGCGGTCCAGATCGACCAGATGGGTGGGAAGTCCGGTGACGTCGCGGCTGTTTTTGTAAAGATTGTCGATGGTGCCGAAGGAGCTTTCCACAATCTTATCGATGGGCAGAAGGCCGTTGGTAACGCCCTTTTCGCTGACTTCGAGCAGGCGCTGCTCGGCATCGCCGAGGACTTCAAGGGCGGTATCGCTTCTGCTCGGCGGCGCGGGCGATGGCGGCCGAGCAGATAAGCATGAGCTTGCGTAGCAGGCTCTTGTCTTTGACGATGCGAATGTACTCTTCGATCACCGGCCGGCGCGGCAAACCCTCGGTAAGCGAGGCGAGATAGGCTACTCCGCCAACGGACTCGACTTCCTTGTTACGGGCTAGTTCGTTGGCCAGGGTGACGATGTCAACCGCCCGCTCAGCGTTGATTAACTCACTCATTCGCTGGTAGATACGGCGGTGGGAGTCGAGAGAAAAGTCTTCGGGCTCAAGGCGCTCGGAGGCCTCGGCGTGGGACGCGTTATCGAGCAGGATGGCGCCCAGGATGGTTTTTTCGGCGTCGATGTTGGCGGGCAGGCCGGCGTCGGCCCTGATGTCGGGAATGGTGGCCATTACTAGGAAAGTTTAGGCCGGGAGGCGGCGCCGCAAGTTGTGCATAAAATTCCCCAGACGGTGGAATGGTGAGGAAAAACAGGAAGGCGTCAACACAGGGATGGCTTAAGTCCTTTGAAACAGTCGCACGCATCGCGCATCTTTTTCGGCGGGTCCCGCAAATCTTCAGCCTTCAATTCTTAGGAAAAGGCGTGCAATATCTCGCAGCCAAGGGCGTTCCAATTGGGGTGGAGATGAGAACCATTCTGGCTGCACCCAGTTTGCTGCGCAAACACTACGCGGCTCACGACAGCTCGGTCGCCGCCGCGCTCCTTGTTTTTGCCACGTACTCCTCGTCGGCGCTTTCCGTCACGGTTGACAATCGGCCGGCCCCGATCCCATATGTGAAACCGGGAGCGCAAGGTGACGGTGCTGTTCGATGGAAAGCCGTTGCCGGGCGCAAAGGTTCGAAGTTTGGCGACGCTTTCGGAATGACGAGCTCTATCATCTTGAAACCGATAGCAAAGGTAGAGTCACGCTGCCGGAACTGCCTGCAGGCTCTTACAGCATCTACGCATCAACCGACGCAGATGCAACTCAGGGTCCATTCGTTGAAGTCTGCATGATTTCTTGTCCTGAGAATGAATTTGAGCTAACCGACCTGGCATTCGACAGTCTGGATGGTCCCATTTACGCAATCGACCGGAGCACACTTGGAATGAGCGAGATTTCGTCTCGATCGTGCGCCGGACAGAATTCCAGGATTTATAGATACGTGGTTGCCCGCGCCGAACAAGAACCGGCTGCATTCACTCTTCGTGAATTGAGCGGCGTGATAAAGGATCAGAGCGGAGCGGTTGTTCCCGGAGCCTCAGTCACGATAATCCGCAAGCGGAATCGGGAGAATCAACTCTTGACAGCATTGACGACCGACAACGTCGGAGCATTTTCGGCCAATGTCGCCGCAGGGGACTACTACGCCATTGTTGCAGAGCAAGGCTTTAAGTCACGCTGCATTCATGTTGCAATTACGCCGCTAGGGCAGCCCTGATAAAGCACAGATCGTGCTCATTGTAGGAGCCAAAACCTAGTGTGGTGTCCTAGAAGTTCATTGAAAAACAACCGCAGATCCTTCGACTCACCACCCCCAAACTGAAAAACGTTTGGGGCCCCTTTCGCTCAGGATGACAGGTCAATTTATGTTATGGACTTTAGAGACAGGACACTAGTCGGTAACGATCAGTGAATATCGGCCATGGCCGAGTTGAGGCCGTTGAAGATCTGATCGAAGGCGCCCGTCTCGGCGGCGAAACGCAGCGGCTTGACGTTCTCAACGCAGATCTCTGGAGGCGTGGGCTGCTGCTTGAGAATCGCCATCACCTCGGCGATGAACTCGATCGAGAGGCATGGCGCGGGGATCGTCGGCGCCGCCCATCAGATCGGTGGCGACGTAGGGCGGGACGAGCTCCAGAACCTCAATGTTGGTGGCCTTGAGCTGGTAACGGAGCGAGAGCGTGTAGGAGTGGATTGCGGCCTTGGTGGCGCAGTAGGTGGGCGTGAGCGGCGAGGGGCAAAAAGGCCAGGCCCGACGAGACATTCATGATGGCGGCGTGGGGCTGCTTTTCAAGGTGAGGCAGAAGCGCCGCGGTAAGGCGGATGGGGCCAAGAAGATTGGTGGCGACGATGGACTCCGCGTCGGCGAGATCGGGCTGCTGGGCGAGCAGCTTTTCAGCGCGCATGATGCCGGCGTTGTTGATGAGCACGTTGAGCGAGGGAAAATCGCCGGCGACCTGCGCGGCAAGGGCTTTTATGGATTCAGGGCTCTCGACATCGAGGGTGAGCGACCGCATGCCGGGATTGGCGGCGGCCGTTTGATCGAGGGCGCTTTGACGCCGCCCAGCGATAACAACCTGGTTGCCGAGGGAGTGAAAGGCTTGAGCGAGGCCGCGGCCGATGCCCGAGCCGCCGCCGGTAATGAGAATGGTGTTGCCGGTTAGATTCATGCTGCCCACCTGCCTTCCTATGCATCTTAGGAGGTTTGGCTGAAATCCATCTCCACAGGTCTTGTTAAACCTGAGAAGATAGAAAGAACGCCTGTAGGACAATTCCCAACCTGTGCAGGGCTGCTTGAGGTGATGAACCCGGAATGCGAAGTGTTGCTCTAATCTACAACCCGGCATCTGGCCAGTATTCGGCCCGTCGCAAGGCGGCGATTGAAGAAGTGCTGGGCGTGTTGCGCGGAGCCGGCGTAGAGGCGGACGCGTTTGTGAGCGAGACAGTGGGCAGCGCCGAGGAGTATGCGAAGCAGGCGGTGCGCGAGGGGCGCGACGCGATTCTGGCATGCGGCGGCGACGGCACGGTGCACGCGGTACTGCAGAGCGTGGTGGGAACCGAGACCGCGATTGGCGTGATTCCGCTGGGCACGGCGAACGCGCTGGCCGCGAACCTGGGATTGGTTGGGAGCCCGGCCAAGGCTGCGCGTAAACTGCTGGATGCAGTGCCAACGCTGATACCGGTGGGCCGGATTCACTTTGAGAACGGCGCCGGGCCCGAATCGCGCTATTTTCTGGTGGCGGCGGGAGTGGGCGCCGACGCGCTGCTGATGTCGCGGATGGACGCGGGATTGAAGCGCAGGCTGGGCTACGCGCTGTATATGATCGAGGCGTTCCGCATCTGGGCCACACATCCGTTTCCCATGTTTGAGGCGGCGTTCGCCTCAAACGGACACGGGCCCGAGAGCGTGTCGCAGGTTTCGCAGCTGCTGGCGGTGCGGGTGCGTTCCTTTGGTGGAGTGCTAAACCAATTTGCTCCGGGAGCAACTCTGCACAGCGATGCGCTGCACCTGATTGCGTTCGGGACGCGCAGCCGGCTGGATTATTTCAAGTTTCTGATGGCGGCGGTAGCCGGGCGGCATAGTTTTGGGAAAAACATTGAGCTGGTGGAGACGGCGACCGTGGATTGCCGTGCCATGAACGGCGAGACGCTGTTTGTTGAGGCCGACGGCGAGGTGTTGGGCCATCTGCCCGCGCGCATGGAGTCTGTTCCCGACGCAGTGATGTTGCTGGTGCCGCAAGGGGCGCAGCCGTAGAGAAGGCGCCTTTGGGCTGGAGCGCATTTCCAGTTCTCCGAATCGAGACCTCCGCCGCAACGAGCACAAATCACTCGTTGGGGTCGGCGGACTTGGTGCGCCATGGTTTATTCATGATGCTCGCCGGAGCAGCAGGAACTGCCTGCTGCCTTGATCTGCACCACCTCAGGCTGCACATATGGCTTATCGGGATCGACAACGTAACCATCCTCGTACTTGTCGTGGTGGCGGACCCATGCCATGGTGTGCCGCAGGCCGGCCTCGTCGCGGCCCTTTGGCATGTAGTCAAGCCAGTTGTATGCGCCCACCAGGATGTCGAGGCCACGCGCGTAGGCTGAGTAGGAGTGGTATATGGACCCGTCCTCGCCCTTGATGAAGGCGCTGAAGCCGGGCCGCTCGTCGGCGGGAAAGGGCGCCATCTCGTAGTTGTAGTAGACCTCTTTCTGGCTTCTTCTCCCCGGTTGTGGCGGAGACATTGAAGTCGAATTGAAGTCGGAGTTGAACGACGAGTACCAGTTGAAGCGCCAGCCCATGCGCTTTTTGAAAGCGGCAATCTCAGCGTAGGGAGCGTGCGAGACTGCGACCAGAGTTCACATCGCGATTGGCGAGATGGATGGCCATGCCGTCAAAATGGTCTGCAATGATACGAGCAGCTGGGGCAGCCCTCGGTCCAGCCGGGGCCGAGCATGAAGTGGTAGACGGCAAGCTGGCTGCGCTTTCCGAAGAGATCGCCGAGGGAACTGGTGCCGCGCGGGCCCTGCAAACTTGTAGGGCTTCGAGACCTTTTCCCACGGCAACTCGCGGCGCTGGCGGCTGAGCTCGTCGCGCAGGTGCGTGAATTCTTTTTCTCTGGCGAGGAAGGCTTTGCGGGCCTCGACCCACTCAGTGTGCGAAACGACTTGATGCTGCTTAATTTCCGGAGCTGTGGTTGCCATGGTTAACCTCCTGGGTTCATTGATGCGTTGGTTTTTTGCGCAGAATCTTCTGGGCCACGAAGGCAGCGATTCCGCCGGTTCCGGTGGCGCTGCCGGCGATGATGGCGGCAGTGGCGATGCAAACTGGGCACATATTGACCTCCCTTGGGTTTGGTGCGTCGGAATCATTGCGCATTATTTTCGGACCGGCTGGGGGTCACAGTGATTGCTTCTTACGCCCGCCGCAGCGGGCTGAAGCAACCGAATTCAACGGTTTCCCCAGGCTCACGCCTGGGACCATCTATTGCCCGCTTCGCGGGCGTTGGAGCCGTAGCCGGCTAACTTCGCGAAATCTGCAATGCAACCCACAAGATGAAAGTCAGGCGACCGCAACTTCGCGGGGCGTAAAGTTGGGGACTTCGTCGGCACTGGGGCCCCAGCTTGAGGGGACCGGGATATCGAGAAGGCGCAGGTAGACGCTCAACTGGCCGCGATGCTGGTACAAGTGGCTGAACATGACGTCGCGGAGAAAGTCCGCGCGGGGCTGCTCAACCACTACTTGGCCGCCCAATTTGAGCACCCAGGTTTCTTTCATTGCGGCGTCGTTGAATCCTGGCAGCACACCGCGCACTGTCGCCACGCTGTCGGCGAAGGTTTTCAGGATATCCTCGTGGCTGGCCGGATGCGGAAAAAGGAATTCGCCTGGCGCTTGCGTGGGATTGTTATCGACCAGCGCGGAGAATACCGCCGGGCACCGATGGCGATGTGCAGGGCAAGCTGCCCAAGGGTGAGAGATTTCGCGTGCGGCCTCCAGGTGAGCTTGTCCTGCGGGCACGCGCGCGAGAAATTTGCGGGTGACGGGGGCCTGAGCTTCAAACTCGGCCAGAAACTCGTTTGCAATGGACATAAGAGACCTCCTGGTAGTTTGGCGTTTGGGGAATTCGATTTTGATTCGCTTGACATGAATGCGGCCGGATTCGCTACTTATTCTCGGCGCGCTTGCGGGCCTGTTCATGCATATAGGTCCAGCCGGAGGTGACGCCCTTGCGGTGTTCGTCAGCGACCAGCCCAAAACCCGACATGGACGAACTTGATAACGGTTTCGCCGTTCTCGTAGCTGAGACGGTACTGCACGTTATTGGTTACGGGATGCGACATAAACAGGGGTCCGTTGAACTCGAGCAGAGTGGGCCGATTGATGGCCTGCACCGTGGCCCAGAAGTGGCCGTTGCCGTTACCCAGGTCGCGGAACCAGCGGCCGCCGGGCCATGGTTCGATGACCATATGCATCGGTGAGCCGTCGGGTTTCTCACTAAATGGCCCGAGTTGCTCAAGCAATGCGGCAAAGGTGACTTCAAGCGACGCCTGAACGTGGATCTCCTGCTCGATGCGCAGCGTCAGACTCTCAATTTCGGTTGCGGTCAGCGTGGTCATGGACTCTCCTTGGGGAACTGCGTGTTGGGCAGCCGGCCACGGCGGGCAGGCCGGGTTTGTTACTCCGTTTATCTGGATCCTCGCCTTCGCGCTGGCGGTCGTCGCGGCGCTGGCGCTGTATTCCATGCAAGCCACGCGGCGGCAGCAGTCCAGGGCCGACGCGCTGGGTCGAGGAACGCCAGGCCCGTGAGGCCGCGCTGGACCGCCTGGTCACCGAGACCCTGCCGTCCATCGCCCAGTCGATGCGACACCCCGAGTTCACCGCGCAGCCGGTGAACGTGCCCGCGGGCCTGGAGAACTCGCGGTTCGCGCAGCGGCTGCAGGAAATCGCCGACGGCTACGCCGAAGACCTCAAGCGCGTGCGCGCCGACACCGGCAGCTCCGCCGTGGCCGACGCCGACAACCGCCTCCGGCAGGCGGTGGAGCAGGCCGAGGCGGCCGCCCGCGCGGAAATGGAATCGAGCTCCCGAGAAGCCACCGCCGCCGCGGTCCGCTCCTTCGGCACCTCCGTGGTGAGCCTGGGCGCGGACGTCAGCCAGGTGGTCAGCGCCGCGTTGCGCGAACACCGGGACAACGAGGTCTACGAAACACTCACCCGCATCGACCACAACGTGCAGCAGATGATCCGCCAGGCGCAGGCCTACGTGGTGGTGTGTGGCGGTCTGCCCGGACGGCGTTGGCCGCAACAGCAACTCACCGACGTCGTCGGCGGCGCGACCGGCCGCGTGCGCGACTACCTGCGGGTGCGCACCGGCCAGCTGGACCGGGTGGTGGTCAGCCGCGCGGTGGAGCCGCTGGTCCACACCCTGGCCACGCTGCTGGACAACGCGCTGCGCTATTCCCCGCCGACCTCGTACGTGGACATCAGTTTTCAGGAAGGCCACCACGGCGTCACCCTCATCATCGACGACGCGGGCGTGCGCATGAACGCCGAGCAGATGGAGGACGCCCGCCAAATCCTCTCCGGCGAGCGCACAGTCGACGTTCACGAACTCGGCCCGTCGCCGCGGGTCGGGTTCCCCGGCATCGCCGCGCTGGCTCGCCGCTACGGCTTCGCCGTGTACCTCGACGGCCCCAACGCCTACGGCGGCATGCGCGCGATGGTGTTCATCCCCGAATCCCTGCTGCTGGTGCAACGGGATCCGGTCGCCGAGCCGATCGTCGCAGCGCCCGAGCCGGTCGTCGAAGCCCCCGCCCCGGTCGCGCTGGTCGAATCGGGACCGGTCAATCTCACCACCAGCAACGGCCTGCCGAAGCGACGCCGCCACGCCGTCAGCGTCGAAGCGGAAAGCCCGACACCGGAACTCGCGCTTGCCCGGCCCGACATCGCCGCGGCCTGGCACAGCGGTTCAAAAAGCGGCCGTGCTGCCGCGTCCGACCAGACCGAGGAGATGGACTCCTGATGGGCATACCGAATGCGACGTCGCAGACAGCACCAACCGGCTGGGCTGGCTGCTCAGGACCTCGAGGTGCCCGGCGTGCGGTTCGCGGTCCTGTTGTCCGACGACGGTCTGCGGATCGCGCACTCCACGGCATCGCCGCGACGACGCCGACCGGTTCGCCGCCGCTGCCGCCGGGCTGCGGCCCTCGGCAGGTCGCTCGACGAGTTCTGCGGCGGCGCCGAATCGGCGTGCGGCAAAACATGACCGAGTACGACGGCGGAATGATCTTCATCACCGCCGCGGGCGAGGGGGCCCTGCTCGGGGTCGCGACCACCATCGAAATCGACGTCAGCCTGATCGCCCACCGACTCAACGAACTCGCCGGCGGGTCGGCCACGAACTCGGCAGCCTACCGCGGAGCAGACCGAGGCGGCGATTACCATGGGCGGGTCGCGACGTGATCCCGACCTGGTTCGGGCCTACGTGCGCACCTCTGGCCGATCGCGTCCGACCCACGAGCTCGACCTGGTCACTCTGGTCGTCGCGGTCCGGTGCCCGCTCAGGGCGTCCGCCCGACGCACGCCGCGGTCTGAACGTGTGCAGCACCGGTTCGCTGTCGATCGCCGAGATCGCCGCCCACCTGGACCTGCCGCTGTCGGTCGTGACGATCATCGCCTCCGACCTGCTCGACAGCGACCACCTGACTCATCCCGACCCCGACCGAAGTCCTGCCGGATATCGCGCTGCTGGAGGAGGTGCTCCATGGGCTCCGTGCTCTCACCATCTGAGGACCGTCGACTATCTGCCCGACACGGTGGTACGCGATCGGTGAAATTGTTGGTGGCGGGCAACTTCGGCGTCGGCAAGACGACGTTCGTCGGCAGCGTCTCGGAGATCAAGCCGCTGCGCACCGAGGAGACGATCACCGAGGCCAGCGTCGGCGTCGACGACTTGGCGGGCATGCCCGGCAAGCCGACCACCACCGTCGCCATGGATTTCGGGCGCATCACGCTTAATCCCCACTGGCGCTGTACCTTTTCGGCACGCCGGGACAGAGAGCGCTTCCTTCCGTTGTGGGAGGAACTCGCCCGCGGCGCGCTCGGCGCGCTGGTGCTGGTCGACACCCGCGCATCGGCCAGGCCGACGAGGTGCTGTCGCTGCTCGAGGAGCGCGGCGTGCCGTACTGCGGTGGCCATCAACCACTTCGAAGGCGCCAAACGCTATCCCACTCGAGGAATTCCGCGACGCACTCGACCTCGCCCCGACCACCCCGCTGACCGCATCTGGACGCGCGGGACCAGCGCCACCTGCGTGCAGTCGCTCATCACCCTCGTCGAATTCCTCTTCCACCGAGCAGGCGGCACGCACGCGACGGGATAAGCACCGATATCGCATACCATCGGCCCATGCCGTGGACTCCGGACGCCGCCGCCCCTGTTGTCGATGCCACGCTTTCCCACCCCGGCCGCGGGCGTCGGCGATGAGGGCCGGGAGCGAGCTCGTGCTCACGGGCGCGGTGCGTGCGATCCTCGC
>CAWILB010000082.1:0-18988 GCA_963836635.1 uncultured Acidobacteriaceae bacterium | reverse complement strand
ACGGCGACGATCCGATCCAGGGCATGGTGGCGGGATCGGTGGAACAGATGCGCGCGGCAGAGCGGGCGCTTAAAGCGAGCGAATGGGCCGGAGTGCGAATCGGCGTGCACGGCTTACCTGGCGACGCGATTTGTCGATTCTGGACCTGCTGCCGCCGGGAGTGACCAAAGGATGGGCGCTGGCAGCGGCTGGCGGAGCGGCTGGGCGTGGATCGCAAAGAGACCATGGCCATTGGCGACAACTGGAACGATGTGGAGATGCTGGAGTGGGCGGGACAGGCCGTGATGATGGGGAATGCGGCCTGGGAGTTGCGCGCACTGGCAAAGACGCGCGGCTGGAAGCAGGCTCCGACGAACGATGAGGATGGCGCAGCCGTGGTGATTGAAGCCGCACTCAAAAAACTGCCCGCCGGCAGACGCGAAACTTCGGCTACCATGGATTGAAGATTGGCGGTATGTGATAGGGCGGGATTTGAGCATGAAGAGGCGTGGACTGGCGGTTTTGGCGGCAGTGATGCGGGCTTGGCTAGCCTTACGCCAGGACTGCGCGCAACCGAGCGCATCACTCTGAACAATGGCTTTGAGATGCGCTGCGACCATCATGCGCAGGTGGAAGGGCGAGTGCGGCTCTACCTGAGCGCGGGCGAAGATAACTATATCGAGTTTGCCCCCGAGCAAATCTGGACGTCGAGGTTCTGCCCGACCCACCCGCGAAGCCGATCGAGCAGATGCTCGCCGCCGAATGTCACGAAGCTTACGCACGGCGGACGTGGGCGAGATGCTGGCACGGGCCGGCAAGGACCACGACATCGATGTGGATCTGCTGGCCAGCGTGGTGAAAGCTGAGAGCGGCGGCAATGCGCGCGCGGTGAGCAGCGCGGGAGCCGCGGGGTTGATGCAGTTGATGCCGCGCACGGCAACCGAACTCGGGGTGAACGACAGCTTCGCTCCAGAACAGAATGTGCGCGGCGGATCGACCTATCTTGACGAGTTGCTGTCGCGCTACCACGACAATCTTGCTCTGGCGCTGGCGGCCTATAACGCCGGGCCGGCGGCTGTTGACAAGTACCACGGCATTCCGCCGTACAGCCAGACGCGGGCCTATGTGGCGCGGGTGATTCACGAGTTCAACCGGCGCGTGCTGGCACGCGAGGCGCAGCAGAGGCAGGCGGCTGCGACGGCTGGGAGCCGGTAACTGGCAAGCAGTGCCTAAAGGCCAATCCTTTACACTCTATCTATACGACCTTTCCCTAGAGTTTCCTCATTGTGGGTTGCGCTCGGGTGCGGAGCAATTGATGAGCGCCGGCGCGGACCGCGGGCCTTGACAATGAAGCGGCCTGGAACAGTTTCTTGAAATATGGAGAAATCTTGAAGAAGAGACAGTGGATTCTGGGTTTGGTTTTGATGGCGATTCTCGCCGGCTTTGTGTATTGGGGCCGGAACAGAATTCACTTCGACTTCGCGCTCTTTCGCCAACAGGTGGCGCTGGCGGATTGGCGGTTGATCGCGCTTGCCACTGCGTGTATCTATTTCGGGTACATCTTTCGCGCGGTGCGCTGGTCGCGGCTAGTCAGGCACAACCAGAAGATTCCTGCGCTCACGCTGCTGGGACCGCAAGTGATGGGTTTTACCGCGGTCGCGTTGATTGGCCGCGTTGCGGATCTTGTGAGGCCCTATCTTGTCTCGCGCAAAACGGGTCTCCCGATCAGTTCGCAAATCGCGGTGTACATTGTTGAGCGCCTGCTCGATGCGGGATCAATGGCGCTCATCTTTTCTGTCGCCATGTTCTGGGTGCCGGCTGACCAGATTATTCGCGGCACCAGCCACGCGGGCATAATGGCAAAGCTCACCAGCCATAGTCCCGAGATGGCGCTGCTGGTGGTGAGGTACGGTGGGCTGGTTCTCACCTTACTTGGAGCGATGTTTCTGGTTGCCGTGCGGCTGGCGGGTGAACGCGTTGCCCAGTTGTTCGAGTTCAGTCTCGGAGCGGTATCAAAGAACCTTGGTCATGCCGTAGCGCACAAGGTTCGCACGTTTCACTCAGGGCTCGACACCATGCGCTCGTTCCGTGACTTTGCAACGGCGGCGAGCCTTTCGATATCAATGTGGATGCTGATTGCCATGGCCTACCTCATAGGCTGCAAGGCGTTTGTGGCAAGCCCCGCGCTGGTAGCCGTGACATTGCCCAAATGCATTCTACTGATGATTGCCAGCGGTGGAGCGAGCGTACTTCAGTTGCCGGTCCTGGGGTGGTTTTCGCAGATCGGGCTGGTTGCGGTGGCGCTGGTCGCGGTGCTTGGAGCCACACCTGAAGCGGCTACGGCCTGCGGCGCAACCCTGCTGCTGATCACGTTCCTGAGCATTATTCCTGTGGGCCTGATCTGGGCGCAATTTGACCACGTGAACCTGCGCAAGGTGACCGTGGAAAGCGAGCATGTGGATGAGGCGATTGCGGCGGAATAAGCCGGACAATTCTTCCTCCAATGCAAGAAAGCCCGGCCCTGAAGGCCCCTGTTCCCCCGGCAATGCAATGTGCAATTTGTTCCGTCACTCAACTGGCGGCGGTTGAATCGACGGTGGTGGAACCGGCGGCGGCGCGGAAATGGGCGCGGGTGTGAACCACTGCTTTGCTTCCTTGCTGAATAACAGCAGCGCCAACAGGAATACAAATACGCCGTGAAAGAGGAGACCCCACGGGCTCTGAAAGGCACTCAAGATCACATGAAACAGGGTCCAGCAGAATGCCAGCCAGCGTGCCCAGTTCTTGCCTTGCAGCATATAGTATCCGGCAGCGATTGCAGCGCCGCCGATTACTATCATGAGGAGCGTTTCGAGTGCTCCCTTAAACGTGGGAGCGAATGCTTTGAAATTGTCTACGTGGTAGCCGGTTGAAACCAGTCCTACAACGATATAGAGAACCGATAGAGCGGTAATGGTGGGTGGGCGCTTGTTCATGATTTTGAGATAAGTGTACCCGGTCAGGAGGTCCGCAAATTGTCACTTTTAGGGGATTCACACGCGGCTGTTTCTTGAGCTGAGGCGACGCCACAGGAAAAACGGATCGTGTCCGGGCCCACTGCGCCGCCGGTGAGCAGCATGCTCATCGCCTGTTCCATGGTCATTGCGGTTTCAGTTACGCGGCTGATGGGCAGAATCTGCAGAAAGGCCGATGTGGGGTTGATGGCGTTGGGCAGCAGCACCGCCGCAAGCAGTTCGCCGGTCTCAGAATCGCGGAGGGTGCGAGTGAGAAACCCGATACTCTTTTGGCCAGCGATGGGGAAATCGACCAGGACGACGCGCTGGCTCGAAGGCTTGCCGGCCATCATGGTATCGATGAGCTGGCGGACCGAAGTGTAGACCTTGGCAATGAAAGGAAGCCGCTCGAGCGCTGACTCAAAAAGCCCAAAGGCCTGTCGGCCGATGACGACGGAAGTGATCCGGCCCACGACGTAGAGGACGGCCAGGGTGAGCAGGATGGCCAGTACCGATTCCATGAAAGGGCTCGAAAACCACCCCAACGGAATGACCGTGGCGAAGAGGCGCACAATCGGCAGTCCCGCTTTGGCCAGCGAGGTGAACAGGAAACTGAAGATGATCCAAGTGACGAAGAGCGGGCCGATGGTGATGATCCCGGCCAGAATACTGCGCTGCACGCTGCGAACGGTGTGGGCCAGGACCGGTTTCATTCGTCTCTCCCCGATAATGAGAATACGCGAGCAGGCGAGGCAGGCCGGTGCGGCCGGGGACAAGTGCGGAGATGACCATCGCAATGCGGCCGACTCGGTCTATATTGTAAGTTTGCACCGAACAAACGGAGAGTGGCTGAGATGGAAGAGCTTAGACCTGCAGGAGTTGTGGAAGAGAGGCATGGAGCAGGTACCGCGCGCGGCAATTCGCGCCCGGCCGGGATGGTTCCGGCGCGTCATCCACTCACTACGTTGGAGAAGTTGATGAGCGTCGTCCGCGCTGCACTGCCGATTGCGCATAAGATGCTGCCGCTTCTCGACGGGCAGGTAGGCACCGCGGTTTCGAATCTGCTTGGCCCTTCGGTTTTGTCACGGCAGGCTGCGCAAACGCTCGGGCCGCTGCAGGAAGGACTGGCGCAGCTCGAGCAGCAACATCTGGAATTGCGTCTGCAGATGGCTGGTCAAGGCGAGGCGCTCAGGCAGATCGATGAGCAGCTCGGGGTGGTGCAGAAGCTTGCCGAGGAAACTGCGGAAGAGCAACGAAACCTAGCTGAAACCATTGAAAAGATGCGCCGGAAGGTGAATTTTGTGGCCATTGCCGGAACGATATTGGTGGTAGCTGCTCTGGCTCTTAACGTATTTCTCGCTATCCAAGTGCGACGGGTTCTGCATTGATTACGATACGATAAATGCCCAAGAGAGCTTCCAGGCGGGCCAACTTGAACCACTTTTCAACAACTAATACCATAATATGGTACAAACGTAAATCGCTTTTCGAGCCGTCCCAGCGACTGAAGACTGGAATTTTGCTCAGTTATTGTTCCAGTCAAGTAATTATTTGATAATACGAACACAATGTTGGACAAACCCGCTCACCTTCGCGGAGATTGTGACAACGGTTGTTGCCAGTCGTATTTTCGCCGAGACTAGTATTCCGGATAGTCGGATGGGGTCGCTAATCTTGCGCCCTTCGGTCCCACCTATGTATGCAGTTGTTCCCAAGTTCACAGAGCTTCACCAACAAGCGGCGCACACTGGCCTGTGCGCACGCGAATGGAGTGTCTCGCCATGGCATGGTATGCCTACTGCATTGGGGAAAAGCAAGCGTTTCCTGAATTAGCTCGCCATCGTAAACCAGTTCCGTTGGAATCAGTCATCGGAGTAAGCGGAAATCAAGTTTTTTTATATCCCGCCAGTGATCTCGCCAGTAATCGTGAGCGAGCACAACCCACAAGAACCTCTCAACCAGAAGTCGGGCGTCGACCACGCACGGGTGATCGCGGATTGCTTCCAGCACTCCACCGTACTTCCCTTCCGTTTTGGCACTGTCTTCAACGACGATGATTCGCTGCGCAAGTCGATCCGCTCGAATCAGCGCCAGTTCCTGGGCAATATCGACAAGCTGCGCGGCAAGACGGAGATGCACCTGAAGATCTTTGTCGACGACTGTTGCGGCAAGGAGATTGAGCGCCACATGCCCGCCGAGAGGGTGGGCCGCGAGTACCTGACCAACCTGCGTGAGAATGCGGCCCGGACCCGCGAACGCCAGACACGTGCGCGCGCAGTCAGCTTCCAGATGCATCGGCTGTTTATGCCTCTGGACGAGGAAGTCAGCTGCCGGCTGACGGAAAACGGCAAGATGGTGCTCGACATTGCCCATCTGATCGACCGCAAATGCGTGGAGCGGTACCAGAACAAGTTTGCATCGACCAGCGCTGATGATGCGCGAGTGCCAGATGCAGCTATCAGGACCGTGGCCGCCGTATCACTTTGTTCACCGGCTCACGCGCGGGTCGCATGCGCAGCCGCTGCCGGCGGCGATGCAGGCCGTTGCTGTGGCGGCGCGGTATTGAAGCCACCGGCAGTGATGGCCTGATGCAGACGGCGATCGCATAGAGTTTTGCGTTAGGACAGAAAAGCCCCAGCCTTTCGGTCGGGGCTTTTGTTTGCCCTCGTGCTTGGGTCGAGCAGAATGGCCGCCTCAGTCGTAGTATTCGAGGCCGAGGTGCGTGATCAGGTCCTGCGCCCATGATGTGGCGCAGCGTGTTCTTCAGCTTCATGGACTGGATGAAGAGATCGTGCTCGGGGTAGAGGCCCTCGCGCGTCTGCGGCGACTTGAGATAGAAGCTCAGCCACTCCTGAATGCCGATGGACCGCAGTTCAGGCGAGCGCTTGGCCAGGTCGAGGAACAGCACCAGGTCGAGCGCGATGGGCGCGGCCAGAATCGAGTCGCGGCACAGGAAGTTGACTTTGATCTGCATCGGGATAGCCGAGCCAGCCAAAGATGTCGATGTTGTCCCACGCCTCTTTTTCGTCGCCGCGCGGCGGATAATAGTTGATGCGGATCTTGTGGTAGAGGTCCTTGTAGAGGTCGGGATAAAGCTCGGGCTGGAAGATGTGCTCGAGCGAGCCGAGCTTCGACTCCTCCTTGGTCTTGAAGGATTCAGGATCGTCGAGGACTTCGCCGTCGCGGTTGCCGAGAATGTTGGTTGAGAACCACCCGCTGACGCCGAGCATGCGCGCCTTGAAGGCCGGCGCGAGGACGGTCTTCATCAACGTCTGGCCGGTCTTGAAGTCCTTGCCGCAGATGGGCGCGGCGTTCTTCTTCGAGAGCCAGACCAGCGCGGGAGTATCGACGGTGAGATTCGGTGCGCCATTGGCGAAGGGCACGCCTTCGCTCAGCGCGGCGTAGGCGTAGATCTGCGACGGAGCGATGCCGGGATCGTTGGCCTCAAGACCCTTCTCAAAGTTCTCGATGCTCTGGTGAACGGCCGTGGGCTCAAGAAAGATCTCGGTCGATCCGCACCAGATCATCACCACGCGATCGACTGTCTTCTTGAAGGCGCGAATGTCTTCGATCACCTGGTCGGCCAGTTCGCGCTTGTTCTTGCCCTTCTTGACGTGAGTGCCGTGCAGGCGCTTGACGTAGAACTGATCGAAGACCGCCGGCATCGGCTTGATGGTTTCGAGATACGGCTTGAGCTGCGCGAGCGTCTCGCTTGTCAGCACGGCAGCGTGAGCGGCCGACTCGTAGACGTTGTCTTCAAAAATGTCCCAGCCGGTGAAGACGATATCGTTCAGATCGGCCAGCGGCACAAAGTCCTTGATCAGCGGCGACTTGTTTTCAGTGCGCTTGCCCAGGCGAATGGTGCCCATCTGCGTGAGCGAGCCGATGGGCTTGGCCAGCCCGCGGCGCACGGCTTCAACGCCGGCGATCATGGTGGTGGCAACGGCGCCCAGGCCAACCACCATTACTCCAAGCTTGCCCTTCGCGGGCGCAACTCCGGCGGTCTTTTGGCCGCCTTGTTGTTCAGTTGACATTTTTCTCAATTCCTTCCTTCAGATGATTTCGAATTGCTATCAAATCGTGCTTTTTGCGATCCGCAACAGTTATCAAGTGGAACACCGTGACCCCGCGGCATGCAAATCGCGGGAACCTCTGCGGCAACTGCTGTGGGCCGCGTTTTTGCTCATGCTGCATCCATCTTCTTTCTGCGGTTCAAATGCGACCAGACAAACCACACCACGGCAGCAACAATTGCCAGTTCCACCACGAGGTGAAAGCGGTGAAACACCTGCTCAAGGCGCGGATCGGTGTTCCAGCGCTCGCCCAGCTTCATGCCCGCCCAGGCCAGGCAGGAATACCAGACCAGGGAGCCAGCGGTGGTGTAGATGTGAAAACGCAGGCGCGCGGCATTTTGGCGATGCCTGCGGGAAAGGCGACGAATGTCTGCACCACCGGCAACATGCGGCCCACCAGAATGGCGATCGATCCGTACCGCTCGAAGAACCAGGTCATGCGGTCGAGATCGTGCTGGCTCATCAGCACCCATTTGCCGTAGCGCATGACCAGCGGCCGGCCACCTTTGGCGCCGATCCAATAGGCGACAGCCGAGCCAATATTGCAGCCCACTGCTCCCGCAGCCGCAACCAGAATCAAATTGAAGCGCCCCAGGTAGACCAGGTATCCGGAGAAAGGCATGATGAGTTCGGATGGAATCGGAATGCCGCATGAATTCAGGGCCATGAGCGCGGCGATGCCGGCGTAACCGCCAGCCTGAATGGTTTGAGTGATGAAATGAACCAACAGCGCCAGGATCTTCTCGTTCATGAGCCCTTCCAGTATAACGGGCGAAGCCCTGCGCCTTCGCGCCGCCTGGCCTGCGTATATAACCGGGTTCACCTGCGCATTTACGGCTATTGTTCTTTGATACGATAGGCTTAAGACGAATCAATTTAGTTGGAGGTCCCTATTGGCTGGTTTGCCGCCTGTACCCCTCACCCTGGAGGGCTCCGGAGTATTGCACCAGTTTTTCAAGTTCGATTGGAAGAGCTGGCGAAAGACTCCAGCATCTGAGCGCGAACAAATTGCTGCACAGGCAACGCAACTATTAAGCGGGCTTGAACGCACAACGGGCGATACCCACGTGAGGACAGCTCTTTATTCGGAGCTCGGGCACAAGGGCGACCTGATACTGCTCCACTTTCGCGATAATTTCGGCGCGTTGAACCAGATTGAACTCGATTTGGCCCAGAGCCGCATCTATGACTATCTGACCCAGGTTCACTCGTATGTTTCGATTGTGGAGCTGGGGCTTTACGAATCGAGCCGCAAAACCTACGAGACCGCGGCAGCCCTGGGCCATGAGACGTTTTCACCGGAGTGGCAGTCTGAAGTGCAGGGGACCCTCGACCGGTCAGCCCACGCGATGGCGCCACGACTTTACCCGTCTGTTCCCGAAACCAAGTATTTCTGCTTTTATCCGATGGACCGCAAGCGGGGCGAGCAGACGAATTGGTACAAGGTGCCGTTTGAAGACCGCCAGCAGATGATGCATCTCCACGGCCTGATTGGGCGGCGCTATGGCTACCAGGTCAAGCAGATCATCTCCGGATCGATCGGTCTCGACGACTGGGAGTGGGGTGTGGACCTGTTCAGCGACGACCCGGTGGCCTTCAAGAAGCTGATCTACGAGATGCGGTTTGACGAGGTGAGCGCGGTTTATGCGCTGTTCGGACAGTTCTACGTGGGCATCCGGCTGCCGGTGGAAAAGCTGACGTCATGGCTGGGCGGGACGCTGGATTTGTAACAGAGGGCAATCGCCGTAAGAAATGAAGCTAAAGCGTCTAAGATTTGTCCCGAATGCGGCCATGAGTTTAGAGGGAACGGTTTCGACGGTGTCGACGCCCACTGGCGAGCAAAACACGAACATCGAATGCCCTATAGCGAGGCATGGCCGCTGATAAAGTCCGGGACATACGTGCGGCAGGCGCGTTCGATCGACAAATTCAGCGGGAGCCTGGCCAAGAAAGGCACCCCCAGGCTCACGATCGCGCAGATCAAGAAAATCACCGAAGAGGCTTGGGCGGGTAAGCGATAAAACTCGCGCGGATTTCATCTCAAATGACTTCAATCCAGCAATGGCTGCTTCGCCGCATCCACGATGACAATGTCGACCGGACTCTTTTCGGATTTCAGCTTCAGTCCGAGCTGCTCCTGCAAGGCTGTGAACAAGCCCGGGAGCGTTGCATCCGGCGGAACGCCATTGCCGCGATCGCGCGCCCAGTTCAGTTTGAAGTCGTAGTCGCCGGTAAGGCCGGTTCGATTCTTAACGAGCCTGTCTCCCATCTCAGGCTGCGTCGTGAGGTAATCGGCGAGGGAGTCCATCGAGCTCGCGGTTGCCGTCATCGCCGTGTTTCTCACTGAAAGATCGTGGTTTTTTTCGTCGGGAGTGGAGGTCGTGAACTTGATGCCGGTCTTTAAGACAACGAGAGAATAAACCGGCACTTTTCGCTCACCGCGACTTACGCTGAGGCCAAAACGATCTGCAAGCAATGATTGCAGCATCAGGTTCGATTGCATCCGGCGATCTTCGCGCGACGTCCGCTTTAGTCTCCCTAATTCGGAATCGTCCACCTTGGCCACAATATCGAAATGCTTCTTGTCAATCCAGTCGGGGCCGCCCAGGACCTGCGAGGCTGATTTCAGGCCATATGCGGAAACGATCAGATCTCGCAAACTGTAGCCTTCAATAGTCAGCCGGTCCGAGTTTGAGTGCCAGCCATGATCGTTATCATCAGGTTTGGTCGGCTTGATGGATGCGACTTCGAAGCTGGGACGCTGATCTGCGTTCGCCGCGCCCGGGGCTTGTTGCGCAGCAACGAATGAGCTGCCAGATACACCAACCGCGAGGATGCCAAGCACCCCATATTCATACAAGGTGGTGCAACACCCTCGTATCATCCAGAACCGTTCCTTGCGCAGGCCGAACAAGCAGTCTTGTAACATGGGTCAGCGGGCCTCAATGACAGAACTATGGCGAAAACCAAGAAATCTGAGAAGTCATTACGGAAAAAGCCGCAGGTGGCTTTAGCAAAGACGCGTAATCCGCGCGGGCCGCTCGCGCCGGAGCGCGTTGCTGCAATTCTGAAGGCGCTTGACGAGGCTTACCCCGAAGCGGTTTGCGCGCTCACGCACACGTCGCCGTGGGAGCTGCTGGTGGCGACGATTCTTTCGGCGCAGTGTACCGATGTGCGTGTGAATATGGTGACGCCGGAACTGTTTCGGCGCTTTCCTACCCCGGCAAAGATGAGCAAGGCTAAACAACCCGAGATTGAGGAACTGATTCGAACTACGGGATTCTTTCGCAACAAGGCGAAGTCAATCGTGGGTGCGGCGAAGAAGGTCACCGAGGAGTTTGGTGGGAAGGTGCCACAGACGCTGGCCGAGCTCATCACGATTCCGGGCGCGGCGCGCAAAACGGCTAACGTTGTGCTCGGCGTGAGCTTCGGCAAAGCTGAGGGAGTAGTGGTGGATACGCACGTCTTCCGCATCTCGCACAGGCTCGAGTTGGCGAGGAGCGATACGGCCGAGAAGGTGGAGCAGGAGCTGATGCAGGTGCTGCCGCAGGATCGCTGGATCAGCTTCTCGCACCAGATCATCCACCACGGGCGACAGGTGTGCGAGGCGCGCAAGCCGAAGTGCGACAGGTGCAATTTGGAGACGCTGTGCCGATCGAAGGATAAGACGTGGGAGAGCTGAACAAACAGCGGAGCTAGCGGAGTTGGCGGAGTTAGTCGGACATCCGCGGTTCGACCCCGCGGTGGATGAAACAAATCTTTCGATTCTTCGCGGGTTGGCGCCGCTTCGCGGCATCGCAGGTTGGCGGGTTGGCGGGTAATTTCGTGGCCGCACGATTGCCAAATCAAACCCAGTGTGGCGTCTCAGAGGTTCGTGTAAGTTAAATCGCAAAGAGCAACCGCGGATTCTTCGCTTACCGCCCCCAAATTGAAGTACATTTGGGGCCCCGTGCGCTCAGAACGACAGCGACGGTTTTGTCAAGAATTTCTGAGACACCACACTAAGTGAAGTACCTGACGAGCGCCGCAACCAACCCGGGAATGTCTGAGGGGCTGGCTTCAGCGACGGGCTCCCAGCCGTGTTCACGGAGGGTCTGGCTGGTGATAGGGCCGATGGAGACGGCGGGAACGCCGGCGAAGGGAAATATGATGCCGGCCGACGTGGCGGCCTCGGCAAGGTGCGTGACGCTTGAGGAACTGGTGAAGGTGGCGGCGTCGATTCCCTGCTGGAGGGCCCCGCGCAGGAGTTCAGGCGCGGCGGCGGGCATCGCGTTGCGGTAGGCGTCTACCACGTCGACTTGGGCTCCGGCGGCGCGCAGTGCTTCGGGGATGACGTCGCGGGCAATCGCGGCGCGGGCGATGAGAACGCGTTGGCCAGCAAAATTTCCCTCAGGGGCTAAAGCCCCCTCGTTTTCTGGGTGCTTGCAGCTTGTCCGGCACGACTAAAGTCGTGCCCTGACACTTCGTGCCCGATTTTGAGAAGCGCATCGACGAGGCTCTCGGCCACATAGTTCTCGGGCACGAGCGCGACGGAAAAACCTGCGTCGCGGGCGGCGGATGCGGTTGCCGCGCCGACGGCTGCAATCCGAGGCAGCGCGGCGCGGTCGACGGCCGTACCGAGGCTGGCCGTGCGCTCAACCAGAGCTTTGACGGCGTTGGCGCTGGTGAGGATCAACCAATCGTAGGAGTCGAGTGAGCGGATGGCGCGATCGAGAGGATCGAAGCTCACATGCGGCAGAATCTCGAGCACGGGCACCTCTACAGGCGTAGCGCCCAGCTCTCGCAGAGCGGAACTGAGTTTGCCTGCCTGATGAGCGGCACGCGTTACCAATATCCTTTTGCCGATCAGGTTGTCAAGCTTCATAGTCTCACTACCTTGGGTAGCGGCCCGGATCTCATTGCGTTCAGCAAGAACGTCCCTCAGAGCCTAAAGGCCCAGTTGATTGCGGGAATTTTTGGCACGACTAAAGTCGTGCCCTTTCAAAACTGCGGCCCTCGAGCGGCAAGCTCACTTGGCAGCTCCTGCGGCGGGCGTCAGCAGCGCGCCGGCTCCCTGGCTGAGCAGCATTTTTGCTGCCATGCGGCCGAGCGCGGCCGGATTGCTATGGTCGCGCGGCATGGTGCGAAAGATGCGCACGATCGCTCCTGTTTCGGGCGAGGCAACAACGCCGAAGATCTCGTCGTGGGGGCCGGGCTCGCCGTCGCTGCGGATGTTGGAAAGATTCTGGCGGCAGTGAGATTCCGATGGGCACCTGGCAGCCGCCGCCGAGGGCGGCAAGCGGCATGCGCTCGGCTGTGACGGCAAACCGCGTGTCGGGATTGTCGAGGAAGGAGAGCGCCTGAATGATGCCGTAATCGTCTCTGCGGGTTTCAATGCCCAGCGCGCCCTGGCCGGCAGCGGGGCAAAAGATCTATGGATCGAGGCGTTCGCGGATCCAGTCGGTGCGGCCGAGGCGATCGAGGCCGGCAGCAGCGAGCAGGATTGCGTCGACCTGTCCCTCACCCAGCTTGCGCAGGCGCTGGTGTCAACGTTGCCGCGGAACTCGATGGCTTCAATGTCGGGCCGCAGCGCTTTGAGTTGCGCGCGACGGCGCTGAGCTGCTGGTGCCTACGCTGCGCGCCCTGCGGCAGCGATGCCAGGCTCATGTATTTGACTGAGACAAATGCGTCGCGCGGATCGACGCGCGGAGGAACGGCCGCCAGAGCAAACTGCTCAGGCAGATCGGTGGGCAGGTCCTTGAGCGAGTGCACGGCAAGGTGGACGCGGCCGCTGGCAAGGGCTTCCTCAATTTCCTTGGTGAACATGCCTTTGGAGCCGACCTGGGCGAATGTAATCTCCTGCAGACGGTCGCCGGTGGTCTTGATGATTTCGATTTCGACGGTATGGCCTTGTGAACGCAGCAGGTCGGCAATGTGGTTAGCCTGCCACAGAGCAAGTTGAGACCCCCGGCTGCCGATGCGTAGGTTCATCGGTGCGCCTCCATATGTGTGTTCGGGAACGTGATTTTTTCGGCCCGGGTTCGGCGCTTGCGGTTTGGGGCTCTGCTTCCGGCGATTGCGCCGGGGGGAGCGGCAGAGACCGACCAGGTTTCGCACAGCACGATCGAGCCGCGCGGAGTCACCCTCGCGCGCTGCCTGCTTGAGCGCCTGCATGGGGGGATGCAGGAATTTGTTGACCAGCCCGCGGGTAAGCGCCTCGACGGCCGCCAGTTGCTCATCATTGAGCGTGCCCAAGCCGCTTATGAATGCGCTCGATCTCGGCCACGCGAATTTCTTCAGCCTTGCGCTGCAGCGCGACGATGGCGGGCGCGGCATTGACCGTGCGCTGGCGCTGATGGAACCGCTCGACTTCGATCGCGATAATGCTCTCGGCATCGAGGGCCTGGCGGCCGCGCTCTTCAATGTGCGAAGCGGCCACCTGCTGCAGATCGTCGATGTCGTAGACAAAGATGCCGTCGAGCTTGTTCATCTCAGGATCGACGTCGCGCGGGACGGCGATATCGATGAAGAACATGGGGCGATTCTTGCGGGGGTGCAGGAACGCCAAGGCATGCTCGCGGCGGAAGATGGGGTGCGGCGCGCCCGTGGAACTGATGACGATGTCGGCGTTGCTGGCTGCCTCGTAGAGTTGCGCGAAGTCCACAACCTGCGGGCGAACCTGGCCTTCGAACTCTTCGGCCATGCGACGGGCGCGCTCGGCGGTGCGATTGGAGATGAGAATGGTGCCGACGCCCTGCTGAGCAAGGTGGCGTGCTGCAAGTTCGCTCATTTTTCCGGCGCCGACCAGGAAGACCGTGCGGCCCTGAAGCGAACCGAAGATTTTGCGGGCCAGCTCAACGGCGACCGAGGCGATGGAGACTGAATTTGAACCGATGCCGGTTTCGGAGCGGGCTTTTTTGGCGGCGGCGAATGCGCCCTGCAGAAGGTGGTCAAGCTGGCCACCGACTGTGCCGGCTGCGCGGGCAACGGCGAAGGCCTCTTTTACCTGGCCAAGAATCTGCGGCTCGCCTACCACCATGGAGTCGAGGCTGGCGGCCATGCGGAAGAGGTGCGAGACGGCTTCCTGGTCGTGGTACTCGTAAAGGTGCGGATTGAGTACCTCTGGCTCGATGCCGAAGTGGTTGGCAAGGAAGCTGCTACACCTGGACATCGTCGCCTTCAGTAGCGGCCAGCAGTTCAACGCGATTGCAGGTCGAAACGATCATGCACTCGGCCACGCCTGGCATTGCGGCCAGGGCGCTGCGTAGTATCAGCCAGCTCGTCGCGCGAGATGGCCACCCGCTCGCGCAGCGCGATGGGCGCGGTCTTGTGATTGACGCCGATGAGTGTGAGCGTCATTGGGGACCGAACCTATGCACCTGGCTGAAAAAGTTGACGCACCAGACGGCCATCATCACGACCAGCGCGACGCCGGAGACGTAAGCGGCCTTGCGTCCGCGCAAGACCAGCGCTGCGGCGCATAAAGAGCAACGTGACGTAGATGATCCACATAACGTAGGCAGCGAGAATGTCGGGATTGAGGAAGTAGGATGCGCCGACCGAGGTCTCCTGAACCAGGATGGAGCCCAGGATGAGGCCGACAGTCATGCATGGGAAATCCGAATTCGAGAGTCGCGAGGGCTACGCGTTCCAGGGTGTCGAGGGGTGGCAGCCACTCAAGCGGACCCCATTTTGAAGTCTTGTCGGGCTTGCGTTTGGATTTGATGCGCCGCTCCTGCACCAGGTAAAGCATGGAGGAGACGAGGCTGAAAAAAAGCGCAGCGTAGGCGAGCAGAAGGGCGATGATATGCGCCACAAGCCAGACGTCGTAGATACTCTGACTTGGAAAACGATAACGGTTGGGGCCCAGCGCGGGGATGAAAACCAGGAAGAATGTGGCTGGTAAGGCAAAGATTCCAAGGGAGATGCCGTCATAAAGCCACCAGACGAGGAAGAAGATTCCGGCGACCGCGAATCCAAGAAGCGACTCGATTTCGCGCTCCCCTACCGGCATGAGCCGATGCGCCTGAACGAGCATTTCAACCACCGATACGAAGTGGAAGAAAACCGCCATGCCGCCGAGATGGACGCACCACCTGCGCCAGCGCTCCTGAGAGTAGAGCACAGCCGGGAAGACGGCGACGGCTCCCGCCGCGTAGAGAATAGCCGCAACTCGTAGCCAGAGAAGGTACATGGCAAGATTCACGTTAAGGTGTAACCAGTCAGTATACTGTGATGCAAATCACCATATGGCATTGTTGGAGTTAGCGTTCCGGGTGCTGCTTCAAGAGGGTTGGCGAGCGGGTTTCAGGCCGGAATTGACGCCCCGAATATCCTCACCTTGCCGCGATACTCTTGAAGCAGTGTGATAAGGAAAGACGAACAAACCGTAGCTGCGGGATTGCTGTTGACGACGGATGCCGCGCCGGCCGAGCCGGTTCTTCTTGAGGGCTTGACGGCACCTGATGGCGAGACGCCTTCCGGGGAATTTGCGCTCACTTCCCTGCCCGTACGCAGGGATAAGGACGCCAACGAGCTGACGCCATTCATGCGGCAATGGACGGCGGCAAAGCGGGAGAATCCCGATGCGCTGCTGTTCTTCCGCATGGGGGATTTCTACGAGTTGTTTTATGACGACGCGACGATCGCCAGCCGGGAGTTGCAACTGACGCTTACGGCGCGGGACCGGGAGCGCCAGGTTCCGATGTGCGGGGTTCCCTTTCATGCGGTCGAGGGGTATTTGTCGCGGCTGCTAAGGAAGGGCTACCGGATTGCACTTTGCGATCAGATGGAGGACCCGAAGCTCACCAAGAAGATTGTGCGGCGGGAGGTGACGCGGGTTCTGTCGCCGGGAACGGCGATGGATCCGACGGCGGCTCCGGAGCAGAACAATTTTCTGGCGGCTATGTATGAGGTGGGCAACTCTCAACAGGCGCGCGAAAAAGCGACCGCAGGTCCTTCGACTCGCCCCGCGGAGCGGGACTCGTTCAGGATGACAAGCTCGAAAGTGGTGAGCCAGGATGCTGTTGTTTGTGGGGTGGCGCTGCTCGACGTTTCGACGGGCGAGTTCAGGACGGCGGAGTTTAGCGGTGCAGCGGCGCGACAGCAGGCCGTCGAAGCGATCCTGATGGCCGGCGCGCGCGAGGTACTGGTTGCCGTGAGCGCGGAACCGCCGGCGCTGCTTGAGCGAATTCCGGCCCGAACGCGGGTTGAGGACTGGGTGTGGACACGTGACTTTGCCGTTCCGCTGGTGGAACGGCAACTGAATGTGCGCACGCTGGAGGGCTTTGGGCTCGAGGGGCACGATGCGGCTGCGATTGCTGCCGGCGCGGTGCTGCATTATGTGCGCACCACGCAGAAGAACGAGGCGCTGCACATTGATTCGTTGAAGTTCGAGGAGCACTCGACGTCGCTCGAGCTTGACCAGGTGACGGTACGCAATCTCGAACTGGTTGAGCCGCTCTTCCAGGGACAGGACGAACGCGTAACGCTCTTCCGCACCTTGGACGAGTGCCTGACGCCGATGGGAAAACGCATGCTGCGCGCGACGATACTGCGACCGCTGAACGATGCGGCGGCGATTGAGCAGCGCTATGAAGCTGTGGCCGAAGCGCATGGCGACCTTGTGAAGCGCGAGGAGATTCGCCGCGCGTTTGCGGGGATTCTCGATCTGGAGCGGCTGCTGGCGCGCATCAGCCTGGATTCAGCGGGGCCGCGCGATTTGCGGGCGCTGGGCGCGAGCCTGGCCAGGTTGCCGGGACTGAAGGCTGCGGTTGGCGCAATGCTGGGACCGCTCTGGCGGCAGATTGCGGTGCGGCTCGACACAATTGAGGATGCAACGGCGCAGATTGCGCGAACGATTGTGGCTGAGCCGCCGTTGACTTTGGCGGATGGCGGAGCGATAGCGGCTGGAGTCGATTCAGAGCTGGACGAACTGCGATCGATTTCATCGAGCGGTCGCCTGGCGATTGCGGCAATCGAGGATCGCGAGCGTCACAGGACGGGAATCGGGTCGCTGAAAGTGCGCTACAACTCGGTGTTTGGCTACTACATCGAGATCACCAAGGCGAACCTTGCGCTTGCGCCAGCGGACTACGAACGCAAGCAGACGCTGGTGAATGCGGAACGGTTTACAACGCCGGAGCTGAAAGAATACGAGCGCAAGATTCTCTCGGCTCACGATCGGTGCATCGAGATCGAGAAGCGTATTTTCTCTTTTCTGCGAACGAGCCTGCTGGAAGCCGCTGGAAGAATTCGGCGCAGCTCGGCGACGGTGGCCGAGGCCGATATGCTGACCTGCTTCGCGCATCTGGCAGCGGGGCGACGCTATACGCGGCCAAAGCTCGACTTCGAACCGGTGCTTGAGGCGGTGGCGGCGCGGCATCCGGTAATTGAACAGTGGATGGAAGAGACGCGCGAGGGTCGGTTCATTCCCAACGATCTTTACCTTAGCGCGACAGACGAGGGGCCGAGCCTGCTGCTGATTACGGGACCGAACATGGGCGGCAAGAGCACGTATCTGCGCACGGCGGCGATGCTGGTGCTGATGGCCCAGATGGGCAGTTTTGTTCCGGCCGAGAGCCTGCGGTTTGGCTTGGCGGACCGGATTTATACGCGCATTGGCGCAAGCGACAATGTGGCGCGAGGCCGGTCGACTTTTATGGTAGAGATGACGGAGACGGCGACCATTCTGAATACAGCCACGCGGCGGTCGCTGATTTTGCTTGACGAGATGGGCCGCGGCACGGCGACGTTTGACGGGCTCAGCCTGGCGTGGGCCACGGTTGAGTATCTGCACGCCGATACTGGCGCGCGAACTCTTTTTGCGACGCACTATCATGAGCTGACCATGCTGGCCGAGAAGCTTCCGCGCGTGCGTAATTTACGGGTCGGCGTGAAAGAGGATCCAAGCGGCATCCTATTTCTGCACAACATTGAGCCGGGCGCGGCGAGCAAGAGTTATGGCATTGAAGTGGCCAAGCTGGCCGGGCTGCCCTTGGCCGTGATTGAGCGTGCGCGACATGTTCTGCGGCAACATGAAAGACAAGAGCGACAAAGCGTACAGGTGGAGACAGCCGCGGAGCCGATGCAGCTTACAATATTTACTCCTCTCTCGCAGCGAATTGTCGATCGCATTGAAGCCACCGACGTAAATTCCCTGACGCCGCTCCAGGCGCTGAACCTGCTTGAGGAGTTACAGCAGGAGTTGAAAGACCAAGGCACCAGGGACTAGGCAATAGGCACTAGAGGACAGGGAGCGCATGGAGAATTTGCGCAAGGCGGCGGGAAGCTTGCTGGTGGTTGGGCTGGGGGGCGCGGAGCTCACAGGCGTGGAGCGCGCGTGGCTCAAGCTGGTGCGGCCCGGGGGCATGATTCTCTTCAAGCGCAACATTAAGGATGTCGTGCAAACGCGCGCGTTGCTTGATGAAGTTACGAGCTCGTGCGCTCCTCATGCGGTGCGATGCGTCGATATCGAGGGCGGCACTGTGAACCGTGTGCGTGACGCGCTGGCCCCGCTGCCCTCGGCGCAGGCGGTGGGCGCGGCAATGCGCCGGGAGGAATGCCGAAGTTCGAGAGATCCCACCCTGGCGACAAGAACAAAGACGTCGCGAGGATGGGCCACCCATTCATCACTGGCGCGCGAACACGGCGAATTGATTGCACGTGCTACCGGCGCATTCGGATTCAACACAACGCTGGCGCCCGTGGTGGATTTGGCACTGCCTGTAGCTGCTGAAGTGTTGGGTTCGCGCCCGCCGGGAGCGACTGCGGCAGAAGTGACTGCGTACGCGAGGGAGTTTCTCGTGGGCCTCGCAGCACACGGAATCGTTGGTTGCGGCAAACACTTCCCCGGCCTGGGCGGGGCGAGCGGCGACACGCATTTCGTGATGCCGGAGATTGACCGCACGTGGGAGCAACTCTGGAACGAAGACCTGGTTCCCTACCGTGAACTGCACCGCGCGA
>CAWILB010000081.1:0-36816 GCA_963836635.1 uncultured Acidobacteriaceae bacterium | reverse complement strand
TTTGGCGTCGAGCGCAGCGTTCATGTAGTACGAACAGTCGCCGTCCACCGATACAAGGATGAGGCCCTTCGCAGCATAGGCCCCAACGTCCGAGTCGCTCATCCAGTCTCTAAAACTGCCGCCACAGCCGTGCAGCAGATAAACAACAGGGAACCTCGTGCCTCGGGCGCTGTCCTTCGGCACATAGACCCCGTACATCATGTTGCGGTTGAGAGCCGATGAATGGAAGGTCACATCCTTGCTTACGACGCCTGGGAAGCTGCGCGGATGGGTCACCGTTAGTCGTCCACGATGACAGCCCGCAAGCAAGACGAGAGCGGCGCAGGAAAAACCGAGAGCCGCTCTCATCAGGAGATCAGCATATGCGCGGCCCCCCAAGGCTTTTGAAGCTCTATCAGTCAGTACCCTTTGCAAAGGACTAAATCCACGGCCTTTCCTTTGTCGAGGATTACCATCCAGTCGCTGTCTCGGAGAAAAACGACCTCCTTGCCAGCCGCTGGGATACCACGCTCTCCGATTGATCCGTTTGTAGAACAGAACTGGTCGTAGGGTCTCGCTTCTTTCAACTCTCGGATAATGCCGAACCTGTGTTTCAGCTGATCCTTGGCCTGTCCCTCCACCAAACGGACGGCCCACACGTCATGCGTCATTGCACTGACCGCATCATCGAGATTCATGTTCTGATTCAGACCGTGCTTCCAGAGCACATAGTCGATGTTCTTAGGGTCGTCGCCGTGTGGATATTGCTTTACCCAGTGAATGAAGTAGGCATAGGAAAGCAGGACTCCCAACGCTACCAAGCCGACTCCGATTCCAGTGCGCCCCAACCACAGTTTCGTTTCAGGTCTCATAGGGGATGCCTCACCACAGGCGGTGGCGAAGCCGCGCCGTTTCTCTCGCCGTTGTTGGGGGTTGCTGTTGGACTCCGGAATCCCCAGGTGTTGATAGTGACCTTGCCACCTTCATTTGCGTTCGCCGAAGCTGTCCGTCCTGGCTGGCCGTCGTGAGGAGCTTCGACGACGATACCAACGTGCCCTTCTTCATTCCCGGACTTGGGGTTAGCGCCATGATCTTGCGCAATGACATCTCCTGGCTTGGCTTCGCTGAGAGGCTTCGGATCGGACAGTCCTTGGATTTTCACATTCGGATCAGCGAACTGTGCAGCTGTCGGAATTTTTCCGGTATCCATATTGACCGGACGCACTCCATCAGCACTCTTGACCGTGTCACTCACGTATTCATTGCACTTGTCAGTACCCGGCCTGAAGAACTGCCCATTGCTGACATTCGGTCTGTTGATATCGTAACTCTGGCTATTCTCCGAAGCTTTAGCCGCGGCCACAATCTTCTCTGGAGTTTTGTCGTCGTGGCCATCAGCGTCCACTCGGCTGAGTGGATTGTTCAGCACGTAAGCGTAGAGATTCAGGCTCTGCGGATTGTCGAGCTTCGCATACGGAACAGGCTCTTCTTTGGCACTCCAGTCCGGGCGACATGAACCGGCCCATCGTAGACTTGCGTAGTACCTGGCCCCGAAGTAGTCGTTGCCTGATTCGGTGTCTCGTTCTTTGCCGGTGAAGTGGTGTTCTGTCGGCGAGACGAGCGAAGCGGTGCAGTTGAGGCTATCTCCAAAGGGCAGGTTGGTGCAGGACTGTTCGAAGACTCCGGCATAATCGGTTTGCACGCGGCGGTTGCCGAGCCAGTCGTTGAGATAGAAGTGCAGGCCGTCTTTGTCGTAGGTTCCGATGAGGCTGCCGCCCGCAAACACATTGGTATGCGACCAGACCATGTTGCCCTGGCCGTCGGAGCCGGTCTCGGTCAACTGCTCGCCGCCCGGCCCGATGATGTAGTCGCTGACCGGCTGGAACCCGTTCGACTTGATGTCGCAATTCGCACGCCGAGATGTTGCCCTTGGCCACGCGAACCCCATCGGCATCATATCGTTTTTTTACGTCTGAAGATCTGACAGAAGTGCTTTCCCAGGTCTCAAAAGCGAGACCTGGGGCCCCCAAAGTTGTGGTGAATGGGCATCCGGAGACTTGCGCCACCCGCCAGTCATACATGTCGCGATGCCACGCTCAAGAGGATGAAAATTAAGCCCGATGCGAGCCCGGTGCGGGCGTGGACGCCCACACGACAACCGGGCTGGAGCCCGGCGCTACTGGTGTTAGTGCAATTTTCAGAGCAGGTCCTTCACTGCGTTCAGGATGACAGCTCATTGGTTGGCAGAGCGTGTGCAGAACTCGGGATTGGGGGCGAGTGGTCTTCCCGGGTCCCCAAGTGCGAGGGACCCGGGCACACGGCGATCCTGAAATCTCATCTGTCGAAGTGTCGAGTTACCCCAGGTCTCAAACGCGAGACCTGCGGCACCCGAATTCGAAGGCAAAGCGCGGGAGATCGCCCCGGCCGCCGTCGATGTGGCCAGCCTTTTCATCGGGAATCTAAACAATGAATTCGAGCCTGTTTCGCAAGCAAAATAGCCGGTACATCATTTACTTACCTCCGCCGACCGCGCATCGACCGCCCGAACCTGTGCCACCGCCTCCGCCAGACTTGTAGCCACCGAAGCCGAAAGCGACTTCACCAGCCTCTGCATTCGAACCTCGCTCGGACGCTCATAACTCCACAGTCCCGCAATCAGCGTTGGCGAATTCACCACTTCCCCGATGCTCTTGGCCACCTTCCGCACATTCGCCTCAGCGAACGGAGGCACCGCCGAGATACAAACCACGTCGTCTGACTGGCACCCCACGCTCGCGATCAATTCTCCCGGCGAATCCATCACGTGGAAAGGAATCGCCGGAAAGCCCTCCTGTAACAAAAAATGCGCGCACATCGCCGCGGCAATCTCGTCGGCAGTAGTCCGCGCCGGTATGCAAAACACTCGCGTATGCCGCATTTCCCGAACCACCGTGGACGCGGCTTCGGCCTCGGTCAACTCCAACACAAATTCGCTGATGGTCTGCACGATGAATTCCTCGCGCTTTGCATCCAGCTGTCCGGTCTGCCGGTCACGTTCCGCCAACGCCAGCGCCGGAATCACGATCCGGTCGAAAACCGATATCAGGGGCTTATTCTTACCCAGCGATTCCAGCATATTCATCGCGTCGTGCTGGTCGAGCGCCAGCAGCCGCTGGTAGAAGATCACGTCGGGCGTCAGTACCGGTTCGTCGCCGAGCACCACATTCAGGAACTCGAACTGCGGCGAATGCTTTCCAAGCACGCTGAGACAAACCGTCAGCGGGGTCGAAAGCACCAACCCCACTGGACCCCAGATCACGGTCCAGAACACCGCTGAAACCAGCAGCGCCACGGCCGAAAGTCCTGTGTTAACCCCGTAGAGCAACGGCTCAACAAGGTTGCTGACAATGGCCTCAGTGACAACGAAAAGGCCAAGCACTGACAGCGGAGTGCGCCAACCATCGCTCTCGGCAACCGCAACAGCGAAAGGCAGTGACGCCGCAATTACCGGCCCGATGTAAGGCAGAAATCGAAGCATCATTCCCAGCGCGCCCCAGAGCAGCGGACTCGGTACGCCCAGCAGCCAGAGGCCCAGCGTAATCACCGTGCCGAACCCCGCATTCACGGCGAACTGCAGCAGCACATAGCGGCTCACTCGCCGCCCCGCGTCGTCCATCGCTTTGGTGGTGGCCTGAAGATTCTGTTCGCCCAACAGCCGCAGCAGCCGGTTCCGCAGATTCTCGCGGTCGATCAGCATGAACAGCGTAAAGATCAGAACCAGGCCCGCAGTTCCCAACGGCTTGAGCACACTGCCCGCATTCTCGCGGATTTCCTGCATCATGTTGTGCTCGGTAACGACCTCGACCTTGAGCGGCGCCTGCACACCCGGCAGCTTTGAGTTGTCAATCTGAACGCCCAGATCTTCTAGTGCGGAGACGGCATCGCTGAGGCTGTTCGAGTGGCCTTGCAGCGCCGCAATCTTACGCTGGATATTCTGCGCATCGTTGCGCAGCCGGCCGCCGACTTCCATCATCTGCGTCATCGCGAGCCAGCCCACCGTCGCCAGCAGTGCGCCCGCCACGATCAGCACCAGGCCCGCCGCGGCTCCGCGCGGGATCCGCCACCCTTCCAGCCGCTTGACTATGGGACTGAGGAGGAAAGCCAGCAAAAGCGCAAACGCCAGCGGGATGAGAAGGTCTCGTGCGAAGTAGAGAATGGCGATGGCGAGGATGAGGCCAAGTATCGGCACCAGCCTTGAGATCTCGATCTGAGTGCGTTCAGTCAAGACTGCATCTTACCAGTCCTTGCGGCTGGTCAGACACGGGGTCGATCTTTTTTTGAAGCAGTTGGCCCATTGCGAGGGAGTTGGGGTACCTGGCGACGTGGAGTGAGGAGACTACTCGGCAGAATACGCAGCGACCATCCCGCAGGGGCTAAAGCCCACACTCAATTTGTACGTGGTATCGGCACGACTGAAGTCGTGCCCTGTTACAAGGCCCTCGATCTAAGCATTGGTCGAATGCGGGCTACCCGAACAAAAACTCCTTGGTGCGCAGGTCCTTGATGGTGTCGCGGAGTTTGGCGGCTTTCTCGAACTCGAATTTTTTCGCGGCTTCGCGCATTTCGGTTTCGAGCTTCGCGATGTACTGATCGAGCTGCTCCTGAGTGGTGAATTCGGGCAGGCCTTCGGTTTCTTCAATCGCCACCTCGCCGTACTCGGCCTTGAGAATCTGCGCCAGGCCCATATCCACTTTGCTGATGATCGACTGCGGGGTGATGCCGTTCTCCTCGTTGTAGGCGCGCTGGATGGCTCTGCGGCGGTCGGTCTCGTCGATGGCGCGGCGCATGGAGTCAGTGATCTTGTCGCCGTAGAGGATCGCTTTGCCCTTGATGTGGCGCGCGGCGCGGCCCATCGTTTGGATCAGTGAACCTGCTGAGCGCAGAAAGCCTTCTTTATCGGCGTCGAGAATCGCGACCAGCGAGACCTCAGGCAGGTCGAGGCCTTCGCGAAGCAGATTGATGCCGATGAGCGCGTCGAACTCGCCCTTGCGCAGCCCGGCCAGCAGCTTGACGCGCTCCAGTGTTTCAATTTCGGAATGCATGTAGCGGCAGCGCACACCCACTTCGGTGTAGTAGCCGGCCAGATCCTCTGACATTCGTTTTGTCAGCGTGGTGACAAGCACCCGCTCGTTGCGCTTGGCGCGGTCGCGAATCTCGGCCAGCAGATCGTCGATCTGGCCTTTCACGGGGCGGATTTCAACTTCAGGATCGACGAGGCCGGTCGGGCGGATGACCTGCTCAACAACTACGCCAGCAGAGCGCGTGAGCTCGAACGGGCCGGGCGTGGCGGAAACGTAGATGGTCTGGTGGATGCGGTTCTCAAACTCTTCGAATTTGAGCGGGCGGTTGTCGCGAGCCGAGGGCAGGCGGAAGCCGTAGTCCACTAAATTTTGTTTGCGGCTTTGATCGCCGTACCACATGCCATGCACCTGCGGGATGGTGGCGTGGCTCTCGTCGACGAAGAGGAGAAAATCGCGAGGGAAATAATCGAGCAACGTGGGTGGGGGCTCGCCGGGCAGCCGGCCGCTGAAGTGGCGCGAGTAATTCTCGATGCCGTGGCAGTAGCCCATGGACTTGATCATTTCGAGATCGAAGCGCGTGCGCTGATGAACGCGTTGCGCCTCAACCATGCGACCCTCCGACTCAAGCTGCGCAACCCACTCGTTCAGCTCTTTCACGATGGAGTCAATTGCCTCGGACCTGCGCTCGGGCTGGACGACATAATGGCTCTTGGGGTAGATGGGCAGGCGCGAGAACTTCTGCTTCACGGTGCCGAAGAGCGGGTCAATCTGCGCAAGGCTCTCAATCTCGTCGCCGAACATTTCGATGCGGTAGGCGTTTTCGTCGTAAGTGGGGAAGACCTCGATGACATCGCCGCGCACGCGAAAGGTTCCGCGCCGGAAGTCGTTATCGTTGCGCTCGTAGAGAATCTCGACCAGCCGGCGCGTAATGTCTTTGCGGCTGATCTTCTGGCCCTTCTCGAGCAGCAGCAGCATGCCGAAGTAGGCCTCGGGCGAGCCCAGGCCATAGATGCATGAGACCGAGCTCACGATGATTGCGTCGCGCCGCTCAAACAGGCTGCGCGTGGCTGAAAGGCGCAACTTGTCGAGCTCCTCGTTGATGGTGGCTTCTTTCTCGATGTACAGGTCGCCGGCCGGAATGTAGGCCTCGGGCTGGTAGTAGTCGTAGTAGCTCACGAAGTACTCGACGGCATTGCCGGGAAAGAACTGCTTGAACTCGTGATAGAGCTGGGCGGCGAGAGTTTTGTTGTGAGCCAGAATGAGGGCCGGGCGGTTGGATTGCTCAATGACCTTGGCCATGGTGAAGGTTTTGCCGGAGCCGGTGACGCCCAGCAGTACCTGGTGCTTCTCCCCAGCCGCCAGCCCGTTCATCAATTCGTCAATGGCGCGGGGCTGGTCGCCCTTTGGCTTGTAGGGGGTTACGAGCTGGAAGTCCATGGAGCAATTATAGCGGAGAGGCGAATGATAAGCGAAGATGTGAAGAATGGGAAGATAGCCTCAGTGACGCAAGAAAGAGCACAGTGAGAAGATTTGTACCAGAAGTTTCCCATGTACCGAATCGGCTTGATTCTTGGCCCCGCTGTGTTCCTTGCGGCCGTTCTGGAGTGGATTCTTCGATTGACTCACTACATTGACTTAGTCGAAAAGACACTACCCTGGACGAAGCAAATGAGTAGTCCGGCTGGAATATGGGTAACGATAATCGTAGGAATCGTAATCTTCCTTGCCGCGTGGTCAGAACGCAAGAAGGAGAAGGACCAAGTGAAGAAACCGCCTGAACTGCTTCCATCGCTTCCGCTATCTTTCGGAAATATCAATCAGACAGCGAGCCCTGTAAATACCGTGGACGCCAGCCAAAAGTTAGAACTGCATCAGCATTTTCAAACTGCGCCGCCTCCCGTTGCGGTAATTCATCCATCGACCAACCAACTCCCAAAGCATCATGTCAAGTTCATTAACAGGAAGGTTACCAGACTTAAGCCGATTAGTGAGCCATTTGAATGCTTCATTGAATGCCCCAATCCCGCCCCTAACGAGCTAACTTTAAAGGCCTTCGTGGCCAACTTCCGAAACGAGCGCGATGCAGACTCGATGGTGGCCGACTGGGACTATGTTCATGCTCAAATAATTTACCGAGGAAAATACGGAGAAGAGATCGAGAATGTCGCAACGGCATGCTGGGTCGGAACTCCGAAGGAATTTGTCCACTTTGAGAGAGCTTTGGTTCGAGGTGTGATCATCGCGATCCAAAGAGGAGACGGAAGCTGGGTTGCAGTCTCTCCAGAAGAGGTTCAGAGCAGAAGCGAAATGGAAATGTACGATCTCAAAATGGTCGACCTTACAACTGAAGTGGTTCAAGCAGACGTGATTCTGCACGATTCAGAAGGCCATTCGCTGAAGCCGGAGCGGTTTCCGCTTGAGCTAAACTTCGGAGCGTTTGGGAGGGGCTAGGCAGCCGTCGGCCTCTCGTCGCCGACTCACGCGCTCTTAGCCAGCGTGCGCAACACAAATTTGGGGTCGGCGGCAATGAGGATCAGAAGCGCCCGCGCGGGCTGCTTCCGGCTGGGTGCCCTTCTGACCCCGTGCGCCACGGAGTGGATAGCGAGGTTTTTCGCGCCGGCCCTACGGGGCGGCGGGCTGTTGTGGCGCGGTATTCCCAGGATTTCATCCTGGGCTATTTTCGATTTCTCCCTACGGGAGAAAATGGTCGAGCGCTTTGGGCGGTGGCGAATCAACTTCCGCGAGCCGCCGTTTACGCAGCATCCAGTTAATGCCGCTTACCCAATGCCCGGAGCGCCACATCAATGCGGTCGATCTTGGTGGCGTGCTTTAGGTTCGTGATGCGATTCACTTCCTGCCGCGTAGCGCCAATATAACGCGCCCCATTCTCCCATGGCGCCCGACCCTCGTCCCGGAGGGACGAATCGAAAATAGCCCAGGATGAAATCCTGGGAAACTGGCGCCCATAACAACCTCGGCCGTCCCGTAGGGCCGGCGCGAATCCACTCACCCCCATACATACCGCGGGTCATATTCAATCCGGTGCTTCTTCAAAAACATCACATACTCCGCCTGAAAATCCCGCTTTCGATGATGCTCCTGCTGCCCGGCGATGTACGCCGCGGTTGCGTCCACCTGATTGATCCCGACCGAAAACGCGCCGTATCCCTCCTGCCATTCAAACTCCGGCATTCTGCACGTCTCATGCATCCAACGGGACGATCCCTGCTTGATCTCCCGCATAGCCTGCGCGACGGGTTTCGTCGCGCGCAGACTGAGGAGAATGTGAATGTGGTCCTCGGTCCCGCCCACCGCGAGAGCCTTCATATCATGCTCTCGCGCTATCCCTCCGATATATGCCCACAATCGCTCCCGCACATCCTCGGCAATCCATTTGCGGCGTTCTTTGGTCGAAAAGACGCAATGGAACAGTGACGAGCAATAGGTGTGGGCCATGTCAGGCAAGATCCTACATCGAACCAACCGGATGGACCAAATTCAATGTCGGCTTGAGGGGCCATATGACGCCTTCCCGCTTCGGTTCTCTTCGCCCCGACCCTACGGGGCGGCGGGCTGGCTTGGGGTTCCTTACCCAGGATTTCATCCTGGGCTATTTTCGCCTCCTCCCTACGGGAGGAATGACCGCCGCGCCGGAATTGATCGCGGCGAATCGCCTCCGCTCACGCCGCATCCAGATAAAGCCGCTTCCCCAATGCCCTGAGCGCCGCGTCAATGCGATCGATCTTTGTGGCGTGCTTGAGGTTCGTGATGCGGTTCACTTCCTGTCGCGTGGCGCCGATACGACGCGCCAGTTCCGCGGGGCGAACTTTCTGATGCAGCATTTCATTGAGCAGTAAAACCTTGGCCGCAACGCTGGGAGCCAGTTCCACTACCGCCTGACCGCGTTTGGGATGCGAGGGCATTGGC
Source organism: uncultured Acidobacteriaceae bacterium (assembly GCA_963836635.1). Classification (GTDB taxonomy): domain Bacteria; phylum Acidobacteriota; class Terriglobia; order Terriglobales; family Acidobacteriaceae; genus Telmatobacter. Next base: position 27,850 of record CAWILB010000081.1, on the reverse strand, counting down.
GCTGGACGTTGGTCGTCGAAATAAAATTCCATCGCTGTTTCCAGCGCTTCCTTGGCCATTTCGAGCGCGTGGCCGCGATTGTTCCCGAAGGTGTGTGCCTCGGGAATATCGGTGAAGCTGACGTCGATGAAGTCGCCGTCTTTGCGGAGATTCACTGGGTAGCCGCGCATCTTTACTCCTTGTCCCCTATGATGAAAAAAAGGTTTTCGAGCCGGCCCTCCGGGGCGGCAGGTCGTTGGTCGTCGGCCCACCCAGCGTTCCCGCTTCGTTCGCATCAGCGAGCGAAGCGTCCACGCTGGGCTATTGTCATTCGTCCCCTATGGGGCCGGAGCGCCGCAGTCAGGTTCCTTTATCGCGGGTCGGTGACCCTCGCTGCTGTTCACATCGACAATGTAAGCAATTTTGATTACACTGCGCAAGTCTGATAACGAGTATTGCCAAAATTGCGAATATCAGGCGGAACTATGGCTCGACTGTCGCCACGGACAGGTTAATTTTTCGCCAACGGATCCATGGGCGGCATGAAAATGTATTTCTGTTGCTCTGGACTAAGCGCCTGGAACAAGTGCAGCTCGGTTTGGTATTCGTGCTCGGCGCTGCCGGAATCGCGATGGGCCGCGTAGGCAAAGGATAGCGTCTCGTGCGCGTAGATCGAAGAAGGGTCGAGCGCGGTGGCCTTCTGTGCGTGGCTCATGGCGTCATCTACCTTGCCCCGGTCCAAGAGCCCCTGCGCAACCACCCATTCGCTGATGGCCGAAACTTTGGGAATATCGAAGCTGCCGTCGAACTCGAGGATCTCGCCCGCGATCACCCGCGAAGGTTGCATTTCCATGAAGATCTGATAGGGATTCAACGCATCCGGGCCCCAGAACCCCCCGTTCACCTCTTCTGAGCTCATAAACACCGGGCCATCGATGTGCGTTGGAACCGGCTGTTGCTGGCCCCGATCTCCAAGCGAGGAAAAGAAGGTCGGCAGGCGTTTGCAGGGAATCTGAAAGCTTGCCGGGTCGGGCAAGGCTGAATAGGCGAACCAGCAATCCGAAATGTCCCGCGCTGCAAGATTGGCGTGCAAGGCTTTCAGGCCTCCGCCCCAGCCTACGTTGGAGTCCTCAAGTACGCGGTAGGTGCGATCGGGCCCTCCGAAAGCTTCATTGGAGTAGGGCAGGTAGTTGGGGAAGGCGTAGAGTGACGACACTACATGGAGCGCCACGAGCACCCCGATTGCCAAGGCCCAGGCGCGGGACTGGCGAGCCAAGGCAACAGCGCCGCCCGCGGCCAGCACGATAAGGAAGGGCCAGGCAGGCAAAACGTGCCGGATGCCGATATCGAGCTTCGATGTCATGGCGGCGCCGAAGAAGACGAGCGGCGGCAAAACCAGGAACACTACCTCGCGGCGGAATTCAACCTTCCTCAAAGCGCGTGCAAAGGGAACGAGCGCCAGCAAAAGAAGAAATCCAATCGTCGACTTGATAAGAAACGCAGCGGGGAAATAGAACCATTTGCCTTCAGGGTAGCGCTTGCCCAACAGGAACATCGGACGGCCCTCGCGGCTCAACATGGTCACGTCGGTAAATCCGAACAGGTACGACTCGGGCAGCAGATGATGCCGCGCCGCGAAACTGATGACGGCCCTTTCCGCGGGATGATGAAGACCCTGGATATATGCGTCGGTGGGCGGATTGATCTGCTGACCACCTGAACGCGCGGCGTAGCGGAATCCGTAAAAGGCCCACAGGACAACGATTGCGGTTACAAGGACGGTCGCAAAGACTCCGGCGCTCTTGAGCCACTCTCTGGCAGGCGGGAACAAGGGTTTCGACGTCGCTTCATGGTTGTGCACGAAAAGGAGCTCGCCCAGGCTCACCATCGCCAGCATGGGGAAGAGCAGGATGGCTGAGTGCTTTGAAGCCAGCGCCAGGCCGGCAGCGAAGCAGCAGATCCCCAGCCGCAGATACGATGGCCGTTTGAAATAGCGGTAAAAGGCGTAAACGGCGCCGAAGATGCAGCAGGTTGCGCCAATGTCGGTTCCAATCAGCGGCCCGTGGGCGAGGATGAGCGGGTCAAAGACGAAGAGAGTCAGCGCGACGAGGGCAGCGGAGTCACCAAACATCTCCCGCGCGGCAAGAAAAACCAGCAGCCCGAGTGCAAAAGCGAAAATACTGACAGCGATGCGCGCATGGGCGAGAACCTCACCAGCGCCGGGTTGACTCATCAGCATTATGCCGCCGGTTGGGGATTGATACCGGAAAAAGATGTTCACTGGTTCCGGATACTTTGGCTTGTCAAGCAGCAGCGGAAGCGAGGCGACAAGCTTCACCAGCGGCGGGTGCTCGGGATTGATGCCGAAGTCGGAGTGCAGCCAATAGGAGTATCCGGCATACAGATGCGCCGGTTCGTCGAAGGTTTGCGACTCCAGGCGGGCAGAAAGATACAGCTCGGCCGCGAAGATGACGAACAAGGCCGCAATTGCAGGTACAAACCACTTGTGCATTCCATTTGGGAAACGAGACGTCGACATTGCTTGACCTCGTGCAGATAGGGAATTTGGCCGGGACTTTGATCGGAACCTGGGACGACAAAAATCGGAGGGAGGCCTGGAGTAGAACTATCCTACTTGGGATGAGGTGTGTTTGCTGCTACCGGGAATGCCGAATGATAACCGCGTAATGTGGAGATTTTCAACTAATTTGAAAAGTTTTCGCATTGCGGTCTTTAACAGGTTACGCGCTTGAGACTTGTGCCGCGCCAGCTCGGACCGAAATGTGAAAGCATGGAATCGGCAGGTCTAAATGATTCCCACCTCTGTCACCATCTCGCCTGGGCCGCGGCTTAAAGCTGCCATGGTGCTGGCTGTCGTAGCCGATGTGCTCCAGCTTGTGGTCTTTCCTTTTTTCGTTGAGGGCGCCATGTCGCCGGCCGACGACGTGCTCGATCTGGTTGTGGGAGGCGCGATGTTCGGCCTTCTCGGCTGGCATTGGGAGTTTCTGCCGTCGTTCGTTGGCAAGGTGTTGCCCGGAGTCGATCTTGTCCCTTTCTGGACATTGGCGGTAGCCAACGTATACCGCAGATCCCGGCGCATCGCCGCTGCCGCGGAGGGGGTCAGCGAGAATACTCCGCCTCGTGGGGGGCCGGTGAATTCGTAATCCGTCGGGACTTTGGCCGCGTGATTTTGTGGATTCCCACCCTTTCCGCGAGCGAATTCAATAAGCAGGTCCTTCGGCTCCGCTACGCTTCGCTCAGGAGGATGGGGCAACCTTATCGGTGCAAATTGAGGCAGTCAAATATCCAGGCGGGTCGGTGCCTGCGCGTTGTCACCACGGCAGCGGTTTGCCCATGTGGAAGAAGCCGCCGGTGGGGCCGTCTTCGCCGAGCGTTGCCAGCGCCACGGCGGTCTTTGCGCCGTCCTCAAGCTCCATGGGGGCCTGCTCTCCACCCATATCGGTCTTCACCCAGCCTGGGTGCGCGGAATTCACCTTGATTTTGGTGTCTTTGAGCTCGTAGGCAAGGTGGACGGTGAAGGCATTGAGCGCGGTTTTTGAGGCGTCGTAGGCAAACGACTTGGCGTCGTATATCGGCGAGCCCGGAGTGGCCTGCAGGGTGAGCGAGCCGAGGATGCTGGAGAGATTGACGATGCGGCCGGCTTCGCTCTTCTTGATAAGCGGCAGCAGCGCTTTGGTGACGGCGACCTGGGCAAAGAAGTTGGTTTCGAAGACCTTGCGCAGCAACGCCATCGGAACATCGGCTGCCGAGTGCTCGGGTCCGGTGCCGGGAAAGCTGCCGCCAGCGATGCCCGCGTTGTTGACAAGAATATCCAGATGACCGTAGCGGGAGTGGAAGTAGTCGAATGCGGCCTGGTGGCTGGCCGGCAGGGTTACGTCAAACTGCAATGCGTCGGCATCGGCGCCGGCGGCCAGCAGTCTTTCGAGGGCCTGCTCGCCCTGTTTCAGGTCTCGCGATCCGATTACGACCTTCGCTACGTCTTTCAATCCAAGCGCGGTCTGCAGTCCCAGACCGCGGTTGCCGCCAGTGATAAATGCGATCTTCTTGGCCATTGAGCTGTGTCTCCTGTTTGGGATTGGATTCGCGCGACGCCGGAAAGGTTCCCGGAAACGTTCAAAGACCCGCGGGAAAGTGAGGTGTGGTCAGCCGGTGATCAAAGAATCGACTGAGAGCGTGTATTTGGGCAGGATGCCGAGTTCCGCGGCCATGGAGAAGAATCCGCGCATGCCTTCTGCGATCTCTTCGTCGAGGATGTAGTGGATGTTTTCGCTCAGATAGGCGCGAATCGTGCTTTCTGGAATCGGGAGCCGCTTTGACCACTTGGCCGCAATGGCATCGATGTTGGCGAGCCCGTGGTCGCGGGAGCGGATGAAGTCCCCGGCAATGCTCTCGTCCAAAGAGCTGCTGCATGCGATGCCCCAGACGGCGGAGACAAAGGGAAGGCCGGTAAGCGAGCGCCATTCGTGCGCCAGGTCGTGATAGACGAGCTCCTCATGCGTCCGCTCGAGGCGATTCGATTGCTCTTCGAGCGCGAGCAGCGCGGGGTCGCCGATCACGATTGCGGCGTCTGCCCGATCCAGCATCCTGTCAAGATCGGCCGCCAAGGGCAAGAAGGGAATGTCGGAATTTCCCCACTTATGAAAGAGAATCCGCGCATAAGCTAGCGTGGTGCGGCTCGCGGTATCTGTGGCCACCGAACGCAGCTGATTGGGGGGCCGATTTGCCCGCCGTACCAGCAACAGGGATCGCACGCGCTTCTTTGAGGCAATCGTGCATCCGGGCAGGATGCGCAATCTTGGAATTGTGGCCAGCGCGGCAATGGGGACGAGTCCGACGTCGGCACCGCCGGTTGCCAGCCGCGCCGCACATTCCGCAGGGGTCATGCGGTCGATGCGATAGCGCTGCTCGAGCTCAGCGTTAAGTGGCGGGTGCTCAAAGTCCCACATGAGTGGGGCGGGATTGAGGAAGTTGATGGCTGCCACACGCAACCGCGGGTCTTGCTCGCCGTTCACGTTCATTAGAGTAACAAGCTGCGCGCCGGGATGCAGGAGCAAAGCGTACGTGAACCCGCGCTGCTACGCGATCCCAGGCGCAGGCGGACAATTGAAGCTGTGACGGCCTCACTTGACTTATCGCTTTCACAGGTCTAATTTGAGCCAAAATCAACTTCATCGCTGATTTGTGAACTCGCCTGCGGGGAAGTGTGTTGTTTCTGGACAGCTTAGTGACTCAAATCTGCACAGCGTGGGGTTTGGGATTCGAAACTCTAATTTTGGAGCGACAAGATGAGTACGGTGGCCACAACTATCGCTCCTGAGCAAATTACCGGGGCTGGTGAAGATCGCCTTGCCTGGCTGGCGCTTGCCTTGGCGCCCGGTCTGGGGCCCCGGCGCATTCTGGACGCCGTTCAGAAGATAGGATCGGCAGCCCGGGTGTTTGAGCTGCGGCTTACAGAACTAGAGGGGCTGAATTTTCCCGCCGAGGCAGCGCAGTTCATCTTTGACGGCAAAGCGCGAACGGCGGCGGAAGCGGAGTGGGGGCGGGCGGCCGCGCTGGGAGCGACCATCGTCAGCTATGGCTGCGAGGCTTATCCCGAGCGTCTGCGTGAGATTTACGATCCACCACCGGTGTTGTGGGTACGCGGCGACTTAAAGCTCTTGAGCCGGCCGTCGATCGCCGTCGTTGGAACGCGTCATCCTACGCCGTACGGTTCGGGTGTGGCTGAGATGCTTTCCCGTGACCTGGCTGCCAGGCGCCTGCTCATCGTAAGCGGTATGGCGCGCGGCATTGACACATGCGCGCACAAGGGCGCTCTGGCCGCGCGAATGCCTACACTCGCCGTGTGGGGCACGGGCATTGACGTTGTTTATCCAAAAGAGAACAAGAAGCTCGCCGAAGATATTCTCGCTGCCGGCGGCGCAATTGTGAGCGAGGTTCCCCTGGGGACGTTTCCAGCTCCGCAGAATTTTCCGCGCCGGAATCGGATCCTGAGCGGCATCAGCATTGCGGTGCTGGTGGTGGAGGCGGCGGAAAACTCTGGTACGCGGGTCACGGCCCGCTGCGCCGCGGAACAGAACCGCGATGTCTTTGCCGTTCCCGGCAATGTGACCAACCGGGGATCGTGGACTCCTAACACATTGATTAAACAGGGCGCGAAGCTGGTCGCGACGTGGGAAGACGTGTGGGAAGATTTGCCCTCGCGGGTACGGATTGAGCTTGAGGCCCAGGCCTCGGCTGCACCCAACTCACACCCTGCCGCATCTCTATTGCCGGAACCAGTCCTGCGGCCCGAAGAAGCCATGGTGCTTGAGGTTCTGCGCAGGGATGAGAGCCTTCAGTTAGACGAAATTCTCGAGCGGCTTGAAACGCAATTAACTTCGTCTGAGGTCTTTACGGCGCTATTCGAGCTCGAGATGGCTGGGCGAATTCGTTGCCTGCCTGGCAAGAACTACGTGCGTACGCTCTAGTGATCCGGCCCGCAAATAGAGTGTCGGCTCCTACCCATTTCGCGATAAAGCCTGCGAAACGGTTGGGACAACGTTGCTTTGTAAGGAAATTTTGCCGGCAGCATTTTTTTCTTTCGTCTTATCGGCCGCGTCGCCGGCTAGCGCGGTGGAAGAGGCAAAAGGCCATTGGAGCAAGGCGTTGCGGCAGAATTTTGATTGAGCAAATCGGCCTGTCGAGCAATCCGAAAAAGGGAGCAATCGTCAAATATTCTCGGAACCGGAGTGGAAATCGTACGGTGTTCCATGGTACGGTCCAGAACTTGCGGGCAGATTTTTCAGTACGTGTGGAAAACACGCCGGTCCGCAGAGGGTTTGAAGCAGAAGTATGAAGTCGAGCCGGTCCGCAACAATATTCAAGTTGTGCGGAAGGCTCGGGACGAAAGAAGCAGAGATCGTACGGTAAGAATCGTTCGGTAATTGAGAGAGGGAACTGGTTAAGGAATGGCAACGGGCAAATCATTGGTGATCGTCGAATCGCCGGCGAAGGCGAAGACGATTGAGAAGTATCTGGGCAAGGGGTTTGAGGTGCGTGCCTCAATCGGGCACATCATGGACCTGCCAAAGAACGAAATTGGTGTTGAACTCAAGAAGCGTACGTTTGTTCCGGAGCTGGTTGTCTCGCCGGGCAAGGAAAAGGTGGTGGATCAGCTCAAGAAGCTTGGCATAAAAGCTGATGAGATATTCCTGGCGCCTGACCCCGACCGCGAAGGCGAGGCGATTGCGGCTCACCTGGCAATACAGCTTGGGACGAATGCGCATGAGAGAAAAAAGATCCGCCGCGTGACCTTTAACGAGATCACGAAGAAGGCGGTGCAAGAGGCGTTCAAGCACGCACGCGACATCGACCAGAATCTTGTGGATGCGCAACAGACCCGCCGCGTGCTCGATCGGCTGGTGGGGTATCAGATATCGCCGCTGCTATGGGACAAGGTGCGCCGGGGGCTCTCGGCTGGCCGCGTGCAGACGGTTGCGTTGCGGTTGATTGTGGAGCGGGAGCGCGAGATCGGCGGATTCAGGCCGGTGGAGTATTGGACCCTCGACGCGGAGCTCCACCCCGATCGCCAGGCCGACAAAAAGTTCAAGGCGCGCTTTGTGGGCATCGATGGCGAATCTGCTCGCGTGCCGAACGGCAAAGACAAGGATGGCAAAGACCAGTTCCTCTCGAGCGCTCTGCCCGGCAAACCTTCGATGGACGAAGTGCTCGCGGCGCTCGAAGACGCGAATTGGTCTGTCGTGTCCATCCAGTCGCGCGAACAGCAGCGGCGGCCCCTGGCGCCTTTTATCACCAGCCAGTTGCAGCGCGATGCGGCCAACAAGCTCGGCTTCAACGTGCGCCGCACCATGGGAGTCGCGCAGAGACTCTATGAAGGCATAGATCTCGGCGCCGAAGGCACAACCGGCCTGATCACTTACATGCGTACCGACTCGCCGCGCGTTTCGCCCGAAGCGGTGACCGCGGCTCGCGAGTGGGTTGCGAAGAACCTGGGCGAGAAATATCTCCCCGGCGCGCCCAATGTGTACAAGGGCAAGAAGGATGCGCAGGACGCGCACGAGGCGATTCGGCCCACGGATGCCGCGCGTACTCCGGAGTCGATCGCGCGCTTCTTGAGCGACGAGCAGCTCAAGCTCTATACGCTCATCTGGAAGCGTTTTGTCGCTTCGCAGATGGTTCCGGCAGTTTATGACGTAACCACCGCGAATATTGCCGCAGTGTCGAACAAGACGCGGAAGACTTATGATTTCCGTGTTAGCGGATCGGTGATGCGCTTCGACGGATTCCTGAAGGTCTACGAGGTCTCTGAAGACAAGAAGGACGAGGACGACGAGACTGCCAACCGTTTGCCGAATTTGGACGGAGTGAAGGCGCTCGAGCTCGACGAGCTGCTGCATGAGCAGCACTTTACCCAGCCGCCTCCGCGGTACAACGAGGCGTCGCTGGTGAAGGAACTCGAAGAGCGCGGCATTGGCCGGCCGTCGACCTACGCGTCGATCATCAATACCATCCAGGACCGCGAATACGTGGTGAAGCACGGCGGCTCGCGCGGGCGTTTCTACCCCACCGAGATTGGCGTGGTGGTGTGCGACCTGATGGTGAAGAATTTTCCGTACATCTTCGACACCAAGTACACGGCCAAGCTGGAAGAGGAGCTGGACGACATCGAAGAGGGCAAGGAGAAGTGGACCGACCTTCTCAACGGCTTCTACGACCACTTTGAAGAAGAGCTGAAGGTGGCCGGCAAGAAGATGGAAAACATCAAACGGATGGAGCAGAAGACCGACGACAAGTGCGAGGTGTGCGGCTCGCCGCTTTTGCTCAAGTGGGGCAAATTCGGCACCTTCTTCGCTTGTTCGGCCTACGATAAAAAAGATCCTTCGAGCTGCACCTTCACCAAAGAAAACATCGCTGCCAAGCCTGACCTGAACACGCCTGAGGCGCAGGAGGCCGGCGACACCGAGGAGTACTGCGAAAACTGCGGCAAGGTGATGGTGATGCGGCGGGGGCTCTTCGGGCCGTTCATGGCCTGCCCGGACTACAACGCCGATCCGCCATGCAAAACTTTCCGCAAGTTGAGCCAGAAGCAGCAGCAGAAACCACCCGAGCCCACCGGCGAAAATTGCCCCATGTGCGGCAAGCCGCTGGTGCTGCGCCAGGGCGCGTATGGCGAGTTCGTGTCGTGCTCGGGCTACCCCAAGTGCAAATACATCAAGCAGAACCTGATTGAAGGCATGAAGTGCCCCAAGTGCGGCGAGGGCGACATTGCCGAGCGCAAGGCGCGGCGCGGGAACGTCTTCTGGGGTTGCACCAACTACCCCAAGTGCGACTTCACGTCGAATCTGAAGCCCGTGCCGAAAAAGTGTCCGCAGTGCGGCAGCACCTACCTGGTTGAGAAGGTGCTCAAGTCCGGCATCTTCCTTGAGTGCCCCAACAAGAAGAAGGGCGCCGAGGAAGTTGCAGCGCCTAAGAAGGGCGCGAAGAAAGGCAACGCCGCTCAGGCCGCCGAGCCACATGCAGTGGTCTGCACTTACTCCAAGCGCATCGGGGATGCGCCACCGCCGCCCACCGCGGAAACCCACGGACCCGTCGTGGAAAAGAAGGACGAGAGACGCGAGTTGCAGCCGGTGTAAGAAGGAATCTGAGTGTGAATGAGGATCCTGGTGAAAGGTGAGCGGGAGATTCTGATTCTTGGGGGAATCAACGGAGCAGGAAAGACTACAGCCGCACGAATTTTGCAGCCCGAATTCTTTGACAGGTACGAATTTCTCAATGCGGACGAAATTGCGCGGAAAATCTCACCGGGGAATGTCGAAGCGGCAGCGCTGTCCGCAGGCCGTTTGTTAATTGCCCGTATGCGGGAACTGGTTCAACAGGGGATTTCCTTTGGTCTGGAAACTACCTGTTCGGGTAAATCCTATTTGCGATTGCTGGAGCAATGCAGAACTGACGGATGGTGCGTTACTCTGCTCTATTTCTGGCTCGATTCTCCCGAAGCCGCGATCGCACGTGTAGCCCGGAGAGTAAGGCAGGGAGGTCACGGAATACCGGAGGAGGTAATTCGGCGCCGGTACTCTGCAAGCATCCGAAATATGCGTAACCTCTATCTTCCGCTGGCAGATGAAGCAGAAATCTACGATAATTCTGATAGCGGACGGGTCCTAATCGCCGAAAAGCGCGCGGGGCAGATATTTGTAGTTCACGACCGCAGGCGTTGGTCGCGAATCGAGGAGGTAGAAGGATGAGCCGGAGAAATTCTCAGGAGATTCACGACGCAATCCGTAGGGGACTCGAAGAAGTGGATCGCCGCCTCGCGTCCGGCGAACTCGACGGCTCGGGCCGCTTCTATACCGACGAGGAACTGGCTGCCGGCGCTGCCACGGGCCGGGCGAAAAAGCCGGAGCCGAAGACCGAATACTCCGCCGCCTGAGCACCTTCGTACCATTCACTCCCTGCCGGAATCCTGTTACCATTGGCATCGGAGACCCCCAATGGAGAGAATGCTCGCCACCCCGGCTGACGCCGAGATCATCATCAAGCTTTATCAACTGCGCACTGAAGCGGTAATGCGGAAGGCCCGGGCGTGGCTGGTGGGTGATTTCTGGCCTCAAACGGCTGAGGAATTCTTTGCCGTGTACGACAACCCCGCCGACAAGCATAATCCGTGGATTCGGCAGGTCATGAGCTATTGGGAGATGGCGGCCGCCATGGTGATCCACGGCGCTGTTTCCGCGGAGCTTTTTGTTGATTCGAATGCCGAAGGGTTCTTTATCCTGGCGAAGTTTATACCCATTCTCGCCGCCATCCGCGAGAAAAACCCGACTTTCCTGGCCAAGACGAGTGAGATGGTGGTTCGTTTTTCCGCTGCTGCGCAGCGCTTAGAGGCTATCAGGAAGCGGGTCGAACAAAGCCGGACCTTTCAAGCACCTAAGCCGAAGAAGCGTGCTCCCAAACAAGCGGACGCCCAGGCAGAACTGCTGGTCAATGCCCTGGATTCCACTCCGACTGACGTTCCGGCTGCCGCTCCTGCCGACCTACCGGTTCCTGCTCCCGCTGAGGCCCCGGTTAGCGTATCGGCTGAAGTCTCCCAAGAGGCGCCGGCTTCATGAGGCGAAGCTTCTCTTGTGCATTTTCGTTGGCGAGAGCATGATAGTAGCTGATTTGCGAAGTCCCCAATAAACACTCTGGAGGTTCAATGAAGCGCGCATTTTGTGTACTTTTAGCGGTGATCGCACTTGCCTGGGCTGACGGCCCAGGCTGCCGATTCGGCGCAAATTACCGGTTATATTTCCGACTCCGCCTGCGGCGCCAAGCACCTGGGCGACAACGTGGCGTGCGTCAAGGGATGCATCTCGAAGGGCGAAAAGCCGGTCTTCGTCGATGAGGCTCAGAAGAAGGTCTGGAAGATCGATAACCCAGACTCGGTAAAGGACTTCTACGGCGACAAGGTCACGATTACCGCGACCTCTGACGCAGCCAATATGAGCGTTCATATCGACGCCGTGGCCGCGGCTAAGTAAGTTCCCTTTACCATCGGGCTACCTGGGACTCGCCCTCGAGGGCAACATCTGTTACTGTCGATTCGTCACTATGGCGGCGGCTGCACGCGCGGCGCGCCGCCTTTGTGGCGTGAGAGTGTGACGGATACCCCATGGCAAGAGCAATTTGGAACGGCAAAGTGATTGCCGAAAGCGACCAGACCGAGGAAGTGGAAGGGAACGTCTACTTTCCCGAAACAAGCCTCAAACGCGAGTACTTTCGCCCCAGTTCCAGCACCTCCACCTGCCCCTGGAAGGGCCAGGCGCGCTACCTGACCGTGGTCATCGATGGCCAGGACAACCAGGACGCTGCCTGGTATTATCCCGATCCCAAACCTGCCGCCCGCAGGATCAAAGGCTTCGTGGCCTTCTGGCGAGGCGTGGAAGTGGTGAAGTAAAAAGACTAGGCAATGGGCAATAGGGACCAGGCAATAGGCAATAGGGACCAGGCAATAGGCAATCGGCACTAGGGACTTTCCGGCTGGAATCTCATTCGGATAACTGACCACAAAACTGAATTGCGGAAACTCGATGCGCCTTCGCCTTGATTTGATTCCATACGTATTGGCGCTGGCTGCGGCCGGATGTACTCATCCACTGGCGCCGACTTCGCAGCAGGCCGTTGCGCCCACGCTCGCGGGCGATCCAGCGCATCCGGCGCGCGCTTCAGGCTGGGTGGATACAAAGCTTTACTTTGGCCTTGGCCCGGCCGGCGAGCCCAGCAAGGGAATCAGCGAGTCCGCCTGGCGCGCATTTCTCGACAAGGAAGTGACGCCGCGCTTTCCAGACGGCTTGAGCGTAATCGATGTTTATGGGCAGTGGCAGGGCAAAGAGGAAAAGACGCCCGAGCGCATTCGCACCAAGCTGCTCGTTGTCGATTACCCTGACAGCCAGGAAAACCGCGACAAGATCGAGGCGATTCGCATAGCCTGGAAGCGGCTGACCGGCGATCAGAGCGTAATGCGCGTGACCGAGCCGGCGGACGTGAGCTTCTGATGTAGCTTTTAACTCTTAGCCGTCAGCTTTCAGCTTACTCATCAGAGAATCGGCCGGAGCGGCAGGCGTCGGCGAGATGCTGCTGAAAGCTGCCCTTGAGTTTGCCCGCAGCTAATCGAGCGGCTTGCTAATCTCCCAATGGTGGCCGAATGGGTCCGCGACGCGACCGACGCGCCAGCCGTAGCTCTGGTCGGCGACCTCGTAAAGGATTGTCGCGCCAGCGGCAACCGCTCGATCGACGACCGCATCCGGATTCTCGACTACCAGTATCATGCGCGCTGTGCTTCCGTTCAGACTTTCCGGGCTGAAGTTCTTGTGTTGGGGAGATTCGTCGGCAACCCAGAAGCTTGATGCGCCGATTCGCAATTCGGCGACGACCGCTCCGTCTGGAGACTCCGTGGAAAACAGCTCCGATGCGCCGAATGCGGCTTTGTAGAATTCGATTGCCTGCTTCCCTCTGCGCACTGACAGTAGCGGCGCAAGAGTAGATTGAGCAGAGGATTGCGAAGAACTCGCCATGGAAGCTCCTCATTGCCGCGATTCGCGTTTCTGGATTAGTAAGCCTGCAGCTGATCGAGCGGCAGCCGCACCCTGAAGCAGGTCGACCCCGGCTCCGACTTCACGCTCAGGTGCCCGCTGTGCTTGCGGACAATTCGCATGGCATTGTCGAGCCCGAGCCCAAGCCCGTTCCCCGGCGCCTTGGTGGTGAAGAAGGGCTCAAAGATGCGTTCCTGAATTTCAGGAGGAATCCCTGGGCCAGTGTCCCAGATCTCCACGAGCAGCATCTCGGCTTCCAGGCGGCAGGTGATGCGCAATGTTCCTTCGCTCTTCCATTCTTCCGACGAGAATATGCCTTGAGCGACGCCGGTTCCCAGCGCATCGAGCGCATTTTCGATAAGCGCAGTCCAGACCTGGTTCAGTTCTCCGCTGTAAGCGCTGATGCGCGGCAGGCCAGGCTGGTAGTCCCGTTCCAGCTTTACATGTTCCATGCGGGAGTGGAACATGCGCAGCGTTGCGTCCAATCCCGCGGGCACGTCGACCTCGAGAATAGGCGCGCGATCCATATTCGAGTAGTCCTTGACCGCGTCGATGAGGGCGAAGATCCGAGCCGTTGAGAGCACCACCGTGTCGGCCGCGCGCGACGAACGCAGGAAGCGGGCAAAGTACTGCAGCGAGATGGAGAGCTCGGCCGGACCCATTATTTCGCTCAACTCATCCAGATCGGCAACGGTGACGGCCTGCTCGGCTAACTCGGGTGCAATCTCCCACGCCTCGGCGCAGCCGATCTTGGCGAGCCAGTCGCGGATCAGTTCCTCACGCTTGAGAAAGTCCACAGCGTCGGGATTGTCGCTCCGATCGGGCATTGGAATCGGCCGTTTCAGGATGTTCGATTCCCACGCTTCGACTGCGCGGACCTGGTCTTCGTTGAGGCAGAGATTGATGAGCTTGAAGCGATTTTTCCGGTTGGCGTGCATCGTTTCAAACAGCGTTGCGGAGGCACGCTGCGCCGCCGACGCCGGATTGTTGAGCTCGTGCGACAGGTTGCCGGCCAGTTGGCCAAGCGCGGTCAACTTCTCGGCCTGCTGCTCAATGCGGGTAACTTCGCGCACGCGGTCAAGCAGCGTTGTAACCACGCGCTGCGCCATTGTGGGAATCGCATCGAGCATCGCCGGGAAGTCAGTGCGCGGAATCAACAGCGCCCACACCGGAGACACCGCGAACCCCTGGCCGCCGTAGCTTTTCATCCGCGAGAAGGGAAGAATGCCGGTCATCTGCCCGGTGCGGCCGATGAATAGCGCAATTGCTCCGCCATGCTGCCGGCGTACGTGGATCTCGCCTTTGAGGATGAGCATCATATGCTCGGCCGGCGTGCCTTCCTCGAATAGAACTTCTCCGGACTGTGCGCAAACCTCGCGGCTATGGCGAGCCAGCCACATCCGGTCCTCGAACGGCAGTCCGTGCAGAGCGCCGATGTTTTCGATTGCGGCGGCAATCTCTTCGGGTGGGGTGGGTGTTGCGGGGGATGTTACGGCGGGGGAAATCATCCGTTGACCTCCGGAAATACAGTCTCAGGATAGACGAAAGGCTGGTGAGGATGCTCGAATTCTGTGAATACCGCGCACGTTTCTAATTGAATGGCTGCGGTAGTATCATGTCGGCCGGGAGCGCGGCCTCGACTGGAGCGCGCTTGAATCCCAACACTCCCGCGACGGCCAGGACAATGATTGCAGGCTCGATCGGCTGCCGGTAATCCATGAGCGGATGGGTAAGGTAGTAGGTGAGCGGAAAGAACAGGATCAACGTGAGGTAAGGCAATAGCTTCTCTCTGCCGGTTCGCCACATTCGACGGATTCCCAAGATCATGAGAAAGGTCATGGAGCAAACTTGAAAGATGTTGCCGAGCTCGTAGGGCTGTTCTCTAAGCTCCCGGGCCGAGAGGCTCCAGATCCCAGTCCAGTAATAGAGAATCCTGCGCAGCGTCTTGCGGACGGGGAAATCGGGATGTTGGCGAATGTAAGCGATCGCTTGCTCGCGCTTTTCGGCGAGGAAGGCTGTCTCCCCCATGGAAATGAATTTCTTCATCTCCTCGGGATTGCTTGAGGGGTGCGCGAAGCTGGGGTCGAGGGAATTGTCGCCGCCATTGTCGTCGTAAACCTCGAGCCAGAAGTTGTCGCGCACCGGGCATACGATTCCGAGCGTCTTGTAATTACGGATTATCCACGGCATGAGTGCCGCCGCCGTCCCAACCACGACCAGAATGCCGTTGGTCAGCCATCTGCTTTGAGCTTTGCGCGCGAAAATAACTGCCAGAATCAGCAGAAATGGCAAGGTTGCCAGTGTCGAAGGGTTTGAGAGCGCCGTGAGACCGCAGAGAAGACCCCATCCCAGCCATGCCAGCGGATTTTTCGATTTGTGAATGCGCTGCGCAATGCAGAAACTGGTAGTGAACAGCAACCCGGTGAGGGAATACTCCCAGACGCGGCCGGCCGAAAAATAAATGGCAAACGGATACAAGGCCCAGACAAAAGATGCGATACGGCCCGCCCGCTCACCGAGCAGGTACCTGGCGCTGAAGTAAATCGGGATGCAGGTAAGAACCGAGAGCAGGCTGTTGATGGTGAGAATTGTGAATGCCGACGAGAGCGAGTACACACCGAAGATTTTGAAGATCGCAGCAAGCAGGGAGGGGTAGAGCGGCGGCTGCATTGCCGTAGGTCCGGTCCACGGGAAATATGGCGAGCTGAAACCATGCCCGCTGGCAATCGCGCGGGCAATCCAGCCCATCTCCCACCCAAACCGCTCATAGAGCCTGTCCGCGTCCGGCAGGTCCCGGTAGGTGAAGAAGACAACAACCATCCTGATCGCAAAACCCAGGCTCATCGCCATTGCGATCATGTGGCGAGTCGAACTCCGAACAGGTTCTCTCTTATTCCCGACTTGAGGAGACAATGCAACTGATTCGGCCATTTTCATCCAGGCAAGGTCTTGGATTCATCCCCGACCCCGTCTGAAGAGAGTCGGCCACCTTAAGCTAGCGGTCATTAGATTTCTTCATGTTAATTGACGCCGCGACAGTTTGAATCGTTTTACCTGAGATTCTCGCCGTCGCCATTACGAAGGACTCATCCGTAAATTCCGCATACGAGTCGCGCCGGTCTCCAGACGGGCTGTACTGGCGGTGTCCACGCCGCCTGCGCGCCGATGCGGGCCAGGAGGCCCACACTACAACCGGCCTGGAGGCCGGCGCTACCCTATCGCAGATAAGCTCTGACTCTGCCTTGGGCAGATCCACCGCGGACATGCTTCCGTCTGTCTAAGGCACTTTGCGCTTCGCGTCACGGCGCATCCGTCGCATTCAGAATCGGCGCTGAATTGCCTTCGATTGTTCTGCCCGGCTTTCCTTCAAGATCGAAGACAATCACGTCGTTGTCGCCTGCGTGCAGCCACACGCCCGGCAGGTAGAGCGTCTTTTGCGGGCCGATGTTCCAGATGCGGCCCAGCGGATGGCTGTTGACCCACACAAAGCCCTTGGTGAAGCTGCCGGTGTCGAGGAAGGTGTCGCCGGGCCGATCCACTTTGATGGTTCCGCGATAGTAGCAGGGACCTGTGCAGTCGCCGTTTCCGAATGGGAGTTTGCCGGGGTCTTCCATTGGGAGCCGGTAGATCTGCCAGCCGGTGAGGGGCGTGCCGGCCAGCGTGACTTGCCGGGTAATGCCCTGGCGCTCGCCACGGATAGCGATGGAGAAATTCACGCGGCCAGAATTTTCCACAAGAATGTCGAGGCGCGTGTGGGGTTCGGTCAAATCGACATGAAGCTCGTTTTGATCGAGCCGGCGGTCGAGGGTTCCGGTCAGCTTGCCGTTTGCGTAGATCAGCGCATAGTCGTGGAGGTCGTCGAGAACCAGATCGCCTGAAACCGGAAGGTCGATTGTAGTGCGGTAAAGGATGTAGCCGTAGGCCTGATCGAGATCTTCCATCGACTCGACCTGTTTTGAGACGACGGGCTGAGGCAGTGTTTGCCACAGCGATACCGACTGCTTGAGTTTGACCGCGTGCAATGTAATGGGCGGAGCGACTGGCGGGATAGGAGGCGGTGTAACTCCGGTGGCCTTCGCGATCGCATCGCGGAAAAGGAAGTACTTGGGGGTAGGCCGGCCGCTTTCATCGAGCGCAGAGTCGTAATCGTAGCTGGTCACGTCGGGCTCATATTTGCCGTTGTCCATATTCGCACCGTTCATCCAGCCGAAACTGGTTCCTCCATGAAACATGTAGATGCTGATCGAGTATCCCTGCTCGAGAATCCACTCGAGCTCAGCGGCCTGGGCTTTGGCGTCGGTGGTGTGGTGACGATCGCCCCAGTGATCGAACCAGCCATCCCACCATTCGGTGGCCATGAGGGGGCCGTCAGGGCGCAGCTTGTGCAATGTGGCGAAGGCCTGCGGCGCATTACCCGGAGGGAAGTTGATTCCTGCCGGCAACTCCGGGAGCGACCCGCTCTGAATCGCGTCCGGACCATCCGCGGTATAAAGTTGAGACTCGTCAAAACCGGCATCGACCAGGTCGCGGTGAATCTGCTCCATGTAAACGTGGTCGTTGCCGAATGAGCCGTATTCGTTTTCAACCTGCACGCTGATAATGGGGCCGCCATTGCCGAACTGGAGCGGCGCAAGTTCCTGGCCCAGGCGAAGAAGCCATTGACGCGCCGGCTCCATGAATTTCGGGTCGGTGCTGCGCACCACAATTCCGGGCTGCTTGAGCAGCCACGAAGGGAAGCCGCCCCACTCCCACTCCGCGCAGGAGTAAGGCCCGGGGCGCAGATTCACATAGAGCCCCTCGCTCTGCGCCTCGCGCACAAACTCGGCCACATCGTGCTGGCCGGTGAAATCAAATTCGCCGGGCCGCGGCTCGTGGAAGTTCCAGAAGACGTAAGTTGTGACGGTATTGAGGCCCATTGCTCGGGCCATGCGCAGGCGCGCCCGCCAGTACTCGCGGGGGATGCGCGCATAATGCATTTCGCCGGCGATGACCTGGTACGGCTTGCCATCAAGTAGATACTTACTGCCTTCGACGCGGAAGGAGTGGGGTGTTGCAGGCGTCGCGGCAGGCTGCGCGATGCATAACCCTGAAAAAATGCCGTTCAAAGCAAGAAAAACAATGGACGAGAACAGATTGATTTTGGTTTTCATTGGAACTTCTTTCATAAGGTTTGAAATAAGGGGTCGGAGACCGCGCAGTGGCGCCCGTTCACCGACGGCTCTTGCGTTTGGCGTCGGCGCGCGGCCAGTACTGGAACTCGTCGGCGTACAACTCGCCTCCCAAATCGAGGGTCAGGCGCTCCAGGCGCGCCTGCGCGTCGGCGATTGCCTGGTTGTACACCGCCGGGCCAATCTCTTCAAGAAAGAAGTTCAGGAGCAATCCGGCCGGCAACTCGCCAATCGGCTCGGTCATGTTTTCTTCAAAGTAGCGCTTAATTGAGACGACGGCCTGTGCCCGCGTTTCTTTCGACAATTCCAGATTCATTCAATCTCTCACTCTCTTCCCTTGAACATAGTAGACTTGCCATTTGGAACGGAGGCTGATCCCAATGCATGTGGTCTTTGCCGCTTCGGAATGCGTGCCGTTCGCCAAGACCGGCGGACTTGCCGATGTTGTTGGAGCCTTGCCGCGCGAACTGGTTCGCCTGGGTCACCGCGTCTCGGTCTTTCTGCCACTTTACTCGCGCATCCGGCCGCTTATCGCGGCTACGAGCTCTGAAGCGATCAAGTCGCTCACCATACCATTCCAGCTATTACAACCGCTTTGTGAGGGTGGTGAATGGCGGCGAGCGCGACGGGGTGGAATTCTACTTTATCGATTCGCCTGAACTTTTCGACCGGCCCGATCTCTATGGCGCCGCCAGGCAGCGAATACTCCGATAACGCAGAGCGCTTCGCCACTTTCTGCCGCGCGGTGATTGAAGCTTCGAAGCAACTCGGCGTTCCCGAGGTCTTTCACGTTCACGACTGGCAGGCGGCTCTGATTCCCGTTTACCTCCACACCACCTACGCGATCGATCCCGCATACCACGGCACAGCCTCGTTGCTTACCATTCACAACGCGGCTTACCAGGGCAAGTTTCCGCCCACCACCACCGAGCAATTGCTCTTTCCGTGGGAGATTTTCACCATGGATCGCGTGGAGCAATTCGACCGGTTCAATTTTCTCAAAGGCGGCGTGGTTTACTCCGACATGCTGACTACGGTGAGCCGCAAGTATGCTGAGGAGATACAGACGGCCGAGTTCGGCGAGGAGCTTGACGGCGTGCTCAAAGGGCGCGCGGCCGATCTTCGCGGCATTCTGAACGGCGTGGACTACTCGCGTTGGGACCCGGCTGTAGATCGCAATCTTGCAGCGCATTACACACCTACCGATCTGACCGGCAAGCAAACGTGCCGCGCAGACCTGCTGCACGCCTTCGGCCTGGAGGATGTAGCGTCGACCACGCCCATCATCGGCATTGTGTCGCGCCTCGCCACGCAAAAGGGATTTGATATGGTGGCGCACATTGCCGATGACCTGATGGCGCGCGATGTCGTCATTACCGTGCTCGGGACCGGCGAACCTTACTATGAGAAGTTCTTCCGAGACTGGGCATTTCGCCATCCCGGCACGGTTGCCGCTCTCATCAAGTACGACGAGGCCCTGGCGCACAAGATCGAGGCCGGCGCCGACATCTTCCTCATGCCTTCGCGCTACGAGCCCAGCGGCCTGAACCAGATGTACTCGCTCAAGTATGGCACCGTGCCGGTGGTGCGCGCCACCGGCGGACTCGACGACACGATCGAAGAGTGGAATGCAGAGGAGAAACCGGCACCGGCTTCAAATTCGAGGGCTACGATCCACTCGACCTGCTTGCGGAGATCGACCGTGCGCTCGCAGCTTTCAAAGACAAGGAAGCGTGGGAACGCCTGATGCGCAACGGGATGGAAAAGGACTATTCCTGGGCCGGGCCGCGCGCAAATACGTGCAGGTGTACGAAGAGGCAGCGCAGAAGCGGGGGTAGGCATTCCGCGCGATAGGTAAAACCCGTCGAACGGCAGCTCACGGGTCCGCTGCGGCTTCGATCCCATTTTTCCTCGAAAAAAACCGTACCCGGCGCTTGATTAGGCTGTAGATTATTAATTGATTTTCATAAATCTGAAGCAAACCAGAAGTTGCTTTCCAAAGAAATCCAAGTTGAAGAGGTGGCGATGGAAGGTTTCCCCCGCTTGATGCGGTCAATGGGGCTAGCTGCCCTCAGATTCCTGCTCATCACAGCATTGGCGGGCTCGATTGCCGTGCAGCTGCAGGCGCAATCCACCTTTGGCGACATTCTCGGCATCGTGCGCGACTCGAGCGGCGCCATTGTGCAGGGCGCGGAAGTAACGCTGGTCAACACCGGCACAACCGCGACGCACACCACGACGACTGACGACTCAGGGAACTACGCCTTCAAGAATGTCGACGTGGGCAAGTATCAGCTCACATTTTCCGCTACCGGCTTTGAGACCGTATCGCTGCCGCCCATCGATCTGACGGCGCGCGAAACGCGCCGCATCGACGCCGAGTTGAAACCCGGTGCGGGAACCCAGACAGTGGTGGTCTTTGACGATCCCGTGCCCGTGGTTACCACCGACGTTTCAAACCTTGCAGAGACCAAGCAGGGCGACGAGCTAGTGAATCTTCCTGTCGCCATCTACTCGCGCTCCACGGGTTCCACCAGCCCTATCTCGACGCTCACCACAGAGGCGGGCGTGCAGACCGACGACAGCGGCGATCTGGATGTGCTTGGAACCCCGCCGGCGCTGTTGAGCGTCACTATCGACGGCATCTCGTCCGTCGGCGTCGAGTACTCCGGCCCCGTGAATGAGATGTTCCCGTCGTTCAATTCGATTGAGGAGATTCGCGTTTCGGAATCGAACAATAACGCGGAGTTCTCCGGCGTTGCCGACATCACGACCGTCTCAAAAGTCGGGCACGATTCACTATCACGGCGGTCTGTTCGAGTACAACGAAAACACCGTCTTCAATTCGAACAATCCATTCGCGCTGACCAAACCGCGCATCATCATGAACGATTTCGGCGGCACGCTGGGCGGGCCGCTACGCATTCCGCACATTATTACCAAGCCTGACAGCACGTTCTTTCTTCGCCAGCTATGAGGCGCTGCGCCTGCCGCGCCAGACCCCCATCGTTCTGAGCGTTCCATCGAACGACATGCGCAACGGCAACTTGACCAGTTATCTGAACGGCCAGGGAGTCAGCGCCATCTACGAGCCGGACGGCAAGACACAGATCGATCCCGCGAAAGTGCCCGATCTCTCCCATCGCCGCCAATGTTCATCAAGTATCTGTTTCCGGCGCCCAATTTAGGCGACCCTGACTCGTACGCGAATAATTACGAAATCAACTTTCCCTCGCCCATCTCCTCGAACCAGGGCGATATCCGCATTGATCGCACGATTACGAGCCGGCAGAATATCTTCGCGCGCTTCTCCTATAAGAATCGCCAAGTGCTCACTGCTCCATCGGCTGCCTGCGTATTCACTTACTGCGCTGAGGCCGGCAGCCCACTGCAAGGCGCGTACAACACGCCGGAGATCGACGAAGGCCTCACCTTCGCGCACAACTTCGTCATCACGCCTCGGCTGCTGAATGAGTTTCGCGGCGGCTACAACGCGCAGCACACCTCGGAGACGCAGAACTACTCCACTGCCGACATTCTTGCTCAGACAGGATTCACCGTTCCGCAGCCCGACACCGAATGGTCTGAGGCTCCGCAGGTGCTTATCAACGGCTTCATGTCCACCGGCGCGGGCAATCCCGGCACGCAGCGCGGCCAAATCATTCAGGCGCTCGATAACGTTACATGGTCACAGGGCGGCCACACCTTCAAATTCGGCGCCGACGTCAAGCGGCTCACCGACCACGACGACAACGTCTACGGCAACTACCGCTCGGGCTGGTATGTCTTCGACAGTTCGTCCTCGGTAGGCACCACCATCGGCGATCCATATACGGCATTCCTGCTTGGCTTTCCCGATTACACCGAAGTGAGCACCGTCAACAAGCCGACCATGAACGGCCTGGGCTACTCCTACGCCTGGTTTGCGCAGGACGACTGGAAAGTAACTCCGAATCTGACACTCAATCTTGGTCTTCGCTACGAATTGCATCCGCCGGTAAGCGATATCAATTACAACCAGGCAACCTTCGATCCTTCCTATACCGGGACCTCGTCACTGGGGCCGGTGACGGGCTCGGTGGTGATTCCCAACGCGAACGTACGATCCTACGAGTCTTCCGACTTCAAGACAGCCATTTTTCCCACTCCTACGATGACTGCTGCGCAGGCCGGCATTCCGCAAGGGCTGCGCTACACCACGCACACCGATTTTGGCCCGCGGCTCGGCTTTGCGTGGCGCCCCTATGGCAACGACAAGACTGTCGTTCGCGGCGGGTGGGGGCGTTTCATTGAGACTCCGCTGGGCTTCTCGCTTGTAGCAGGATGGGCCGTGGACGCGAGCTATGTGGCGAACTACAACAACGATTTCGCGGCCGATGGAGTGACGCCTCTCGTCAGCTTTTCCAACCCCTTCAATACGGCCGCGGGCAGTTACACGGGCACGGCGGGCTTCTACTACGCGTTCCCAATTCATTACGTCGATCCCTACGTGCAGCAGTGGAACCTGACTGTCGAGCAGGACCTGACCCACAGCATCGGCATGCGGCTCTCGTATGCGGCCAGCCATGGCTCCGATCTCGAGGCGATGGTCGATCTGAACCAGGTGCCGGCCAACCCTTACGGCTACTACAACTCGAGCCCCGATATACCTGCGGTGAATGCATGCGTCTCCGATGGCGGTTCGTATGTTGACGATCATCGGCCGTTCCCGTGCTGGAGCATCATCCAAAGCGTCCAGAACGCCGACGTGAGTAATTACTCCAGCGGAACGGTCGAGGTCTCGCGGCACAGCGGCAAAGCAATCACATTCGACGCGAGCTATACATTTACGCGCGATCTTTCCGATGCGGGAGGGGCAACTCCCAGCGCTTACGCGGTTGCGGGCGGAAGTTATCTGACCGATCGCTTCAATCCCCGCCTCGACTACGGCAACGTGGTCTATGATCGCCGCCATCGTTTCATGGCGACGTATGAGTACACTTTGCCATTCGGCAAGGGCCAGCGCTGGCTCACCGGCGGCGCTGCCAATGCGCTGGTGGGCGGGTGGCAGCTCGCGGGAGTTACTGTGTTGCAGTCGGGGCCGTTCCTCACGCCTTATCAGCAGTCGGTCGACCCGGCCAATACAAATATTCTGGTGACGGTGGGTCAGGCTCGCACCGATCAGGTACCGAACGTTCCACTTTACGCGCAGCAGCGCACCACATCGCAGTGGCTCAATCCCGATGCCTTTCCGTATCAGGACCTGGCCGTAGGATTTGGCACCCAGAACCAGATCGGCATCGGCCGATTCGGCAATGCGCCGGTCGGCGGAGTCGTGGGTCCCGGAACAGACAACTTCTCGCTGTCGCTGGTGAAGGACATCGTTATCCGCGAGCAAATGGGCTTCAACTTCAGCGTGGAAGCAGCCAACGTTTTCAACCATCGCAACTACGAGCCGCCCAACATGCAGGTTGATTCCGGCGGGTTTGGTCAAATCAGTGGCCTGCAAACGGCGGAGGGCGCGGGGCCGAGGAGTTTGGAGCTGTCGGGACGGTTTAACTTCTGAGAGCAGCGTGTGCGAGCTCCCGGGGCCTGTCGACGTTGCGCTGTCGATCAGGAACAGAACGACGTTCGGGGCTCTCTGGTTTGAGGGCCCCGGTTCCAATCTGTGGAGATGCGAAGATCAGGACAGCGAATTTCAGCCCCGGGTCGCCGCGTCGGCTTCCTCCGCCAGCCTTTGCAACGTGTTCAGGAATTTCTGCGTCTGTCCGAGGAAGAGCCCGTCGGCGGTGAAGCTCGCAATGGCGGCGCGCGCGCCGGCAAACTGATCCTGCAGCGGGCGAATGATGGAGACGTGTGGAAGATCGGGGCTGATGAACTCGCAGGGCAGCGGGAAGATCAGGCTCGGCTGAGCGCTGCCATCGGAGAGGAGAGCTCCCATGCATCTCGAAGCAACACTCAATCAACTTCGGCATGGGTTGTCCACTATGGCCGCTTCGCTTGAGCATCGTCTCAAGAATGGAGAACAGAGAGACCTTGCACCGGAAGACTTCTTCTCTCTGCTGGTCGAGGACGAATACTCCGCTCGCCAGTCGCGAAAGCTGGAACGGACGATCGCCCGAGCCAACTTCAAACCGGAACAGGCTTGCCTTCAGCAACATCATACACAATCCGTCGAGAGGGATCCAGAAGAAGGACCTGGCTCAGTTCACCGGGACGACTTGGGTGGAGCAGGCCCACAACATCGTGATCGCAGGCCCCACCGGCACCGGCAAGACCTACCTCGCGGAGGCAATCGGGCTCGCAGCATGCAAGCTCGGTTACTCTGCGAGAAAAGTCAGGTACAAATCCCTCTTCGAAGAAATCGCCATGGCACGAGGGACCGGGACCCTACTCAAGCATCTGAAAAAAATCCAGACCACCAAAGTCCTGATCATCGACGACTTCTTGATGGGGCAGGCATCGGCTGACGATATCTCAAATATCCTTGAGATCGTTGAGGAACGTTCCCAGCTCGGACCGCTCATCGTCACCACCCAGTTCCCGATCGACCAATGGCACAAAATCATGCCGGACCCAACCATCGCGGATGCAATCTGCGACCGGCTTGCACACACGGCCACCATCTTCAACCTGAAGGGAGAATCGATGCGGAAAACCACCGAAAAATCTCAGCCAAAATGACCGACACTGTCCGTGGATCTATTTTGCCAAATATCAGAAACTGAAAATGGGGAAACCGGCGGTCACCTAACTTGAGACTGACCGGTCATTTTGGTGAGACTGCGCAGAGTCGCGGGCGACGGATGATTTTTTGGGGATGGAGTTCATGGGTTGTAAGATATGTTTGCGCCCCTAGATACATCCCGATCGCAGATCGGGACACCCGGGGACTGAGGGAGAAGGCGGACATTTCCAGTTGGGTGCGTCGGCACCCAAACCCCGACTTCCTTTTCTTCTGCAGCGAAGAAAAGGGGGCACTCGAAGGCCAAGGATGGCCGAAGAGCTCTTCGCGAAGCGGAACCCGAAGGGTGCAGGCCGGGAGGGCCTGCATGAGCGAACGCCGCCCCTCGACTCCGTTTTGTCGGCTAAGTCTCGGGGCACCCTTATTGAATTGGACCGGTCGCGACCGCTCCCTACTGGGGCGGGGATTTCACGCGTTGTGATGCGTGGACGCTATGGCCAGTCGGATCCAGGGATGTTACCATCCCACCTATGGTGTTCTTGTAAACTCTGAACCGCAAGGGGTTGAAAGATTGCTTAAAGGGTGCTATAATAAGCAATCTGGTTCGATCATCGGGCATGGACAGTAGCCGATTCAGAAACGAGGAGAATCATGAGCATTAAGAGCAAGTTGATTTGGTCGGTGGTCGCATTGGTCACCTTGGTATTCGCCCTTCTTAATATCGGGTTATCATCTTTTCTTTCCCGAGAAGTCCTCGGCTTACAGCGTGCTTCAACGAATGCTCTTGTAGCGGATGTAGACAGTAAGATTGGGTTATGGCTGGGAGCCTTGGAAGACAAGGCTCAGGTGATGGCCGCCCAGAATAGCCTTGTGGAAGTGTGCAAGGGCGGTGACCCTAAGAAGGCACAGGGGGATGTTGACTTTTTCTTCCATACCTCAAAATTCTACGAAAATTTGTTTGTCGCCGATGTAAATGGGAAATTGTTCATGGACGGCATCGGTGGGAAATCGATCGGGGTTGACATATCAAAAATCCCGGGCTTTGAGATCAATGTACAGAAGGCGCATGAGGGCAAAAGTTGGCTCGGCGATGTCATGAAGTCACCGGTAACCGGACGGCCGGTAACTCTTCTCACTGCCCCGATAAAAGCCGGTGACCAGGTGGTGGGCATTCTAGGTTCTCCGATTGATTTGCAGACCTACTCGACGGAGGAAATCAGCGATATCAAATTGGGCGAGACCGGGTACCTTTTCATGGTTGACGGGAGCGGAAAATTTCTTGCCCACCCCGACAAGAGTCTCATTCTCGATTCGAACATCACGAATTTTCCTTTCGGGAAGGAAATAGTAATTCGCAAGAGCGGAGAGACCACGGGCGTGTTTAGAGGAAAAGACCAGCGCTACTTCTTCAAAGAATATGAAAAGCAACATTGGATATTGGCTGGAGTGGTTCCTGTGAAGGAGTTCATGGCACCGGTGAGAAAAATGTCGTGGTTGCTTGTCCTGGCAAATGTTCTCGCGGTCTTCTTGGTAGGTGGTGCGCTGTTTGTAATTGTAGAGAAGATCGTGAAACCCCTGCGCGCCTGCACGGCGCTGCTCAAAGATATTGCCCAAGGAGAAGGAGACTTGACCAATCGGCTCCCGATCAGTACCAAGGATGAGGTTGGGGAGCTCGCCAAGTGGTTCAATACCTTTGTAGAAAAAATACAGAAGATTATCTCTCAAATTGCCAGCACGACAGAGACGCTTTCCGGCTCCTCTGAGGAGCTTTCGGCCTCTTCAACCCAGATTGCTTCAAGCGCAGAAGAAATGACCGCGCAGTCAAATAGCGTGGCCAGTTCAGCCGAGCAAGCTACTGCAAATGTCAACAATGTCTCGGCCGCTGCCGAGGAGATGAGTAGCGGTGTGGCCACGGTGGCTACTGCTATCGAAGAAATGAGTACCTCGCTGAATGAAGTTGCCAGAAACTGTCAGAAGGAATCGAAAATAGCGTCCAGTGCCAACAACCAAGCACGCGATACACAGGAGCTTATGATTCAACTGGGCGCGAGTGCAAAGGAGATCGGGAAGGTAGTCGAGGTTATCAACGATATCGCAGATCAGACCAATCTTCTTGCACTCAATGCGACAATCGAGGCGGCCAGCGCCGGGGAAGCTGGTAAGGGATTCGCCGTAGTTGCCAACGAGGTAAAGGAGCTTGCGAAGCAGACAGCGCAAGCGACGGAAGAAATAGGCCGCCAGGTTGAAGCGATGCAGAGCGTTACCAACGGAGCGGTAGAGGCCATCACGAAGATTTCCGGAGTCATTGAGGAGATTAATACGATAAGCCAAACGATCGTTTCGTCGGTCGAGGAACAGAGTGCGACAATCAACGAGATCGCAAAAACTGTCAGTGGGGCTGACACCGCGGCTGGAGAGATTGCCAGGAATGTTGGTGAGAGCGCCAAGGGCCTCGGAGAGATCTCCAGCAACATCGCAGGTGTGAATGTCGCAGCTCGCGAAACATCGAATGGTGTTCAGCAGATTCGCGCAAGCGCAGGGGAGCTATCGAAAATGGCCACGAGCCTTCGGTCAATAGTTGCGCAATTCAAGGTGTAACAATTGCGAAAAGGATCATGTTCTCCCTGAGGTGCATCGAGCTGCGGTGACAAGGGGGGAATGGATCTAGACTGGTGGAGATAGGTCGCTACAGGATTGGTTTTATTAGCGTGGGAATGAGGGTGTTCGCTCGGACCACCATTGCCTCGAGTTTTTTCTGCTTCATGGTCTTTGTTTTTGCAGCGCGGTCCTTCGTTGTCTTGACTTTTACCTCGTAGGCTTTGCGGTTTTCCTTGGCGGTTTGATAGGCCTCGCGGCGGAGTTCCTTCACCTTTTCTGTCATGGCGATTTGGTGGGGATCAGTTTTGCGGAAGGCCTTGGCTCGCGCGTAGGCTTCATGGCGAAACTGC
>CAWILB010000080.1:0-16150 GCA_963836635.1 uncultured Acidobacteriaceae bacterium | reverse complement strand
GCATTTGAGCGGTAATCTGGTTTTGCAAAAGCGTCAGCACGGGCTCGGTGACAAAATCATTTGTAATCGAGAACTGGATGCCGTTGATGGACGGATCGACGAAAGTCACGCTCAACGCTACTGTTCCCGGCATAGTGGACATGGCGTTGATGAGTGGGATGAGCACATGCTGGCTGCCGGACTTGAGATTGGCCTGCAGGGAGAACTGAAGGGGAGCGATGGAGGGCAGGCTGGGGAAGGTGACAGAGGCGGCGAGGGTAGCCACCTTGGTGAAGTCGACGCCGGAGGCATCGAGGCCGATAAGGAATTGCGTCGCCTGAACGTCAACGGTTTCGATGTTGAGGTAGTTTTGCGCGTTCGAAATAGCCAAGGGGTTTGGCAGGGCGAGTTGGGCGGCGACGATCAGGGAGATTCCGGCCGTTGCGGAGGAGATTGGCAAAGCGGTGACGCTTTGCGCCGGAAGCACGAATGCCCCCTGAACCTCAGTAAGCGTATTGCCCTGGACGAGCGCGTACTCCTGAATCTGGAGATCGAGCGGAGAGAGGTTGGAAAGGTTCATGGCCGGCACGGTTGGATCGAGATTGGTGGCCAGTTCGTTGCTGCCTGCGGTTTGCGCGAAGTTCAGATCGATAGTGGCGAGTACGGGATCAGTGAAGCCGTCGTCGAGCTTGAGACTGAGCGAGCCGACAAGATCGGCGCCGGTTTGCGTGCATAACTGCAGAATGAGGAGGTTTGCGTTGGCAACGGCGGGCGCAGCAGGGCCATTGTCCTGTACCGTGGCGGTGATGGAAAATGTGTGAGGCTCAGAGCCGGCTACATAGACCACGGAGCTGGGAAAGCTTGTATTGAGCGTCGAGGCAGGGGTATCCCGCAGCAGGCTGGGGAAGGTGGTCTGGTAGCCGTTCAGATCGGTGTTGCCGAGCAATTCGTTCTGGAATTTGGCAAGCTCGATGTTGTTGATCTCCGGAGCGATCACAAAGGTGAAATCGAAGGCGCACTGGCTGGTGGATGCCGCCGAGCTGTCGACGCGCGCCATACAGCTGACGGCGCACCCGGCTTTGTTGCGGACAATGGAGTAGCGCTGCGGGATGAGCACAATGCTGCGATTGAGCGAACCGAGGTAGGCGCGGCTGATGGAGGGGTAGCCGGCGTTGATGTCCCCGAGTTCTTTCAACTCGGAGTATTGCGTCTGCGGGGCGTTGAAGCTGCTGAGATCGCTGACGGAAATGATAACGCGGCTGGCAGCGCTAAGCGTTGCGACAGTGAACCGCAACTGGTAACCGTCGAGATTGTATTTAAGACCTAGGTTGAGAGCCTGGGAAAAAGGCAAAGAGACCTCGACCAGCTGGGGTGGAGAGGGCGGAGGGGGCGGCTGGGGAGGAGCCGGCTGAATGGGCTGCTGAATCGGTACTACAGGGCGAATGGGGCGAAAGTCGACGGGGACGAACCGTGCCTCGGGCAGAACCGGCGCCGCATGTTGAGCCGCGGGGGCCGGGGCAGCAGTGGCAGCGAGTACCCGTATAGGAAAAACGCCCGCGCGAAGGTAGCCCGGCGGAGTGGGCGCGCCTGGATTCGACCAGGCGCGGAAGGTGGCAGAAAGTGTTACGGCGGCTTTTCCGAAGACGCGCAGGTCCTGGTAGACGGCGACGACGGAGATGCCCATGATGGAGTTGTCGAAGAGGACCTGGAAGGTTCCGTTGCCTTCGTCGGTGACGCTGGTGGCCAGGAAGGTGCTGGTTTGCTGCTGGCCAGTGTCGTCGGTGAATTGGCTGCTCAACACGGCGGAGAGGTTCTCGAGAGGTATCGGCTGCAGTTTGGCACCAGGGTTGGCCTGGGCAAACTGCGTGACGTCGGCCGGCATGGATTGGATCACTGAGAGGACCAGGCGAGCCACGTTGGCCGGGGAACCGTCCGCCAGTTGGCTTTCCTGGCTTGCAGAAAAAATGAAGGACGGATCCACGTCGGGAGAGAGCGCGAAGGCAGGCAGATACCAATGGAGTGTGGCGTCGTTGCGGTCTTCGAAGAGATTGCCGTTTCGCGAAGAAGCCAGCGGGAGACTAATCGGGAGAATTGAAATAGGGAGGCGCCAGATTCCCGGTCGAATGATGGTTGAGGCCGGTGAACTTGACGCCACCGGCCCCGAAAAGTGCAAATCGGAGTTTGCTATTGTTTCGTCCATCGACTGAATCCTCATTGGAGGTTGGCGTCAGCTAAGAGTGGCTGCCTGCTGCTGCGCTTGAAGAATGTACTGGCCCGCAAGGGCAGCCTGAGTTGGATCAGTGAGGACCGGAAGCGTGATGGTGTAAGGAACGATCCGCTTGATGCGGCCGATACCCACCGGCACCGCCTCGACGCCGCTCCAGGTGACCGGAGCTCCGGTGAAGTTTGAGGGAGGAGGCGCGACCTCGACGGCAATATTCACCTTGGCGGTATCGGCATCGAAGTACTTGTCTGAGAAGACCTGCCAGGTGGCGACAGGCTTCTGCTTCGGGTCAGTCGTGGTCAAGGTGAGAGTGTCCGTCCGGGTTCCCTGCGAACCGGTCAGCGTGATAGTGAGGGTTACGATGACGTTCGAAGAGATAGCACGATCGAGCACGAACTTGATATAGATGTAGCCGACATCATCGGGTCCAACGGTCGGAGTGTGATCTTTTCCGGTGGAAGTCACGCTGATTTCGGGCGTGCTTGTGGATAAGTCGACGCGCGGGTCGTCTGGATCGTAGACAAGCTTCTTGGTCAGGGTGACCTGGTCGGCATCCCAATTGGGAGGGCTCTGCATCAGCCGCATGAACGAGATGTTGATAATGTCATTCGGATTGGCCTTGGTCCACTGCGCGAGTGTGGTGGGGGCCGAAAGATTGATGGCGCCTGGCGTGTAATGGAACCCTTCGCCAAGTGTCTTAAGCACCGGCGTCCCGTCCGCGTTGTTAGGCACGGTGCCGTCAGGGTTGGGATTGGGATAACTGACTTCGATGGACGCGGATGTAATTGGATCGGCAATGTCCGCGTCAGTGAAATCGATGTTGGGAGTCGCCGCCACCTGCAGCTTCTGGAAGTATTGGCCAATATCGATAATCGACAGGTACTTGTTCAAATTGGCCGTGATTGCCGGCTCCAGTTCGGTTAACGTCCCGTCCTTGCCGTCCAGCTTGGTGACCGAGTCGTTCAGTGTCCAGCTCTGGTCGAAATGTACTGAGTGCATCTGGTAGTTGAGTTTCAAAGAAACCGCGGCGCCGCCGCATGCGCCGGCACTGGCCTTGGCCGGATCGTCAGGCTTGGGCTGCCAGTTAAAGATCTCACTCTTCACAAGGTTCCAGGCATTGTCCTGCATTGAGCCGACCTGCTTGTCGATCATCGCCTTCAGGTCGGCATCGACGGCCACACCGTTCTCGTTGATGACAGTGGTGATGCCGCCGTTAGTGATGCTGGCCTGGTAGTTTGCCTGCAGATCGGCCTGGACGAATCCGTACTTTGCCTCGGCCGCGGCGGAGAGTTGGGTGAACACCTTGTCGACATCGACGTCCATTTGGATCTGACATGCGTTCATATAGAACATCTCGGTCAGGTTGTAGTGGACGACGAACGGCGAACGGCCGGCCTGCAACGAACCCACAATCGCGCCCGCTGCGAGCTGGTTGCAAGTAACAAGAAAGCTGCTGATGCCTGAAGCTTCAATGCTGCCGTGGCTATTACTCTGCGCGCTGATAAACCAAGGATTGCCATTGTTAACCACCGGCGGAGCCGCGCCCCCGGCTGCCGCCGTTGTGCCGGTTGCCGGTGTGGTTCCTGCCGCCGGAGTCGTTGTTCCAGTGGCTGGCGTCGAAGAAGTTGGAGGCGGCGTTGTGGTCGAAGCGCCGGTTAATTGCGGCACTTCGATCGTCACCTGGTTGTCCACGATCGGCACGATCCCAAGAAGGGGATCCGGTCCACCCGCGCTGCTCGGGCAATAAGCGGAGATTCTCGACGGAGGAGTGACCTTCTGCGCTTTTAACTGCGCCAGCGCCCCTGTGATCACGGTGTCGGGAACGGCCATCGTCATCGAAAACGTTACGAACGCGCCTCCCGCGTCCACCTCGCCCCCGGTTGTTTGCGCGCCGCTGATTCCAAGCGTATCTTCCGTGGTCATCAGGCCCTTGAAGAGCGTTACGCTGAAGTCGAAATCGCCGCTCGAATCCTGCTTCTTCGCCAGGTAGAGTTGCTTCGGCATGTAGTAGTACTGCATCGGAAGCCCGTTGGCCTTAAGGCTTGGGTTGTTGGCGTCGGGAAAGACCTCCAGGGCGAAGGTCCCAAGTGCTTGATCTTCGACCTCAATGAGGATGAAGTCCGGGCCGAAGAGGGGTCCGAGAGGTTGAATTGCAATGTCAGCCATGCTTACTTACCTTTCCACGGCCGGCGCGGTATTCGCGCCCATCGGCCGCTGCTAAAGATTCGATTCCGTAAACAGATGCGCTATTGCGGAGCCCCGCCGCGCTTCCGCTCAATTTGTTTCCTGATTTTGTTCTCCCCATGCCTTCTACGAGATTTCGGCGCCGGGAGGACCGATATCCGCTTCTACTTCTCTCGAGACATCGGTCACTCCCGGAATTTTGCGTGCGGCCTCCGCCTGCGCCTCGCTTGCGCATGCGATCACTATTCCGATCGCGTCCAGCACCTGATTCACGATCAGTCCCGCGCGGCTCAGTCCTTCTTTTACCGGTTCGAGCGGCGTGCCGGGCTGAATTGTGATCACCCATACTTGCTGGCCCGCGGAGTGCTCTCCTGTTATTGACATACCCCTCCAGGGACGGGCGCCTGCACCAGGCCGGCTCCAACGTCGCTTGCAGGGGCGCTCATTGATTTGGCTCCGCCGGTCAAGGCCGACCAAAGAGCTTTGCCTCGGAAGGTCGCATCGCTTTGCGCCCAGAGAGCCGCGATTCCCGATACATGGGGCGTCGCCATGCTTGTTCCGCTCTTCGTTCCATACTGCGTCGGCATCGGTACAGAGGACAGGATATCGACGCCGGGGCCAGCGATTTCAACCTTGCCGCCGTTGGAGAACGGCGCAATATTGAGACTCGAGTCGACCGCCGCAATGGACATAACGGTGGGTGAATTCGCCGGAGCCCCAGTCGGTGCAATGTTCCCCGGGCGGGTGCTGTCATTGCCCGCCGCCGCAATAATCAATGAATTGGCATCGAGCGCTTTCTGTCCTGCCTGGGTATAAGAGGCCAGGGCAGCTCCCAGCGAACGCAGCGACATTGAAATAATGTCGCATTTCTGGCCCAGGGCCCAGTTGATGCCAGCCAGAATCGACGCGGTGACTCCGACCCCGGCATCGCTCAGCACCTTGCCGATATACAGCGATGCATTGTACGCAATGCCGTATCGCGGGCCGGAACCTGGCGTCTGTGGGCCGCAGGCGGTACCGGCGGTGTGCGTTCCATGACTGTTTCCATCCTGTACGGTCTGCCCTGCAACAAAGCTGGAGCTCACAATCGTTCGGCCCGAAAAATCGGGATGGTTCAGGTCGATACCGGTATCGAGCACGCACACCTTTATCCCGGTGCCGTCATAGGTGCTCTTGGAGACGCCGGTAATATCCAATCCGTAGGTCACATTGGCCGGCGTTGCCGTGGCTGTGCCGATTGCATAAAAGAACTCCTCCTGCTCCCAGGTGACGGTTGGGCCGCCGCCGCCCGAGCCCGTATCCACGCTGGGCGTCGTCGCCGGCTCGCTGCCGGAACCGGTGTCCGCCGCTGCCACATTCGCCGAGCCCGACTGGGAGGCGGTATACGCTTCGCCGGAGACAAGAGCGGCGCCGAGGGTGGGGAAGACAAGCACTTCGGCGTCGGCCAGATCGGAAAAAGACACGGCCTGCGAGTCAAACGAGGCCGCCGATACCGTCTTCTGGCTGTAGGTGGATTGGAATTGTTGGATGAATTGGTCGCTTGCGTCGGGACTGAAGATTGCAATGTACCGGCCTGTGTACACCGGCTGATTACCACCGCCTTCCGCAGCTCCCGCTGCCTGCGAAGCTGACGCGAGAAGATCGTCGATTGAAGTGGTCAAAGGCATGTTCGTTCCTCCATGGGGCCAATTCAGGCCATGAGAAAATTGCTCCGGCCTGAAGGCCGAAGATTGGGGTGGTTGGGCAGCTATCGCATACGCTGACGGCTGATCACCATGGCTGGTGCGCTGGATGCTGGCGCTAGGGCTAAATAAAACCTAAGCAGTTTCTTACCCGTGCGGGTAAGGGGGGAAGTGTGCTGTGTGGGAGCCCTTTAGCCTCTTGGAGTAAATCCTTGGAGGTCTTAGTTGAACAAGATGAGTGGTAATAGATGCCCATGCGATTGTCAAGTGAAATCTCGACTTGACCCTTGAAAACGCAAGTATGACCTGGCCCGGTGATTTGTAACGGTGAGTGAGTTGATGTTGCGTAGCGTTGACGAATCCCGAGCCTATTGAGTCAGGTGGAATTTTGATTTTCGGCAGTTGAAATCATGTGAACAGAGCACCGGAAGAATCAATCTGTCGATGAAGGGGCAAACGGAAGAGCAGTTCATTGGGGCACGAGTCTTGTGTGTGTAAGACCGGCAGGAAGATCCCCGCCTTGGGATCGCAAAGTTTCAACCTGAACCTGCCGAAGACGAACATTTACCGTGGCAGAAAATCTCCGGTCCCTTTAACGCCGCGTTGCACTAACACACACTTTGGTGCGAATCACCGGGCATTCCACGCAAACATATCAATCAACAGCACTTATAATCAACTGGTTTCCGTAAACAATCTAATCCGCTTTCACATCTGTTGCGTTACCTGCGTCCGCATTTCCCCCGGGAGCAACCTGTAATCAGAACCCTTTGGAGCAAACTGTCCTCCTCATCGAGACGATGCTGGCGGATTCGTTGCACAGATTGCATCGTACTTCCCCGGGGCATGTTGACCTTTCTAGAGTCGTTGCAATTGCTGACTCATCTTGGTGGCATTTGAGCTTTGGTTTTAAGATCCCTCACCTTTGTCATCACAGGTCTGGATAAAGGGAGAGAACCTTAGTGACGGCTGAAATGACGATTGAGGCAGTGTCAATGTTTTTGGTAATCGTCTTGATCTGTTCTTGTATCTCTTTGAGGGCGGCGTTGATGGCTTTAATCTTAGGCGTGAGTTGGATGAAGAGCGCGGTATTCGTAGCCAGCTGCTGCTCATTAATGGCGGTCAAGATGTCGCCGATGGCCTGCTGTGCTCCGTAGACAAGGTCCTTGCTCTGAACATCAGATGCGTCCCAGTACGCCCTGCCAAGGGCATCATAGGCGGCCTGATAGGTGGCGCCGGGGTCTGGATTCTGAAGTACTGGCGATCCTGCGGAACTCATGGTCTCTCTCCGGACAAAATGGTTGGTATCGACCCTAGCTGGTCGGCAAGGAACTGTAGTAGGATGCGAGGCTCCGACCGGCGGCTTCAAGGTCAGCTATCTTCTCCTTAATCGACTCCGGATCATTCCCTTGAGCGGCAGCGGCAAGAGCCTGGTGAGTAAGTTCGAGGGTGTGCAGAGCTACCTGGAGCTTGGCGAGAAGTTCATCATTGGCCTTCTGCTGGTCGGCTAACTTGATGAGCTTTCCTATTTCGTTGCGGTGCTCGACGGGATCGAGCGGCGTGGCCGGGTGGCGAATGAACTGATCCTCTTGTTCGATGAGAGTTTGATAGTCGATATCAGCCTGACGGCGAAGGACGATGATGTCGCTGTTGAGTAATTCGCACAGCGTCTTAATCACCGGGTTCATGTCCTGGGTAACCTTGGGCAGAGAGCTTTTGACCCGTTTGGCGATCAGGTAGTCGCCGAGAGCGCGAACCGCCGTGCTGATTCCGTTGGCCTCTGCATCGCTCATAGCGGGAACGCTGGGCACCGAACTCTTCAGATTTGTCGAAACCGTGGAACTAAGCGATTGGAGGTTCGAGCCGACACCGGCGGCCGCGCTATTCAGATCTTTCGAAGACTGGCTGCCGGTGATCTGGACGAGAGAAGCCGCGTAAGCCTTCAGGCCGTCGAGAACCGTAATGCGGGCGTTAAGCTGCTCTGTGGTGAGAAGGGGCTTGGTGTCTGTATAGGGACTCCACTTTGGGTTCGTATCGTAGTCATAGACCGCGGCGGCCACCTGCTCCTCCTCCCGGAGTTGGTTGGCTGCTCGGTATGCATCTTCCGAGCTGTTGATGACCTGGCCGGCGGCGATAGAGAAGGCCGCAGTGTGTTTCGCGAGTGGGGTTAGCGAGCATCCCGTCGCAAGGACGCTAACGGCCAGGACGGTCATTGTTGCTGCGGTGCTGATGAAAGACCTATTGCTCTCCAATGCAGAGTCGTGCTTGCGATCGCAAGTGGAAGATGACTTGGAATGCATGATTGAGATTTGATGCCTCTCGGGTCAAACTGTCAAATTAAAAGCTCAGGATTCCTGATACGATGCTGACGGCGAAAAATTACAAAACTGGAGGGTCTCAATGTCAAAGCGAATCGTTTTTTGTGCTGATGGAACCTGGCAGGCCCCGGTCAATAACACAAATGTCTATCGACTTTATAAAGCATTGACTGTGGCCTCCGATCAGGTAACGTTTTACGACGATGGCGTAGGAGCCGATGCCACAGGGCTTTCGCGTGTCCTCCAGGGTGCGTTCGGTCAAGGAATTCTCCAGAAAATTCAGGACGGCTACACAAAGATAGCCCATGTTTATGAGCAAGGCGACGAGATATTCCTGTTCGGGTTCAGTCGGGGAGCCTATACCGCCCGGTGCCTGGCGGGAATGATAGCCAATTGCGGGCTGCCGACGGGAGCATTTAACGACAACTGCGTAGCGCAAGCATTTGCGGCCTACCGCGATCCGGCGAACCGAGCTTCGATCCTTGCAGGGTTGACCGCATGCGGCCTTGCAGCGGCAACCATCCAGATGGTGGGGGTGTGGGACACCGTAGGGTCACTGGGAATTCCGGCGATCTTCGGGGGTGTGGACGAAAAGACCTATGGGTTCCTTGACACGGGTCTGCATCCAGACATTAAAAACGCTTACCAGTGTCTGGCCTTGGACGAAAAGCGTGCGCAGTTTCCGGCCACGCTGTGGACCTCTGATCCAGCGCCTGGCCAGACCATAGAACAGATTTGGTTCTCTGGATGTCACGGAGATGTAGGCGGAGGAACAGCAATGGCTGGGGGCGTGGATGCGGGGACGCGACTGTGCGACATTACGATGGGCTGGATGGTGTCGAAAGCACAAGCCCTCGGAGCCACATTGGATCCTGCCATTGCCGCACAGTATGGAACATTGCCCGCTGAGTTTGCCCTCGACGCAATTCGAGAATCATGGACTCCGTTGGATGGACCTCCAAAACTGCGTCCAGTCGCCCCGGATGCCGAGGTCTCAAACAGTGTTGCCGTTCGCCTGAAGTATGCCTTGAATTATGTTCCCGGCTCCTTGACAGTGGTCGATGGGGCACTGGCAGATGGATATTCACTGGTCACTCTAGTTGACGAGAATGCTTTCTAGTCATGCTATCGAACACCCCGAGTACTCTTACGCGCGCGGACCAAGCGTAGAGGGCACTCCAACCTGACCGCTCAAACTTATCCAAATAGGAATGCTAATTGGGAGACCGGTTGCAAAATGTCCCTGAAATAGTCTTTACCTCCAAGCAACAATTCGTGCGTCACGGCTCCGAGTAATGGACCCTGGCTGACCCAGCCGACCTTCGAACATTCTCATATTCGACGTTTGCGTTCGGGTATTTCTCCCCGAGTTTCGCAACCGCCCACTTGAGCTGTTTTACATTTGACACACGAATGTTAACGTCCTCGGCGGTCAGTCAAAAGCGGCCAATTAGGGTCAATTCAATATCGGCCACTTTGAAGGGCTGAGACATTAGCTTTGGCGGGGGTGAATTCAGCCTCTGTCAGCATGGGCAATGTCCTGAGCAGTGAGAAGCGGAAATCGCCCGAAGTCGAAGGACCTTCGAGTAATGGCGGAGAGCGAGGGATTCGAACCCCCGATACCCTTTCGGGTACGTCGGTTTTCAAGACCGATGCCATCAACCACTCGGCCAGCTCTCCGCGGGATGGACTGCTCTTTCGATTGTAAAGCCAAACCAACTGGCGCCGCGAGCCCCGTATATCTAGAGCGGTGGCTGCTTGTCTGATGTCAAATCGCGAATAATCTCAATCTCGCGTTCGCGATAGGGTGTTCCGTCGGGATGAAAAAGGTCGTGGAACCAGACGGTCGGCTGGTCGCTAACGTAGGGCCGTTTCCACGAATCCCAAGGTAGATTCGTCTGGCTCTTGCCGTTGACCAAACCCCAGTTGATTGCGCCAACATGATACTTGCGGGCGATGGGAAGAATTGTGTCAATAGTGCTTCCGGCGCTGCGAGCCATGTACTCGGTGCAAATCAACGGCCGGTGAAACTGCTGCAAATCAAGCACGCGCTTCTCGAATTCTTCCGGCCAGCTGTAGTTGTGAAAACTGATTACATCGGATTGTTCGATCTGCATCCGCGTAATCGGCGTCATCGTGTCAAGCGAGCTCCAGTCGCCGTCGTACACACCGCTTGTAAGCGGCTGCGTCGGATGCGCGCTGCGCGCCCACGCAAAGGCCTGTGGAACCAGATTGAGTACGGCGTCCTTCGCACTCTGTGGCTGTCCGCTCGCGTACACGATTGGGCTTTCCTCTTGTGGTTCATTCCAAACATCCCAGGCCAAAATACGCGAATCAGTGGCGAAGGCTCCCACCACCCCCACCACGTATTCCTTGAGCTCCGGATACTGTGTTGGATCGGCGAGCACCGCGGCCCCCGGTGCCTGCACCCAACCCGAGTTGTGCACTCCGGGAATGGGCGGATGCTGCGGCCCAAGCTTCGGAAACGGCTCCCAGCATGAATCGAAAAGCACAAAGATCGGCCGAATGTGATGGCGCGCGGCAATCGTCAGAAACGTATCGATGCGCTTCTTGAATCCTTCCGGGTCCTGTTCCCACAACAGATTGTGCAGAAACACCCGCATCGTGTTCATGCCGATTCCCTGGGCCCAGCCCAATTCGCGATCGATAGTGGTTGGATCGAAGGTATCGGCCTGCCACATTTCAAGCTCGTTGATCGCTGTTGAAGGCAGAAAGTCCGAGCCTACCGGCCAAGGCTGCGCCGCATACCATGCATTCGCCTGCGCCTCGGTCCATCGATCCTGAGCGCGCAGAAGAGGCAGCGCAGCAATAAGCAAAGTTGCCAGTATCAGACTTCGCCAAATTGTTCTCTTCATACTTCTCATACTGAATTCGCTCCGCAAACTACTTCGTGCCTTCCAACTCGTCGGCCAGCGCTCCGGCGTTGTAAATCTTGCGCAACGCCTCAATCATGCCGGCCGTGTGCACAGCCACTGCGCGATTCTTTGTGCCGTCATAGACAAAATCGCCGGCCAGCGACTCAATGTCGCCGTCAAAGATCAATCCCACAATATCGCCGTTGCGATCGATGACGGGAGAGCCTGAATTGCCGCCGATGATATCGGCCGTACAGACAAAATCGAGTGGCGTTGAGAGATCGAGTTTGCTAAGCGCCGAAGCTTCCTTATCGGTCAAATTGAATGGCGGTTTGTTGCCGAAGCCGGCCGAACGATCAAACAGCCCGTAGAAGGTGGTGAATGGCGGAGCAACGGTTCCGTTGTAAGGATAGCCGTCAACCGTGCCATAGCTGAGCCGCAGCGTGAACGTCGCATCGGGATACGCGTTCTTTCCATAAACAGCGAAGCGCGCCTTGCCCAGCTTTTCTTCAGCCGGCGTCAGAACGCTTGCCTCGGTATCGCGAATGCGTGCGTAGTTGCGCCGCCAGATGGGATCGAAGCGCCTTGCGGCGACAATCATCGGATCGGTGGACGCCTCAACGGCTGCCTCACCACCCTCGATCAGCGCCTTGCGAACGTTGGGATCGGCGATCTTGGTTCCATCAACAAGCGTATCCACCGTCTTGTTAACGTCGGCGCCCTGGGTAACGGCCTGCACAAATTCGTCGTTCGCGCCAAGCTGCTCCACAGCAAGGTTGAGGCTGGTCTTCATAAACATCTTTTCCACGTCGGAGTGGATTGGCGCCGGCGAAAGCAACTGGAATTTCAGCGACTCCAGCCCGGCTTCGTGGTACTGATCAAGCCGCTCGCCATCGGGTTTCTTCACCTCGGCAACGTACTGCACAAGTGTCAGCGCCAATGAGAACAACTGGCTTCCGGTGCGCCGCAAGAGCTGATTCCTGATCTCGGGCTTTACTTTCTCCTCGACGCCGGCAATGGTGTCCCACGCATTACCGTAGGCTGTCTTCCACTCGGGGTTCGCATCCACTTTCGAGCGCAAATCGTTCTCGTCGTCCTGTTTTTTTTGCATCACAGATTTGTCGAGCAATGCCTCGTAGCGTCCCTGGTAGGCCTTCAGGCTGTTTTGCAGAAGGAATATCGTGGTGCCCACTTTGCGAGCCTGATCGGGTCCCTGGTTGGCAAAGTTCTCCGCAGCCGAAATGCGTGCCTTCAAATACGCAATTACTGCCGGCTCAATGGTGTCGCGCTCCACCAGCAATTGCGCCATGGTGTCCTGGCGCTGCGTCGATCCCGGATTGCCCGAGACAAAAATCAAGTCGCCAGGGGCCGCGCCTTTGGAATTCCACTTCAAATAGTTATCGGTGTGCAGCGGCTTGCCGTTTTCATACACGCGGTAAAGCGCCATATCGATGTCGTAGCGCGGATAGGTGAAGTTGTCAGGATCGCCGCCGAAGAACGCCGCCTGCTGCTCGGGCGCAAACACCAGCCGAACGTCGGTGTACGCCTTATAGGTGTAAAGCCAGTACTCGCTGTCGTTGTAGAGCGAAACCACATCAGAGCGCAGCCCCGTTGCCTTTTTGCTCTCCTCTTCGATAGCCGCAATCTCGGCTTCACGCGCCTTCAGCGCCTGCGCATCGTCTTTAATGTTCCGCGCCGAGTTCTCCACGCGCTCGGTCACATCCTTCATTCCCACCAGCACGTTAATCTCGAGATCGGGGGTCTTCAACTCCTGATCCTCGCCGGCTGCATAGAATCCATCGCGAATATAGTCGTGCTCGGCCGTCGAGTTTTTCTGCAGCTGATCGCGCGCCACGTGGTGATTGGTCAGCAGCAATCCATCGGCGCTGACAAATGAGCCCGATCCGCCGTCGTTCAGCCGCACACTCGAGAGCCGAACGTGATCCAGCCACTCCTGTGTGGCCTTGAATCCATACTTGGCTTCAAGTTGCGTTACCGGCAGGTTGTCAAAGGTCCACATTCCCTCTTCCGCGGGAACGACCGTCGCCACAGCAAGCAGAAAAGCAGCCGGCAACAAAGGAAGACATTGGGAGAGTCGGAGTTGCATAGGTATCCTCACACGGGCGCAGTAAAGATTTTGGGGCGCGGACAGCGCTCCACCGGTGCGCAATGGATTAGCTTACCCCCTGATACGCCGGGGTTGGAACAGCGGCTCCGGCCAAAGTCCTGCGTATGGCCGCTTAAGCCCACCGCGAATCGCAATAAGTCACCGCAATTTGTCACCTCGGACGCTTCAATTCGCGTTTCATCACTAAATCTTCCGGTTACCGGTAAACTTCAACAACGACGGTCATCCGACCTCCCCAGGCCGCCCTCCGAAAGACCTTTGCACACCCTCCCCCCTATTTCCTGATGGTCCCTTTATACCCGTCGTGTTAGAAACAAAAGAACAGGGCACAGGCGGAGCTTGCTCCAAAACGAGCCGGCAATCGTGACGGGCAAATGGGATTCCACGCGCCGCGTCAAGCGCCGGTCTATATCTGTATCTGTGAAACACTGATTCAGTCTTACGAAACGACACCCAGAGGCTCATGAGCGCCGGCCATTCAGTGGAACTCGACACGCTTTTCGGTGATTACCCGCTCGACCATGCATACGACGAGATGCGCGAGGCATCGGGTGAGCTGCGCCAGCATTACCGCTCCTTGGCCGAATCCCTCGCCAGCCTGCCGCCCGATGAGTTGCAACGCCGGAAACAGTCGGCCGATCTTTCCTTTCTTAACCAGGGAATTACCTTTACCGTGTATGGCCGCGAAGAAGGCACCGAGCGCATCTTTCCCTACGACCTGCTGCCCCGCATCGTCACTGCTGCCGAGTGGGACCGCATTGAGCGCGGACTCACCCAGCGCATCACCGCCCTCAATCTTTTCCTGCGCGATGTCTACTCCGACGGCAAGATTCTCAACGACCACGTCATTCCCCGCGAGCTGGTCTACAGTTGCAAACACTATCGCCGCCAGATGCGCGGTCTGCAGGTGCCGCGCAACGTCTACATCGCCGTGGTCGGCTCCGATCTGCTGCGCCTTAACTACTGGCGAGTTCGTGGTTCTCGAAGACAACCTGCGCGTTCCTTCCGGCGTAAGCTATATGCTCACCAACCGCCGCGTCATGAAGCGCACCTTCCCCGCTCTCTTCCAGAGCTACGGCGTGCGGCCCATCGAACATTATCCGCAGATGCTGCTCTCCACCTTGCGCTCGCTCGCGCCTGAAGGCCGCCCCGAGCCTAACATTGTGCTTGCTCACTCCCGGCGTCTTCAACTCCGCCTACTTTGAGCACACCTACCTGGCCCGCCAGATGGGCATCGACCTGGTTGAAGGCCGCGACCTGGTGACCCACGACAACATGGTCTACATGCGCACCACTGACGGCCTGAAGCGCGTCGACGTCATCTACCGCCGCGTCGACGACGACTTCAGCGATCCGCTCGTCTTCCGCTCCGACTCTTCACTCGGCTGCGCCGGCCTCTTCAATGCCTATCGCGCCGGCAACGTCACCGTGGCCAATGCCTTCGGCACCGGCCTGGCCGACGACAAGGCGGTCTACGCGTATGTGCCGCGCATGATCCGCTACTACCTCAACGAAGATCCCATCCTGCCCAACGTTGAGACTTATCTGCTGTCTGAAGACAAGGATCGCAAGCACGTGCTCGCCAATCTCGACAAGCTGGTGGTGAAAGCCGTGGGCGAGAGCGGCGGCTACGGCATGCTGATCGGTCCTCACTCCACCGCCCGCCAGCGCGAGGAGTTTGCGCGCCAGATTGAAGCCAACCCGCGCAACTATATCGCCCAGCCCACGCTCGATTTCTCGCGCGCGCCATGCCTTATCGGCGACCGTCTCGAGCCGCGCCACGTGGACCTGCGGCCCTACATTCTGTTTGGAGACAAAGTCAACATTGTTCCCGGAGGGCTCACCCGCGTTGCGCTTGAGAAGGGCTCGCTGGTGGTCAACTCCTCTCAGGGAGGCGGCAGCAAAGACACATGGGTGCTGGAATAACGATTTCAAATCTACGTGTAAGGGAGGGCGCCAAGATGCTTTCGCGTGTTGCCGACAGCCTTTACTGGATGAGCCGCTACCTGGAGCGCGCCGAAAACACCGTGCGCCAGCTCGATGTAACGCTAAGCCTGATGCTCGACAGCGGCGATGTGGATCTTGAGGTGCGGTGGCAGCGCATGATCGCAGCGCTCGGCAACCCGAAAGGAATGGACTGGGACGGCAGCATCGATTCCATGGCGAAGAATCTGGTTTACGACAATCTCAGCCCGGCATCGGTAATTTATTGCCTCAACGGCGCGCGCGAAAACGCCCGCCAGGTGCGCGAAGAAATCTCATCTGAGATGTGGCAGCGCCTCAACCGTCTTTACCACCAGATGCACTCACCACACTCGCAATCCCAGTTCTCCGGCAACATCAGCGACCAGCTCGCGGCGGTAATCGACGGCATCTATCTCTTCAAAGGCACCACCGATACCAGCATGATCCACGGCCAGGGCTGGCAGTTTATCCGTCTGGGCCGATACCTTGAGCGCGCCTACTCAACTGCGACGCTGCTTGAGATCTACCAGCCCGATCTTTTCCAGCACCTCCAGCTCAGAGAGCGCCGGTCATCTCTATCTCGAACTCGTCGGCCTGCTACGTTGTTGCACTTCATTTGAAGCCTACTGCCAGGTTTATACCGCCGATCTCACGCCCGATCGCATTCTTGAGTTCCTGCTGCTCAATCGCGACTTTCCTCACGCTATTCACTACTGTGTCGACGGCACGCTTCAGGCCATTGAAGGCATCCAGCAAACCGGCGGACGGCGCCCACCCGAAGAACTGAAGGCCGC
>CAWILB010000079.1:0-76402 GCA_963836635.1 uncultured Acidobacteriaceae bacterium | reverse complement strand
AGTGGCGGGTGGCGAGTGGCGGGTGGCGAGTGGCGGGTGGCGGGAGTGGCGAGTGGCGGGTGGCGAGTGGCGAGTGGCGGGTGGCGAGT
The DNA here is from genome assembly GCA_963836635.1 of uncultured Acidobacteriaceae bacterium. Classification (GTDB taxonomy): domain Bacteria; phylum Acidobacteriota; class Terriglobia; order Terriglobales; family Acidobacteriaceae; genus Telmatobacter. The sequence goes on along the minus strand of CAWILB010000079.1, from coordinate 76,313 downwards.
GGCGGGTGGCGAGTGGCGAGTGGCGGGTGGCGAGTGGCGAGTGGCGGGTGGCGAGTGGCGAGTGGCGAGTGGCGGGTGGCGAGTGGCGAGTGGCGGGTGGCGAGTGGCGAGTGGCGGGATTGTTTCGGGATAGCCGATTTGTTGCGCCCAAGTGGCGATCCCATCACCTTTCCCCCTTTGCAAGGAGGCGAAATGCCCAATGGAACCGGCGGGAACGCCAGCTTACTCGGAGAGCGTTTTCCCACCCCAGCGAAATCATCTCGTTCCCACGCTCTGCGTGGGAATGCCGTCCTGGACGCTCCAGCGTCCCTGCACCTGCGCCGACCACGCAGAGCGTGGAGTACGGCATTCCCACGGAGACCCTGGGAACGAGTACCCGATCCTCCGCGGTGGTGTTCGGCGAGGAGTGCCTTGCCGTCCTGGACGCTCCAGCGTCCCTTCACCAGCGCCGACCACGCAGAGCGTGGAGTACGGCATTCCCACGGGGACCGTGGGAACGAGTACCCGATCCTCCGCGGTCGTGTTGCCGTCCTGGACGCTCCAGCGTCCCTGCGCCCTGCCGACCACGCAGAGCGTGGAGTACGGCATTCCCACGGGGACCCTGGGAACGAGTTCCCGATCCTCCGCGGTCGTGTTGCCGTCCTGGACGCTCCAGCGTCCCTGCACGGCGACGAGGTCATCCTGCCCGTTCCCTACTGGGTCAGCTTCAAAGACATCATCCAGTACGCCGGCGGCAAGGTCATCTTCCTTGAAACCAGGAGGCCGAAAACTTCCGCATCACGGCCGACGCAATCGAACAGGCCATTACGCCGCGCACCAAGGCCATCATTCTCAACTCGCCATCGAACCCGGCGGGCTCAGTGGTAACGGCCGCGGACCTCGAGCGCATCATCCATCTCGCCCACGAGCGCGGCATCTTCCTGCTGCTCGACGAGTGCTACGTGTATCTGAACTATGCCGGCAAATGCGTCTCGGGCGGCTCGTACACCTGGGCCAAGGAGCACCTCGTCATTCTGGGCTCGCTCTCGAAGACCTACTCCATGACCGGATGGCGCGCCGGCTACGCGCTGGCCTCGAAGGCCATTGTCTCGAACCTGAGCAAGCTGCAATCGCAGCAGACCTCAAACGCCACCAGCTTTGTGCAGAAGGCCGCAGTTGCCGCGCTCAGCGGCTCGCAGGAATGCGTAGCCGAGTTCCGCGCCGAGTTCATTGACCTGCGCGACTACATGCTGGCCAAGCTGGCCGAAATTCCCGGCGTCACCTGCACCAAGCCCGAGGGAGCGTTCTACGTTTACCCAAATATCGGGGCGTTCATCGGCAGGGGCGGCATCAAGTCGGCGACCGAACTGGCCACGCGCCTGTTGCACGAGGCGCACGTGGTTACGGTTCCCGGCGAGGCCTTCGGTACCCAGGAACACATCCGCATCTCGTACCCGGTGACCAAGCAGAATATCGACGAGGGCACGCGGCGGATGAAGGAGTTCCTGGGCGGGTTGGGATAGACGGAAGTTCCTGGGAATGGTGCGCCCACCAAAGCGCGGGTTATTCCCGGAGGGCAGCCTGCAGGTTTGGTCACATCTCCACTCTTACGCCCGCACTCGCGGGCTGGGCGTCGTCGATGAAATGCCCTTCGACCCCAGGCTCACGCCTGGGGCTACCATCTCTTGCCCGCATTCGTGGGCTGGACGTTGCGGAGTCGTGAACGGTACTCACTATCTGCCGTAGACTCTGGGTTCGGGTGGGGTGATGGGAGCGCCGTTGATCACGCCCTGGTTCGGCTTCGCCCACGCGGCGATCGGGTTTGCCCGCCCGCAATCCAGGCACCGGGTGGAGTTGAATGCCGTCCCGCAGAACGGGCACGCGGCCTGGCAGGCAAAGGTGTCGAAGGCCGAGTTGCAGCTTGAGCAGCGCCAGTACGAGCCGATGGGCGGCCTGGTGTGGCACTCCGGGCAGGCAAAACCATCGCGTCGCGGGATCTTTTCAATCTTCATCAGCGCGCGGGCGTGTTTCAATCCTCCCCAGCAATTCATCAGCATGTACGCGGCAATCAGAACCGTCCAGGTGGAGTGCATGTACAGGGCCAGAATCACCAGCCCACCAGCGCCGATGAAGCCAATCATGGTGGCGGCGGCAAGACTTCGGGCCTTCCCCACGAAGAACCAGAGCAGCGAGCGCAGAATCTGGCCCCCATCGAGGGGATAAATAGGCAACAGGTTGAAAACCAGCAGGCCGATGTCGATCCACAGGACGCCGTAGGCCAACTGGTAAAAATCGGGGTTTGATTGCTCCCATCCGAGAGAAACGGCCGCAAAGTATGCACCTGCGAAAATGGGCGCCAGCGCCACATTCACCAACGGTCCGGCTGCCAGGCTCCAGAGCGTGGCTCCGGGGCGCTGCGGAGGGTCAACATACGCAACTCCGCCCAGCGGCCACAGCATGATGCGGTTGGCCTGACCGCCCACAGAGCGGCAGGCGAATGCGTGGCCGAACTCGTGCAGCAGCACGATAACGAAGAGCGCAAGGTACTCCACGGCGCTCCACGCGTAGTTGGAGTAGCGCCCCTGCCGGGCGCCAATCTCAATGATGGCGACGACGAACCACGACCAGTGGAGAAAGACGTCGATCCCGGAGAAACGGAACAGATGCAGCGAACCTTGGCGAATGCCTGGCATTTGAGATAGGTTACTCCATTCGGGCCAGCGGGGTTGCCAAGCCGCGTGGATAGACCGCAGTGAGGGAACATTTCAGGCTTCGAAGTGAGGCTCCGCACATGCCACCGCCGAAATCTGTCAGAATAGTGCTTCCGTCACTGTGCAAACACCGTGCTGGTCGGGTAGGATGATTTTTCAATGTCGAAGACAATCGATTTTCGCCCAGTCATATTAGCCGGCGGCAGCGGCACACGCTTCTGGCCCCGTTCGCGGCGCGCGCGGGCCAAGCAGGTTCTGGCTCTCGATGGCGAGCGCTCCATGATTCAGCAGACCATGGAACGGCTTAAGCCGCTGGCTTCATTAGAGAGTTCGTGGATTGTCACCAACGAGTATCTGGCTCACGAGATCGCCGACCAGCTCCCGGGACTGCCAGTCCGGCAGCTGATTCAGGAGCCTTGCGCGCGCAACACTGCCCCGGCTTGCGGGCTGGCGGCATTCCTCATCGAGCGCGAGAATCCCGACGCTGTGCTGGGCGTTTTCCCATCGGACCACGTGATTGCCGACGAGCCGCGATTCCTGAAGGCTCTGCAGAAAGGCATTGCTGTGGCCGCCGCGGGCGAAAACATCGTGGTGCTGGGCATTGAGCCCGTGCGAGCCGAGACCGGCTACGGCTATATCGAAACGGGCGACCTGGCCAAGGACGACTCGGCGCTCCACGTGCGCCGGTTTATTGAGAAGCCAAACCAGAATCGCGCCGAAGACTTTGTGGCCGCCGGCAACTACTATTGGAACTCGGGCATGTTTCTGTGGTCGGCGCGAACCCTGGCCAACGCCGTGCGCGAGCACGTGCCTGAGACAGCCCCACTGCTCGAGGGCATCGCGGCTGCATTCGGCACGCCCGAGTTTGAAGAGGTTTTCAAAGACCTTTATCCCAAGTGCGAAAACATCTCGGTGGACTACGCGGTTCTCGAGCCACGTTCAGCCAAGGGCGAGCATCTGTCGAACCTTTTTTGCATTTCCGCGGAGTTCAGCTGGAACGACCTCGGCTCCTGGGCCTCGCTCTACGAGTATCAGCATGAGACCCGGCTGCGCGGCGACCCCGACGGCAACGTTGCCGAAACCGGCGGACACCTTGCCCTTGAAGCGACCGACAATTACGTCTACAGCCCGCGCAAATTTGTGGCGCTGGTAGGCGTTGAGAACCTGGTGATTGTTGACACCGAGGATGCGCTGCTCATCGCCCATCGCGACCACTCGCAGGACGTGGGCAAGGTTGTAAAGGAACTGAGCCTGGGCGGCAGGAAAGAGCTGATCTAGGGCGCAGCCCCGCGCCACGCCGACAGCGTACAATTCTTGCGTGACTCAGTGCGGACATTTCGCCTGAGTAAGGTGGCTCATGCCCGAAATCATCGATTGGCAAGCGCGCGAAAAACCGCGCCGCCTGAATCCTTTTTTCTACATCCTTTTTGCCGTTCTAATCCTCATCTTCTTCGGCGGCAGCACTGCCATCTCCTATTGGGTCGATCTCAACTGGTTCAGCTCGCTCGGCTTCGCGAGCGTCTTCTGGAAATCCTTCAGCCTGCAGTGGGGAACCTTCGCGGTCTTCGCGCTGCTCACCTTCATTGTGCTCTTCGCGGCATTCCTGGCTCTGCGCCGCCATCATGCCGACGACCTGCCTGAAACCCACACCATCTACATAGCCCAACGCCCAGTTACTCTTCCGGTCGTGAAGGCATTGCGCATTGTCGCCGTTATCGCAGCGTTCGGCATTTCTCTGGTAACCGGCGTCGCCATGGAATCGCAGTGGCCCACTCTCGCTCTTTATTGGTACGCTCCACCCTCCGCCCAGGCCATCGCCGATCCCATCTTCGGGCGTCCGCTCGGTTTCTATCTCTTCACGCTCCCCGCATGGCAGCTCATCTCCGGTTGGTTCCTCTCGCTCGCCATCTTCGCCGGCATTCTTGCCGTTGTGTTTTTCATCGCCGCGAGCAGTGGGCGCGCGCTCGGCCGAAACCTCGGTGGGTCCCTGCCCTGGCGCGGCGTCTCAGTCGCTGCCGGATTCCTCCTGCTCACCTTGGCCGTCCGCGAGTATATAGGCCGCTTCGACCTTCTCTTCGAACACCACACCATATTCGACGGCGTCACCTATGTCGACGCGCACGTCACGCTCCTTGGCATGACATGCATCAGTATTGCGCTTGTGATCGGAGCGGTAATCGCCATCGCCGGCGGAGTGTTCCAGCGTGGCGCGCGCTGGCTCGTCGCCGCCGTGGCTCCCGCAGTGCTTTGTTACGTGATCGCCGGAATCGCCGGCTGGTATGTCACCACCTTCATCGTCAAGCCCAACCAGCTCGATCGCGAGCGGCCCTTATATCGCCGACAACATCGCCTTGACGCGCCAGGCTTACGGCCTCGACAGCTTCGCGCAGCGCGAGTTCCCCGCCGAAATAACCGTCGCCGCCGCCGATCCCGAACACAACCAGGCCACACTTCAGAACATCCGCCTGTGGGACGTGAATGCGCTCAAGGACACGCTGCGCCAGGTGCAGGAGATCCGCACCTACTACGACTTCCCCGGCATCGACATCGATCGCTACAAGATCAACGGATCGATGCGCGAAGTCATGCTCGGCGTGCGCGAGCTCAACGTCGACAAGCTGCCTGAGAGCAGCCGCAACTGGATCAACGACAAGCTCATCTACACGCATGGCTACGGCATCACCATGAATCCCGTGAATGGATTCACACCCGAAGGCCTGCCTTCGCTCTTCCTCAGTAACATGCCTGTGCAGAGCACCGTGCCCGGCCTTAAAGTCACGCGGCCCGAGATTTACTTCGGCGAATTGACCGACACCGATGTCTACGTTAAAACCCATCAGCAGGAGTTCAACTACCCCGAGGGGCAAACGAACAATCTCTCCAGCTACGACGGAACGGGCGGCATCGAACTCGGCGGATTCTTCCGCCGTATACTGCTGGCCTTCAATCGCGGCGACGTCACCAAGCTTCCGTTCAGCGACGACGTGAGCCCCACCAGCCGCCTGCTCATGCGGCGCAACATCCTGGCGCGTGTTACGGCGCTCGCCCCGTTCCTCACCTTCGATCACGATCCCTACATCGTGGTCGGCGACGACGGCCGGCTCTCCTGGATCATCGATGCGTATACGTCCTCGTCGAGCTATCCTTTCTCGACACAGACGAGCGTCGGCAACCAGACCGTTAACTATATGCGTAACAGCGTGAAGGCGGTTGTCGACGCCTACGACGGCACGGTCACCTTTTACGTATTCGACAAAAACGATCCCATCCTCGCCTCGTGGCGCGGCATCTTTCCCGCGTTGTTTCAAGGACGAGTCCGCCATGCCCGCCTGGCTGCGCGCCCATGTCCGCTATCCCGAACTGCTGCTCAGCCTGCAGGCCGAGGTCTACGGCCTCTATCACATGACCGATCCCGAGGTCTTCTACAACAAAGAGGACCAGTGGACGGTGGCCACTGAAAACGGTTCGTCGCAGGGCGGCGATCAGTCGCCCACGCCCATGAGCCCCAACTTTGTGCTCATGACGCTGCCCGGCGAATCGAGCGGCCTGGAGTTCGTCGAGATTCTGCCCTTCACTCCCTTCGAACCGCAACAACATGATCGGCTGGATCGCGGCGCGCAGCGACGGCGACCATTACGGCAACGCCATCGTCTACGACTTTCCCAAGACCCGCCTCGTCGACGGCCCGCAGCAGATCGAAGCGCGCATCGACCAGAACGCGCAACTATCCGGGCAACTCACGCTGTGGAATCAGCAGGGTTCGCACGTCATTCGCGGCAGCCTGCTGGTGATTCCCTGCGGCCAAGCCCTGCTCTACGCAGAGCCAATCTACCTGCAAGCGCAAAGCAGTCCCATGCCGGAGCTGCGCCTCGTCGTGCTCGCGTTGCAGGATCGCCTCGCCTATGGGCCAACCTTCGACGCCGCGCTCAGTTCTCTGTTTGGCTCCGAGGCCGCATCCATTGCGCAGGCAGAATCGCCGCAGCACGGCGCGTCCCACAGCATCCGGCGCGCCGGCATCTCCAGGCGCACGCAGCCCAGCCCGCCGCCGATGTTCATGCGCTCATTACGCGCGCCGGCAACGATTTCGCCGACTATCAGCGGCCTACCTCAGAGGGCAAACTCTCAGAAGCCGGCCAGAAACTCGACGACTTGAAACACACGCTGGATGAATTGAACGCAAGGGCGAAGTAGCGGTATCCCAGGTCTGAAGATCCAGACCTGGGGCACCCGGCACCCGGGCACCTGCATCGCGGCGATCCCGTGCGCTGACTCGAGCGACGCCAGCCCAGAAAAATAATCTCTCGCTCGCGTTGCACCTTTTTCCGCGCCACCGCGCACTCCTAAGTGAAGGCGTCATCAAGACCCTTCCCCAGGAGGAACCACCATGAAGTCCAGTTTCCGTATCACCGCTCTTGCGATTCTGGTCGCAGCCTTTGCGTCGCTGGCTCCGGCGATGCACGCCCAAATGAAACTCACCGCCAGCGTCAACGTGCCCTTCGCGTTCGACTACGGGAAGGGGCACTTCGGCCCCGGCGTCTACACCATCAACTCGGACAACCCCAGTCTCCTCACCATCTATAGCCGCGAAGGTGGCGCCATGGCCATCGTCCAGACTGAGTCGGAACCCAACCTGCGCAGCGGCAACAAGGTCATCTTCCGCAAGTACGGCAATCGCTACTTCCTCGCGGAAGTCCTCATCGGCGACCGCGGTGACCGCATCACCGTGTTCGAATCGGACGCCGAAAAACACGCCGTGCGGGAGCTCGGCATGCGCGAATCGGCACCAACCCAGGTTGCCGTTGCGCTGCTAGCTCCGCGCGACCTCGGCAACTGAATGCAACGCGGCATCCACCAGCAGGAGTTCCCTTAGCTCAGGGAACTCCTGCTGCATGCTGCGGAGTCTCGCTTTTGAGACCCGAGATATGGAAGAGGCGGGTGGCCCCGATCCCGGTGACCTCTTGAGACTACGATGAGGGTGCCCCCGGTCCCTCGCTTGTGGGGACCGGGGATGGAAGCATTCTTGCGGGTCCGGAGCGAGCAGACTGTTTACGCGGCCACAACCTCGATGCCGCGAGCCGGTTTCCTGCTTTCAGGTCCCACAACAATTCTGACCGCGCGACCCAATCGCACCAGGCAGTCCATCATCTTAACTTCGCTGATGCCGCGAAACTGGCCACGCAACATCATTGAGAGCTTGGGCTGCGTCATTCCCAGGACCTTGGCGGCCTGCTGCTGGCTCAATTTGCGCTCGCGCAAAATCTCCGCGATCTTCATGGCTAGTTTCGCCTTGACCAGCATCTGTCCGGCATCAGGAAAGCCAAGTTCGTGGTAAGCGCTTTTTGCAGTTTTCAGTTTTGCCATTACTTGGCTCCTTTCGCGAGAGCCTCAGCTTGCTTGAGACGGTTGTCGATCAAATCCGTCTCGCGCTTGGGTGTCTCGATTCCCCGTTTCGATTTCTTCTCAAAACAATGCAGCACGTATACGGCGTCAGCGAATCGCACCGTGTACACAGCTCGATACGCGTTTCCGCGCCAGTCTTCCACGATCTCCACGACGCCTGCCGAGCCAAATCCCTTGAGTGGTTTGGCCGCCGGATGGATCTGTCCCACCTGCGCGTGGTAAAGGGCAAATCCGAAAACCTGCTGGACCTCGTCTGGCATTGCAAGCAAATCACGCTTGGCAGATCCAATCCAGCGCAGAGGTTTCGGCCTTTCTTCATCAACCATCTTATACCTATTTAGGAATAACACCAAACTCCGCTTTCGCGCCGCCGACTCGCTGACTTGCTAGCTCTGCTACTCCACCCCAAACGTAAACGTAGTAGTCGAGTGCATCGTCTCGCCGGGTTTGAGCGTGGTGCTCAGGAACTCCGGATGATTCGGCGCGTCGGGAAAATGCTGCGTCTCAAGGCAGAAGCCCGTGCGCCTCGCGTACGGTTTTCCGTGGCGGCCGGTGAACGTGCCATCGAGGAAGTTGCCGCTGTAGAACTGCATTCCCGGCTCGGTAGTTTCAACCGTCAGCTTGCGCCCGCTCTCCGGCTCAACCACCGTCGCAGCAGGTCGCAGCGTTCCCGGCGCGCCGTTCACTGCAAAGTTGTGGTCGTAGCCGTGGCCCAGCACCATCTGCTCAAACTTGTCTTCGATCCGGTCGCCCACCACCTGCGGAGTGCGAAAGTCGAGCGGCGTTCCGGCAACGGGGGCAAGCTCTCCGGTGGGAATCAGGCCCGAATCGACCGGCGTAAAGTGGTCGGCGTTTAATTGCAGCTTGTGCCCCAGAATGTTGCCGTCGTCGTTGCCGCGCAGATTGAAGTAGGCGTGGTTGGTCATGTTCACCACCGTCTCTTTGTCGGTGGTGGCCGAGTAATCGAGCCGCAGCGTATTGCCCGCAAGCGTGTACTTGACCTTCGCCGTCAGCGTGCCGGGGAAACCCATATCGCCGTCGGGGCTTACGTGCGTGAACTCGACACCGCCGGGTGCCTCCTGCGCTTTCCACACGTACCGATCGAAGCCCACCGGCCCGCCGTGCAGAGCGTTCACGCCGTTGTTCTGCGGAATCTGATAGGTCTTGCCGCCCAGCGAAAACTTGCCATGGCCGATGCGGTTCCCGAAGCGCCCGATGAGCGCGCCGATATAGGAGTTGGGAACCTTGAGATATGTCGCGAGGTCGTCGTATCCAAGAACCACGTCGGCGACTTTGCCGTTGCGGTCGGGCGCCTTCACGCTCACCAGGTGGCCGCCGTACGCCATCACCCGAACTTCAATATGGCCACTCTTCAGCGTGAATATCTCAACTGCTTTTCCGTCCGCGGTAAACCCCCAAATTATCATCGTTCTCTCCCCTTGCGCGGCGAAGATCGCCGCACGAAAAATTCAACTTGCGCGCAGGGGCGCAGTTGCGTCACTGGAAACTATATCCGATGCGGGTGGGGATGGCCGTGCCGCGCGAGACTTTGCGCCGGTGTGCGGCCGGGACACCGCAGGCGCGCCGCTCCTATTTGGAAACGGAATCAGGCAAGCATCCTGCAAGAGATTCGGACTTCGGCGCCTTCACCTTGCTCCTGAAGAATTCGAGCGAGCGCTCCAGTCCCTCTTTGAGCTGGACCTTCGGTTCCCACCCCAGCAACCTGCGCGCCTTGGCGATGTTGGGCTGGCGGCGAACAGGATCGTCTTCAGGCAGCGCGCCGTAGCGCATCTCGCTCTCAGAGCCTGTGACTTCAAGAACCGTCCTGGCGCACTCCAGAATCGTAAACTCCTTGGGATTGCCGATGTTTACCGGCAGATGTTCGTCAGTGTTGGCGAGCAGAACCACGCCCTCGATAAGATCGTCGACATAGCAGAAGCTGCGCGTCTGGCCGCCGTCGCCATAGATGGTCAGCGGCTCCCCGCGCAGGGCCTGCATCATGAAGTTCGAAACTACGCGGCCATCGTCGGGATGCAGGCGCGGGCCGTAGGTGTTAAAGATGCGCACCAGGTGCGTGTTGACGCCGCGGCTGCGGTGGTAAGCCATCACCAGCGCCTCGCCGAATCGCTTGGCCTCGTCGTAGACCGAGCGCGGCCCGACGGGATTCACGTTGCCCCAGTACTCCTCGGTTTGCGGATGCTGGAGCGGGTCGCCGTAGCACTCTGAAGTTGATGCGTGAAGAAACCCTGCGCCGTGGAGCGCCGCAACATCAAGCATGTTCCTGGTACCGGCCGAGCCTACCATCAAAGTTTCAATTCCCATCCGCATGTATTCAGGCGGGCTCGCGGGCGATGCAAAGTTGAAAACGTAATTCACCGGACCCGGGTCGTTCGCGGCATTGAACGGCTCGCAGATGTCCCACTCGATAAAAGTGAACCGCGGCTCGTTGGCCAGGTGGACAAGATTGTCGCGCTCACCAGTTGACAGGTTATCGACACCAACCACGCAGTGCCCATCGCGGAGCAAACGGTCTGCGAGGTGAGAACCAAGAAACCCGGCAACGCCGGCGACAAGAACGCGCGTCTTCAACAATCGAGCTCCAGAAAATCATGCATCGATAAAAGTGTACGCAATAAGCGGCGGTTATGGCGCCAGGATTCGGTGTCTTTTCTGCGCCCGGGGGTCTCTCATCAACCTTCGCGCCGGCATGCGGCAAAGTTGATCACAGGTTCAGGGTAATTCGCGGGCCGGCCCGCGCTCAGATATGTAAAGCCGTGTTCTTCAATCTTTGCCGGTTTATAAAGATTACACCCGTCGATCCCGATCTGGAAACGCACCTCATGGCTCAGCCGCTCCAGGTCGATCTCGCCAAACTCCTTCCTTTTCGCCCCTGCGGCCAGCACATCGAATATGAGAGCGCAAGTTCAGCTCGGAAGTTGCGTTCTCGATCGTTTCTGGCTTATGAATGCACCGAAAATTCTTCGATCGAATGCCAGATCATCTTTGACGAGTTTGAAAGGGGCGTGAACTTGATGGGGGAAGGTGCGGGCGGGTGCCTTGGTAGTTATGGTTCCGGCCTGAAGAAGCTGGAACCATACAAGCGAGAAGCACTGAGTATTTTTTGGCGCGAATGCGCCGCGAAGCGATCGGAGCGGGTTAGATCCAATGTCAACCGGGCAGAGAAGCTCTAGTGCGCATTCTCGTCGAATTTAGTATCGAAGCTTGCATGACTGCCTTCGATAGTAACCGTAACCTCGCCCTTTTCGTTGCCGGTCACCTGCGGGCCAGAAGTGGTGTAGGTGCGCCCGTCATCGGTCGAGTAGGAGAGGGCCAGGCCGCCCGGGCCGTCAAAGTGGCGATACGTTCCACTGATAGTCGAGTTATCGAGCGTCGAGAAGGTGAGCTTGTCATCCGGGTAGGTGACTTTCACGTCGTGCAGCGTCCCGCCCGACTCGTTCTTGACAGAGAAGAAAACGTTGTCGGGCTTGCAGCCCGTCAGAGTGGCAAGCATCAGAAGCGCTACCGCAGCTGCTCGGGCTCTCCGAGCGGAGTTCCGAATCATGGGTTTTCTTCCTTTGTCGATGTGGGTTAGATTCCGCTTGACCGGAGAATACACCGTGCCCTGCGATGCTGCGACGCAATCTACGCCGGCAAAGCCGCGCCGCGCACTTCAGTGCCCCGGCTGCTGGTAGGGCTCTACGCGCAGAAAGTTATCGAGAATGCCGCGCTCTTCAGGCGAGAAGTTATTCTGGTAGCGCGCCGAATTCATCACTGTCTGCCGCTGGTCGGGGGGAACCGAGCGCAGATCCTGAAACGCCTGCTTCACCATCGCCTTGCGATCTGGCGGCAAGCCTGCAAACTGGTGGCTCGAGTTGTTCAGGTTCGCTCGGTCCTGGGGAGACATGTGCTCAATGGCTTCGCCCCAAGCCAGGCGGCGCTGCCGTTGGTCCTCAGGCATCTGGTTGAGCTGATGAAGCTGCTGGGTAAGGCGCTGCTGCTGGTCCGCGGGCAAACGGTTGAAGTTCGGGTTATTGCGCAGCAGCCGCTCCTGATCCTGCACGGGCAGGTTGCGGTGCTGGTTGAGCCAGTCGCCAAGATGGCCGGGCGGAGCCGCATACCTCTGCGGCGCCGCGTAACGGTTAGCAGCGGCAGGTGGTTGCGGCTGGCGGTAGACAGGGGCCGGTTGCGGGCGGTTGGCGCCCTGATATCCGCCCTGAAACTGCCCGTTTGGCCGCTGAAATTGGCCGGGCTGACGCTGGAACTGCCCACCCTGTCTTTGATTCTGACCGAATGGCCGCTGATTCTGCCGGTTCATGCGCTGCTGTTGGCGCTGCTGCTGGCGCATCTGGGCGCCCTGACCACCCCTGGGCGCGGAGTAATGCGGGACCGGCGGAGCGGCGCGACGCTCAGCGGCGTGCTGGGCCAGCGTGACTGCCGGAGCCAGGCACAGGAAAACCGCCGATAGCATTGCTGTCAGGCGCATTCCATCCGCATTGGTCGTCCTCTTCATCGTTCTTCCCGCTCCCAGGCGCTTTCTCGTACTCGCCGTCTTCCCGCTCGTGGCCGAAAGCTCCAGGTAACTCAGTCTCCGTTGCCGTTGTCCGTGCTGGTAAGCGCTTCCATTTGATCCAGTACCTGCGCATTGTTGTCGAGGGTCTGCAGGTCATGGACCACCGCCGCGTCCTTAGGCTGTTGCGGCTGGTTCCAGACTTCCAGGTCGAGATAAGCGCCGCCGCCAAGCAGCAGCATAATCGTCAGCGCCATGGCAGCCAGTGGCCGCGCGTGATTGTGCGACCCATAAGAGAACCCGGCGCGCAGGCTCGCCCATCTGCGGGCCAGCCACCCGGTCGGCGCGGCTTCTCGCTCCTGGCGGATCCGCGCCTGCATCCGGGTCATGAAATACGGGCTCGGCGCCGGCGCCACCCAGGCGTCCAACAGCCCCATGGTGCTCTTCAGCTCTTCAAGCTCGCGCCGGCAACCTTCACACTCGGCAACGTGCGCGTGAACCTTGGCAGGCACTTGGGCAGGATCGAGCAGCAGATCTGCCAGCTTCGATTCCATTCCCGTGCAATTCGATTTGTTCATCAGTTCCGTCATAAGTGCCACCCGCCTTCTGCCGGTCGGTTCCGGCTTTTTTCAACTCACACAAAATCTTTCAACTTGTCCCGCAACGTCTGGTAAGCACGGAAGAGCAGCGACTTGGTTGCCGATTCGCTGAGCTTCAGCACGTCCCCAATCTGCCGGTAATCCATCCCCTGGTACTTGTGCATTAAAACCGCCATGCGCTGGCGCTCCGGCAGCGCCATAACATGACTCGCGAATGGCCCCCATGCGCTCCTCGCGCAGCAACCGCTGCTCGGCTGAGGGCTCATCGTCGGCCACATCGGGAGTCGTCCCCGTCTCCGGGTCCGGCTGGTCAAGATAAACCGCATGCGCGGCCCGTTCATGCCTGGTATCGCGCGCGTGATTCACTCCCAGGTTGGTCGCGATCCGATAAAGCCAAGTGGTAAACCGCGCCTCGGCCCGGTAACTTTCCCTGGCGCGATAGACGCGCAAAAATACTTCCTGTGCCAGTTCTTCGGCAACAGCCTGGTTCCGCACCATCCGGAACAGGAAGTGAATCATCGGCCGATGGTATTTTTCGACAAGGTAATTAAAACTCGCCTCGTCGCCGGCCGCAACCCGCAGCATCACGGCGGCGTCGCCGGCCGGGTCAGCTTCAGCCCGCAGTGCTGCCGCCGGATCGATTCCCAGCTCCCGGGCCGTTCCCTGAGCCGCTCCCAGCACCGTGCTGTCCAGCACCATGGTAGCCATATCTTCTGGAACCCCGTCTTCGCTGGAAGGTTGCGCTTCCGGTTCCGTTTCCGAATCGGTTTCAGGGTCGGTTTCCGGGTCCGGTTGCCCGCCGCGGGAACGCCCCGAACTCCCATCAGGTGCTTGAGATCGGGCAATTGCGGAGAATCGTGCCGGAGGGGTCGGATCGGGACATTCGGGATGCGGACTCAGGCTCGCGGAGCCGGCCGCTGCGAGGCAAAGCGGCGTCTCCCAGGGGCTGGGAAACAGCACGGCGCGGAGGAGTGATCGGGCAAACCGGAGCATGTGAGCAGACAACAGATTTCGACCGCCCCAGGGAGGGCCTTTCGTTCCGGTCCCAGGGTTGGTTCTAAAGCCCTTCTGGTGATACTCTAGCCTACAGGATCAGCCTCTGGCACGGTCTTTTCCCTCCCGTATAAGGGCGGTTAGCTCAGTTGGTTAGAGCGCCTGCTTCACACGCAGGAGGTCCGGGGTTCGAGCCCCTGACCGCCCACCATCCCTCAAGTTGACATTCTTACTGAAATGGGTCCTTCGCCGCCATGGCGACTCAGGATTTCGCCTGCGGGCTCCCGCCCGCAAAACGGCTCAAGTTCGAGCCCCTGACCGCCCGCCAATCCTACGGCTGCCGATTGCACCGTTGCTGCATGAAACTGTATGGATTCTGTATGGTTTCTGTGCGGTTCGTGTATGATTTTTTGGCTCTATGCTGCTGATTATGCTGGGGCGGATCACTACTGCACGGTTTCTTTGCGCTTTTGAAGGAAAGACGTTAGTGCCGAAAGAATGCTGGCTGCGCTCGAAGCGGGGGCGGGGCTCGACGTATTTTGGGTTGCGGCTTCTTTCCTGGCGGCCCTGTCCCCGGCGCAGGCTTGCTGCCTCACGCGACGGAAGAACTCCAGGTTCTCTGGGGTGGTTTTGGTTTTGACGAGGAGTTCGATGTAGACCTGGACGGCTGCTGAGATTGAGGTGCAGTTGGCAGCGGCCCAAGTGCGGGCAAAAGTGTAGGCTTTGTCGCTTACAGATACGGTGATGTTTTTCATGATTACGGTCGCGTTCCTTTCTATTTAGAAGTGTGCGCCGGGAGGGGGAAATTGGCTGCAAGGGAAAGTCGTTTGGATTGTGTGTGGTGGGGGAGTGGCGGTTGACAAAAGGCAAGGAGCTAGGGACGACGGCCGGGAGGGTTGCGGGGGGAGTGGAACTAAAGGCTGGTTTGTCGGTGGGTTAGCTCGGCTTGAGGCTCGTCGGGATTGGGGAATAGGTATCATGCCCCTCTATTTCCGTCCCTCTATTTCCCCCTACCGCGTTAGGATTTTGGGGGAATATCTATCATGTCCCCCTATTTCCACCTTCGACGACACAAGCGTCCTCGGCACAGTGCCCGTCTGGGTCCGCTTTGCTCAGCGGGTTGTTCCGCACATAGCTGTACAGGTTTAAGCTCTGCGGATCGTCGAGTTGAGCGTACGGAACAGGGTCTTCCTTCGCGCTCCAGTCGGGCGACATCCATCTTCCCCATTGAGCTTGCGTAGTACCTTGCGCCGAAGTAGTCGAGCCCACTTCCGGTGTCGCGCATCTTGCCGGTAGAACGGGATGGCGTAAACCCCACGACCTGTACACAAACCGAGGATGGCGTCATAGTCGCATTCGCTTCATCGTACTGTAATGACCGGTCCCCAAAAGCGAGGGACCGGTGGCACCCTCAACTTGGTTAGAAATAGTCATCGAGACCGTGGCCACCCGCCCACAGATTCCAGATGATGTAGATGAGGAAACCCTCCATCACGATTGCTACCACTGTCCCGGCAAGAACAACGGACACAGAAGCTACGAGCAACATAAGGGGAGAGCTGTCATTAGCTTTCATCTTTGCCCGATAAACCAAAACCACAGCGGCGATCTCTAGCAGCACGAAAACGATGAAATATCCGTCAAAACGAGCGTGAGAGTAATGCGGTTGCTGCGCAATGGGGGCCGCCCACGTCATAAGAAACAGCGCATTGGCAGCAATCAGTACCGAGATGGCGACAACTCTCCATCGCTCCCATCCGCCCTCCATCGCAGATGAGCTTCCTTCGCTTCGTCTTGTCAAAATACGGATTGCAGGCATCGAAGGCACCTCGTTCATTGCATTGTCCGACCTTGGCCGAGTCGATCAGTAACTTTGCGTCGTCCCATCCGGTAATGTAACGGTCTCCGTTGTTGTCACCGTAGCTGTCGGCTCAGGCGTGTTTGCATAAAACTGGAGCAACCAAAAGAGGTTGCCATAGCTCATGCCCATATTTCGGGGATTCCCATACTCTTGGCCTTCCGCATGAGGAATAGGTCCAAACGCCGCAAACGGATTCTGCATCGCGGCAGCAGAGTAGTTCGAGTACATATGGAACCAATATTGGTTCGGGTCATAATCCCCGGGATTGATCAAACCGATGTCTTTAAGCACATCTTCCACTTCAGTCGTGCAGTTGTTCGAAAGCGTCTGAAAGTTTGGCGCTGCTCCGCTTTCCAGTTGCTTTATCGCGGCGATGACGGTGTTCGCCTCCTCTGGAGTTGTTCGGATTGTCAGCGATGACGCTACGAGAGCATCATCCGCGGATTCAAACTGTCCAGGTACGGGAACATTGAACATGACAAGACTTGGCGGCGTCACATTGGGATAGAAGTTCATTACCGCTGACGCGCCGGTATCCTGGTTTACTGCTCCAACAAGGACATGCCCCGTATCCAACGGGTTGAATGGGTTGGACGGAGGAATGTAGAAAATCGTGATGTCCTTGCCATCCTGATCGACATACTTGAGCGGGTTATTCGCACCATACGCGTACTTGTTGAGCGTGTTGGCCGGGTTCATCAATCGCGCGTTTGTCAGGTTGATCGGATCAGGCGAGAGCCAACGGCCCATTGAGCTTGCGTAGTACCTGGCGCCGAAGTAGTCGAGCCCACTTCCGGTGTCGCGCATCTTGCCGGTGTACAGGGATGCACAAGCGCGAACCTCCGTCGTAGATACATCCCCGTGAATCATATCGATGCTGGGTTGCGCAACCGCAGGTGAAGCAAGCCTACAATGATGGCCGCTACGCTCCCGGTGACCTGAAACAACAAAAAGATTGGGAACTGGGGGGCTGCTGCCGACAAGTAGCTAACAACACCACCATATGACCAGATGCCCAACAGGATTCCGCTCCATAAGCCCCCGATCAACGCCCACAACCAGAAGCGGCGAATAACGAGGAGCAGTCCTCCCACGCAGAGAGCCATCAGCAGCCAGGCAACGGCCAGAGAGTGGAAACCGGTCAACCAGAGCCGGACCCCACCCACAACGACCAGCAGTGTGGTATACCCACCCACATACAAACCGGATGGGACTGCTGGCATCAACATCCTCGGCCCAACAGCCAACAAAAGCAGCGCTCCCGCGAGATTCGCAATAAGCCAAAGTACGTCTGCAAGCGGGAAAGCTGGAGAGGCAATGCCCGCCAAAGCCCCTGTTACCGGCAACAGCCCGACCAAGACTAAAACAGCTATTCCCACATCAAGGATTGGGAGCGCCCATGAACTGGATGATTTGGTGTCGATCATTTGGGGCAAGTACCTCCTGTAGCGCAAGATGTAGGCGGTGGAGGCTGAGGCGGCAGAGGTGCCGAATTGACCACTTGGTTTGTCTGAGTTAAACCTCCTACGAAAGCCGCAGGATTGTCCGGTGCTCCTTGAAGTGGGAGGTTCACTTGGGAACCTCCGGTAGCAGCATTCAACTCAAATGCGGGAGAACCAGATACCGTCCCGCCTACGGACACAGAAGATGCGTCGGTAGGAATTGTGACATTTAGATCGCTCTTGATGCCGGGAGTCAAGGCTTGAGGAGCTGGACTCAGTGGGTTTGCGGCGTCCTGCGTAATATGAATGACGACATTCCCATTAGCATCTCGTGACACTGTCGCTGTCGGCAGGCCCACAGTTTGTGTATCTGTCTTCCCGTCCGAGAGCCTTTGTGTTTGCCCAGCGGTTGAGACAGGGGCGCTTAAGAGCGGATTCGCAGACTTTGATGGATCAGTTTCGACTCGGACCGTAATGGACGTTCGAGATGTCACGTTTTGGGAGCTTGTAGGTCCGCGATTATCCCCTCTGTACCCGGCCATTGTGGCTTGCGGAATATATGCCCTCAGTTGAATGGTGACTTCTGCTTGCCCATCCGGATCGAACATCGTCAGCGGGTTGTTGAGGACGTAGTTGTACTTGTTCCACTTCTGCGGATTGAACAGATGGTTACGACTGATTCTTCCGGGGTCGGGCGAGAGCCACCTTCCCATTGAGCTTGCGTAGTACCTGGCGTCGAAGTAGTCGTTGCCGGATTCTGTATCCCGTTCTTTGCCGGTGAAGTGCAGCGGCGAGGAGTCGTCGTCGGTTTCGTCGGCGTACTGGTCTGCTAATTGGGAGAAGCCGTCGCCGTAGGGCAGCGACTGGAAGTCCATCTCCGGCTGGGCCAGGTTGGCCAGCATGCCCGAGACCTGCATGCGTCGCGTGCCCAGCGCGTCTTCAAGATGGAGATGCAGCCAGGGAACCTGCGCCGGCTGCGATCCGCCCGGCGTGTAGGCCGGGTTGTGTACCAGGTCGTAGGTGCCAATCAGCTTGCCGCCACCGTAGACGTTGGTCCGCTGCCAGGTGCCCGAGCCGTTGAGCATCGAAAGCTCTTCGCCGCCCGGTCCGGTCACGTAATCCTCTGTAAACTGGAAGCCGTTGGTGGCCGGGTTGCAACTCATGGTGGTGATGGCGCCCTTAGCCACGCGGTTGCCGTCGGCGTCGTAGAGGTAGCCGGTAAAGGTGGTGTAGCCAGGCTCAAGCGTGCTTGAGACGGCACAGACCCGTCCTTCGCCGTCGTAGAGATATGTGTTGGCGCCGTCGGACTGCATATCGCCGGCAGCATCGTAGCCCGGCGTGGCCGTTACGCCCCGGGCGTTGGTGCTCGTGACCTGGTTGCTGGTGTAGTGGAAATAGGGGGACATGATACCTATTCACCTTGCAGTGCTATCGTCCAAGTATGGCACGACTCGCGCGCGTCGTGATTCCCGGGCTCCCGCATCATGTCACGCAGCGCGGCAACCGGCGCGAGGCCATCTTCTTTGAGGATGGCGACCACGAAATCTATCTCGACCTGCTGGCCGAGCAGACGTTAAAGGCCGACGTTGCGGTGTGGGCCTACTGCCTGATGCCCAACCACGTGCACCTGATCCTGAAGCCGGCGCGAGCCGATGACCTTGGCCGCGCTGTCGGCGAAACCCACCGGCGCTACACCAACTTCATCAACGCCCGCGGACGCTGGACCGGTCACCTGTTTCAGAGCCGCTTTGCATCGGTGGTGCTGGACGATAGCCACCTCATCCGCGCTGTTTGTTATGTGAGCCTGAACCCGGTGCGGGCGCGATTGGTCTCGCGGCCCGAAGAATGGAAATGGTCGAGCGTGCGCGCTCACCTGGCGGGGATAGACGATGGGCTGGTGAAGGTGCGGCCGGTGCTGAATAGAATTCCGCACCTGAAGGCCCTGCTCGAAGCCGGCGCGGACGAAGACTTCAGCGACCTGCGACGCGCCGAAACCACGGGACGCCCGCTGGGTGCGCCGGAGTTCGTTACTGGACTTGAGAATCTGCTGGGACGCAAGATCGCACGCCGCGCTGCAGGCCGCAAATCAAAGGGCGATGGCCCGGACCCTGACCAGCTAAGATTGCTGTGAATAGGTATCATGTCCCCCTATTCTCACGGTCCGGCCCTCCGGGACGGAGGCATGGTTTTGATTTAGTTCCCAGGATTCCGCTGCGCTGCATCCTGGGCTATTTTCGCGTCGTCCCTCCGGGACGGAGGCATGGTTTTGATTTAGTTCCCAGGATTCCGCTGCGCTGCATCCTGGGCTATTTTCGCGTCGTCCCTCCGGGACGGAGGCATGGTTTTGATTTGGTTCCCAGGATTCCGCTGCGCTGCATCCCGGGCTATTTTCGCGTCGTCCCTCCGGGACGAGTGCGGCGGGTTCCGGCGCCGAACCGCTCGCCGGGTGGGATCCCCGGCAGTGCCATGACACAAAGCGGTTCCGGGCCTGAAGGCCGCGCTGATCATCGGCCGTCATTCAGGGGCATGAATGCCCCTGCTCCCTCCGAGTTCGTGGTTTCCCACGTCCCAGAATCGGGAGGCGGGGCACCCGCCAAGTCTTCCGTCTTTTGATATCGGTTGAGACCGGCAGGCACATGGGAAGCATGAAAGCATCCACGGTGGCTTGTCTGTGATCTTGGTGACTCGCGCTACCTCCCGCCCTAACAAAGTTAGGACGGGGCACCCCGATTTTGTGGTAGGGTGGGCACCCGCCAACCGCCGCAGCGGGTCTGGAGACCCGCCGGACAGCCGATCTGGAGATCGGCGCCACTCGTTTGCGCCTTGCCGTGAGAGATGCGCGCTAACCCCGCTGCCTTTACGCCGTCGTCCAGTTCAGAATCACTTTGCCGGTCTGGCGAGAGACCATCGCTTCGAATCCTTTTTCGAATTCGGTGTAGTCGTAGCGGTGGGTGATTACCGGCGAGATGTCGACGCCCGACTCCAGCATCACCGTCATCTTGTACCAGGTCTCGTACATCTCGCGGCCGTAGATGCCCCGCACCGTGAGCATGTTAAAGATGATCTGGCGCAGGTCGATGGTCATCTCCTTGGCCGGAATGCCGAGAATGGCGATTTTGCCGCCGTGGCTCATGTTGGCGATCATGTCGCGCAGGGCATTGCGGATTGCCCGACATCTCGAGCCCCACGTCGAACCCCTCGGTCATGCCGAGCTGCTTCTGCACCTCCTTGAGCGGATTCTGCGAGGGGTCGACGGCCAGGGTTGCGCCCATCTTGCGGGCCAGCTCGAGCCGGAAGGGATTCACGTCGGTAATGACAACGTGGCGCGCGCCTGCATGGCGCACCACCGGAATGGCCATGATGCCGATGGGGCCTGCGCCGGTGATCAGCACGTCTTCGCCCAGCACCGGAAAGGCCAGCGCCGTGTGGACGGCGTTGCCGAAGGGGTCGAAGATGGCCGCAACCTCCTGGTTGATGCCCGGACTGTGGCGCCAGATGTTGGTCATGGGCAGCGCAATAAACTCGGCATACGCGCCGGGCCGGTTGACGCCTACGCCCTGCGTATACGCGCACAAGTGCCGGCGGCCGGCCAGGCAGTTGCGGCAGCGCCCGCACACCACGTGGCCCTCGCCGCTCGACAATGTCGCCGGCAAAAAAGTCGTTCACGTTGGAGCCGACGGCCACCACCTCGCCCACGAATTCGTGGCCGATGGCCATGGGCACCGGAATAGTTTTCTGCGCCCACTCGTCCCACTCGTAGATGTGCACGTCGGTGCCGCAGATGCCGGTGTAGTGGACGCGCACCAGCACGTCGTTGATGCCCACTTCAGGCTCGGGAATATCTTCAAGCCAGAGCCCCCGCTCGGCCCGGCTTTTTACTAATGCTTTCATTGCTGGTCACCCGCCACTTGAAAACTCTACACCCTGAGGCCGGCAGGCCGCCACAAACGTACCCCGCTCGCGATCTTTGCGCACATGCGCCACCGGAAATACCTGGCCGTGAATGACGATAAAGACTCCCGGAGAAAGCACCCGCGCGGCGAACAGGCTTTCAGTCAGATTCTGCAGCCCGTCGCTCTTCTCAAATCCGAGAGGGCTCATGGCGCCGGTGAGAATGATGGGAACGGGCGGCGAGGGGAACGCGCGCTCGATGGCCAGGCCGCTTTCGACCATGGTGTCGGTCCCGTGCGTGATAACGATGGGCTGGTTGAGGGGCAGCAGCTTGCCCACCTCCGCCGCCAGTTCCGGCGCGATCTTCCGCGCTCATCTCCAGGCTGTCTTTGTTCATCAGCGGAGTGACTCGCACATCGAGGTCGGGCAGGCGCAGAAGTTTGAGATACTGGCCGATCTTGCTGGTTGTATTGAGCACAGCGCCCGACTGCTCGGAGTACGCCTTCTCGATGGTTCCTCCGGTAGTGATCACGTGAACTGTCTGTCATTCCGCGCCTTTCCGATTTCCACTTTACTACTCGCCCTCAAACACGGTCGAGCCAACGATGCCGTCGAATCGCTTAATCATCCACGGAGCGATTGCGAAATGGGTGAGAAACCGCGGCACGCTTGCCTTTCAGCGCACCGTGCGTCCATTCCTTATCTTCAGGGAAATTCAGGCCACTGGAGTATCCTTTTCTGAGAGGATTTTATTTTGTCGCGATTCCGTTTGTTGGCTGGTTTTCTCGCGCTTGGCCTTGCCGTGGGATGCAAAGCTCAAACCCCTCCGTCGTCGCCCGCCGCGACTGGCGTTGACCCCGCGCTGGAACGGCGCATCGAGCTTCAGGTTCGCTCGCAATTCGATTTGGAGCCCGACATTGCGGTCGGCATTGGCGCGCGGAAGTCCAGCCAGATGCCCGGCTACGACACCCTGCCGGTGACCTTGTCGCGGGGCGGAAAGAGCCAGGAAATCGATCTGCTGATTTCGACCGACAATAAGACGCTTGTTCACATGACGAAACTGGATCTGAGCAAGGATCCCGGTGACACGATTGAGATTGCGGGCAGGCCGATTCGCGGCAATCCCGATGCCAAGGTGACGGTGATCAATTTCGACGACCTGGAATGCCCTTACTGCGCGCGCATGCACCAGGAGATCTTTCCGGCAACCTTTGACCGCTATAAGAACCTGGTGAAGTTCGTTTACAAGGACAACCCGATATCTGAGATTCACCCCTGGGCGATGCACGCCTCAGTGGACGCGAATTGCCTGGCGGCGCAGAGCAGTTCGGTGTACTGGAGTTTTGTGGATTATGTGCACGGCCACTCGCAGGAAGTTACCGGTGAGAATCACGATAAGGCGCAGAGTTTCGCCACGCTGGACCGCATCGCGCGGCAGGAGGCGACGCTGGGCAAGCTCGACGAAGGAGCCCTGAACGTTTGCCTTTCGAAGCAGGATGAAACACATGTACAGGCCTCTACAAAGGAAGCGGAAGCGTTGGGGCTCGAGGGAACACCGGTACTCTACATCAACGGTGAGCGCGTCCAGGGAGCAGTCCCGGAAGACCAGCTTTGGGCGGCAATCGACCGCGCGTTGAAGGCTGTGGGCGAACAGCCGCCACCGTTACCGACGCCACCCGCTCCCGCACCCGCGTCTGGAGCAACAAATCCGGCGGCAGCGCCCGGTGCCGCAGCCCCGGCTGGCGCGGGGAGCCCCATGCCTATGCCGCCAAGTGTGCCGCCAGCAGCAGGTCCGGCGCCCGCCGGGAAGCCGAGTTGAGTGACTATCCCCATGATGGGGAAGGGATTTATGCTTGAATGCCGGAAGCGTCTAAGGTCCACGTATCAGGAGTACCCACAGGCCTATCCGGCGATGGAGCCGCAAATACGGTTCCGCAGGAGTAAAGAAGTTGCACGCTGACTCTTTTTTCGCAATTCGTCTCAGATTCCTGGTTCCCTTTGCCGTTATTGCCGCCATGGTTCCCGTGATTACGGGGTGCCACCGAACGTCGTCGGCAGACGTGGTGGCTACCGTAAACGGCAAAGAGATTCTGCGCTCGGACCTGGATAAGTTTTATCAAGCGCGCCTGGGCGACGCGCCGCAGAAGCCCTCGCCGGTTGAAGAGAACATGATGCGTCTGCAGGTGCTGCACCAGATGATCACTGACGAGATTCTGCAGCAGCGGGCGGCCAAGCTGAACCTGACCGCAACCGATGAGGACGTGAATGCGAAACTCACCGAGATCAAAGCACCCTTTACTGAAGATCAGTTCTATAACATGCTGAAGCAGCAGAACCTGACACTCGACGAGTTCAAGAAGAATCTGCGCCGGCAATTGACGACGCAAAAGCTGCTCAACAAGGAGATTGAATCGCGCATCAACATCACCGACGCTCAGATCTCCAGCTATTACGCGGCGCATAAATCGGACTGGAACGTTGTTGAGCCGCAATACCATCTATCCGAGATTGTGGTAAGTGTTGGCGCTGTCCCCCAGGGCCAAGGGCAGCCGAGTCACGTAGTCACCGAGGCCGAGGCAAGAAAGAAGATTGATGCGGCCCACAACCACCTGGAGAGCGGAGAGGACTTCGCGACGGTGGCTGCCAGTTTCTCTGAAGATCCAAATACGTCGCCGAACGGCGGCGATATGGGATTTGTGGCTGAATCGTCGCTGCACACGCATCCCGAGGCCTTCGACGCGATCATGAAGCTGAAACCGAACCAGTTCACCGACGTGATCCCGATCTTCGATCTCACCACACCGGGCCACAAACTCTCGTTTTTCGCCATTTACATGCTGACGGGGCGCGAGCCTGCCGGGCAGCGGCAGTTGAACGATCCGCGCGTTCAACAAAACATCCACACCACGCTGCACGACAGCCAGAAGCAGTTGCTGCAAAATGCCTATCTGGAGATGCTGCAGGACGACGCCAAGGTGCGCAACTACTTTGCCGAACAGACGCTGAAGCAGGGCGGGCAGTAAGCTGACGGCGGTGAAGCGGCGAAGCGGTTGAACAGCGAAACAATTGAGCAGAATTCGGAAGCCGGCAGTCTGCGGGGGCTTGCATTTGAGGTTTGTGTGCCGGAAGAGAAATCTTCTGTGAGGGCCGGCGGAGCTGAAACTGGGTCGAATCCGCAAGTCAGCGTTTGGCCCTGAAGGAATACGGCGGGGACATTCGCACCAAGAACGAACGGCCTTCGCCGCAGCGGAGGCCGTTCGTTGATTCAAACCAGCCCGATGTTTACTTCAGGTTGCCGTTCGAATCCATCGTGATGCCTCCCGGCCCGGCGTTCTTCTTTTCTTCATTCGCCTTGCGGGCACCCATGGCCTTATTCGTCCAGTCCTGCGCAGAAGCCATGTCGGCGTTCACGGCGGAGGCGTTGCCATAATCCACGTCAGCCTTGTTGCGATAGATCAGATTGAGGTACTGCATCGCGTCGTCGTAGTTGGGACGGTTATCGACGGCCATTTGCAGGTACTTCAGGCCTTCATCAACCAGCGGACCGTTCTGCCTGGCCAGCGGCTCCATAACCTTCTTCGGCGCCTTCGCGTTGCCCTTACCGTCATCGTTCAGCCCGGCATCCTGCAGCACCTTCAGCTTGTTCTCGTGCGCCTTGGTCCAATCGATGACGCCGATAGTATAGGCTGCCTCTGGATCCTTGGGATCGACCGCGAGAACTTTCTTCTGCCACGTCTCGGCGTTGTCGAGATTCTGCTCCCAGGTAGCGGGATCGTTGTGATTAGCAGGTTGAAGTAGATACCGGCAATCTGCTTCATGCTGTTGACGTCGTTCGGGTCCTTTGAAAGTACATCCTCGAACGATCGAGATCGCCTGGTTCGGCCGTCTTCATGTTCTCGGGAGTGGTCAGTCCCGGCACAATGTTCTGGGACAGCGCTGTGGCCAGATAGGTCTTGGCCATGGGCAGGTTGGGATCGAGCTCGGTCGCCTTCTGGAAGTGGCCGATAGCCTCCTCATAGCGCGCGCTTCTTGTATGCATCCACGCCCTTGTTCAATTGGTCGCGGGCAGCAAGCTGGCTGCACCCGCTCATGGTAAGCACCATGCCGGCCAATGTTACCGCGATCGCCGAAAAACGTGCGGGACCATTCATGTCTATTTCCTTCTCCTTCAGGCGAAGGCTTTCAGGCCGCGCCTTGTATGTTTCGAACTGGCCGCGTACGAAAGACGAGCGAAACCAGGGATGTAAAAATTGTACTCCCGCGCTTGCCGGATCAACCGCACTCGGCTGTGCCGGCAATCACAGGCTGCCGTGCGCAGCAAACTCTGCTGCTATCTGCCCGCCTCAACAGCGGGGGTAAGCAAACCTACGCGTTCCACACCAGCGGATCGAATTGTATCAATCGCATCCGCAACCTTGGTAAAAGCCATTCGCCCGTCGGCCTTCACAAACATCTCACGACTGGCTCGGTTGGCGAATATCTCTGGCAACTGTTCCCTGCATATCTTCGCGCGCCACCGCCTGCCGGTTAATGCTGTACACCGCTCCCCGCCCGGGCCGCTTGTCAGCTCCAGAACCACGGCGCTGTCTCTTGCCCGATCGCTGTCCGGCCGGGGGTTGGGAGCGCTTAGGCCGCTTCGCCTCGGGCAGTCACGGAACGATGAGCATGAAGATGATAAGAAGAACAAGCAGCACATCGATCATCGGAGTTACGTTGATCTCAGAAGACATGCCGCGATTGTCTGCCGCTATTCATCGTCATGACGGAAGTTCCCCCCTTCCCGATCTGGATGGAAACTGCGCCGGTCCCGGCTATTGGCCGGCCTGAATCTTCGGAGTCATCAATCCTATGTGATCGACGTTGGCCGCCTTGCCGATGTCGATGACGTCGGCGATGTATCTTAAATTCGACATCGTCGTCGCCCTTGACGAACATGACGCGCTCAGCGCGGTTGGCGTAATATCTCAGTCAGCTTCTGCTAGAGCTCGGAGTGATTCACGTCGATCTTCGTTGATTTTGTAAACCGGCGCCTGGCCGGCGCGATAGAAGCACCTGGACCACGATGGTGCGGTCATTCGGCTGCTGCTGCTGTTGCGGGTCCTTGGGGGGTTGCGGCACCAGTGCCTCCAGGCCCTTTGGGGTAACCGGCACAATGACCATGAAAATGATCAGCAGCACCAGAAGAATGTCGATCATCGGCGTGACATTGATCTCTGCCATGCTGCTGCTGCCGCCCATTGAAAATGCCATGGCTCAAACTCCTCGTGTCGTTCCTCGAATATCGTTAAAAGCACAACAAGCGGGAACTGTCTACTCGCCACCGGCGAGGTTGCCTTCCTTCTTCTGCGTCAGCAAACCGACCTCTTCCACTCCGGCTGTGCGCACGTCGTCGATGGCATCTTCAACCGCCTTGTATTGCGCGCGCGAATCGGCACGGACGAAGATTGTCTTGTCGGTCTTGTCCTCGAGCTTTTCGCGAACCAATGCTTCCAAGCTGGCTCGGGATCGACCAGGTTCTGCCCCAGGAACACACGCCCG
The DNA here is from genome assembly GCA_963836635.1 of uncultured Acidobacteriaceae bacterium. Lineage (GTDB taxonomy): Bacteria > Acidobacteriota > Terriglobia > Terriglobales > Acidobacteriaceae > Telmatobacter. Next base: position 49,392 of record CAWILB010000079.1, on the reverse strand, counting down.
TCGCGGGTAACTGCAACCACGATGGCGTCGTCCTTGTCGGCATCCGGCATGGCTTTCCGGATTGACGACCTGGGCCATATCGATCTGCACCTTGTTCTGCAACATGGGAGTGATCACCATGAAGATGATGAGCAGCACCAGCATCACGTCCACCATGGGGTGACGTTGATGTTGGAATTTACCTTATTGCCTTCGTTGCGAACTGCAATTGCCATTGTGAGGGCTCCGTGCCTTTAATTTTTTCTCCGGATCCGCTCCGGGCCATGATGACTGAATCCAGACCGATAGGCGCGCGCATGGTCAAATCGTCCGGTGGAAGGGCTTTCGCACTGCCCACCGGCGTAGGATTCTCGCCCGAGTGCACAGCTTGAAGCGTTTAGCGCTTGTGGCTCTGCTTGATGAAGTAGTCGATGAGCTCGCTCGAGGAGTTGTCCATCTCCACGTCGAACGACTCGACACGTCCGGTGAAATAGTTGAATGCCATAACGGCGGGGATGGCCACGAGCAAACCGAAAGCCGTGGTTACCAGGGCCTCAGAGATACCGCCGGCGACTGCGCCGATGCCCGAGGTCTTCTGCGTGGCGATCTGGTTGAAGGCGTTGAGGATGCCGATGACGGTGCCGAGCAGGCCGACGAAAGGAGCGGTGGCGCCGATGGTGGCCAGAACCGCGAGGCCCCTCTTCAGCTTGGCGTGCACGATGGCCTCAGCGCGCTCGAGAGCGCGGCCCGAGCTGGCGATGGTCTCTTCAGTTGGCCGCGCCGGACGAAGCGCGGAACTCCTGCAGACCGGCCGTCACCACTTCGGCCAGGTGCGACTTCTTGTTGCGGTCGGCGATCTTGATCGCTTCTTCGAGCTTGCTGTCTTTCAGCGCGCCGGCAACTTTGGGCGCGAATTCGCGCGACTGCTTGCGGGCGGCTGAGAAGTACAGGTAGCGGTCGATCATCACGGCCAGCGACCAGATCGACTCAATGAATAGAATGATGGCGATGGTGCGTGCCGGCCATCCCATGTGACCCCACAGACCCATGGGGCTGAAGCTGACCGCCTGTTCCTCCTGAAACAGGGCCAGGCTGCTGACCGAGTGCGAAGCAAAGTGTGCGAGCTGAGCGAGAATCACTGAATCGTTCCTCCTAAGGAGTTTTCTTTTACCTAAGTCGTGCCTGCTTGCGCGGGCGGTTACAAGGAATGCGAGACTTGCAATTTCGCATTCGCGCCAAAAGCAAAGCTCCCTGGAGAACTCAGGGAGCCAGGAAATTCATCATCCGCCCAGGGTGAAAGATCACGTTGATCGTGGTATCCACTTCGACCGGCTCGTTATTGAGCAGGTAGGGCCTGTAGCGCCAGGTGCGCACCGCATCGAGGGCGGAGCCCGTCCAACATTGCCGGCCCGCTGACGACCTTGAGATTCTCGATCGTCCCCGTTTTTGAGATGGTGGCCTGCAGCACCACTGTGCCCTGCACGCGTGCTGCCTTGGCGATGGGCGGGTAAATCGGCTGCGTCTTCTGCAGCAACATGCCAACTGCGACGCCCGCAGATATGTTCACCTTCTTGGGCGGAGCCGCGGTGACCTTGGGCCCGCTGCTGCCAAAGATGCTGCCCATCACGCCACCCTCAGCGCCCGACGAGTCGCCCATGCTGCCGACGACGCCGAAGTTGCTGGGCGGGGCTTCCTTTTCGCTCACCATCTGGATGTTGTGTGGAATGGTTCTGGGAGCCGTAAGCTGGTTGTTCATCATCTCAGACTGGACGTGAACAATATGGACCTCGGGCGGGGGCGGCGGAGGCGGAGGTGGTGGAGGTGGCGGAGGGGCAACCAGCAGAGTTGCCATCGCTTCTTTGGGAAGCGCCTCAGGATAGATCAGCGGAATCAGGATAAGCAGCAACAAAATTGAGCCATTGGTGATGAGCGTAACCATCATCCAATACTTGCTTTTGGTCTTGATCCTGCCGCCGGATTCGAATGTGGAGTCTTCAAACATGGCCAGCCTCGAATTCGGGTGTTGTTAACCTCTACTTTAGACACCGTACGAACGGGAATTGTTCCCAGCTTGAAAACCTTTCCGGGAAGCGTGTCAACCTTATCAGAACCACACGTCCGGGTGCAAAGAATGCTGCAATTCCAGTGCAAAAAACCTGCAGACGGCCATCGTGTGATTCGATGCCAGGTTGCGCTATCCAGGATACCCGGGAGGTACAAACCGGCGATAGAACATTCCGATGGGCAGCCCCGGGGCGACGGCTCCCGCACGCCCGAGGAAATTGTTTGCTCAGGCTCTCGATCTTTTTGCGGCAGGCAGCGAAACTGCTTTGCCTTTTCCTGCTCTCCACTCCTGCCATGAAACCAGCATGGGCGCGGCGATTGCGATCGATGAGTATGTACCGATAAGAATACCCACGACAAGCGCAAATGAAAAGCCCTTCAGCACCGAGCCGCCGAAGACATAAAGCGAAAGCACGGTAAGGAAGGTGAGACCCGATGTGAGCACTGTCCGGCTCAATGTCTGGTTGATGCTGCGATTAACCAGCACGGGCAAAGGCTCGCGGCGCGAGATGCGCAGATTTTCGCGGATGCGGTCGAAGACCACGATGGTGTCGTTCATCGAATAGCCGACCAGGGTAAGAATGGCGGCGATGACGGTGAGCGAAAGTTCCTGTCCGGTCAATGCGAAGGCGCCAATGGTGATGAGGGTGTCGTGGAAACATGCGACAACCGCGGCAACGCCGTAGATCAACTGGAAGCGGAACCAGAGATAAACCAGCATTCCCAGCATCGACCACAGCACGGCCCTCACCGCCTGCGACTCGAGCTGGCGGCCCACGGTTGGACCAACCACCTGCTCATCGCGGATGGTAAATTGCCCGCCGTAAGGTGCTCTAAGCGCTGCTTCAATCGTCTGCCGGCCGACGTCGAGGCCGCTTTCATTGGTTTCTTCGGGCAGGCTGATCAGCACTTCGTCGTTCGAGGCGTCGCCGTAGGTAGTAATGTTGGCGTCATGGACGCCGGCGGCGATCACAGCCTGGCGGATTTTTGTAATGTCGGGCGATTGCTTGAACTGCACGCGCAGTTCGGTGCCGCCGCGAAAATCCACGCCCAGGGGCACAGGGCTGCCGCCCTGCTTCCAGTGAATGCCCATTGAAACGATGCCGGCCACGCTGAAGATTAATGAAAAGGCGAGGAAGTACCATTTCTTTCCCAGCCAATCCACATTAACGCCATGAAACAGTTCCACTTGTTCTTCTCCACTTGTCTGAGCTGTCAGCTCTCAGCTTTCAGCCTTTTCTTGCTTGAACCGAAGTCCCTGACTCGCGATGCCAGCTCGAATCCGGGCGGGTCCCCCTATTTCCTATTGCATCTTCCGGAGGAGCAGTTTGATTCATGAATCAAACATCCCTCAGGGGCTAAAGCCCCGCGAATTCGGGGGCATTCTTCGGCACGACGGAAGTCGTGCCCTGATACAAAACCGTTTATGCAACCAGCCTCAATCCCTTAGTCCCTCAGTCCCTATTGCCTAGTGTCTATTGCCTGGTCCCTGATGCCTGATTCTTAAATCGATACCATCTCGCCTGGTTTCAGCTTGTTCAGGTGAGCCTCATAAATAACTTTCGAGACATAGACCGCGGTGAACAGATTAGCCAGCAAACCGAATGTGAGGGTGACGGCGAATCCCTTCACCGGTCCCGAGCCGAACAGAAACAGAATTGCGGCCGACACAATCGTGGTCACGTGCGTATCGACGATTGTTACCCACGCATGCCCGAATCCCTGCTCAACGGCTGCCGAGGCGGCCTTTCCGGCTCGAATCTCCTCCCGAATGCGCTCGAAGATCAGCACGTTTGAGTCGACACCCATACCAATGGTCAGAATCACTCCGGCAATTCCAGGCAGGGTGAGTGTCGCGCCTGAGAAGCCCATGAATCCGAGCAGGATGACGAGGTTGAGAAAGAGCGCGAGGTCGGCGTTGATGCCCGAAGCGCGATAGTAGATGAGCATGAAAATCATCACCACCAGCACGCCGACGATTGCGGCCGTTACGCCGTCACGAATCGAATCCGCGCCGAGCGATGCGCCCACCGTGCGGTCTTCGAGAAACACGAGCGAGGCCGGCAGCGCGCCGGTGCTGAGCAGTTTGGAGAGCTGTTCAACCTCGGCACGGCTGAAGGCGCCTTCGATTTCGCCGCTGTCGTGGATGGGTTCCTTGATATTGGCTACCGAGCGGATTTGAGAGCCCATCACCACCGCCATCGGCTTGCCGACGTTTGCCTTCGTAAAGTCGTAGAAACGGTTGCCGGCATCGTCGGTGAGCGTGAATTGCACCTGCTGCTGTCCAGTGTTCTGATTGGTCCCAGGGGTGGCCGAACGGAAGTCGGTGCCCGAAATGATGGGCGCACGAGAGAGGACGTAGTACGTATTTGGTTCGGCGCCGGTGATGCCTGAATAGGACATCGTTTCCTGGTCGGGTGGAATCGCGCCGTTATTGGCGGTAAGAGCCGCCTGCTCATCCTGAAAAGGGCCGCCCATGACCGCATGAACTTCAAGCCGCGCCGTGGAATTAATTGCGCTTTTCACCTGATCGGTGTCGCTAATGCCCGGCAACTCAACCAGAATCTGGTTGGCTCCAAGGCTATAGGGGGCGACTTTGGGCTCGCTTACTCCCAGCGAGTTTACCCGGTCGTTGACGGTCTCGATGGCCTGCTGAACGGTCTTGTCTTCCAGCGCTTTTTCAACCGGAGGCTTCATGGTGAGCGTGACGGCCGTATCGTTGTCCAAGCTGTTCAGGTCGTACTCGTTCGAGTACTTTTGATCGAGCAGCGACTGCACTTTGCTGAAGCTCGCCGGGGGAACGCCCTGGATCTCCACCAGTTCAGGCTTCTTAGGATCGGGCTTGTAAACCTGTGAGAAGGTCAGGTTGGCGCCCTTCAGGTCCTGCTGGATGCGCGAGACCGCGCTGTCGGTTTCGTCGCCCACCGCCTCCTGCACCATAACCTGCAGAACCAGGTGAACACCGCCCTGCAGGTCGAGACCGAGGTGAATGCGCCTGGTCATCGACTCAAGCAGCGCCTTGCCGCTGAATCCCGAAGGCGTGCCAACGATGCCGTAAACGCAAACCAGCAAAACGGCAATGATGAGTGCAACTTTATTTTTGAGGTTCTTCTTCATGGGTTCGCTTCTTCAGAAATTGGAAAAACTACCTTGCTTTTGCCGCGCTCAGGAGGCGGATTTTTCTTCGGTGGTTACTGAAGCGATGGCATTCTTGGCCACTTCAATCTTGAGATTGTCAGGCGCTACGCGGAGGATGTATGCGTCGTCCTTAATGGCGAGGATGGTGCCGCGGATTCCGCCGGCGGTGGTCACTCGGTCGCCGGCCTTGATTGACGACAGCATCTGCTGCCACTGTTTCTGCTTCTTCTGCTGCGGCCGGATCATGAGGAAATACAGGATGGGGATAAACAGCAGGAGGGGCAGAATCGTAAGCCCGCCTCCGCCCGGTGAGGGGGCTGCTAGAAGCATAGCCAAGCTGGTTGCCACGTTCGTCCTTTACTTCCCCTGCAGCGCACTTTACGCCGCATCCGGGGCACAGGCACACTCACCGCGGCGAGCGCCTGAAAAGTAAATTTGTCTCCGGGAACGGTCCTGGGCGTTCGCATCATCCGGCCCAGGCCCTGGAAGGAGGGCCGGATCGCCGGCGGGACCAGGATCTGTCCACGCGCGCATCCAAAACTCAACGCCCTACTGCCGTCTGCTTCCTGTTCGACACAGTATTCCCTCAGATCCCAGGCCCGGAATGTCCGCCGGGGCAAAACCCCGCTCATCCCGACCCAGGACCCGAAAAGATTACCTAGAAAGATAAGATACGCGTGGCCGGTTGCGTGTCAAGGTTTGGGGGCACTGCGTGATGGGGTTCGGGGACGCTCAGAGGCGATTGCTTCGATGAATTCCGTTGACGGGCAGCGCCTGTTTTGCCGCTTTCCGAGCCGGCCTCCCCATCCTTACGAATCCCTTCCTTCTCTTTTAGGCCTTCTTCACCCAAAAAGGAGTCTTCTCGATTTGTACGACGCCGAAAGGAGTCGAACAGTTGATTACAATCGACCGCAATGCCTTGCTGTTTATCCCCGCAACCTTGGCCGTGTGTTTCCTGCTGTGGTTTCTGGTAATGCTTTGGCGAGATGAACGTCGCGGACACCGGCGCTGACGCGTCTCCGGATTCAGTATGGACCGGCCCCGGTGGCTCGAATTTGGCCACTGCCCGGCGTACGTCGAGAAATTCCATGCCGCTGGCTTGGCGACTCGCTACTTCGGCTGCGCCGTGGGGGTTTCGGGCGAATCGGCATCGTCGCCCGACTCCTCAATCAGCACTGCGGACCCCGGCACGATGTCATAGCTTACCGCATCCTTGCCGGCAGGGTAAAAGGTTACCCTGAGCGGTTCGCGCTGCCACTCGGTCGGCGCGCAAGCGGGACGGGCCTGATCCGCGGAGTCGATGGCTTCGAGCTTTTTGGCCAGCACCGGCTTGCGCGCTGAGATTTGCGCCACCACCGCGAAGAGGCTTTTGCCGCTCGGTGTTACACCGCAGTATGCGCCGTAGTCGCGGAACCAGGCCACCAGGCTCACGCCGGGATCGTAGTCGGGCAACTTAAGCGGAGTGACGTGGCCTGTTACGCGATCGATCAGCAGCCACGGACCCCGCTGCCACACCCAGTGGCTGGCCCCTGAAGCGGAACTCAAGGCAGACTTTTCTGCCGGTTTGTCGGTAGGCAGGGTGTCGTTGAGCCGGATCATGCGCCGCACCACAAAGCTGCGGTCGGTCACATCGTGCGGATCTCCGGTGGTCCACTCCTTGAGCGCGCCATCGACAAAGAGGGCGCGAATTCTCAGGTCCGTCTCGTCCGGTGCGGCTCCCGCAGGGTCGCCGGCCTTCGAGTAGCTTACGCGCCGGGCCGCGCCAAGAACGACAACGTGAGCTTTGCGTGGAGCGGCGTGGCCACATTGGGAGCACGCCACCGAAAACATGACAAAAAATGCCGCAGTTATCAAACGCCTCATTGCGCAAGCCCCCGAACAGCTATTGAAACCTGCGGAGTCGCGTTCCGCTGTGAGGGGAGTCACTGGGATGGGAGTGACGAAGTTCTGCCCTGTACCGGCGGTGTCCTGACCGGTGGTACAGGGCCCTCCCTCCGAGCTGTCACGGGGCGAACATCAAGCCGAGGGCCAAAAGGCACAAAAAAGCTTCAACGAGACCAAGCGCGAGTCCAAATGTCATACCCACAGGTGTAACGTCCGATGCATCTCGCTTCGAGAACGGCAGCAGACCAGTCAGTGGCCCGAAAAAGCCGAATATAGCAACTCCATTCACAACCAAATCAGCGAATATCAGCCAGAATAGGGTTCCCCGGAGCGCGCCGTATCCCCAGTATCCCCAATCGCCACAGAAAAAGGCGATCTCGCAGATTACGAAAAGAAGAATCAAAGAAAAGGCCGCAAACAGCAAGGATCGCCGAAGGCTCTTCAATCCGCCTGAGGAAACCTGCGGCGGAAACGACCTGAAATAAAGGGCGCAACCAACTGCACAGGCGAAAACGGCCGCGGTAATGAGAGGTCCTCTCACTAGCCCATCCTCCTTGCCGGAAGAATCTTAACGAGCTACAGGGCCGCCGCCTCAACTGCCCGCGCCACGCGAAACGCTCTGCTCTCGTCAAAGTGCTTCGCCAGCACCTGCATGCCGACGGGCAGGCCGGCGCTCGTTTGTCCGCAGGGAACCGAAACGCCGCAGATGCCGGCGAGCGAGGCCGTCACCGTGTAGATGTCGGCGAGATACATGGCAAGTGGGTCTTCGGCCTTCTCTCCGATCTTGAATGCGGGGATGGGCGACGTGGGCGTTACGATGGCATCGACTTCGGCGAATGCGCGCAGAAACTCTTCGGCCAGAATGCGTCGCACCTGCTGCGCCTTGAGGTAGTAGGCGTCGTAGTAGCCGGCCGAGAGCGCGTAGGTGCCGAGCAGGATGCGCCGCTTGACCTCGGCGCCGAAGCCCTCGTCGCGCGAGTGAGAGTACATGTCAGAGAGCGTGGCGGACGCGGGCGAGCGGTAGCCATAGCGTACGCCGTCGAAGCGGGCGAGATTGGCGCTGGCCTCGGCCGTGGCGATGAGATAGTAGACAGGCACCGCGTATTTTGTGTGCGGCAGGTTGACCGGCTCGATCGAGCAGCCGGCGGTCTTGAGCGCGTCGATTCCCTTCTCGATTTCCGCGCGCACTTCAGGGTCGAGCCCCTCGGCAAAATATTCGGCGGGCACGCCGATGCGCATTCCCTCGACTGGCTTTTCGCTCTCTGCAGCGTAATCCTCAACCGGAGCGGGCGAACTGGTGGCGTCGTGCGGGTCATGGCCGGCAATAACGCCGAGCATGGTGGCCGCATCGCGCACGTTGGCGGCGAAGGGGCCCACGCGATCGAGCGAAGAGGCAAACGCGATGAGACCGTAGCGCGAAACGCGACCGTAGGTAGGCAGAACGCCGACGACTCCGCAAAAGCTGGCTGGCTGGCGAATGCTGCCGCCGGTATCGGACCCCAGCGTGGCAACCGCCATGTTGGAGGCGACGGCCGCTGCCGATCCGCCGCTCGAGCCTCCCGGAACCCGTTCCGTATCGAATGGATTGCGGACCGGTCCATAGGCGGAGTTCTCGTTCGAGGAGCCCATGGCGAACTCGTCGCAGTTCGTCTTGCCGAGCAGCACTGCGCCGGCAGCTTCGAGCTTCGAAACTACGGTAGCATCGTAGGGGGGATGGTAGCCTTGAAGAATTTTTGAGCCTGCGGTTGCGGGCGCGCCCTTCATCACCAGCACGTCTTTGATGCCGACGGGAATGCCGGCCAGCGCGGGCAACGGGTCGCCCTTGGATGCCAGAGCGTCAATGCGCGCGGCCTGCGCGAGTGCGCGATCTTTGGTCAGGCTCAGATAAACGTTCAAGAGCGGATTCTTCTGCTCGATGCGCGCATAGTATTCGGCGGCCAGATCCGCGGCCTTTACTCGACCCGCAGCGATCTGCTCGCGCAGAGCCGCTATTGTCTGCGGCTTCTCAACCAAACTCCCGGCAAATTTTTCGACGCTTGCCAATCGAATCCCCTCAAATCCATCTGCGTCTCTGGCGGCGAAGACGCCGCCAGTACAGCCGGTCAACCACCCCAGCGAATAAAAATCATTCGCTGGGGACCCCGGCCTGGAGACCGGCGTTACATCACTGTCTTTCAATCACCTTGGGCACCTTGAAAAACTCGCCGTCCGTTTCCGGCGCTTCGGGCATCACGACCGCACGCGGCAGCGAAGGTTCCAGCGCGTCGGGTCTTGGAGCGCTGATGAAATTCTCCAGTTCGCTCACCTGGGCCAGTGGCTCAACGCCTGAGGTATCGAGCTCGTTCAGCTCGGCCACGTAGTCCAGAATTGCGTTCAGATCGGTGAGCATGCGCGTGGTCTCTTCGGGCTTGAGCTCAAGGTGCGCCAGCTCAGCCACGCGTTCTACGTCTTCCACCGTTACTCTTTGAGTCATGGGCTCGGCAAATCCTATTCCGGAGGCACACCAAAATTCATGCGCGCTCGGTGGGATGCTTGAAGCTCAAGTATAGCGGCTGGCGCAATGACGAAAATGCATGCGACCGGCGGAAGGAATTCGGCCTCGCCGCTCAGTCGACCGTCAGCGTCAGCGTTACCGATTGCGACATGCCGTTTGCGGTCGCGGACACGGGAATGGTGTAGGTGCCGGGCGGAGTGGTGGTGGTCTGCTGTTTCTGCCCGCCCCCGCCGTTTCCAAGGCTCGAGCTGGTACAGGCTGTGATGCCGCAGGCCAGAACGCACGCAAGAACTGCAAGCAAAAGCGCCCTGCGCCGGCGCGCGAGCGCAAACGGGAGCAATAGCAACCCGCAGACCAGCGGCGCCGCGACCGAGCTGGATGCGGGCTGCACGCGCGCGCTTGCCACCTGGCCGGTGGAGATATTTACGGCTACATTGCCCTCGACGCCCGAATTAAGCGATTCCGATGTGGGGCTGAAGGCGCAGGCGGCGTACTCCGGAAGCGATCCGCAAGCAAAACTGAACGACGCCGGCGCGCCTGAAGGTGTGAGCGCAAGGCTGAAGCCGGCGGTCTGCCCGGCGGCAACGGCCTGGCTCGCACTGCCCGTATCGCTCAACGTGAAGCTAAAGCCGGTACCGGTTAATGCAACTGCCAACGCGGAGGTGAGCGCCGGCGAATTAATGGTGAGCGTCCCAGTCGCCGGTCCCGCGGCTGCGGGAGCGAATACTACTGTAACTGCGCAGTTGGCGCCAGCGCCGAGGCTGCCGGTGCAGGAGTTCGAAGCCAGCGTGAAAGGTGCCGTTGCGGCCAGCGAAAGCGAGGCAATGGCGTTGCTGGTGGAGTTGGTGATGGTAACGCTGTGGGCGGGGCTTGACTGCCCCACGCCAAGCACTCCGAACGCGATCTGCCCCGGATTGATGGTGACGCCGTTGGAGATGGAACCCGATCCGTTGAGCGGAACCGAAACCGCATTGACGCCGAGCGTGGACGACGAGATGTTGAGCGCAGCGGAAACCGGCCCTGTTGCCAACGGAGTGAAGATCACCTGGGCGTTGCAGCTTGCATTCGCAGCCAGGGATGCGCCGCAGGTGACCGCGCCAAGCGAGTAGTTGGTCGCAGCCAATCCTGCAAGCGCGAAGTCGAGGTTCGCAATTGGCGCGCCGCCGGAGTTTATCACGGTGACGGTTTGCGGCACGCTGGCCTTGTCGGGCTGCTGGTTCCCAAAGGTCAGGCTGGTCGGCGAAACGGCTATGACTCCGGGCGCAAGCCCTGTCCCTGAGAGCGGGATCGTTTGTGTGCGCAGCAGATCTACAACGGTGAGCGTACCTTTCTGGCTACCCGCCGCTGTGGGCGCAAACGTCACTTGAAAGGCACAAGAGGAGTTGGCCGCAAGCTGCGTAGTGCATCCGTTGCTCACTTCGTAACCAGACGTCGCCGAGACCGAAATCGCCGTCAACTGCACGCCGCCCGAGTTGGTGAGCGTAACGCTCTGCGGGCTCGAAGCCAGCCCAACCTGCGTGGCCGCGAAGGTGAGCGACGACGGGCTGACGGTATCGGTAGGCGCGCTCAGGCCCGTTCCGACCAGCTCGATACTCTGCGTTCCAGCGCCGTCGATGAATGTAAGCGTTCCTGTGGCCGCGGCGGCCGAGACTGGATTAAAGGAAACCTGTATCTGGCAGTCGGCGCCGGCGGCCAGGGTCGACGTGCCGCAGGAATTTGTAGCGATCGCGAATGGGCCGCTCATGGTGAGACTGGTGATGGGAACGATACTGGCAGAGGCATTGGCGACGGTGACCGGGAGCAATTGCGACGATCCGATCTCGACCGATCCGAAGCTGAGCGGGCTGGGCGAGAGCGTAACTGCGCCGCTCGCGACCCCGGTTCCGCTGAGGTCCGCCTGCAACTGGCCACCGTACAAGTTGGCGTAAAAGGTCAGCACGCCTGCGCGCGCTCCCAGCGTAGACGGAATGAACAATACATTGATGGTGCAGTTGGCGCCTACTGCAATAGACTGACCGGCACAGTTGTCTGTCTCGATAAAATCGCCCGTAATCACGATCGAGGTCGGCAGGAGCGCAAGGCTTCCATTGTTTTGGATGGTCAAGGCAAGCGCCGCGCTGGTTGTGCCCACAGGAAGGCTGCCGAATATCAACTTCGTGGGTGAAACAAGCGCGGTTGTGATTCCGGTGCTTGCCGACCAGAGCGGGGTTGCGAAGATTCCGCGGCCGTAGGTTGCCGCAGCCAGCACCAGCGTTGTGCTGCCGGCAGGCGCCGCCTCCAGCGCCACTACCGGCGCATCGGGAAGACCAGTGCCGAACGGCGACCAGCACACCGATGGCGCTTGCGCGCAGGTTGACACCGCAGGAGTGAAAAAGACACCCTGATCGGTGGCAAGGTATACCGTGTTGGCGCTGTTCGGATCGACGACCACGCCGTTTACGGGCACATCCGGCAGATTCGACGTCAGCTCGCTCCAGTGAGCTCCGCCATCGGTGGAGCGATAGATGGTCTGAACTCGTTTGCCCCACGATTGAAATGCTGCAACGGTGATGTATAAGGTGTTGCCGGTTGCGTCGTGGGGATCGATGAAGAGGCTCGATATATCGTAACCGAAATGGTTGAGCGGATTGATGTCGTTCACGACCGGATTCAAGGTGAGATCGGTCACGACCGGCGCCGTGCCCGAAGAAGGATTGATTTGAACGCTGAAAACGTGACCCGGCAGGTTGCTGCCGCCATTGTGCCGAGCCATACATTCCCAGGTAAACAATTTCGCCGCCGCCCGGCAGAGCCATTGCCGCCATCGACCGAATCTGCGCGTCTCCAGCGCATGGAAAAGTGTTGGCGCCGCTGTCAAGCATGGGCGTAACCGCGTTCAATGTGCTCCAGCCAACGCCGGATGCCGGGCCGCGCCACAAGCGGCAGGTGGCGATCAGCAGTTGCGTTGAATCGAGAGGATCGACGAGAAACGGCGCAGGCGAGCTCATGTCTTCAGCCGTCATGGCTCACATCGGCGTCGTTCACCGCCGGGCTGGTGCCAAAATCGGACGGGCGTGCACAGCAGCCGATTGCGAACAAGCGTAGATCTCTACGCCCGAACTCGCGTTTATATACCAGTTTTCGGGGTTGGTTGTGTCGCATGGCCACCGGGCCACCGTAGCCGGAGAGAATCTGCGGCCAGTCGGCGGTTGCGGAACCGCCTTTCACGCCGGCGGTTCCATTCACGCCCAGGCCGGCCATCATGGTGTAAGGCGAGCTGCCGATCGCCGACATGCTCTCAACCTCAGCCAGCGAACCGAGACCGCTATTCAGATTCTGAAAGTGTGTTCGCATCGGTCGAGTTGCAGGCTGCGCCGCTTTCGCCGATCGCATCCATCGAACGCCACAGCCCGCTATCGTTGCCCACCAGGATCTCATCGGGATTGGCGGCGTTCCAGGCCAGCGCATGCTGGAATTCGGCGACATTCGCGCTCATGCAGCTTGTTGAGTTGGTGGTGTTGCGCCAGTGTGCAGCCCATGGCCAGGCTGCACTTCCACAAGATCGTTGTCGCCGGCCAGCACCAGCGTGTCCTGCTGCGATGGCACCGCCGCGAGCGACAGGTCGTAATTGCCGTTGAGGATGGTCGCGGCTCCCTCAATGTTGCTGGATCTCAAGCTGTGCTGTGTTCCATTGCTTTGCGAAGGTGAGGGTGGAATTACTGCACGCGCTGCCGCTGATCTGGCACTGGTCCTGCCACAGGCCCTGGTCCTGGTTGTCGGCATCAACGCTCCACGCAAAGGTGTCGCCTGAAACCGGATTCACGGCCAGCGCCGCGCGGTAGACGAGGGCAATCGATCGATCCCGCTCTGGCCGGTGTTGTTGGGGCAAAGAAATGTGTCGATTCCAGAGGATGGCTGGCTCGTCGAGCCGCGTCCATATCACCCCGTCGGGAGACTGATAAAAGCCGTGGTAGCGCACCGCGGCAATAAACAGCTGCCGAACCGGATTCCACACTACCGCCGTAGCGGCGTTACCATCAGGCGAATCGAATGCATCGAGCGGGCCTTGCACATCTTTGCCTGGCCCATCGGTGATGGTGGCCAGATGCCATGTAGCGCCCGCATCCTGCGAGTAGTAGAGCCCTTGATAGCTGTATGCGGGTTGCTCGGCATTCACCAGCGTGCCTTCATACGCCTGCGAGACCGCTGCCACCACCAGCTGCGTGTTCGCTGTGCTCCATGCAAAGCCGGCAAACCCTTCGCCAACGAACTTGTAATCCGTGCAGGCCCAGGCCGTCTTCCACATCCTGTGTCTTCTGAATCAGCGTCCAGGTGGTTCCACCGTCGGTGGAGCGAAGAATTCCCGCGCCGTAGTACGAGTCGAGCACATCGTTAGGGTCGCCGGTGCCGGCCAGAATCACGGCTGTGCTCACGCCTGTTCCGCCCGGCTGCACCGCGACCGCGCCGATGCTGATGGAGGCGTCGTCGGCGTAGCTCAGCGCGCCCACATCGTCGGTGAGCGGAGTAAAGGAGACGAGCGAGAGATTTGACGCTGCGGCATTCGATGTCTCCCAAACGCCCCCGCCCGTGGTGCCGACGTAGACATGGTTCCCGGACGGATCGCTGGGGTCGAGCGCGATCGACGTAATTCGGCCCGTGACCAGACCATAACTCGCGGTTATAACCGCCGTGGGGCCGAGGGGCTGCCAGGTGGCCGCAGAGGCTGTTCCGAGCGGCGTCGCGCTGACCCGGGCCGGAATCGCGCCTGCAAGCCGCCTGCGCCCCACTCGCGGCGCAATCCGCTGCCCGGGCTTAATGCCGCGCCGGGCGAGGAATCGTTCCGCCTGGGCCACGCGCGGAGGAGCCGGCTCACCCGGCCGCGCCCTATCCGCACGAACCGCCTCAGCCGCCAGCAATGATGGGGCAGCGCCTGCCGGATTGGCCTGGGCCGCAGACCCGATGCAGGCAATCGCCAAAACGCCCGCCGCAACCCACGCAGCCGGCCGCGCCGAGGCGCATCCCGATCGAATTCTCCTGCTGGCCCTGGAATCCGGCCCGCTTGAAATCTGTCTTGCCATAGAAACAATCGCCCGCAACCGACTCTCCGCTTGCGGCCTCCACCTTCATGAAAATCTTCCAATGAATGTCCGCAGGATTCCATCGGATTGCGCTGAAACAGACGCTCAGATTCCGGGAATGAAATTGTTGCCCATTATAGGAACGCAGGGGTGTCCGCGAAGTGTGACCCATCACACGTATTTAAGAACTCGAAAACGGACGTATTCTTGACGGCGGCTGGGGGTCAGATGCGCTTGAACCGGGCAGATATACGCCGCCGCGTTGAACTTCTTCGCGAGCGACGCGCCGGTCATGGGCCGTACCAACCCGAACACGGGCCGGTTGAACCAGGGGCGGTCGAGCCGGCCAACAATCGCCCATGCAATGCCGGCGTAGCCGTTGGGGTCGCGGCCGTCGAGCTCGTATCTATCGTTCAGAATCACCGCCCAGTCGAAGGCGGTGGCCGGGTCGGGCGCCCACTCGAGGATCTTTTTGGCCCAGTACATGCGCATGTAATTGTGCATCCAGCCGGTTGCGGTCATCTGCGTCTGGGCCGCGTTCCATAGGTCGTCGTGGGTTTCGGCGCGCTCAAGCTGTTCGAAGGTATAACGGTAGCGGGCGCGGGTCGGCTGACGTGTTCGAGCAGAGTTTTGCGCGCCCACGGCGCGGCGCACTCCCAGTTGTCGTAGTTGGGCTCGTGGCGGACAAACAGCACGGCCAGCTCACGCCAGCCGATGAGCTGCTCGAAATAGCGCTCGACGGTGGCAGCGGGAATCTTTTGCTGCGCGGCGGCCTTTTTGACGGCCGACGCAATCGTCAGCGGGCCGATATTGCCGAAGTGCAAGTAAGGCGACAGACGGCTGGTCCCGTCGGTCTCGGGGTGGTTGCGGGCGGTGTCGTACGCGGCGAGTTTGTGCTGGACAAATTGGTCGAGAAGCTTGAGCGCGGAGTGGGATCCGCCAGTAAAGGTGTCGACGGGCTTCACGCTGCGGTCGAGTTTGGTGAACCCGGCAGTGATGTCGCTGGCCAGATCGAAGCCGCGCGGTGTTGCGGTTTTCCAGCGATGGAGCGGCCTGGCGGTGGTCGGCTCAACCAAGAACTTCGGCAGCTCGGCCTTGAGATGCGGCCGGAAATGATGAAGCAGCACAAAGCTGCGATTGAAGACGCGCGAGGGGACTACGACGTCGGCATCGACGGTCCAGTAAGGGATTTTGAGACGCTTGGCCAGCACCTGCCGCCAGCGCTCGGGCTCGCGGCAGGGATTCTCGTCGCCGATGAGCATCGCGGCTCCGGCTTCTTCGAGGAATGCCTCAAGTGTGTCGGGCGGGCGGCGGACTACGAAGGCGATGCCGAGGTCGGCCGCATCTTCAGCCACGTCGCGCAGGCCTTGGTGCAGAAAGTGGTAGTGGCGCAGGTTGGCGTTGGGGTAGTTGGGAATCACGCCGAAGTAGATGGCAACCGGCAACCCAAGAATGTTCGCAGCTTCAATGGCTACGTTCAGCGCTGGATTGTCGGGGATTCGGACTGCGCGTCGCATCCAATAGACGACGCAGCGCGCTTCCGAACGCGGCGCGGCGGCGCGACGCACAAGGATGCGGAGATCGGTGCTCAGCGCGGCGAGTTCAATTGGAAGTTGTGCCTGGTCCGTGCGGGGAGCCACGTGCAGTCCGCCTCTCGCCTCATTAGAAGGTTACTCTGTCGCCTAGCTGTCTCATCGAACCCCATTTGATCAGGCGATAATCTACTATACGGGGCCCCATGGCGATCGAAGGACTAACTTTCGAAGAGCAAGGGATCGTGCTTAACTGCATGCGAGCCACCGCGGCCTACCTTGATGATTGGGAGTTTCCTACTCGGCTAGGGTTTGAAATTTCTGACCTTCGGCCGTTGATTGATCAATGGCCGAATATAGACGATCGAGATGAGAATAGTGTCGGCTTTCCTGCCATCAATAATTGTCTAAATGAAGTCTGCCACGGATTCCAGATCCCTCCCGCCGAGTGGAGCAACTGGTTCAACGTACCGATTGCATCAGTGAGAGAAACCTATCGAAATTGGCTAAAGCTCAAACGGATTAAAGGCGGGATACGCTAGAAGGGCCGCCCGCAGGCGGCCCTCGCTGATCACTGACAACTGACCCCTGTTCCCTGCTTCTCTACCAGCGTCCCCACGCGCGGCTTACGTAGTCCGAAAGGGTCATCGAGATCAGCCCAAGAAAGATGAACAGCCCCGAGATTACCGTCAGCTTGGTCAGCTTGGTGGAGTACTTGACGTGCATGAAGAACAGCACCACCAGCACCATCTTGGTGCAGGCAATGGCCAGCGCCACAACCGGGTTCCAGTAAAGCGTGAAGCCGGTGTCAAAGTGCCCGATGGCTACGCGCATCTGGCCCAGGTCAACAAATGAGGCCGCCACCGTGAGCCCTGTGAAGAACAGCAGTGCCAGCACGATAATGAGGTAGATCATCGGGCTTACGATGTGTGGTTCGTGTTCGTGATTCTCGTTCGGTTCGCTCATGCCTTCCGCCCTCAATACCTGCTGATCAGATACAAAAGTGGGAACAGGAAAATCCAGATGATGTCGACAAAGTGCCAGTACAAGCCGAAGTTCTCAACAAAAGTGACATGCCCGGTTGTATAGGCTCCATTCTTGGCCCTCGCAATCATGAATCCCAGAATCGCGATGCCGATGATCATGTGCAGCGCGTGCATGCCGGTCATGGCGAAGTAGAGGAAGAAGTACATTTCGGTCTTATCGGCCATGTCTGCCGGGAGCGGCTTGTCGTGGTACTCCTTGAACACCTCTGGATCGGATGCCGGGTTGGTGAAGGCTGAGGAGCTGTAGCGAATTCCGGGGATGTGGTACTTTTCCCACTTCTCGTGGTACTCGATGGTCTTGATGCCGAGAAAGGCCAGGCCCAGAATGAAGGTGATAACAAGGAATAGTACAAGCGCGCCCTTGCGCCTCATTTCCGCGCTCCACACGCTCATGGCCATGGTGAAGCTTGAGGTGATGAGCACCGCCGTGTTGGCTGTGCCCCAGCCGATGTTCAACTGGTGCGATGCCTCAACGAATGCCGGGTAATACCAGTTGCGCATCAGCAGATAGGCCGTGAACAGCCCGCCGAAGAACATGACTTCAGTCAGCAGGAATAGCCACATGGCAAAGTTGGTAGTATCGGCCTGCTGTTCGACGGATTCGAAGTGGTGGCGCTGATACGGCGGGTGCTCCGCATGGTGAGCATCGCCTGCCCCTTGCGCTGCGCCGTGCGCCGTGGCAGTGCTGGCAGTGGTATCAGACACTGGCTACCTCTTTCCGTTGCTGGGCTTCCAGCCACTCGTAGTCATAGGCTTCGTGATCCATCACGGGAGTCACGGCGAAGTTCTCAGTCAGCGGCGGCGACTGCGTCTGCCACTCCAGGCCGGTCGCCTGCCAGGGATTGTTGCCTGCAATCTCACCGTATTTGAGCGACCAGGTGAGGTAAAGAATCGGAAGCAGGTAGCCCACGCCGAGAATGCTGGCGCCGGCCGTCGAAAACACATTCAGCACCTGGAACTCAGGCGGGTAGGCCGCATAGCGGCGAGGCATTCCCAGCGTGCCAAGAATGAATTGCGGGAAGAACGTGAAGTTGAACCCGATGAACGTGACTACTGCCGCAAGCTGCGAAATCTTTTCGGGATACATCCGGCCCGTCCACTTGGGCCACCAGAAGTGAATGCCCGAGAGGAAGGCCATGAGCATGCCGCCCACCATTACAAAGTGGAAGTGGGCAACGATGAAGTAGGTCTCGGTCAGGTGGATGTCGGTGCCGGTGGCTCCCAGGAAGACGCCGGTCATGCCGCCGATGGTGAACAGCCCCATAAAGCCGAAGGCATACAGCATCGGCGTCTCAAAGGTGATGGATCCCTTGTAGAGCGTAAAGGCCCAGTTGAAGATTTTGATGGCCGAGGGCACCGCAACCAGCATGGTGAGCAGCGAGAAGACCAGCGCCGCGTAGTTCGAGATGCCCATGATGAACATGTGGTGAGCCCAGACAAAGAAGCCGAAGACCGCAATCGCCACCGATGAAAATGCGACGGCAGTGTATCCGAAGACGCGCTTGCGGCTGAAGGTTGAAACCACTTCGCTGATGACGCCCATCCCGGGCAGAATCATGATGTAGACGGCGGGGTGCGAGTAGAACCAGAACAGATGCTGGAAGAGCAGCGGATCGCCGCCCTTGGCCGGGTCGAAGACGCCGATGCCCACGGTGCGCTCGAGCACAATCAGCACCAGGGTAATGGCCAGAACCGGCGTGCCCAGCACCATCAGGATGGAGGCCGCATAATTTGACCACACAAACAGCGGCAGCCGGAACCAGGTCATGCCAGGGCAGCGCATCTTGTGGATGGTGACGATGAAATTCAGTCCGGTAAAGATGGAGCTGAAGCCGGCTACGAAGATGGCGAGACCCGTCGAGATCACGTGCGTATTCAGGTAGTGCGTCGAGAGCGGAGTGGTGAAGGTCCAGCCGGTGTCGACGCCGCCCGAGGCCATGGTGTAGATGGCCATGAAGCCGGCGATGACGTACAGGTACCAGCTCAGCAGGTTGATCTTGGGCAGCGCCAGATCTTTGGCGCCCACCATCATGGGGATGAGAAAATTGCCGATGGTCGCCGGAACCGACGGCACCAGGAAGAAGAACACCATGATGACGCCGTGCATGGTGAACACCTTGTTATAGGTGTCGGCGGCCATCAGATCGGTTTGCGGCGTGAGCAGCTCAAGCCGGATGAGGCCGGCGAGCGCGCCGCCGATGAAGAAGAAGAACGTTATCGAGATCAGGTAGAGCGTGGCAATGCGCTTGTGGTCGCCCGTGAGCAGCCAGCTCAGCAAGCCGTTCTCTTTGGTCAGGAAATTCATCTTCGGAATCCTGGCCGTTGACTGATCGGGAAGACTGACGATGTAGAATGGCTGCGCTCATTGTTTGACCTCCCCTGCCGCGGATGGTGCCTTGCCCGCCGGCGCGGTTTTGCCCCCGTTTTCAGGGAGCAATTCAGTTGTGTTCAGCGGTTTGCTGCAAACGGTAGTCGGAATCGAGGTGCTTCAGGTACTCAACCAGCGCAATCACGCCGTCTTCGCTGATCTGTCCCTGGTAGGTGGGCATAATCGGCGCGTACCCCTGCGTGATGTGCTGCGAGGGATTCAGAATCGCCGAACGCAGATATTCGTCGTCAACCGTGATGGATCTGACCGCTGGTGAGCGTGAGATGCGAGCCGTAAACCCCGGCGAGGTTCGGGCCGCGCGCATCGGCCCGCGGATTGTGGCAGGCGGTGCAACTCAGGCTGGCAAACAGCCGCTCGCCGTTCTGCGCCAGCGAATTGCCGCTGGTTGAACTGGCCAGCCACGCCTTGAAGTCGTCCGGCGTCATCACCACCACTTCGCCGATCATCTGCGAGTGATTGGTGCCGCAGTACTGCGTACAGAACAGGTGATAGGTGCCAACCTGGGTCGCTTCAAACCAGACTGTCGTGTAGCGCCCCGGAATCGCCTCGCGCTTTACGCGGAAGGCCGGAATCGAGAAGCTGTGAAACACGTCCTGCGAGATGATGCGTGAGCTGCACCGGCTGGCCGATAGGAACGTGCAGCGAATTGATCTCGTGCTGGCCGCCCGGATGCTCGGCCTTCCACATCCACTGCTTGCCCACCACGTAAATGTTCATGGCGTTGGCGGGCGGAGTGTAGATGCGGAAGTAAAGCAGCGCGCCCCACACAAACATGATGAGAAACAGGCCCAGCGGAATGATCGTCCAGGTAGCCTCAAGCAGCGTTGAGCCCTCAATCTGAATCGCGACCGGATGACGCTTCTTGCTGTAGAGCATCGAAAAAGCTAACCACCAGCAGAACCACCAGCGTCAGCCCGATCAGGCTCACCAGGACCATGAAGAAATACAGCGCGTCCATCTGCGGCGCGATCTTCGACGCTTCCGGCGGGAATAGCGCGAAGTTCGTCATCCACTTGACGAGAAACTGCCAGAGTACTGGGCTGATGTGGTTCATTCCTTTATCCGTTCACCTTTTTTCTGTCCCATGTTTCTCTGAATTTCCATGATGGCCCTGGGTATAGTCTCTGCGGAACATCAGGAACATGAATCCGCCCAGCATACCCATGGTGACCACCCCGCCGATCTGCACCACCCGCGCAACAATCAGCGAATGCGTATTGGTCTGAGGATCGTAGTGATAGCAGTAGGTCAGAATGTTGTCCACCGGCGATCCGATCTTGTTTGACGAAGCCTCGTCCAGGCCCAGCAGCATGTCCTTGGGGCTGTATTCCACGCCCATGTAGTACTGCGCCATCTTGCCGGAGGGGGTAACAATCTGGATCGAGCTGGCATGCGCAAACTGCGTCAGCTTGCCGTCGGGGCCGGGAATCTTGACGTAGCGGAAACCGACGGCCTTGGTCAGCGCATCGATGTTGGCCTGCGTCCCGGTCATGAAGTGCCAGCCGTTCGCTGTCTCAGGATGACCGTAGCGCTTCAGGTAGCTGCGCTTCTTGGCCGCGGCCAGGTCGGTGCCCTCGGTGGGATCGATGCTGATGACGATAATGTCGAAGTCCTTACCGGGAACGTACTTCACCATCTCGAGCGCGCTGGTAAGTCCGTTCAGCTCTTCGCTGCACAGCATGGGGCACTGGTAGTACACCAGCGCCAGAATCGCCGGCCGCTTGCCGAAGTAGCTGGCGAGCGGCACAACCTTCCCGGTGTCATCAGTGAAGGTCAGGTTCAGCGGGAGCTGCGTGTTCAGACGCTGATCGACGCCGACTCCATTCAGTAATGAAGGCGGGCGATCGTTCTCGGGACCCGCAGCCTTATCGCCGTAGGTTGAAACCTGCGCAGACAATTGAGCCGCTGCGAGAAGGCCGAACACAAAAGCGCCGGCAGCGGAAATCACTCCACTCCGCCAGCTTCCACGAATTTTGCCCTCGTACATCATTTTGATGTTCATCCTCTCCGCGTCCATGGCCCTGAAACTGATCCCTCAGGGCTAAAGCCCCGAGTCGTTTTATGGTCTTTAGCGGCACGACTAAAGTCGTGCCCTTTCAAAACCTCTTCCGCCGGGTGCCGGGTGCCCCATCCTTTCCGCAGCCTCATCGCGGAAAGGGTGGGAAAGCACAAACTCGTACGGCAAACAACATTGTCCCTACTGCCTACTCACTACTCCCTGCCTTTATGTTCCTGCTCATAGCTGGTGCGGGCAAATCCATTGGTCAGCGGCATCGTTACGGCCGGCTTGGCGTCGCCGGTCATCAACTGCTGCCCTTGAGTTTCCTGGGCCACCGGCAATCCCTTTTGCGCGATCATCTGCATGGCCTGCGTCGATCGGAATTCTTACCGTACCCTTCGATGGGTCGATCCACGTGTAGTTGTCCAGCAGAATATCTTCGCGCGCGTGCAGATCGGCTATATCCATATTGCCGTCGTCAATCTGGACGCGAGGCTGAGGAAAGCTCTTGGTAATCTCCGCCACCTTGTTCTGCATCTCGGGGTTGGATGGCAGATTGCCCAGATTGGCGAATCTCAACCGTCTTGGTCCACTTGCTGTTGGGACCGTCTTCGTGATCCATGTGCGCGTTGATCACTTTGCCGATGCCGTAGCAGACGAGGCCGGTGACCGCGACAAAGATGCCCAGCGACACCATGAAGACAAGAATCCCGGTGACCTTGACGTCGCTGGCTTCGTAGCCGAGCGAAGTATCGACTGCTTCGGGCTCGGGCTCGTCGCCGGCTCGGCGTTGTGCTCCAATCGGATTGTCGTTATGCGTGGGCATGTTCGGGCTCCAGAATTTCGGCCAGATGCGGATCGTTGACCTGTACCAGCGGCTTGGTCTGCAGGCGGTTGGCGAAGAACGCGACCCAAAGAGCGGCCATGGCCACCGGCAGCGTTGCGTACTCCAGAATTCCCCAACTGAAGTGCAGGTTGCGGGCGGCGTCTTTAAAGTTCGGCTCAATCAGCCAGAACAAATCGAAGGCCTTGGCGAAGATCATCCACTGGCACACAAGCGTCAGCCGCTTCTTGTTGCGCTTGATGTCGCGCGAAAGCAGCAGGGTGAACGGAATCAGCCAGTGGAAGATGAAGTCGAGCGTGATGACGATGCCCCAGTGGCCGCGAATGCGATCGAGGTACCAGGGAATCTCCTCAGGCAGATTGCCCGACCAGATGATGAGGAACTGCGAGAAGGCCAGGTAGATGTTCAGCATCACGAAGGCAAACGTGAGCTTGCCCAGGTCGTGCTGCTCGGTCTGGCGCAGGATGGTCTTGAAGGGCTCGGCCTTGCTGAGTGCAATTGCGACGATGATTGAAAACGCCAGCACCGAGTAGCCCTGGCCGACGAGGAACAGCAGGCCGTAGACCGAAGAGAACCACGTGGGGTCCATCGACATGACCCAGTAAATAACGGCCGCGGTCATGGTGAGTGCGTAGACGAGGATGCCGGGGCCGGAGAAGTTTTCGAACTTCTTGATCCAGTACGGTGTCTTTTCCGGACCCTGCTTGTCGCGCTCGGCGGCCATCTTGTTCAGCCGCCACGTGTAGAGGAACCAGATGGCGAAGCAGATGAGGCCAACGATGATGAACATTTCGGGATTCAGCATCGGGCGCTTGAAGTCTATGCAGTGTTTCTGAGCTTCGTTAATGATTCCAGCTTTGAGTGCTTCAGCGGTCGCCGCGTCGGTGGGATACTGCGCCCACAGGTAGAGGCGCTTAATGAAGATGACCGGCACCATCCAGTAGATAAAGATCAGCGGCAGGGTGCGGCTCATGGCTTCAAGCGGACGCCGCAGCAGCAGACCCCACTTGCCGCCCGAGCAGTACTGCACCATCAAGAGCGCAAGGCCGCCCACGCACCAGCCGAAGGTGAGCATGAGGCCCAGCACCCAGGCGCGCAGAAAATGATCCCAGCCCAGTTGATCCTGCGCCTGGCCCAGGAACGCCAGAATCACGGTAAGAATCGCAAAACAGCGCGCAGACCATCAGAGCCCGCGACTTCCACGCGCCGACAAACGCGGGCGCGCTCAGGTCGGCGGGAAGCGTCTTTGCGTGCGATAGCTGCGTGAGAATCGTGAGCCATTTCGTTCGTCCTATTTTTGAGCTGCGGCTTTTGGCCTTCGGGGGCCGGTTTCGTTACAGGTATCTTGATCGCGGGATCAGCCGGATTCGCCGGCGCCATTCCCGGCGTTCCTTCGCTCGCTATCGGCTTGTAAGCCTGCACCGCGGTCGCCGGCAGCGCCCACGGCTGCGCGTACTCCGGATGTCCTTCTTCTTCGGCCACGCTCTTCAGGTTGCGAACCTGCGCGCCCGCCGGAACATCGGCCGCAGTGCCCTTGGCCTGGCTGAGTTGCAGCGCGCGAATGTAGGCCGCGACCGCCCAGCGATCCGCCGGAGTTAAGCTGCGCCGAGTAATCGGGCATGGCGCCATAGCCGTGAGTCATCACGAAGAAGTAGTGCGAAATCGGCTGCGACAGCCTTACCTGGTCCATCAGGTTTGCTGCCGGCTTGTAGCCGCGATCCACAATCTCGCCCAGGCCGTTGCCTACGCGCGAGTGGCATGGCGTGCAGTAGATGTTGAACCGCTCCTGCCCGCGCTTCAGCACTTCCATATTTACGGGAAACGGCATCTCGTCGCGCTCTTCGCGGTAGCCGTTAGCTCCCTGCACTACGCCCGTGTAGAAGTAGCTGTCTTCGTGCAGTTGGCCGCGGGCCACTGTGTCTTCAACCTGCGGACGCGAACCGCGATGGTCGGCAAAAAATTCGGTCCCGCGCTGCGGAATCATCTTCGGCTGGTTCTGCATGTCCTGCCGGCATCCGGCGATGATTAATATGCACGCCAATGCGGCAAGCGAAACTGGCCTCCCCGGTCCCCAAATGCGAGGGACCGGGGGCACCCGGAGGATTGGCGACTGTGGTCTCCCACCCTTTCGCGGTAAAGCCGCGAAAGGATGGGGCAGCCGCTGATCTCTGATCTCTGTTCTCTGATCTCTGCGGAGGTCCATCAGTACTCCACCTCCACTACCGAAACCGGGCCCATGGTCTCCAGATACTTCTTGCTCTCTACCAAGTCGAACCTGGGATCGAGCGCCTCAAGGCACAGGAAGAACTTGTCGGTCGTTGCTCCGTTGCGGAAGTTGGGCGCGTTGAACAGCGGATGATAGAGCGACGGCAATCCGTTCAGCGCCAGCATTCCAAAGGCCGCCGAAAGGCCGGCCCATAGAATGGTCCACTCGTAGGCAGGCACAATGAATGCGGGCCAGGAGTACAGTGGGCCGGCCCGCGATATTGAGCGGATAGGCGAGCGTCGAGATCCAGGTCTCCATTGAGAAATCGGCTGCGCAGCCCATCAGGCCGCCAACCAGCGTGACGAGCGGCACCTTGTTGCGATGGAAGCCGATGGCTTCTGCCGCTTCCTCAACCGGATACGGCGTATAGCATTCGAGCCGCCGCCAGCCATCGTGGCGCGCCTTTTGCGCCGCGCGCACCAGGTCGCCGGGAGTATCGAATTCGGCCAGTAAACCGTAAGTTCCTTCGCGTGCCGGCATATCAGTCTCCCGCCCCCGCCGTTACCTTCGGCTTGATCTTTGCCTGCGGCAGAATCATGCGAATTTCGTTCATGGGAATCATTGGCAAGATACGCACAAACAACAGGAAGAGGAACGTGAACAACCCCAGCGTGCCAACAAACGTCATGTAATCCCACTTGGTGGCGCGATAAGTTCCCCAAGCCGACGGCAGAAAGTCGCGGTAGAGGCTCGTAACAACAATCACGAAGCGCTCAAACCACATGCCCGTATTCACCACAATGGAGATGAAGAACATGAACGCGATATTGGTGCGCAGCTTGCGAACCCACAGCGTGGTGAGCGGAATGGCCAGGTTACAGGTGACCAGCACCCAGTACGACCAGCCCATCGGCCCGAACACGCGATTCCAGAACATGAACGCTTCCCAGTGCGAGGCCGAGTACCAGGCCATGAATGCTTCCATGCCGTATCCGTAAGCCACAATGAAGCCCGTAGCCAGCATCACCTTGCCCATGTTGTCGATGTGCCGTTCGGTCACCAGCCGCTCAAGCCCGTAAAACTTTCGCAGCGGAATGGCCAGCGTGAGCACCATGGCAAATCCCGAATAAATGGCGCCGGCCACAAAGTAGGGCGGGAAGATGGTGGTGTGCCAGCCGGGCAGCACCGCAACAGCGAAATCGAAGCTGATGACCGTGTGCACGCTGAGCACCAGCGGCGTTGCCAAACCCGCCAGCAGCAGCGATGCCGTCTCGTAGCGCATCCAATGCCTTGTCGATCCGCGCCATCCAAGCGAGAGCATCCCGTAAAAATACTGGCCGACTTTTGACTTTGAGCGATCGCGGAAGGTGCCCAAGTCAGGCACCATGCCGATGTACCAGAAGACCACCGAGATGGTTGCGTAGGTCGAAACCGCAAACACGTCCCACAGCAGCGGCGAGCGGAACTGCGGCCACACCGTCATGGTGTAGGGCAGCGGCAACATCCAGTAGGCCAGCCACGGGCGGCCCGTGTGGATCAACGGGAACATGCCGGCGCAGACCACGGCAAAGATCGTCATGGCCTCGGCAAACCTGCTGATGGCGTTGCGCCAGCTTTGCTTGAAGAGCAGCAGAATTGCCGAAATCAGCGTTCCGGCGTGGCCGATACCGATCCACCACACGAAGTTGATAATCGCAAAGCCCCAGGCCACAGGTTGCGTGATGGCCCAGATGCCGGTGCCCTTGAGGAACAGCCAGGTGACCGCGACGAGCAGCATGGTGGCGCCGCCACCGGCCAGAGAGAAAAGCGCAAACCAACCCAGCGGCGTGTGCGGCGTGAGCACAATGCCCGAGATCTTCTCGGTAATCGACCGGAAGCTTTCTCCCAGCCCTACGACCCGGTATTCTCCGGTCGCGGGATCGATGCCGGGATTTTTCGTCTTCAGTTCGCTGGTTGCCATTGGCCGCCTTCGTTCCCTTTTACGCTGGTTCGCTTGTTTCTCGGTCCCTATTGCCTATTGCCTGCTCCCTAGTGCCTGCTTTCATCCCTTAAGCCGGATCGTGTTCCGTCGGCGCTTCTTCCAGTTCCTGGTTCAAATTCAAAACTTCCGCCACATACGTCGTCCGCGGGCGCGTGTTCTGGTCGGCGATTACCTGGTAGCTGCGCTGCTGCGCGCGTAGTTTCGATACCCGGCTCTCTTTATCGTTGATGTTGCCGAAGATGATTGCCGATGCCGGGCACGCCTGCTGGCATGCGGTCACAATCTCGCCATCGCGCACGTTGCGATTTTCCCTGTCGGCGTGGATCTTGGCTTCCTGGATGCGCTGCACGCAGTAGCTGCACTTCTCCATCACGCCGCGCGAGCGCACGCTCACGTCGGGATTGCGCATCAGCTTGAGACTCTCGGTCTCGTAATCGCTGAAGAGCAGGAAGTTGAACCGCCGCACCTTGTAGGGGCAGTTGTTGGAGCAGTAGCGCGTGCCCACGCAGCGGTTGTAAACCATCATGTTCAGGCCTTCGGGTGTGTGCACCGTGGCGCCCACCGGGCAAACCTGCTCGCAGGGAGCGTTCTCGCAGTGCTGGCAGGCCATGGGCTGGAAGTGCGCGCGCGGCGCGGCCAAATCCCCCTCATAATAGGTGTCGATCCTGAGCCACTGCATGTCGCGGCCAATGCGCACCTGCTGCTTGCCCACTACCGGAATGTTGTTCTCGGCGTAACAGCTCACGATGCAGGCATTGCAGCCGGTGCAGCTGTTCATGTCGATCGACATGCCCCACGCGTTGGCCTCGTTATAGCTCCAGTTGGGGAAGAGCGACGTTCCCATCTCAGGCGTGTCGTGGCCCTCGCCCTCATGGGCAAAGTTCGGATCGGCCTTAAACTCGTCGAGCGTTGCGTAGCGAATAATGCCGCGCGGCCCCAGCGCCTCAACGCCCTCAAGCGACCAGTTCTGGTTGCCGTGCTCGGTCATATTCGCGCCGCGATGATCCTGGTAGTGGCTCTTGGTAATCGCCACGCCCCACTTGCCGTCAATCTTGCGCTGGCCGCCGATTGCATAGAACGGCGCCCACGTATTGCGAATCAGATAAGCGTTGAATCCCTGCCCCGAGCCCACGCGACCAGCGAACTCGCGCCCATAGCCGAGATACACGGTGATGGAGTTGTCAGGATGCCCCGGAGCGACAATCATCGGCGCCTTTACGCGACCCGAACCCACGCTGATTTCGATAATGTCATCTTCTTCAAGACCCCACTTTTCAAGGGTTGCGCCCGAAACAATCGCCGCGTTATCCCAGGCCAGATTCGTCACCGGCTTGGGCAGCTCCTGCAGCCAGCCCACATTGTTCCAGCGACCGTCGTAGATGGTTGGGTCGGGCCGGAAGATCACTTCGATCGAATCTTTGGCGATCGGCGCAGGAACCGCAGACTTCAGCGTGACCTTTGAGACCACGCTCAGAGTGTTGTATGCCGTGCCCTCGATCCAGCCGTCGTGCAGCGCCTTGCGCCAGCCCTTTTCGAAGTCGCCGCCCGGCGCGGCCTTGGCAATGGCGTCTTTCCAGGTCGTGCGCACCGCATCATGCGGGCTCACCAACGGATCGTCGAGCAGGGCCTGCAACACATGATGAGCGCTGCGCCCGCCATAGAGCGGATCGATGAGCGGCTGCACAATTGACACCGTGCCGTCATACGCCCGCGCATCCGACCACGATTCGAGATAGTGCGCCGCGGGAATGTGCCAGTGCGAGATCTGTCCCGTCTCATCCACGTGCGAGCCGAGATGCGCAACAATATTGGCTTTGTTGAAGGCCGTCAAGAAATCCAGATCGGCGGGCGCGTCGTAGATGGGATTCGCATTCAGAATCACCAGCCAGTCAACCTTACCCGCGTTCAGATCGGTGACGAGCGACTTGAAGTCGCCAAGCTGATCGCTCGGCAGCGGGATCGCCGGCTCGTTCGAAACAGTAACCGTTTTGCCTAC
The DNA here is from genome assembly GCA_963836635.1 of uncultured Acidobacteriaceae bacterium. Taxonomy (GTDB): domain Bacteria; phylum Acidobacteriota; class Terriglobia; order Terriglobales; family Acidobacteriaceae; genus Telmatobacter. The sequence continues at coordinate 20,783 of CAWILB010000079.1, read as the reverse complement.
GTTGCCGAGAGCGGTGTTGATGGCGACGGCAAGCGCCGCAACCGAGGCATCCTGATAGAGGCCCGGGATCACCGCGCTCCTGCCGGCGCTTGCCTTCAGATCATTTACCAGCGCGGCCAGAAACTTCTGCTGTTCAGCGGTCCACGCGTAACTCGGGGCACTCACGCCTGGCACGCCAATTGCCGCAGCCAGCGCGGCAGTAAAGCTGGGAATCTCACTCGCGCGCAGGCCAAGTCGATGTTCGGCCTTCATGCCCGTGGTGGTGGTCGAGCTCTCAACCGCGTACAGCCGGTTCATGCCGCCTTCAGGCTGTTTGCGCCGGTCGGCATAGTCACGGACAAGTTTATGAAAACCGGGATAGCTGGCACCCGAGAGAAAATCCGCATCGAGCGAAACAATCACATCGGCAGCGCTCAGGTCGTATTGAACATTAAGACCGTTGGCCAGGAACGTGCCCGCGATCGCCGGGTCGTATTGCACCAGCTTTGCCTTTGGATAGGCCTTTTGAACGTCGCCCCACTGCCGCGCCAGAGTTGGCGAAGTAATCGCGGCGCTCAGAAAGTAAATGCCGGTTCCGTCTTTGGATGCCGCGACTTTGTTACGAAACTCCTCGGCAAACTCCTGCCCACACGCGGTTCTCGCCGCGATACATCACGTGCTGCGAGCGATCGGGATCGTACATCTCAAGCAGCGTGCCCTGCGTGTATGGGTCCGACCCGCCGCGGTTGTACTTGTGCTCGGGATTGCCATCCAATCTTGATGGGCCGGAACTCGCTCGACTTAACCAGCAGCGGCACTGCGCCGGTCACAAACGGATGCGCCGAAGCAAAGTACATCGGCTTGCCCAGCACCAGATCTTCAGGCGCCTTGACGTATGGATAGATCGGCTCGTCGGGCTGCTTGGTGCAACCGGCCAGGCCGGCCAGCGCCATCGATGCGCCCATCAATTTAAGGAAGCCGCGACGCGAAACCGGATCGACCCACTCCTGCGCGGAGGACGGAAACTCCTTCTCGACGGCCGCGCGAAACTCATCCGTGTCGGCCAGCTCATCGAGCGACCGCCAGAATTTCTTGCCCTTCACGCCCTTCAGTTTCAGCCGCACCTGGTCGAGCGTCATGGGCTCTACTGCCGAACTCTTCGCGTTTTGAAAGGGCACGACTTCAGTCGTGCCGCTAGTTGCCGAAGAAATATCTTCGGGCTTTAGCCCCCGAGGGTTCCCGATCGCCTGCATTCATTTCCGTTCTTCTTCATCTCGCTGCTCATCGGTGGCACACCTCGCAGCTCATCAGGTCCTTCGGGGTCCGAATGTTGTAGTGCTGAACGAGGTAGTGCCCGAGCTCATCCTGGCTGGTGAATTTCTCAAACTGAATCGCCGGAACCACATCGCCCGTGGTCATCGAAACCGGCTTCAGCAGAGCCGCCGGCGCAAGCGCCGCCTGGGCCGCCGCATTTCCACTTGGATCGGTCCGCGTGCAGCTAACGCTCTGTGCCGTCGGCACGCCGGTTGCATCGGGAACCGCCGCACACCACACCGGCTTATCTTCGGCCGGCTTCTCCCACGCCATGTTGTAGATCTCGCTTGTGGGCCGGAGGTTTTTCGCCGGATTGCGGTGGCAGTCGAGGCACCACTCCATCTGCAGAGTGTTCTGCGCATACATCAGCGGCATCTCGTCCACTTTGCCGTGGCAGCTTTCGCAGCCGATGCCCTTGTTCACATGGATTTCGTGGCTGAAGTAGACGAAATCGGGCAGGTCGTGCACCTTGATCCAGGGAATCGACTGGCCCGTGTACCAACTGTCGCGCACCGGCTCAAGCAACTGCGCATTGGTCCAGATCTGCGCGTGGCAGTTCATGCAGGTGCGCGTGGGCGGAATGCCGGCATAGCTCGACTTCTCCACCGTGGTGTGGCAGTACTGGCACTGCAGGCCGAGGCCCTGCACGTGGTGCTTGTGGCTGAACGGAACCGGTTGGTCGGGCCGTTGACCCTGCCGCGTCACCCAGGGGGAGCGTTGGAGTTGATCGAGCGTGACCCCCAATGCGATCACGATCAGCCCCGTCAACACCAGGCTCATGCGAGCCAGGGCATTGGAGCTGCGTTCAAAGATTTGCGGCATTGCTTGTACCCTGCCTGGTTTTCTTGTCTGGGGGTGGCCGCGTGTGCTGGCGGTCACACAGGTTATGTACAAATACCGATCTTGAGCAAACTAAATGAGGAAGGCGGAGAAGCCCGAAAGACCAATATACCAGTCATAAGATGCCGCCGCAAACATGCGGATGCGCAAAACTTATAAAAAATTTGTGGGTAACACGGCTTGGTAAGCCTCAGAAAAGAAAACTGGTTGTGATAAGAGTGGATTTCGGGGAAAACACCATTGTGCCTCTGGCGGCTTACGTACCAGAGATTGGGATTTGTCTAATCAAAATATCATGCCGAAACGGGTGAACGCCAGCAGGAAGAAAGCGATGGGCCCGTGGCCTGCATTGAGTGAAGCGATCAATTAAGTCCGCAGTGCTAACTTGTCCCTATGCCGCAATCTGAAGAAACCCTATCGGCGCCGCCTGTCGGTCAAGCCGTGATGAGGCGAGCCCTCATCCTCTCCCATGTGTTTTTGAAAGCGGGCGCGACGCCGCCGCCGGAGGTGCTGAAGCGGTTCACCAAAGAGGATGATCGTGCCAAGCTGGCCTCGGGAACCCAGCAGATGTTTAACCAGCAGATTGAAAAAATGCGTGCCTCGGATCTGTGGGAATTTCTCGAAGACAGCGAGCGCGAATTCATGCAGGCGGGCGTCTTTGAAGCGACGATGCGGCAAAGGATCGACGTGAGTTGGTTGGCGGAATCGATCATGTGCCTCCATTGGGCGCTTGGACGCAGGGAGCGGATTCCTCCTTACGATCAGGAAAGCGATCCCGATTCAAACCGATTCCAGAAAGGAGACAAGGCGCGAGACCTGATCGGCACAGCGAGATTGCGCCCCCAGGCAGAAATCGATCGGCAACGCGATATGGCCGAGCTATGGCATTGGCGCTGCCGAACACACATGCTGCTTACAGCGAAGAAGATTCCCGACGCCCTGCCGGACGGAATGCCAATGACAGAGATTATCCGAATGACTGCGGAGAGTGCGGCCGCTGAAGGAATCTTCGCAAAACCGATCGACGGCGACTTTCCGGTGTTCGGGAAGGCGTATCGCGAAGTTTCACAAGAAGAGCTAAGTCAGCTCACTTCGATCGCGATGGAGCGGCACAAAGCGTTGAATTGGCTTTGCGGATATGCACCGGAAAATCGATGGTCGGAGACCCCGACGGGCACATAAGCGCGCATTGGGTGAGTACCGATCTCTCGATTGGAGAAACGGCTTCACTACCGGCAAGTTCCCAAACCTTTGCCCATGTTGCAGGACTTCGGTATACGACACTTCGCAACGGGCCTGCGGGTCGGCTCCCACAATAAAGAACTTACCGCTTATTCATCTCGTCCCGCGTATATCGCCGACCCGCGTTTACGGCATGGAGATCGCTCATCGGCGCATCGAGGTTTTGCCCGTCACCTTCCCCGCCGGTTTCACCAAACGAGCTGTCGGGCGAGGCCGTTGGCCAGCCCACGATCACCAGAAACACATCCAGCACAAACAGCGCAATGGCAATGTCATTAAACAAGGTAGCCCGCGGAGAGTGGGGCCAGAACTGATTCGCCGCCCAGAAAAGAAATGCCGCGGCCAGCATGATCGCCTTGAACAACTCCGCCGCAGCAGGCCGCCGTTCGAATTGATAGATCAGATAGGCAAGAGCAATCAAAGCCAATGAAGCGGCTCCAAGAACGTCGTGGCTCCCCGCCGGGAATATCCCCGGAAAGGAGTCCCATACCAGCAAGACCACCACATTTGCAAGGGTGATGACGCCGAGAATAACGCCGGGCGTTCTGTGTTTGCGGTCGAGCCGGATGCGCATACGTCATTATCGATTGCAGTCTGAAAGGAAACCGTAAGGGCCACGCGCGATCTCACGACCGCGAACCCGCCCGGCCGCAAACATATGCATTAGAATTCATAGAGACTTTACGTTCGGCAACTCTCAGTAACAAAACACCTCGCGTGGCGAACCCCGAATTGTGATTCGGGTCCGGGGTGCGGTCGTACATCGAAGGTTAGCCCGAAAGGGAAAGCGAATGAAATACGCCGGATTGTTAGTGATGCCAGCCGGTTTCTTTCTCACCGTCGCCGCGCTCGTGCTTGTTCCCGGCCCCAGTCCCTCGTGCCGCCTTCGTTCTCTGTGGCCTGGGGGTCGAAATCCTCGGCCTGGTGGTTGCGGTTCGCGGCCACATGCCGGCCAAGGGGGACAGCCGCCTATGATCCCCATCTCTCCAATGCCGACCCGCGCCAAGCGCCGATCGCTGATTACGGCCTTGCGCTCCTGCTACTGCTTCTTACGCCGCTGGCGATCGCTGGCCTGGCGCTGGTCAACACCGGCCTCGGCCGCTCGCGTTCGGCCGCGCAGGCCATCCTCGGTAATCTCGCCATCATTTCGGTAGCCGTAATCGCTTTTGCGCTTTTCGGGGCTGCCATCGCCGGCAATCTACCGGGAACCCCCGGCGGCGCGGGACACACATTTCACGCTGCCAGCCAGCCCTGGAACTGGATTGGCTCGGGATCATTTTTACTCTCGGGATTCGGATCGTCCCCGGTTCCAGTCGCAGCTTGCGCTCTTGTTTGAGCTGTCCGGCGTGGCATTTGCGGCCATCATTCCCTGGGGCAGTGGCGCAGACCGCTGGCGGCTGGCCGCCGGTTGCGCCGCAACCGTATTGGTCGCCGGCATTGTTTGCCCGCTGCTGATGCACTGGGTATGGGGCGGAGGGTGGCTCGCCGGGCTGGGCGCGAACTTCTCGCTCGGCGCGGGATTTATTGACCCCGCGGGCGCGGCGTCTGTGCATGTGGTTGGCGGCCTCAGCGCCCTGGCGCTCATCTGGCTCCTTGGCCCACGCAGCGGCAAGTTTCCCAAGAGCGGAATCTCAACAGCGATGCCCGGCCACAACGCTGTTTATGTGCTCTTTGGCTGTTTGCTCGGCCTGGTTGGCTGGCTGGCATGGAACGCCGCCGGCGCAATCCTATGGATGAGCGCGCCGATAGCGGCACTGCCGCAAATCGCCATCAACACGATACTGTCGGCCGCGGCGGCACTGGGCGCCACGCTGGCCGTCACGCGCTACCGATTCGGCAAGCCGGACGCCAGCCTCTGCGCCAACGGCTGGCTTGCGGGGCTGGTCACTTCCAGCGCCTGTGCGGCAGTGGCTACGCCGCTCCAGGCCATCTTTACCGGGCTTGTCGCCGGCATCATTACTCCTCTGCTCATTGAGTTGCTTGAACTGGCGCTCTCCATCGACGATCCTTCCGGCGCTATTGCCGCCCACGCAGCGGCGGGCCTCTGGGGCCTGCTTGCCGTGGGTTTCATCGCGCCCCGTCCCGGCCAGGCGCTGGCGCAGATCGTAGGCATCGCCACGCTGCTGGGCATCGTGTTGCCGCTCTTCTATCTACTCTTCGCTGCGCTCAACCGCCTGGTTCCCTTTCGTGTCGACCCCGACGGCGAGCGTATGGGCATGGACCTGCACGAGCTCGGCGGCGGAGCTTATCCCGAGTTCGTGATCCACCGCGACGAGTCGTACCGGTAGAAACTGTCTGTTTCCCTTGCGAGCCAAGCGCCCAGGCCGCAGATGGGATTTAACATATCCTATCTGTGGTAAGATCGACCTGTGCGCAAGAGAAAGCAGCCTGTTCGGACCACCACGATCGAGGAATATCGGTTTAAAGGCAAGCGGAAGGGCGCGGTACTCAAAGAACAGATTTCGTTCGAAGACGGTAAAGTGGTTGCTTATAGCCTTGCCTACATTAACCTGAAGATATGTCCGTTGGATAATGGCCGCGTGCTTGGTTACGACAACAGTCACGATTATCATCACCGCCATTTCATGGGAAAGGTCGAGCCTGCGACATTCTCGACATACGCAGCTCTGGCCGAAAAATTCATTGCGGAAGTGCACGAACTCTGGAGAATCGAAGATGAAGAAGGGTAAAGTCACCATCACGACCAGCGCCGTTGACGAGTTCTTCAGCCGGATGAGAAGCCGCGCAGCATCCCTTGATCGCGGCGTGAGCCTTCCTGCGGAGGTCACCATCACCTTTGAAGACCCGTTGGAGATGCTGAACGTGCTTACATCCGAACGCGTGCGTCTTCTCCGCAAGGCAAAGGCGGGCGCCCTGCCCATCTCCGATCTCGCAAGCGGCCTCAATCGAGATGTGCGTGCAGTGAGTCGCGATGTAGTGCGACTGGAAAAGGCAGGCTTGCTGCGCACAAGTTATCGCGTCAATCCGGGTCATGGCAGACGCAAAATTGTCGAGCCGGTTGCGCGCGAATATAATCTGACTGCGAGCCTTTGAATCGGGCTCGCGAAAAACTCCGCTTTCGACTCCGAAGAACGCCCCCCCTACGGCTTCTGCGTCCTGGGCGCCGGGGGAGGCTGGAGCGGGTAAGCCTTATCCACCGCCTTTTCGAACTGCTCCAGCAACAACACGCGCGGAGCGTTCAAGCCATCGGACATCGAGCGCTCCCATAGCGGGCCGCTGAGTTTGCCGCCCGGGTCGATCTGGCACACTTCAAGCAAATCGTCGGCTGGTCCCGCGTCGGCGCCAAACTCCGCGCCTGAGCCTGGCTGGCCCGGCTGGCCCGCGCTTCCCGGCAACTGACCGTGGCGCGGAGCGATGCCCACGTTGCCGCTCGCCGCGCGCCCCTTGCGCACCACAACCACAAGGTCAGCTTCCCCGCGGTTCATGGTGAGCGTATAGCGGCCCCAGTCATCCAGCGCATCGCGCACGTCGGCAATCGCAATCCTGTCTTCGGGATTCAGATTCGGGTCGAACTCCTGCCCATCGATTGCCTCAACGTAGACATACCGGGCCTGCCCAAAGATCGCCGGAATGACAGGCTTCTTTTCCTTGGCATTGAGCAGGAGAACGGCGGGAAACAGGAGAGTGAGAGCGACGGCACTATGAATCTTCATTTGGCACCTCGCAGATCTGCGAAAGCGAAACGGCACCCATTCGTCCGTTGCCAATAAGACTACGCCTATGCCACACCGTGAGCCGAGATTCGCAGAAATATCTCGCCGAAGCTCAATCCAAACCTGCTGAAGGTCACAACCCTTTGTGCCCTCTGCACCTATAATCTCGATAACCTCGCTTGAGCCAAAATAATGGGAATGTTAACTCAACTCTTCTATCCCTGGGGACTGCTGCTGCAGGCCGCGGCCATCATTCATTTCATCCGCCGCCGGCCCAACACCTACTGGCTCTGGATCATCCTCTTCCTCGGGCCGATCGGCGCGCTGGTCTACATCTTCGCTGAGATGCTGCCCGATATTGGCCTCCTGAACAATTCCTTCAAAGCCTTCCCGCGCCGCAAGCGCATTCGCCAGCTTCAGGTGGCCATCCTCGACAACCCATCGTCAGGAAACTATGAGGAACTGGGCGACCTCTACCTCGACGACGGCAAGCTCGCGCAGGCCCGCGCCGCTTACGACAAGGCCATTGCCGCACGGTCAACCACGCTCGACTGCTTCTATCGCCGCGGCATGTGCGCTCTCTTGCTAGGCGACGCCCAGGCAGCGCTGCCCGACCTCGAGCGCGCCATGCAAGCCGACCCCGACCATGACTTCTATCGCGGAGCCGGACTGCTGGCTGCTGCTTATGCAAAGACAGGTCAACCGGAAAAGGCGGACGCGTGGTTCCGGCGCGCTACCGAGAAATCGACGCTGTCGGAGACCTATCTAAACTATGCCGATTTTCTGATCGCGCAGGGCCGCAACCAGGAAGCACGCGAATGGGCGTTGAAGGTGCTGGCGAAGAAGCCTACCATGCCCAGCTACCTGCGCCGCCGTGAGCGCCCGCTCTTCGCCCGCGCCAGCAAAACCCTCAAGCGCGTACCGGCATAAGCATTTTGGCCGGTCTATTCTGCTACGCCGTCCATCAACTGCGAGCAATCCATGCGCAGCGTGCCGCTATCGTTGAAGACCAACCCGGTAAAACGCAGCACGGCGCCGGCTGCGGCGGGCTGTGTGTTCAGCATCGACGTACTGGTATCGGTGTAGACATACACTGTGTCGGGGCTCGTCAGCGGCGAGGTCTGATATTGGCTCGTGAACGCCAGCGCGGGGAAAAGATCGTAGGGCGCCAGCGTGACTGTGTATACCGTGAAATTTCCCGAGGTCGCGACCACAGTCACTGTACCGTTGATGGTCTGCGGCATCAACGTATACGTGGCCGCCGAAGTGGGAAAGCTGACAGATGCGGCGTGCGTCGTTATCAGCACGTCCTGCCCCGCCACCATCGTCGCCGCGCTGAAGTTGGGCGTGAAGGGGAGATTGCCCAAGTTCGAGTACCCGCGCGCCGCCTGGAACACCGAGTTCTGGTATCCGAATACGATATCCGAATACCGCTCGTTGTTGATGGTGTACAAGTAGCCCTGCTCCATGTCGTCGAACTGATCGCCGCCCGCGACTAAGGACGGAATCGGAACCATCATCAGCGGCCCGTATTGAAGCGTAAGGTCGTCGTTCGGGAGCGGGTCGATAACGGCCAGGCGCGAGGCCAGAAGCACGCCGCTTGGCTGCAGGGTTGCATCCACGTCAACCGCCGTGCCTTCCACCAGGGCTCCGATCCCGGCAATACCCTGGAACGCCGTGCTTGAATCCGTGCTCACGTTCCACACCAAATTAGCCGATTCGACCGTGTTGCCCTGGGTATCGACTTCCTGTCCCAGCCCGTCGTTGCCGGTAATCGTCAGCGCTCCATCAGTGGCGTCGACCGAGGAGATGATCCCGTCCAGATGGCTCAGCTTCCCCTCAGCGGGGCTGGCGGGATTCGTTGAGATCTGGAACGACGTCAGATCGAAGGCCGGGGTGATCCAGGACTCCGGGTCGAGGCCGCCGTTGCTGCACGTCGCTGGAATCGCCGACGCGGAGACATTCAGGATCAGCGCGAGCCCCAAGGCCGATCCGCTCACCGTAATCTGCTGCGGAAGGAAGGCCGTCACATTCGAGTCTGGTGTGTAGCCGTAAGAAACCGTGGATGTCTCGACGCTGCCATCAGAGGCCTCCGAGAGACACGTGAATTCGGCTGCGCCGACCTCCGCCGTTGCGGAGGTGTAATAGTCCTGCGGAACGCTAACCGTCGCCAAAGGCTCGGCCGTGCCGCTCAGGTGGATGAATTCGACCTGCTGCGGAGAGGAAAGCACGGACACGGTCTCCCCGGATTTCGACGTCAGTGTGAGCCTGTTTAGAAACAGAGGAAAGCTGACGAGTTGGTCGTTCGCCATGTTGGTAACGAGCACAGTGACCTCGGTGCTTTCGCCGGAGACCGGCCCTCTTCCGTCGCCGGAGCTTACGTTCCCGCCGCAGCCGGCTGCTAGAACCAGTAGGAACAGACCTAATCCCGGCCAGCCTGTCCGCAAAACCCTGCGCTGCTCATTTCCCTTGATTTCGGTTGCCATGTTTCGCCTCAAATCCCCGGTAACTTAGCGGCGCGAGCCCACATTTCCTGACTCGCGCCGCCGATGACCCATTGAAGGCAGCGGGACAAAAGCCCGCCTAATCGGGAGGTTCATACCACCAGCGTGTGCCGCCCTACTGTGTCGGGTAGCACATGAAGTTTCCATAAACGTTGTCCTGGTAGACCTCGAATTGTGACGGTCCGTCATAGCCGCCGCTTGGCGACGGCTCAGCGATATTGATTTGGGCCGTCTGGCCTACCATCGTCGTCGTCGTTTCGCTCCATTTGTTCGTCCAGGTCAGGGTCTCCTGGTTCTTGAGCGTTGTATTCAGAATGCCGAGGAAGGCCCCGCTCCCTCCGACACTGAAGCTGATCGCGTGGACGTCAGAGGCTCCCTGTCCCTGGGTGTTGGTCGATGCGTAAGTCGCGTTGTATTCCTGCTGGCTCCCGAGGTCCTCGAAGGGGAATATCCCTGGGTAAGTTGCCAGCGTGAATCGGGTTGAGCTAACGCCGATGTTCTGGACACACGAGGTGCTGGCCTTGCAGGAGGAGTAAGGATCCGCATTCAAGATGTCCTGGTAATCTGCCGAGGTGATGCCGTGGTTGGCGAGGATATTCTGAGTGTCGCTGTCCATCGTGTAGTCGCCGTTGAGCCAGCCGACAGCCAATTGAACTGGGTCCATCAACGGATCGTCTGGGTCGCCGGGCGCCCCAGCGGTGTCGTACAAGATGCAGTTGGTCTGTGCCGGCCAGGTTTTGGCGCCGGGGATGGGCTGCCAGGACTCTTCATTCTCGCAGTCCATTGAGGCATTTAGCCACAGTAGGATGATGTCGTTGTCGTGATTCAACCCCGGCGTCATCGCGGGGTACAAACCCGGGTATTTGTCACTTACGGACTTGGTCTGATTGATCGCGATGCCAGATGAGCCGTCTTCTTCCTGCGTTTCCCCGCTTGCGAGGCTGAGGCTTTGGCCGAAGGCCGCCCCGGAAACCGAGAACTCGTCCGACTGACTGAAGGAGTTGCTTATGCTCGTATTTGTGCCGACCTCGGTCGTGTTGGTGTAGTCCACGTAGCTCTGATTCTGCGCAGTCCCGCTGCCCGGAGGAGCATAGATCACGCCCGTGACCACATAGCTTGGGTCTACGGTGCCAATATTGAATCCCTCCATCTGGGCTGTCCCTGCGTATGCGCTGCTCGGCGTAAATAGTACGCGATAAAAGCCGGCGCCATCTACCAAGGGCGCACCCGTGCTGGGTTGCGGCCCGGGAGGCGGGCAACCTTGGCCCCCGGGCGAAACGATGTACGTCTCGTTTCCCAACAGGGCAACGTTCTGGTTGATTTGGGTGCCTTGGGGGCTTGTGAAGGTGTAGTTGAACTGGAAATTAGTTAAGTAGTAGGTCGTGGCGTAACCGTTCTGACATGGACCGGAGTTGGAGCTTACGGTCCAGGTGAGGGTCCCCCCGCCAACTGGCAAGCTTTGCGCCGTGGTCGGGCTCGCGACCCCGATCAATGTGGCCAAGACAACAAGCGCGAGGATTTGATTCCGATTATGGCGAGATACAAATTTCATGAAATTTTGCCTCCGTTACTATGTTCCGAAGTTACAGCGTTTGTCTGATGTAACTTGGATGTTAGCTCGCCGCGAGAGAAAGTCGGTGGCACAGGGAGCGCCTCCGGCCATGTCGGTGACTTTCCTCGAGGGATTAGATGGAACCCCTTTTGGGACTCTCGATTGTAAGTCTGGGACAAACAGAAAGTACGACGAGCGGGGCGATTTTCTACCGGATATTCTCCGCCGCTTTGTAAGTTGGGAGAGCCACTGACGAGCACGCTATCTGAGAAACGCGCGACTTACTCGTCGTGTTTCTCTGCATTCGAGAATGGACCTTAGGCGTAGGGCTATGTCAAGGGCTCGGGGCAGCCTTGTGCCACGATTTGGGAATATCGGGTTAATAACTTCGTCGCGCGTGATTCGGGTCACAGGAAGAGATTGTTTTCGGATAAGAGTCGCGCTTTGGGTTGGTCGGCCCAAGGCATCGCGGTCGACTGACCTCTGCTCCCTGTTCTACCGCCTGGCCAGCAGCAGCATCATTACAAACAATGCCAAGGGCACCAACGCGAGCGCCGCATACATTATCAGCTTGCGCGTGTTGGGCCGGCGGCTGTGCGCCAAAACTCGGCGGCTGCCGTCGACTCCTACCAGCTCAGGGTGTTCGAGCTCCCATGCCATTTCGGCAGCGGTTGCGTAGCGGTGCCGCGGATCGCGCTCCAGAGCACGAAACAGAACCTCCTCCAATCTCAGGCGAAATCTCGGGGTTCAGCTCGCGCGCCGACTGCGGATCGTGCAGCACGCGCTCGTTCATAACCGCCAGCGGATTGGAGCCTGTGAACGGAGGCTGGCCAGTCAGCATCTCGTAGAGCATCGCGCCCAGCGCGTAGATGTCGCTGCGCTGGTCGCCGCGCTGGCCCTTCACCTGCTCCGGCGAAATATAGTCGGGCGTGCCCAGCGCCGGCGACATGCCGGTAAACGTGAGCCGCCGCGCATCTTCCTTCATGGCAATGCCGAAATCAATAATCTTGATGCGGTCGCCCGGGAGCACCATGATGTTTTCGGGTTTCAAATCGCGATGCACCACGCCGTGCTTGTGCATGGTGTCCAGCGCATCGCATATCGCGAGCGTCAGCCGCCTGGCCCGCTCAATGGGCAGCTTCCGCTCCTCGTTGATAATCGACCGAAGCAGCTTGCCACTCACCCACTCGATCACCATGTACCGCCGGCTGCGCTCTTCGCCGTTGAAGGTCTTCACGATGCCGGGGTGGTCGAGTTCGCTGGCCAATCTGCTGTTCGCGCTCAAAGCGCTCCATCAGAATCGGGTCGGCCTCCATCTCTTCTATGGGGAACCTTGATGGCCACGGGGCGCCGTCGCGCAGGTCGGTGGCGCGATAAAGCGTCGACATCCGGCTGTGGCTCATCGTCTCTTCCAGGCGGTAGTGGTCCAGCACATCCCCGGCTTCAAGTGTCATATGGGCTATACATTGCATAACAAATCTGATCGTCTCATGCGAGTCGTAAAAGATTTACAAGGGATTTGCATGGGATTTGGCGAGAATGGTGCAACAGAAATGCCACCTTCCGTGTATCGCGCTTTGGCCCCAAAGTGTGATTGAATGCCTGAATGCTCCGTTTTTCTGCGAATCTCCGCGGCCTGTGCGGCGGTCGCCTGGACGCACTTGCCCATGCGCCGCTTATGCCAGCACCTCCGCCGCGAGCCAGCATCGATCGCCATGCAGCCCCCGCAGGAGACCGGCTTTCTGAATCGGCGTGTCGAGCTAAACGGCGTTTCGTACAAGTTCCAGGTCTACCTGCCCGAGGATTACCGGCGCGATGACGGCAAGCTTTGGCCGGTCATCCTCTTTTTGCACGGCCGCGGCGAGCGTGGATCGGAAGGCATGTGGCAGACGCAGATTGGCCTTCCCGCCGAAGTGCGCGACCATCCCGAGCGCTGGCCCTTCGTGATCGTCATGCCCCAATGCCCTATCGCTGCTCACTGGACCGACCCCATCATCATGACCATGGCCATGACCGCGCTTGACCAGATGGCAGAAGAGTTCCATGGCGACCCCGACCGCACCTATCTCACCGGCCTCTCGCTGGGCGGCTACGGCGCCTGGGAACTGGCCACAATTATCCCCACCGCTGGGCCGCCATCGCCATTGCTGCCGGGGGCATCTTTTGGAGTTACGCCCCCGAGCGCTGGCAACAAGCCCCCACCCTCGCCACCGAGTACGCCCAGGCAGTGGGACGCACACCCATCTGGCTTTTCCACGGCAGCGAGGACCCTGTGGTGCCACCCCGCGAAAGTGAAATGATGTTTGACGCGGTTAAGGCTGCCGGCGGCCACATCCGACTCTGGATTTACCAGGGCCTGACCCACGATTGCTGGGCCCGCGCCTACAACGAGCCCGAACTGCCCCGCTGGTTGCTTTCGCACCGGCTCGCCGCCAAACCCGATGAGCTTCCTTCGTTTGCAGAACGCGAGGTTGTGCCACGCCACCCGCCTGCCGCAAAGCTCGCGCAGGCTGCGCTGGAGGCCATCGCCGGCGAGTATCGCGAGCCCGACGGGCATACGCTCACCGTCTACCGCCAGGGCGAAGATCTATTCGAAAAAGACCAGTACGGAATCACGATCCCCCTCGGAGCTGCGTCTGCAACCGAGCTGTTTTACCCTCAGGGTTCAAGTTTCACCCGCCTTACGGTCGAACGCGATCGCGAGGGCAAGGTGATTGCCATAGTCATGCGCGACGACCGCCATGAAGAGCGGTGGGAGAAGCTGCCAACCCCCGGCCGGCAGGCAATTGCTCTGCGGCATTAGCCCGAATCGGGGATTGACAGTTGGAACGCCTTGTCCCGAATCTGCGTATTGATCCCTTAACGGCTCGTTCGGAGGTCTCTATATGTTTTGCAGTGGATGTGGAAATAACCTGGCGCCGGGGCAGGCGTTTTGTGCCCAATGCGGCCGCCCCTCGGCTGCGGTCATTCCGCCCGTGCCCGGCATGCAATTCCAGCTTGAGAACTACGCGAGCAAAATCCGCGTCCTCTCCATCTTCTGGTTCATCTACGCGGGACTGGCCCTGCTCACCGGCTTCGCCGGAATGGCGTTCTTTCATGCTGCATTGTCAGGCGCATTCGGCAACTGGATGCATGGACCCCTGCCACCGCGCTTTCTGACTCCCTTCCTGCTGCAGTTCATATGGGTCTTGATGGTGGCCCGGGTCGCTCTTGCCGCCATTGCCGGTTGGGGCTTGATGCAGCACGCCCAGTGGGGCCGCATCGTGGCCATCATCGCCGCAATCCTCTGCCTCCTCAAGTTCCCCTTCGGCACAGCCATGGGAATCTGGAGCCTGGTCCTATTGCTCGGCTACCGCAACTCGACGCTTTACGATCAGCTGTGAGAAATAGGGATCAGAGATCAGAGGTCAGGGATCAGAGATCAGAGGTCAGGGATCAGAGATCAGAGATAGGGTCAGAGATCAGAGAAAATGTGATACTTCCGGTTGCCCCATCCTCGCGACGCCTTTGTTTTTGTCGCCAGGGTGGGCTGGCACGAAGCCGCCGCCGCGCCCCATCCTCGCCGGGTTTTTGTCTTTCCGGCTAGTGTTGGACGGCGCGAAACTCTCCCGGCGGCTCGCCGCTCGCGTGATCAACCTCACATCTCAACCCTGCCCTATACTTACAATCGAGCTATGGCATTTCCGCAATCACGACCGCGCCGCCTTCGCCGCACTGAAAATCTGCGCTCGCTGGTGCGCGAAACCGCTGTCGAGCCCGGCGACCTGATCTATCCTCTATTCATTTGCCCCGGCGAGGGTGTCCGCAACGCGGTCAGCTCCATGCCCGGCGTATTCAACTTGTCGGTCGACGAGGCCGTTCGCGAGGCCGAAGAGGCCGCGTCGCTCGGCATCGCCGGGTTACTCCTCTTCGGACTGCCGGAAAGCAAGGACGAAACTGGAACAGGCGCATGGGACGAAAACGGAATCGTGCAACAGGCCCTGCGCGCGCTACGCAAATCGGGCGCCGCGAAAAAACTTGTCCTCATCGGCGACGTCTGTCTGTGCGAATACACCAGCCACGGCCATTGCGGCATCGTGGTCGAAGGCCGCGACGGATTCGAAGTCTCCAACGACCCCACGCTCGAATTGCTGGCCCGCACCGCGGTGAGCCAGGCCAAGGCCGGAGCTGACATCGTCGCCCCATCCGACATGATGGACGGCCGCGTCGGCGCTATCCGCACTGCCCTCGATACTGAGGGCTACGGCAACACCCCCATCCTCAGCTACGCCTCGAAATTCGCGTCGGCATTCTACGGACCCTTCCGCGAAGCCGCCGACTCCGCACCGCAATTCGGCGACCGCCGCGCCTACCAGATGGATGGCGCCAACATTCGCGAGGCCATGCGCGAGATCGATCTCGACCTGGCCGAGGGCGCCGACATGATCCTGATGAAACCGGCCATGCCCTACCTCGACGTGATCCGTGCTGCCCGCGAACGCGTAGATGTGCCCATCGGCGCATACCAGGTTTCGGGCGAGTACTCCATGCTGCAGGCCGCGTTTGAAAAAGGCTGGCTCGACCGCGACCGCGCCACGCTTGAATCGCTGCTCGGAATCCGCCGCGCCGGGGCTGACTTCATCGTGACGTATTTCGCCAAGGAAGCGTCAAAGCTGCTGGGGTAGAGGCGAGCGGGTCAGCGAGTCGGCAAGTCAGCGAGTCAGCGGGCGGGAGAACCAAGTTGCGTGCTATCCCATGGCCCAAAATCGGGACATGGGGCACCCGGAAGGTTGTCGTGGAAGTCAATATCGTCGAAATCCATCCCTCAGGGGCTAAATCCCCGGACTCGATTTATGGGCCCTTTCGGCACGACTGAAGTCGTGCCCTGATACAAAACGGTCAGAAGGCGAGGCGCATGAGCGCCTGCGGGACTGGAGGCCCGCAGGGACAGCCGGTCGGGAGACCGGCGCTACCTTCTGACCACTGATCACTGACCACTGTCTTTTCCCCCTCTCCTTGACAACTTAGGAGAAGCGCGCTACTCTCCTTATCAGCTTAGGAGACTCCATGTCCGACCAGGCCCAACTTCTTCCCGGCACGCTCGATCTGCTCATTCTCAAGGCCGTCTCGCTCGGGCCCCTGCACGGTTACGGCGTGTTGCTGCGTATTGGCCAGATCACATCAAGCGCGCTGCTCATCGAGCAGGGAGCGCTCTATCCGGCCCTCTTCCGCCTGGTCCGCCAAGGCCTTCTTAAAGCCAGCTGGGGCACCTCAGACAACAATCGCCGCGCCAAGTTCTACGAACTCACAGCGGCCGGCCGCAAACGATTCCGCGAAGAAACAGAAGGATGGAACCGGGTGGCCGCCGCTATGGCCGCAGCCCTCGGCGCAACAGCGGAGGAGATATGAACCCGATTGCCTGGCTTCGCTCCCTCGTCGCAAGTTTCTTTCATCGCAACGCCGCGGCCCGCGAGATCGACGAAGAGCTGCGCTCGCACATCGCGCATCGCGCCGACGACCTCGTCTGCTCAGGCCTCGACCGCGCTCGCGCCGAACGCCAGGCGCGCATCGAATTCGGCGGCATGGAGCACTACAAGGAAGAAAGCCACGAAGCGCTCGGCGGCGACGCTTTCCGCATGCTGCTCCACGACCTGCGCTACAGCGTGCGCGTGCTGCGCAAATCGCCCGGATTCACGGTGGCTGCGGTCCTGACGCTCGCTCTCGCCATCGGCGCCAACGCAGTGGTATTCGGTGTGTTGGACGCGCTTATTCTGCGCCCGTTGAATGTGCCCAATGCGCAGACGCTTTACACTCTCGAGCGCGGGCCCAACAAGGACCAGGGCACCTCGTATCCCGACTATCTCGATCTGCGCGATCGCAACCGCAGCTTCGAGGCTCTGACCGCTTACATCCTGGCTCCGGTGGGGCTCGACACGGGCAAGAATCCAACGCAGGCCTGGAGCTATGAGGTCACGGGAAATTACTTCGACGCACTGGGCATTGAGCCTTTCCTTGGCCGGTTCTTCCATGCCGCGGATGAGCACGGTCCCGGCAGCGCTCCTTATCTCGTGATCAGTTACCCATCCTGGGCCCGGCCTTCGCAACAATGCACACGGTGTTGTCACGTGGTAGGAGTGAAATCATCGTCCACCGTCGGAGCACTGTGCACCAACAGGCTCGGGAACGATATTTATCTCGCCACCCGCTTGTGGTGCGACATGTCCGAGCAGCCATCGCAAGATGGGTAACTGGACACATGCAGACATCATGACATCTCCTAACTGGTATCGGGACCCTGTGAAAGCTCAGGAGTGTGCACCCCGAGCCGAGCTGGACGTTTGATATTGAACTCGACTACTTGCTGTCAAAGACTTCTCACAAGCCGTGTCAGATAATGACTCTTCACTTGTTACATCTCTTAACACTCACAGCAAATGTCTGACCAACTAAGGATTTGATAAGCAAAATGATGCTGCTGACCAGGCTGTGCTCCAAGACATCACCAACACTGGGCAGCCTGCTGTTCCCGCACACACAGCCCAACAGCTCCCAGCAAAGTGCTCTGCACTCACATGAATAAGCACATTCTCGCAGTGTCATCACAGCAACATGCTGACTGACTGAGCTGCAGCACTGGGACTGTGGGGCAGGTGACTTGCTATATAACAGAGTTCAGTGCACAACAAACACGGTGCCACTTATGTCTATGCACATGAAGCACAATGGAGAAGGTATAACATGTGGCTCTGGTAAGGGCTAGCTTCACATGCCAGTAACAGTACTGCCACACTGCATCCCTTCCAGTAGTCAATGAGAAACCGTGGTGGGCTCGGGCCATGCATACAGACATGCAAGATTGCTTCCTCATTATGGCGAGTCCGATGTCCACAGTCCTGACTTGGTTGGCCTGGCTCTTGGCAGTCCCAGGCTGGTCCAGTGCAATCACCAGTCTTCATTTGAGCAGGGACCGCAATGATTCTGATAACTCCAGCATGGCCAGGGCTTGCACAGCATCTGCATGCAACAGCGGTGTCATGAAGACACTGAAGCGGTCAGATCTCATCACATTCGCACTGGCTCTGGTCACTCGACTTCCACCTGAAAGAGTCGCTTTGAGGCCCTCCTACGAACAGACCCACAAATCCTTCTGAATCTCTCTCCAACCCACAGTATTCCAGATCTCCCAAATTCTTCACACAGCAGGCACATTGTTCTCTCTGGCAAGCTGCTCGTGGCACGACAATCTGGAGGCCGCGCCCACATCGTCCCAGTGCAACCACTCTGCACAAGCTACTTACCACTTAGGCGGCCAACCATTTGGGCAAATCTTCAAGACAACAATGAAGCACCTGGCAAATTGATCGCCGGAGCCCAAGGTCCCAGCCTAACAAAGATGAAAGCAGAAATGTTTTGCAACTGTCAATGGCTTCCTGAACATGATGATCACCTCAACGACCCAACTTGGCGGCGATTCAAAGAGCCCTGCAGCACACTTCAACTGCGAGGCTTGCTTTTGATCCGAACATGAACCCAGCAGCTTGATCACTCGGCCATTGTTTCCTCCTGGTCCACCTGATTGATGCTATCGGAATGATGGGCATGTTGCTACCGATCACCGGCATTGACATCGTCGTACTGGCATAAGCAACAGCTAAAGAAGCTCGGCATTCGCCGCTGGCGCTGATACGGCGGCGAATCTGCGGCACGTTCACTGAGCAGCCCTGAACATGCTGCAGCAATTGGCACCCAGGCAGGGGTTGTTATCACTGGACCTGCAAGCAGACATGTACACCGATTATATCAATACGTTTTTTTTTGTCCTGTACTTGGTTCGTTCGTATTGCTACAATGAAAGACAATACCCGGCTGGCCAGAACTCCCAGCAGCAACCCCGCCGCGGAACCAATCGCCAGCAATTTGAGTGCCCGCCCCAGCGCTGCGCCTAATACTTCCCGCCGCCGAGCACCCAGCGCCATGCGAATGCCGAGCTCCTTGAGCCGTTTGCTCACGGAGTATGCTGCCATGCCGAAGACGCCGGTGATTGAGAGCAACACGCCCATCATTCCCAGAACACCCAACGCCAGAGTGGCCATATGCGAGGGAAACAGGGCCAGGTCAAGCTGCTGGGTCCATGTTTGAATGTCCAAAAGCAAGCCGGAGTCGAGGTTGTGCAGGGCCCTTCGAATCGCTGCCGCCAGTTGGGCCTCGTCGCGGCTGGAGCGAACCACCAGGCAGGTTTCAGGGGAAGGCGATTGCAGGATTGGGACAAACATTGCCGGCTTCTGATTTTCGGTCAGTACGGAGTACTTTCCGTCTTCGGCGATGCCTACCACTTGCCAGCGCGCTCCATTGTCTGTCTTGAAATATTTGCCCAACGCGCCGGCCGCCGAGCCGAAGAGCTTGCGGGCAAAGAGCTGGTTGATCACCGCGACGCGCGGGGCGCCTTGATCGTCGTGCCACGAGAAAGCCCTGCCAAGCAATAAAGATGTGCCCGCCGCGTGAAAGTAATCGGGAGATATCCTGAAGACCGCGGGTTCGGCAACAATATTCGAAGGGCGCAGATCCGTGGTCTGGTCTGTATAGGAGCTCCAAACCGTTTCTCCCCCTCCCAGGGGAATTGAATGAACGAAGCCCACGGACGTTACACCTGGAATCGCCTCCAGCGCCTCGATCATCCTGCGTTGCATGGCGGGCACGCGGTCGCCGCTGTAACCGGCCATGCTGAGAGACGTATCCACCAGCATCGCGTTCTTGCGGTTCAAAGCCGAAGTTGCTGTGCATCGACCGCACCAGCCCGCGCACCGCCACAAGCGAGGACGTAACCAGCACCGCGCAGATCGCAATCTGCACGGCGACCAACAAATCTCGCAGCGTAATCCGGCGCCCGGCGTTGCCCGCAATGATGCCGGTCGATCCCGCCTTGACCACCTCGTAAGGATTGGTGCGCAGTATCTGCCTCACCGGGACCGCGCCGAAAAGGAATCCGCTGACCAAAGCCAACAACAACGCGACCAGATAAACCTTTGCGTCCGGGTACACGGGCACATGCATGGGATATTCGGGAATCGGCTGCCAGGCGCTCAACTGCGCGCAACAGCGCAACGCTGCCCCACAGCCCCAGTAGCGCCGCCAACCAGCGAAATCAGCAAGGCTTCGGTAAACACTCCGCGCAGAATGCGCGTGCGGCTCGATCCCGAGCGCGAGGCGCAGAGCCACTTCGCGGGAACGGTCGGCGGCGCGCGCGGCAAACAGGCTGCCCAGGTTGGCGCATGCGGCCAGCAGAATCAACCCGGCCAGCAGCATCATTCCCGTCATGAATCCCTTCACGCCGGGCCCCAGCATGTCGCCGGCAAGGCTTGGACGCGCCAGCGAAAAAGTCATATTGGCATCGTCTTTGGGGTAGGTCTTTTCGAGATAGGAGCCAACCGAGTTCAGATCGGCGATGGCTTGCTGCCGGCGTCACTCCCGCCTTCAAATGCCCCAGCACCATGTACATGTCACGCTCTCCGCGGATCGTTCAGGACCTTTATCCCCTGTATCTGCTCCTGCTGAAC
Source organism: uncultured Acidobacteriaceae bacterium (assembly GCA_963836635.1). GTDB lineage: Bacteria > Acidobacteriota > Terriglobia > Terriglobales > Acidobacteriaceae > Telmatobacter. The sequence continues at coordinate 145 of CAWILB010000079.1, read as the reverse complement.
CATCGGCACCCAGAAGTCGGGAGAGAAAAACAACAACGTTCCGCTGAACTCGGGCGGCGCAACGCCAAGGATGGTGAAAGGATGCTTGTTCACCTGTACGACGCGCCCCACCATGCCGCGATCGTCTTGAAACTGGCTGTGCCAA
>CAWILB010000078.1:0-107718 GCA_963836635.1 uncultured Acidobacteriaceae bacterium | reverse complement strand
CTGCACGATCTGACGATTTACGTTGACCAGAGCCAGGACGTCTCCTGCTCCCCGGCGGAGGGACGCGCGGCAGCCGGCAGCTGCCTGTTGAATCGCCCGATGGAAAGTAACACCATTTTCTCGCCGGGCGGCAACGGCCTGAATGGAACTGCGGGGAGCGGAGCAGGCTGGTCAGCAGGCAACTGCGCCATTGCGATGCAGGCGACGACCGGGACAGGAGGCAATGGGCTGAAGAACGCGCAAATTGAGAACCTTGAGATTGCGGCGACAGGCACCGACCCGATGGCGGCTCAATACCCGGGATCTCATTCGACACATACTTGCGGACTTTATCTTGCGCAGTGGCCGCAGTGGAGTGAGTTCAAGAATATCGACATTCGCGGCTTGAATACGGGCATTGCAATTCCAGCGCTGCCCGTGACGAAGCCTGCGGGGCTGATTGCAGATTCGAACCGCTGGCAGAACATCACGATCACAGCGACCCACGGATTTACGGCAGCGGCCGGCTGCAATGGAATTCTTGACGATGTGACGATGATGGCGGGGAATTCAGCGGCGACGGGCGAGCCTCCGACGGGAATTGTTCTGGACTTACCGAGCGGGCAGGAGGGTTGGACAGTACGCAATGCGGTAGTGATACCGAACTGGACGGCTGTACAACCTGCCGTGACGGTGACAGCGTCGAGTGGCGCAGTTACAGCGGTGACGGTTGGAGCGGAACATGGGTTGGGCTGGGATCCATACGGGACGACTGTGCCGGTTGCATTCAGCGGAAGCTGCACCGCACAGGCAAATGCGACCGTGAACAGCAATGGATCGATCGGGGCCATCAACATAACGCAAGGTGGAGTTGGTTGTTCGTCAACAACCACGGCAAGTATTAATGCCCCCGGAACCTGGGATACGGCAGCGCCTGTAAACCTGATTGGCGGACAGAACATGACATTTTTCGCCGGCAGCCTGTTGCGCGGCAACGGCGGTTACACGGTGTGGAATGCGACCGGCGCACAGAGTTATGGGACACAAGTGAACGGCGGAGGCGGAAATCTTCCTGGAGGCGGCAGTTATCCAGCTTTCGTCGCCAACAACAGCATTGGTTCGACTCTACAAGTCGATCAGTTCTCCGGCATAGATTTCGGCGGCAAACTCCAGGCATGCGTAAGCGCGGTGAATGCCAATTATGGCGGCACGTGCGACGCGCGGAATTTTACGGGCAATCAGACGATGAGCGCGAATCTGACGATCTCGACGCCTAATACGACCGTGCTGCTGCCCTGCGCGACAATTTCAGCGGCGAATCAGGTGATTGTAACGGCGGGAACGCGCAATGTTGCGCTGCGCGGTTGCGCAATGCGAGGGGGAACGGCGGCGAGCGGCAGCCAGGGAGGAACTGCGTTTGCGTTTTCAGGAACGGGCGCGGCGATTCAGGTTGGCGACCCGACCTATGCGGTGGATACGCCGGGATTCCATATGGATAACTCGGTGATGAATACAACTGGCTCGGGAAGCGCGACGGCACAGGGGCTTATCGCGTACAGGACGCAGGAAATCGACCTGGAAGACATGTATTTCCTCGGCAATTCAAATCAGACGGGAATAACTCTGGACGGGACCGGGAATTACACAGGAGGGACGATTCGCAGCGTTCAATTCAGCGGGTTTCAGACGGCGGTCAACGCGATCGGGCACCAGGCAGCGAATCCTGCTACTACGGATTGGATGAATGCGAGCACGTTTGTGCGGCTGCACATCGATTGTCCGACGAGCAACGGGAGTCCGATTGCGGGAACGTACGGTATCAACCTGCAACAGGGCGACGGAAATACTTTTACGGGTGGTGACGTTGAGGGCTGCTCCACGGCGCTGCACCTGGGGGTGAACGCGCAGAACAACACGATTATCGGCCTACGCAATGAGAATTCGACAAGCCAGGTAGTGGCGGATGCGGGGAGTTCTTATAACAACTGGATTACCGGCGGTACGATGTTTACCGGCAAACTGACTGACAACGGAACGCGCAACAGTTTTCAGGACACGTTCCACCGCACATTCAATGGCGTCAATGGGGACTGGTACGGAAGCCAGATTGACGCGACCGTCACGAACCATTATTCGCTGGGAATCGGCCTTGGGAACGTGCGTGGCATTCAGGAGGAATATCAGACAGACGTGCCCGGTTCACCTGGGAGCTACCACTATACATGGATCTGGGGCCCGGGCGACGGCGCGAGCGGGCAGCAGTTGTGGAGCCTGAACGATGTGCTGGATAGCGTGCAGCGGTTTGGCGTGCAGCAGAACACGGCCGGTGGCGGCAGTGCGCAGAGTTTTCTGAATGGCGCCGGAACCGGGAATGTGTGTTTCAATTGCTCGAATAATTCGGGTACGGGTGGAGTCGCGTTTGGGTCCGGCGGCGCGCAGCAACACCACTGTGGCAACGATCAATAATGCCGGCAACGCGCAGTTCAATGGAACCCTGCTGGTGGGCGGAGCATCGCAATCGACCGGCACATTGACGGTGAGGAATAGCGCCGATGCAGAAGTGGACTATTACCTGTGGCCGGGATTGACGGCGAGCCAGAAGGGATCGTTCACCTACAAAGACTGGAATGGCAACAGCCAATGGTATCTGGTGAAGGACTCAAGTAATAACTGGGCTGTTAACTCGGCGATCGGCGGCCTGGACAGCATTAAGGCGTACCAGAGCACGAACAGCGGCGACACATACATTAATGCAAGTAACTCAACCGGACATATAAGGCTGAATTACGAAACGGGATCGGGCGCGGAGACCGATGTGTATTCGGGCTCGAACGCAAATCTCGTTGCTTCATTTCTGGGGCCGACAGCGATCAAGTTTCCGGGATTGGCGGCAGGCACGGGGCACTACTGCATGCAAATCGATAACTCCGGTTACATTACGAACACGGGGACGGCCTGCGGCACTGGATCGGGATCGGGAAGCGGGACCGTCAACTCGGGCAATTCCGGGCAAATTGCGTACTACACATCCAACGGCACCACGGTTGGAGGAATCAATGCGGTTCCGTTGACGTCGGGAGGAACCGGGGCGACGAGTGCGTCGGCAGCGATGGCGAATCTGTTGCCGGGAGTGGCGGCGGACGGAAATCAGGGAGTCACGATAACGGGCAATGTCGCAGCAAATTCAATGACGGCCGCGAATGCAACGAGTACAAGCCCTGCTGCTGAAGTGGCCACGTTCAATAACCTTCATAATGCAACATGGGTATCCGTTGCTGAATACGGCGCCATCGGCAACTGCACCGCGGGAGCGTCAAACTCAAGCTGCACCGATAATTCCACGGCGATCCAGAGTGCCATCAATCACTGTTTTACGGTGGGTTGCGCGGTGTTTTTCCCGGCGAATCCGGCGGCGACAGCCGCAACGGTCTACTATGTGGCCCAAGCCATCAACTGGAAGGGCGTCTCCCTGTTTGGTCCTACCGGGGCAAGGGGACAAATTAATGGTCCGCTAGTTGCGGTGCGCGGTGCCGCGGGAAAAGATGTTTTTGCGATTGGCGACCCAACTATTCTGGGCTCAAGCTACGTGCAGCCGCTCAAACAGTACACGGTACGCGATCTCGGCATCATTGTAGATGACAGTTTGGATGCGTCATCGAGCGGGACCCGGAGCTATCCCAACCGGCTTCCGGGGCGCACTGTTTACGATGCGGCGATGACCTCTGGAAGCGCGGTCCTGACTTCAATCACGGCATTGTTTCAGCCGGGTGACGTTGGGCAGGCGGTGACTGTATCCGGCGCCGGCAGCAGCGGTAATCTGACGACCGCCATTTCCTCCTATCAATCAGCAACTCAAGTCACGCTTGCAGTACCTGCATCGACGACCGTATCCAATGTCCAGACATACGTCTCCGTAATGAACCTGTCGGCCACTCAGACGCTCGGCAATTGCGCATTTGCATACGATGCGAGCGCCTACAGCGGTGTTGAAGCCGCCATCGGCGCTAACTCAGAAGACTTCACCAACGTGAATGTCCTCACCACCGACAACTTAAACGCAAACAACACCTGCGGTTTCTTCTTCCAGGGCGCGGCAGGTACCTATCAGGGGCGTTGGGAACACGATACAGTGCGGATCATGTTTGGATTCGCCTTTGTACCCTCCGACCTGATCGCGCCCAATTCACAAGGGCAGTGCGATGGAATCTGCGACTTCAACGTGATCGATCAAACCTGGATTACAAGCAACTACCCCTTTGTTGCATACGGCGGCAATGACAATACGATTCGAGATGTGCAGCTCTCGAACACGATGGTTGGTCCCAATATTCTGGCCTTTACAGGCCCTTCTCCCTGGCCGTGGCAATGGCATATCGATATACCGGAAGAAGAGAATCCCGCCAACAGTTGCAACCCGTCAATGATGGCTTACCGGATCGCCGGCAGAAACTTCCATGTTGACAGACTGGGCAGCCCGCAATGCACTTCAGGAAACGAACTCTTTCAGTGGGACGCCAGTTTTTCTACGGTGGACGAACTGGACATGACGGCCCTGGGACCGATCAACATTACCGGCTATATGAATTCGATCACGGTGCCCTATCCTCAGCCGGGATATATTCAGCCGACCGTGACTGGGCTTGGCAACCAGTTCATTACTTGTGGGAGCAGCAACCCCTTCAAAATACTTGCCTCGAGCTGTCAGTTTGTTGGGCAAAACACCGCGACTGCGACGATCGGAGTGCCTCAGTTGTCTCGCGGTCGCACCGTCTTCAATCGCACTCACGATTTCATCAACCGCGGGGCGAGCAGCTATTACTTCAACGACGAAGACCTGTGGATTTGGCCGGGCGAAGGCGAGCCATACACACTGACCATTCCCTTTGTCTTCGATTCGACATCCGTAACCGGAGCAGCCTTTCAGCTCGCCCAGTGTGCAGGCTCATGCACTGCCTACAATCTCTACGAGTCCAACGGAACCGGTTGGGTCATCGGGCAGCAGGTTCCCGCTGGGCCGGCTCGCATCTACTTCTCGGCAGAAGCGGCAAGCGCCGGAACCACACTCAGCGTGAGCTCTGGATACGGCACCCTTGGCTCTTCACCACTGACTGCATTGAACTGCTCAAAGACGCTGACATTGACCACGAGCTACGCAACGTATTGGTGCGATGTGGATATGACGGGGCTGGCAGGGAATGGATTCGGCATCAAGCTCGGCGGCAACATTGAAGCCTCGAATGTGAATGTGGCGTGGATTGCCGTGAAGCCGTGGAACACCGAGATGGAGACGGAAAGTCTTACCATCGGGACACCCGCGACGCCGGGCACGCCGATAACGGGCTCCATTGGAAACGGCGGTTATGTCCAGCAGACGACCAACGGGACAAAGACGCCGAATGACCTGGTGTGCTATGACTCCAACGGTAACGATGTGGACTGTGGCGCGTCGGTCTCCAACATCGGTACACCAACTGTCAACACCAATCCTGGCGATCTGATCTGTGCGCACGCCGGGGATACGACGATCCACGCGATTGCGATCACCGGAGGCTCGTGCAACGGAGCGACCTGCAGCATCAACGGCTCTTCAATCCCCAACGACTATCTGGCGCCGGGGCAGTTGGTTGGAATCGCTGGAAGCGGCGGTGTAACCGGACTGAACAGCGGTCCATACGCCCTGTCATCGGGAAGTTCGACCTCGATCGCATTTCCATTCACAACGGCTTCGGGCACGCCTTCGGGTGGAACCTTTTATCGCTGGTGCGAGAACACTTCCGATGCTTTGACGTACACACTTGGAACCTTTGCCAAGAACACCGTTACTGTGGGAGCCGGTACTCTCCAGTTGAATCACTCGTACGTTCATAAAGCGCAATTCAACTTCTTTTCAACAGCCACTGCCGAAGGGCTTGCAGAAGGCATGGAGTATGGGAGTCCGAGCGTCTATCAGACCACGGCGGAATCCGTCAGCGCCAGCCTGACCGGAAATTCAGGACAACTCACTGTGGATATGACACCGCTGGTGCTGAGCAGCACGGGCCCACTTGAGACCACTCTGGAGGCACTGACACTACCCTCCAGCACGTTTCCCAGTCCGGTCAACCAGACATCCAACCAGCCTGCCTCGGTGTCAACGATAGCGGCAGCATCAGTCCAGGTATGGGTGAAATACACCGCGACGGGGTTGGGGTCGATCACATCGGGGAACGGGGGCACAATCAGCGGAACCGGAACTTGCACGCTGACAATATCAAACGGCGGCGGCAGCGGTGCAACGGCCACGGTGACGATCTCGGGCGGCGTTTGGAGCGGTGCAACCTTCGCTGTGAACAGCACGGGGTATGGCTATACCTCCGCACCGACTTCGGCCACACTGGGCAATGGCACAGCGACGTGCTCGGGTACAGCCACACTTGTAACAGTGCTGGGCGGTGCTACCGGCAACGCAGTCGACCTGGTGAGCCTGCAGTAGTGCGGAGAGTTGAATAATTTCGCGCCAGCGTGTCGTCTCAGAAGGTCGTGTCAGATAAGACGCAAAGAACAACCGCGGATTCTTCGCTTACCACCCCCAAATTGAAGTACATTCGGAGCCCGGCGCGCCCAGAATGACAGCGGCGGTTTTGTCAAGAATTTCTGAGACACCACACTAGCCATATTGAAAGAAACAGAAGCGAGACCTCCGAGCATAGGGTCGCAGGCCTGGCAGAGGAGAACCGGGTGGAACAGAAAACGAAGGAAGCAGATCCGGATCGGAATCCGATGAATATTCGGATACGGCCGTTGGACGCGGAGGAACTGGTCCGGCTCGGTACCATGCTGGATCGGCGGCCGGCCATCCTGAAGGGACAGACCATCGGGATGGCGCTGGCCCGGGCGCTTTTGCGGGTGCGAACCAAGCAGGGCAGAACGGCACGGCTCGAGGCGAACGAGACACAGAGGCTGTTTGAAGAGCCGACGCGGCCGGCAGAACATTGTTCTGAAGGCGCGCCAGTTGGGAATGACCACCTGGACCGCGGCGCGCTTTTTCCTGAAGACCATTACCCAGCCCGGCACGCTCACGTTGCAGGTTGCGCACACACAACAGGCGGCGGAAGAGATCTTCGGCATTGTTCGGCGGTTTCGTGGATCTGCTTCCTGAAAACCTGCGCAAGGGGCCGCTTCGCACCGGACGCGCGAATGTTCGGCAGATCGTGTTCCCCGGGCTTGATTCCCAATATCGCGTGGTGACGGCAGGCGACCGGAACGCCGGGCGGGGACTGACGGCGCAGAACATGCACTGCTCGGAGCTGGCGCGCTGGCCCGGCAACCCGGCGGAGATTCTCGCCGGCCTGCGCGCGGCGCTGACGCCGGAAGGCGAACTGATCCTGGAGTCGACGCCGGACGGCGTTGGCGGATGTTTTCACGAGCAATGGCTCAAGGCGCCGCGAGGCCGGCATGGTGCGGCATTTTTTTCCCTGGTGGCTGGAGAGCCGCTACCGCGCGGCGGCCGTTGACGCCGCGACATTGACCGGGGAAGAGCGCACGCTGATCGAAAAGCACACGCTCGACCTTGAACAGATCGCATACCGGCGCAAGCTGCGCGCGGATTTTCGCGGACTGGCGCGGCAGGAGTTCGCTGAAGACGACGAGAGCTGCTTCCTGGCCAGCTGCGCATCGATCTTTGAGATCGATGCGCTCGACGAGCGCTTGAAGTCCATGGTTGAACCGGCCGAGCGCCGCTACAACGGCGATCTTTCGATATGGCTGCCGCCGGTCGCTGGTAAGAAATATCTGCTTGCGGTCGATCCCGCGGGCGGAGGAAGCGAAGGCGACTACTCCGCCATCCAGGTGCTTGAGCTTGAAACAGGACTGCAATGCGCGGAGTACGCCGGCCACGCAGGCGGCCTGGAGCTGGCACGCATCGTCACGGACCTGGCCCGCGAATACAACCATGCCTGGGTAGTGGTGGAGCGGAACAATCATGGCAGCGGAGTGCTGGCTTATCTTGAGTCGCCGTGCGGGTGCGAGCGCGTTTACCGGCAAGGCGGGCGGCGGGGCGGGCAGCCCGGATGGCTGACGACTTCGTTGAGCAGGCCGGCGGCGCTGGGCCGGCTGGGAGCGGCGCTGGTCGACGAGCCGACGCGCTTCAAAAGCCGCAGGCTGCTGGCTGAGTGCCGCGCCTTCGTGCGCCAGCCCAATGGAACCGCGGGGGCTCGCGCCGGAGCGCACGACGACCGGGTGATGGCCATGGCCATCGGGCTTGCGGCGCGGGAAGAGATGCTTGCGGGCAAAGCAGGCTTCTAGCTACCAGCCTCAGCTTTCAGCTTCTAGACAGTCAGACGACGCTCATCTTACCGCTTCGCAAACTTTATTTGTAATCAGGACAGATCGGCAGATCTGAATTGGTAGCCGCTGAGTTCAACGAGCCAGCAGCTCGAAGCTAGCAGCCAGGAGCTAGAAGCTGGCGGCTCTTATAGAATTCCAATAGAACCAGAATTCAGGCAGGTGCGGTTTTGGCGGTTCTGGCGGTGCAGCAGATCCGGCGGATGCGGGGCGGCGCGCAGGGACAGCTGATGCTGGGCGCCGACGGGCATGTCTACGTCGTCAAGTTCCAGAACAACCCGCAGCACATGCGGGTGCTGGCCAATGAACTGCTGGCCTCGCGCCTGGCGGCCGCTGCCGGGCTTACCGTGCCCCACGCCGATCTGATCGAGGTTTCATCCTGGCTGATTGAAAACACTCCCGAACTTGAGATTGACCTGGGACAGGACTCGCGAGCGATGCCGGCCGGGACTGCACTTCGGTTCCCGTTTTGCGGGCGGGCTTATGCCCGGCCAGGTGGTGGATTACCTGGCCGAGGAGCAACTGGCCGAGGTAAAGAATCTCGACGAGTTCGCCGGCATTCTGGCTCTCGACAAGTGGACCGGGAAACGCCAACGGCCGCCAGGCGGTATTTACGCGCCGCCAGCGCGAGCGCCGCTACAAGGCCGTCTTCATCGACTTCGGGTATTGCTTCCACGCCGGCGACTGGATATTTGAAGATGCGCCCCTGCGCGGGGTCTACTACCGCAACGATGTCTATCGGAATGTAACCGGGTGGGAATCCTTCGAGCCGTGGCTCGACGCGCATTGAGACCATGGCCGATGAAACAGTATGGAATGCGGCCAACGAAGTTCCGCCGGAATGGTACGGGGGCGACCTGGCCGATATGGAGAAGCTGGCGGAAAAACTTCTCTCCCGGCGAGGCCGGATCCGGGAGCTGATCGAGGCATTCCGGGATTCGGACCGGAAGCCGTTTCCGAATTGGGGAACCGGCGCAAGAGAAATTGGCGAGGAGACGTGGCAGCAGTCCCGGATGGGGAGATACGATGTCAGGGAGGGTGAATTGAAAAGGACAGTTGTCAGTGATCAGTGGTCAGTGGTCAGTTACTGGTTACTGGCTATTGGCTACTGGCTTGAATAAAGAGCTCGCTATGATGCCCAGTCCTCAACAGCGCTGCGCCTGCGAGTTTCGGCTGCTCCGGTATGTGCCGGATGCGGTGCGGAACGAGTATGTGCATATCGGGGTGATGCTGCGCGAACAGGGAAGCCGCCACATGGAGGTGCGCTTCACGCGCGACTGGCGGCGGGTGCGCTGCCTCGACCCCGACGCTGATACCGGCCTGCTTGAAGCCATGGAAACCGAGTTGCGCCGGCGGCTGGCCACAGAGTCCGATGCAAAACTGATGCGCATCCTGGAAGAGTCGCTCTCGCTGGGCGTGCAGATGACCGAGTCCAAGGCCTATCTGGCCGAAAGCCTGCCGGCCGGCCTGGAAGAGCTGATGCGGCTCTATGTCGATCCGCCTCCGCGCGAAAAACTTCCCCGGCTGAGCGGCCGGGCGGCTATCCATGCCCGCATGCGCAGCGAGTTCGAGCATGCCGGGGTGTGGGACCTGCTGCGCAAGCGAATCGTCTGCCGCGGAGTACACCCGGCCAGGAGACCCGCTGCGGATCGATCTCGGTTACCGGCCCAATGGCATCATCCGCATGTTCCACGCGGTCAGCCTGGAGCCGGGCGTGGAGATGGCCAAGGTGCTGGCCTTTCGGCTGGGGCGCTGCGCGCGGGGGTGGAGCGAGTCGAAAAGGCCAGCCTCGAGCTGACCGCCATCATCGAGCCGGCGGCAAACTCGGCGCCACCGACGAACAGCCGGAACGGCTGGCCCTTTACCGTTTCGGCGTTGAGACCATGGAGGAGCACGAGATACGCGTGCTCACCACCTCCGACATCGGCCGCGTGGCCGAGACGGCGCGCCGCGAGCTGCGGGTTTGACGGGTTCCTGTATCGTGGCTCGTGAAAATGACTCGTGGACCCTTACCGCTATACGGCGTGGCCACGAACCGGTACCATCCTGGGACGGACAGGCTCGCACTGTCGCCCGCAAACCGCGCTGCTACAATCGAAAAGGCCCCAAAACTGCCGAATTTTGCTGTTTTTATCAAGACGCTATGAACGCCGGTTCAGGAACGATGACCCTCCGCCTCTTCAATACCCTCACGGGACAACTGGACCCGCTCTTCGCCCGCCGACGGCAAGGCGCTGCGCATGTACGCCTGCGGGCCCACGGTCTACGACTACGGCCACATCGGCAACTTCCGCACCTTTCTTGCAGATCGACGTGCTGCGCCGCTTCCTGCAAGCTGACCGGCATCGCAGGTCCGCCACGTCATGAACATCACCGACGTGGACGACAAGATCATCCGCAACGCGGCGGCCGCGGGCATCCCCATCGGCGAATACACGGCCCGGTACGAACAGGCGTTCTTCGAGGATCTCGACTGCGCTGCGCGTGGAGCGGCCCGAGCAGATTGCCCGCGCCACCGAGCACATTGACCGCATGGTTGAGCTGGTCCAGAAGCTCGAGAAAAACGGCGCCGCCTACCAGACCGAAGACGGTTCCTGGTACTTCCGCCTGGCGGCCTTCCCGGACTACGGCAAGCTCAGCAAGAAGGACCTGAGCGGCATGGAAGACGGCGCGCGCGTGGACGTGGACGAGTACGAGAAGGACTCGGCGCGCGACTTCGCGCTGTGGAAGGCGGCCAAGCCCGGCGAGACCTCGTGGGATACGCCCATCGGCCGCGGCCGCCCCGGCTGGCACATCGAGTGCTCGGCCATGGCCATGGAGTACCTGGGCGAGAGCTTCGACCTGCATGCCGGCGGCGAAGACCTGATGTTCCCGCACCACGAGAACGAGATCGCGCAGAGCGAGACCGCGACCGGCAAGCCTTTCGCGCGCCACTGGATGCACGTGCGCTTCCTGCTCGTCGACGGGCGAAAGATGTCGAAGAGCGAGGGCAACTTCTATACCCTGCGCGACCTGCTGCTCAAGGGCTACAAGGCCTCGGCCATCCGCCTGGCGCTCATCTCGGTTCCCTACCGGCATCAGCTCAACTTCACCTTCGAGGGGCTCACCGAAGCCACCAACGCCATCGACCGGCTGCGCACCTTTCACCAGCGGCTCACTGCCGGCGCGTTCGCCGCTGGCGCAAACCCGGCGCTTCAGGCTGCCGCGGCCAAAGCGCAATCGGACTACCGCGAGGCTCTGGCCAACGACCTGAACACCGCCGAGGCGCGCGCGCCGATCTTCGACCTGATCCGCGCCGCCAACACCGCCATCGACCAGGGGCAGTTCTTCGCCGGCGACCGCGATGCGGATTCTCGCCGTGCTTAAGGATTTCGACGCCGTCTTCGACGTGATCGAAGACCACGACGCCGAGCCTACGCGCCGCGCGCTCGAATGGGCCGAGCGCGAGGGCCGCGCGGCCGACGTTGCGCCCGAGCTGCTGGCCGCGCAGTCGATCACCGATGCGGAAGTCGACGCGCTGGTCGCCGAGCGCACCCTGGCCAAGAAGCAGCGCAACTTTGCCCGCGCCGATGCCATTCGCAACGAGCTTGCGGAAAAGGGCATCGTGATCGAAGACTCGAAAGACGGCGTACGCTGGAAGCGGAAGTGAGAAATGCAGCTTCTAGCCGCTAGCTTCCAGCTCTTAGCCTCGAAGAGCCGAAGCCGCGTATGATTCGAATTTGCGGGGTTTTGAAAGGGCACGACTTCAGGTATGGAATCCAACGAAGCAGGCGAACTCAAGGAGACCGCGGAAAAAGGCTCCGAGAACCAGGCCATGCGGCCAGTGGCTTTCACCATGAGCGTGTTGGCCGTATTGGTCGCAATTACCACTGTGCTGGGCCATCGCACCCACACTGAGGCGGTGCTGACGCAAAACCAGGCCACCGATCAGTGGAACTTCTATCAGGCGCACAAGATTCGCTCCAGCGACACGGAACTGATGAGCGACTTGCTGGGCGTGGTCGCAGTCGCCAACGCCGAAAAAGCGAAGGATCTCGAGAAAAAATACGCCGATCACCAGGCCAAGTGGGCCGATGATCTGAAGGATGCGCAGAAGAAGGCCGAAGATCTCGAAGCGAAGGTCCATTTCGCTGAGGCGCGCGCCAGCAGGTTCGATCTGGCCGAGGCACTGCTTGAAATCGGTCTCGTCATCACCTCAGTTACGCTACTCACGCGCAGACGGGCCTACTGGTACTTTGGAATTGTGTTTGCATGCGCCGGTGTCGCATCGTCGGTTTCGGCTTTTCTGGTGCGCTGACCCGATGAGCCTCAACTGATGCCGTGCTACACTCACCGCCATGAGATCGCCCTTCTACATCATGGTTCTGCTTGCCTGGTCGACCGTATTCGGCCAGTCGCCGGCGGGGGCAACGGCCTATGCAAATCCTCTTGGCTTCAGCTACACCATCTCCTCGAACTGGGAGGTGGTGAACACTGCCGACACGCTGTCTGTCACCAAGAAAGACAAGGAGCCCGAGGCCACGAGCGGCGCGGAGAAAAAAGGCATGGAATGCCTTGGGGCGCCTCTCACCGCCCGGCGCGGCGATCCGGCTTCGGTGATTGTCGAGGTTTTGATTCCCTTTGACTGCTTCGGGCAGACCTTCACTGAGAATGAATTGCCCGGATTCGGTGCGGGGGTTGCGGCGGGAATGAAGCAGTCGGTCGATATGTCGAATCCGGTCGAGACCACATACGCCCTCGGATCCCACCACCTGTGGGCCCAGCGCTCGCAAGGAAACCTGAAGGGGAAACCGGAATCGAAATACACCATTGAAGTCGCTTGCGGAGTTCTGAAAAAGGCAGCCGTCTGCTGGATGGTAATGGCAGCGAACGACGCCGCGCTCACGGATTTCGAGAATGGCGCTGTCACTCTCGAAGACGATCCGCCGGTCGCGCTGGTTCCCGCCGCAACATTCAAGCAATAACCGCAGCTGCGGTGAATTCTCCAGAGCGATCAACCACTATCCTTGGACTGCGTCTCGTTCTCGTCGCCACTCCCGGCCTTTGCCTGCACCGTCGCGGTAGTCAGCAGAAACACTGCCACCACAATCGCCGCCATGCCGGCAAACTCGGCCGGCGCGGGCCGCTCGTGCAGAAGGAGAATCCCCAACAGCACCGCAATTACCGGGTTGACGTAGGTGTAAGAGAGCACCTTGGCGGCCGGCAGATGCTCCAGCAGATAGATAAAACTGGTGTAGCCCAGCAGCGATCCGCCCGCCACCAGGTAAGCCAGCGAGCCGGCCGTTGCCGCGGTCATCTGGATACGCGGCCACTGGCCAAGAGCGGTGCCCAGCAGGAGGCATACGACGCCGGCAATCAACATCTGCCACGACGCGGCGACCAGGCTGTTCGCCTCCACGCGCGCATGGCGTGCCACCAGGCTGCCGATGGTCCAGCAAAATGTTCCACCGACCAGGGCCCCAAGTGCCCAAAGCAACGTGCGGTTGCCGGCCAGTCCGATTTCAAGCGAAGGCCACACCAGCACGGCAAGCCCCGCAAGACCCAGCAGAAGGCCCAGCCATCCTCTCCGCGGCAGCGGCTCGCCATGAGGCAGAAACAACTCAATCAGGGCAACATAGAGCGGAATGGCCGCGTAGACCAGCGAGGCCAGGCCGCTGGGCACCGTCTTTTCCGCATATACCAGGCCCACATTGGCTCCGCCGAGCAGCAGCAAGCCGACAACAGCAAAGATCAGCATCGATCTGCGATCCCACACGAGGCGCATCCCCCGGTGGCGACACCATCCAAGCAGGATGGCGCCCGCAATCGTAAACCGGATACCCGATAGCATGAGGGCCGGCATGTGCGCCGCCGCAACCCGGATGGCGGTGTAGGTCGAGCCCCAGAAAAAATACACGCCGGCGAACGCCAGAATGATGGTAAGGGGCAGTGCTGCCTTGGTTTGCCGCACATGAATTGAGGGATTGGAACCGGCCATGAGAGCTGCTTCAATACTAGTCTTGCAAGGCGCCCATCATGGCGGCGCGACTTGCGCTCGTGCTATCCTCAACTCAGCGGAAGCTCCCAATGCAGGCATGCCATAACAACGGAACATTGTTGACGCCGGCCACCAGGCGGTGGTCTCGAGCACGCGCGCGTATCATCTGCCCGCGCCGCCATCTGCGCGTCCTGCCCACCCGCACACGACCTAGCCTCTTCGGCGGCGACTAAGCAGCACTTCCGCCGAAGATCCTCGCTCGCTTTCGGACTCCGATCGGGGTCCACGCAACTGGATGGTCCCGCACATCGGGATCGGCGGCAGCGACCCATCCGCATCGATCGCGTGAAAATGCACGCCACACAACCAAACTCTGCCGAGGAGATGGCTCTATGAACAAGCAGGAATTGCACGCTAAATTCGGACCCAAACTGGTTTGTCCACTTCCCGGACCCAAGGCACGCGCCGCCGTCGCCGCCGACACCAGGCTCATCTCGCCCAGCTACACCCGTTCTTACCCGCTGGTGGCCAAACGCGGCCGCGGCGTCGCGTGTTGAAGACGTCGACGGCAACGAGTTTCTCGACTTCGCCGCCGGCATCGCCGTGATTTCAACCGGCCATTGCCACCCTGAAGTCGTCGCCGCCATTCAAAAGCAGGCGGCTGAGCTCATCCACATCTCGGGAACCGATTTCTACAACGAGCTTCTCACCGATCTTGCCGAGCGCCTCTCCGCGGTTGCGCCCATGCCCGGGCCGCATCGTTTCTTCTACGGCAACTCCGGCGCCGAGGCCATTGAGTGCGCGCTCAAGCTGGCCCGCTATCACACCGGGCGCCAGCAGGTGATCTCGTTCTTCGGAGCCTTCCACGGCCGCACCATGGGCGCGCTTTCGCTCACCGGATCAAAGCCGCAGCAGAAGCGCCGCTTCTCGCCGCTGGTTCCCGGCGTAACGCACATTCGCTATCCCTACACTTATCGCGGATGCACCGGCGGGCCCGCAGGAGCAAGAAGCCTTCAGCATGGGCTGCGCGCGCTACATTGAAGAGAAGCTCTTCAAGACCATCCTTGCCTCCCGAAGAAGTTGCGGCCATCTTCATCGAGCCCATCCAGGGCGAGGGCGGCTACGTTGTTGCGCCCACCAACTTTCTGCGCGAACTGCGCGGAATCTGCAACCGCCACGGCATTTTGCTGGTAGTGGACGAGGTGCAGTGCGGGGCGCGGCAGAACCGGCAAATGGTGGGCCATTGAGCACTCCGGCGTTGAGCCCGACATGGTCTGCATGGCCAAGGGAATTGCCAGCGGCATGCCGCTTGGCATCTGCATGACTCGCGCCGAAGTCATGGACTGGGTTCCCGGCTCGCACGCTTCAACATTTGGCGGCAATCCCGTTTCGATTGCTGCTGCGCTGGCCACCATGGACATTCTTGAGCGCGAAGCCATCGCCAATGCCGCGAAGGTTGGTGAGTTCATGCTCGATAGCGCTGCGCGGCTGGGTCGACAACGCATCCCATGGTGGGAGAAGTTCGCGGCCGTGGCCTGATGATCGGCATCGAGCTGGTGAAAAACAAGGCCACGCGCGAGCCCGCGGCGGAACAACGCAACCGAATCGAGACACTGGCCTTCGAACGCGGACTTATGATCCTGGGTTGCGGCGAAACTTCGCTGCGCCTTTCACCGCCTCTCATCATTAATGAAGAAGAAGCGACGGTGGCTCTCGACATCCTCGAAGAAGCGTTGACGATTGTCGAAAAGGAACACGAGCCCGCGGCTGTTGAGGTAGCAACCGCCTGAAGCTGCGGAGGTCGAGCGGCATTTGCGTCGCATCACCTCGAAGGTTGAGAATGGTTTGCCATGCAATCGTTAAGAAACATGCAGGTAAGTGCGCTGCGCTTTGCGCTCGACGGCCTTGACCGCGTTTCACGACTGGGCGGACACGGTCCTGAGCTGCCGCCGCACCTGGTTACAGGCCTTGAAGGCGAGAAGGAGGCCTATTTCCATCTGCTCCGCAATGGCTACCTTGTAGTGGCAACACGCTGGTCGGCGGGCAATCTTCCGGGAGACATCGACGTCATTGCGTGGAAAGAAAAGCTGCTCTGCATTATCGAAGTAAAGACGCGCACGGCCCACGACGAGACGCCCGCCGAGGTCGCGGTTGACGGCCACAAGCGCGCAGTTCTGCGGCGGCTGGCGCGGCGCTACCTTCACCAGCTTCCGCAGGCCGGCAACGCTCAGCAGGATTTGCCCCAGGTGCGCTTCGATATCGTCAGCGTGTATCTACTGCCCGACGCGAAGCCGGAGATTACACATTTTGAGAATGCATTCGGCTGGAAGGAGTTCCGTCGTGATTGGGAGTAAGAGTTTGCCTGTGCCATTGGGTCTTCCCTGTCCGGCGCGAAACCTGTAGTATCGCAGTGTCTCTCAGCCTTCACCCGAAGGGGGCTTTCCCGTGGACAACGTTGTTACCTTCCTGCTCACTCAAAATCCTGAAGCCGCAATCAGCTTTTATCGCGATACGCTTGGCTTGAAATTTCTCCGCGACGACGGATTCGCCCTGGTCTTCGACATGAATGGAGTCATGCTCCGCATCGGCAAAATTCCATCCTTCACCCCGGCACAAAACACGGTGCTGGGCTGGGAATCGGAGAATATTGCCGCGACGGTTGACGCGCTGGCCGCGAAAGGCGTCGCGTTCACTCACTATCCCAACATGGGCCAGGACGAGCGCGGAATCTGCACCTTTCCACATGGGGACAAGGTGGCATGGTTCAAAGACCCAGACGGAAACGTGCTGTCGATCTCGCAGCACGCGAAGGCGTAAGGGCTAGCCCTTCGCATCCTCGAACTCCTCGTGCCACGCCATCTGGATGGCCTCAAGCCGCGACTCATTTGATTTGGCCGGATCGTCAGCGAAACCTTCAAGCTCGGTCACGTAGCGATGCAGATCGGTAAACCGCACTGTCAGCGGATCGACTTCGGGATACTTCTCCTGGAGTTGAATGCCGATCTCCTCGGCGTCGGTCCAATGAATTTCGCGCGGCATGTCTACTTCCCTTCCGCCAACGCCAGCGGCTTGCCTTCTGAAGTGTAGTTGCGGTTCCATTTGGGAATCTCAACCACGTAGTTGCCGGGCTTCGTAATTACGGCCTGGCAACCGAGACGCGAATTCAACTGCTGGTCGGCCGCCATGTCCATGCTGTCAATCTCGTCGTCGTCCGCTTGACTGATGCCCGCCTGGTCCTTGATCCATAGATGGCACGTGGTGCACGCGCAGACGCCACCGCAGGCGTGGTCAAGAAATATGCCGAAGTTCTCCGCCACATCGAGAAAACTCATCGGCTTGCCGTGATGCTCGTAAGGCATGGTGCCGAATTCGAACTCGACGGTGCGGCCCTCGGGCATAAATGTTACCCGCACCATCTTCTCCGGGGGGATTTCTTTTTTTGCAGTTTCGCTCATAAATTTCTCTCTCGCAATCGGGAACGGGCCGCGGATTTCGTGCCGCCCCTACGCGGCGGCGGGATCTTTTTATTACGCCTACCCAGGACTGCGTCCGCCGCGGCGGACTTGTCCAGGGCTAAATTCTTCGCCTCCCTCCGGGAGGCGATGCATCGGCACGACTAGAATCGTGTCCTGATACAAACCATTTCGCCGGCATAGCGACGGGCGTGGACGCCCGCGCTGACAACCGGTCTGGAGACCGGCGCTACATTCTAGCTCCGCTCTTACTTGAACTCCGCGGCCGCCATCGGATGTGGCGCGGTGATTGAATCGCCCAACTCTTCGCCCGCTTCATTCATCGTCTTGCCGCGAATCGCATCGGTTACCGCGGCGTCCATCATCAGATCGGCCAGACGCCGCGTCGCCAGGTCAAGCGCAAGACGGGCGTCGCGAATCGCCGCCGCATCCTCGCCGGCCTTGGCCTGCATCAGCCGGTCTTGCGCCGATTGAATCGCGGACAACTCTTCGCCTGTCAAATGCAGCCACGCGGGATTCGACCGGGCCTGGTCGACCTTGGCCAGATCCGACTCGGCATCAACCCGCGCCTCAATCAACAGCCGCTTGGCAAAATCCTCTTCGGCATGATCGAAGGAGTCGAGAATCATGCCCTCGACCTGCTCGTCGGTCAGTCCGTAAGTCGGCTTCACTTCAATCTCAGCCTGCTTGCCGCTACGCTGCTCGCGCGCCGACACCTGCAAAATTCCATCGGCATCGATCAGGAACTTTACTTCGATGCGCGGCAGTCCCGCCATCATCGGCGGAATGCCCTTCAGATCGAATCGCGCCAGCGAGCGGCAATCCGCAGCCAGTTCGCGCTCGCCCTGCACCACATGGATGGCTACATTCGTCTGTCCGTCGACGCCCGTTGTAAAGTGCTCCGTCGCCGACGCCGGAATCGTGGAGTTGCGCTGGATGATCTTCGCCACAACTCCGCCGAGCGCCTCAATGCCCAGTGAAACGGCGTCACGTCAAGCAGCAGCAATTCTTCGGTCGACTTCGATGCGCCGGCAAGAATGTCGGCCTGCACCGCCGCACCCAGCGCAACCACCTCGTCGGGATTCAACTCCGTGTGCGCCTTCTTTCCGCGCGCGCTCAGATTGAAAGAGCTCGTCCACCAGCTTGCGCACCGCGGGAATTCGCGTCGAGCCTCCCACCAGCACCACTTCGTCAATCTGCTCGGGCGTAATGCCCGCGTCTGTCATCGCCTGCTTGCAGGGTGCTTTCGTGCGCTCCAGCACGGGCTCAATCAGCACTTCAAACACTTCGCGCGGAATTTCGCGCTGATACCGGTCGCCATTCGGCAATTCAATATCGAAATGTGCAGCGGGCTCTGAAGAGAGCTGGATCTTTGCGTCGATTGCCGCCTTGCGCAGTGCCTGCACCGCGCCGGGATGCGACCTCAAATTGACGCCGTGCTCGGAGTAAATTTCATCGAGCGCAATCGCCAGCGACAGGTTATCGATGTCGTCGCCGCCCAGGTGCGTGTCGCCGTTGGTCGACTGCACTTCGAAGATCCCATCGCGCAACTTCAGAATAGAAATATCGAACGTCCCGCCGCCAAGATCGTAGACGGCGATGGTGCCCACGTTGGCGCGATCAAGCCCGTATGCCAGCGCAGCCGCGGTGGGCTCATTCACCAGCCGCAACACATCCAGGCCCGCCATGCGTCCCGCGTCCTTGGTTGCCTGGCGCTGCGCGTCGTTAAAGTATGCGGGCACCGTAATCACAGCCTGCGTAACCGGCGCACCGAAAAACCGCTCTGCATTGCGCTTGAGCTGACGCAGCAAATACGCCGAAATCTCAGGCGGCGTGAATCGCAACTCGCCCAACTGAACCCGCGGAACTTCGCCGGCCTCAACATCGTCGGCCAATCGAAACGGAAACAATTTAAGCTCGTCCCTCACCTCTTCGAGCCCGCGCCCCATCAACCGCTTCACTGAGTAGATGACCCGCTCCGGCGTCTCGATCAGCGCCTTGCGCGCGCTGTTGCCCACTGTCACCGTAGGCCGGCTCGTGCTGCCCGCGGGAATTTGATCGAGAGCAACTACGGACGGAACAAGATTCGAACCGTCCACGCCGGGAATCACCACCGGCTTGTCGCCCTGCATGTACGCGACCAGGGAGTTGGTTGTCCCCAGGTCGATCCCGACTACTTTTCCTTCCGCCATAATCCTTGTTTAAGCTCCCAGCGTTTCTGTCACGTCGCGGACTAAATTGTTGAGGTACCGCCGGCGGTCGAGCAGCGCCACCATTGCGCCTTGCGCCGTCTTGCGTTCGGCCTCGCCACCCTCATCCCACGCCGTCCAATGCGCGCGCATTTCGCGATCGACCTCGGCAAGCAGACCGTCGAATTTCTTCTTTGCTTCGGCCAGACTTTTTTCGAGTTCGGGATCGGTCTCGCCAGCCGCGCGTGCCAGGCGCATCTCTTCAAGCTGCATGTTCAGATCGAAAACTTCTTCGAGCAGATCGGCCGGGGCGCGCGAAGGATCGCGGCGATCCTTGCCCGCATGCTCTTCGCCGATTTCGGCGCCGCTCAGCTTTAGCAGATACTCCGTTCGCCGAAGTGGTTCCTTCAGCGTGCGATAGGCGTCGTTCAGCAGCGCCGTGTCTGCCAGGCTCCATTCGCGCTCAATCTCGTTCGCGCGCGCAAAGCGGTCCGGGTGCAGCTTGCGGCTCAGACGATGAAACTCCTGCTCCAGCGCGGGCAAATCGATGTTCAGCCTCGGCTCAAGCGAAAATACTGAAAAATAATCAGCGCCGGGCGGCGGCTGAATCTTGCTGCAATGCGGGCAAAAAAGTGTGGACTCGTTGTGAGCCACCGAGCAAGACCAGCATGCGATCGGGACCGCGGAATCGAGAACTTTCAACATAATCGAACTCCAGCCAGCGAAAACCTACGACGAAAATGAGGAACCGCAGCCGCAGGAGCGCGTGGAGTTCGGATTGATGAAGTTAAATCCCTGCCGCATCAGCGTCTCCTCGTAATCCAGCGTCATGCCGTGCAGATAGAGGAACGATTTGGGATCGACGAAAACGCGAACCCCGTCGAAGTCGTAAACGCGGTCGCGCTCGCGCGGCTGTGTGTCGAACTTGATGGAATAGGAGAGCCCCGAACATCCGCCGCCCATCACGCCCAGGCGCAATCCGCCCTCGGTGGGCGAAATGCCCTCCTTTGCCATCGACGAACGGATGCGCTTCACGGCGCGGTCCGTCACTTGCAGCCCTTGTGCGGGCGCCTTGGGCGCCGATGACGGCGGCGGTGCCGGCTGTTCCGCGTTCGATCCGATAGTTACGAAGTTTGCCATGATGTTACTTTCAGTCTCGAACCTCAGCGGCCGAAGCCACCAAGTCGTTTCTTTGGTTCTTCGGCACGACTAAATTCGCGCCCTGACACCTCGTGCTTTCCCTGGTCCCTAACTGCGAGGGACCAGGGGCACCCAATGTTCTTGCTTACTGAGCGGCTTGGGCCGCTGCCGTCGCTGCGGTCTCAGCCACGCCGTTCTTCTTCTTCCAGTCGCCGATCGCCGCGCGGATGGCGTCTTCAGCCAGCACCGAGCAGTGAATCTTGACCGGAGGCAGCGAAAGTTCCTTCACGATGTCGGTGTTCTTGATCTCCAGGGCGTTGTCCACGGTGCGGCCCTTGATCCACTCCGTGGCCAGCGAAGAGCTGGCAATCGCCGAGCCGCAGCCAAAGGTCTTGAACTTGGCTTCCTCGATCACCTGGGTCTCGGGATTCACGCGGATCTGCAGCCGCATCACGTCGCCGCACTCCGGCGCGCCCACCAGGCCCGTGCCCACTTCGCTGGAGCTCTTATCGAGCGTGCCCACGTTGCGCGGATTGTTGTAGTGGTCAACTACCTTGTCGCTGTATGCCATTGGTTCCGTCCTCCTCTCGCGGGGGAAGCCGCGTGTACTTGTGTTTGATTCGGCAGACTGCACTGCCGATGCTTCTCGCCAGGGGCTAAAGCCCCCATTTAAATTCAATCTCATGCGGCGCGGCTAAAGTCGCGCCCTGATACAAAGCCAATTCCGAAAGCTCGCTGTCGTACCCTGACCCCTGATCTCTGAACCCTGACCCCTGTTTTTAGTGCGCCTGCCACTCGATCTTGGTCAGGTCAATGCCTTCCAGCACCATCTCGTAGAGCGGAGAAAGCTGGCGCAGCTTTTTCACGATGTCAATCACTTTTGCTGCAACGTAATCCACTTCAGCCTGCGTATTGAACCGGCCCTAGTCCGAAGCGTATCGAACTGTGCGCCACATCGTCGCCCAAGCCCAGCGCCTTGAGTACGTAGCTGGGTTCCAACGTTGCCGAAGTACAAGCTGAGCCGCTCGAAACGGCCACGTCGTTAATGCCCATCAGCAGGCTCTCGCCTTCGACATAAACAAAGCTCATGTTCAGGTTGCCGGGTAATCTGTGCTCCATCGATCCGTTCACGTGAACATAGTCCAGTTCCGACTCGAACCTCTCCTTCAGCCGGTCGCGCAGCCCGCGCAGATATGCTGCCTCTGAATCCATTTCTTCGCTGCGCAATCTCGCATGCCTTGCCGAGACCCACAATCCCTGGAACATTCAGCGTACCCGACCTCATGCCGCGCTCGTGTCCGCCGCCGTCGATCTGCGCTGCAATCTGCACGCGCGGGTTGCGGCGCCGCACATAAAGCGCGCCTACGCCCTTCGGCCCGTAAACCTTGTGGCCCGAAATCGACGCAACGTCGACGTTGTCGGCAATCACGTTGAACGGAGCCTTGCCGATGATCTGCACCGCGTCCGTGTGGAAGATAACGCCCTTCTCATGGCACAGCTTGCCGATCTCGCGAATAGGCTGCAGCACGCCAATCTCGTTGTTCGCGGCCATGATGGAAACAAGAATCGTCTTCTCGTCTATCGCGCGCTTCAGATCTTCAAGATCGATCAAACCATCGGCCTTCACCGGCAGATACGTGACGCGGTAGCCGTATTTCTCAAGCCGCTTGCATGTATCCAGCACCGCCTTGTGCTCGGTCACCTGCGTAATAATGTGATTGCCGCGCTCGCGATACATTTCCGCAATGCCCTTGATGGCCAGGTTGTCGCTCTCTGTCGCGCCTGAAGTAAAGATGATTTCTTTTGCACTGGCGCCAATCAGCTTGGCGATCTGTTCGCGAGCCGTCTCGACGGCCTGCTCTGCCTCCCACCCAAACGAGTGGTTGCGGCTCGCCGCATTTCCAAACTTGCTGGTGAAATAGGGCATCATCGCCTCCAGCACCCTTGGGTCAAGAGGGCTGGTAGCGTGATTATCCATATATATGGGCAGGCTCACACCCGCCGGAACCTCCACTTGGCTGAATACTGTGGTCATCGATTTCTCCAAACCTGTTGTCTAAACTTGTTTGCCAGCTTACCGTTTCGGCCGAAATCCCGGCGGAGCAACTTGCTATTTAACTCCGCTAGCTCCGCTGCTATATCGTCAACGCCACCAGCCCATGCGACTTTCGCGCGGCGGCCGGCAGGATGTACATGTTCCGCCAGATCCTGAATGCTGATGCTTTTCAGCACTCCCGCAATGGTGTCGTTCACGCGCGCCAACGGCTCTTTGATGGTGCAGCTCGGTGTCAGGTCGCAACCTTTCGCGCCCTTGGTGCACGAAGTAATAAAAAATGGGCCGTCGATGGCGTGAATCACTTCGTAGGCCGAAATCTGTCTCGCATCCCGCGCCAGTGCGTAGCCGCCGTTCATTCCGGCATGCGAACGCAACAGACCCGTCTTGGTAAGCCTCTGCAGAATCTTGGCCAGCAGCTGCGCCGGAATCCCATACGCATCCGCCACATCTTTGGCGCTCAGCGCAGGCGTCTCCGGGTGCTCTGCCAGGTACTTCAGAGCCATCAACCCGTAATCCGCCTTTTTTGTCAGTTTCAGCATGAAATATCCGACTGGATCGGTCCGTATTTAAGTATACGACCGTTTCTGTCCGAGATTCAACTATCTACAGGCCATATTCGCGCCATACTTCCGGCCACTAAGCCTTGGCAGTGGGCAATCGAAGATTCAACAAATTTTGCTTTCGCAATTCGCGGAAAAACGGGCTACAATCCCGCCAAAGAAGGCTATTTCTCACTCAAATATACGAACGATGGCTACCGCCTGCAAACATCCCAGGGTTCGAATCGTTTCCCGCGACGAAGACAGCTGAATTCGTCGAGTGCCTGGATTGTGGCGAAGTCTTTGATTCCGAAGAGTTTCGTGACATGGAAATCGAAGACTCCGTCGAGACCGAAGAGATCTACATGACGACGCCTGACCTCTCCTGTGGCATTATTTGGCCGCCGCGCCGTTTGCATTGACGCAGCCAGGCGCCTTGAAGCCAGCCAGGCATAGTGAAGGCCCGACGCCACGGTGAGGATCATGGTGGCGTAGAGTGCCCCATGTCTGAACTTGACCACCCAGGCGGCAGAAGTGAGTTGGCGAAGCAAGACCGCCGCCACCGCGACAATCTGCGCCAGTGTATTCGCCTTCCCGAAAACGCTGGGTGGAAAATCCCGGCGGCCCACCGCGGCGTAAAGGATAGCGGCAACCAGTAGAATTCCCACGTCGCGCCCGAAGACCAGTACGGTGACCGTCACGGGTATCAGCCCTTTATGCATCAGGACAAGAAAGAGCGTGCTCAGCAGCAGCTTGTCGGCCACCGGATCGAGATATTGGCCCAGCACTGAGCGTTGCTTCAGGACCCGGGCCAGCGTCCCATCCAGGGCGTCGGTAAGCCCCGCGGCGATAAAGAGCATAAAGCTGAGAAAGTACTCGCCCTGCAGAATCGCCGCCACCAGGAACGGCGCCAGGCAAATACGCGCAAGAGTCAATATGTTAGGAGCCGTCTTGAGCAGACTCAATCGAGAATGAGATACGCCATTCATAGCATATGCATGAAGCAGCGCAGCGGGCGCCAGCAGGCCTGCGTCCAACTCACCTCTGTGGAACCCGCAACTTGCACGTAGATGATGGTACAGCATGGGATTACGAGGTTGCAGCGTCAGCTTTTCCCTCCGCCGCGATCCTGATAGACTAGTTGAGTCGCATTGCAGGCGCGTAGCTCAGTTGGTTAGAGCGCTTCCTTGACACGGAAGAGGTCGCTGGTTCGAATCCAGTCGTGCCTACCATATCCACTTTACAATCAATTGATTAGAGGTATGACCTCTTCTTTCGGTGTCCGATTAGGGTTCGGAAGGGTTCGATCGCTTGACACTCCGGAAAAATTGGCGTGACCTGCCCACAGTTCGGCGAAAGCCACTGCCTGCCGCTGCCGTCTTTCTTCGGTGACGGTCTGCTGATAAATGTCCAGAGTGATCCGGGAGTTTGCATGCCGGAGCAGCTCCTGGGCGACCTTGACGTTGACGCCACATTTTCTGAGCAGGTTTGACATGCCATGGCGGAATGAGTGCCATCCAATCTTCTTGGTGATACCCAGCCGCTTGAGCGCCGGCCGAATGTGAGTTTCAGGACCATGTCCGGCTGCAGTGGCTGTGTCAACCGGTCGACTGGGCAACTTTTGTCAACTGGCCAACTGGGCAACCGATCGGTTGAGCATGCCTCCCCGCCCAACGGGATTCTGGAACCTGAAGATTTGCCTGCCGTCAGCATGACGTTCCATACACTCCATCATCCTTACCGGATGCCATGAAGGCCCGGAAACAATCGGGCGATCGAGGCTCGCAATAGGAACGGCTGAGCAGATGGCGATTGGTATGTGGGCCCGGCGGAGACAGCAGCGGCGGGCCGGGGAGTGTTGCCCGCGCACGTACGAGGGTTTTGTTGTTGGGCAGGACGAAGAGATCTGTGATGGAGTGCCTCATAGACCTTGCCGGGCAGGCGGACGAAGACTTGGTCGACCTTGAGGAAGGAATCACCCTTGCGGAAGTCGGTGTAGTAGTCGTCGCCTGGCATCCGGGATGGCATGGTGTCACGGATCTCGTTGGCCCAAGGTTCGAATCCCTCGCGCTGGATGAATCGACGGGGTGGTTCCGAATCGCCGAAGGACTCGTTGAATCCCGGTGATTTAATGCTCAGTTGATCCGATGCCCCATCAGGCCATCGTTGCCGGGCGTTCAATTGTTCTCTCGCTCCTGACTGCCTGTCACCTGACCATGCTGCTTGCAGGCGCAGAGGGCGTCGTCGACTGTCTCAAGTGAGGATCAGCGGGTTGCCAAGCTCGCGTATTCCGGCTACGAGAGAACGCGGGTTATGATTCCAACATGATAGGGGTTGAGCAAGATCGGCTCTCGCGGTGGACGATGGAGTATGGTCTTAAGCCGTGCGCCATCGCGGGCATCTTTGTGGTCGTGGCGCTGTTATGGACGTTTCCATTGCAGCACATCATCGCATATCCGTTTGTCTTTCTTTTCTTCGGCGCGATTATGGGTAGTGCGTGGTTTGGTGGAATCATTGCTGGTTTCGTAGCGGTTGCTCTCTCGTCTGTCATCGTCAACTATTTCTTCGTTCCTCCGCTGTATTCGATGTACGTGGCGAAGGAATCACAGAGTTTCTTCGCCGCGTTCATTCTGTGCTCCATTGCCATCACTGTCGTGAGCTCTTCGAGGAAGCGAGCCGAGAATGCAATTCTGCACTGCCCGCGATGAGCTCGAAACGAAGGTGCAGGAGCGAACCGCGGAATTGCAGCGATCCAACCTTGAGATCAAGGAGAACGAGCGCCAACTGCGCATGCTTACCGAAGCCATTCCTCAGCAGATATGGCGCACCGACGTTACGGGCTCCATTGAATACTGCAACCACCATTTGTGTGACTACCTGGGCCAGCGCACAGAGGTGTTGAAAGGAGAAGCATTCTTCAATGTGATCCATCCCGAAGACAAGCCGCTTTTCCGTCAGGGTTGGCATGCTGCTCTGACAAGTGGCGACAGGTTTGAGATCGAAGCACGGGTGCGCGGTGGGGATGGTGTCTATCGCTGGTTTCTCGTACGCAGCATTCCGCAGCATTCGGAGATCGGCGAAATCGCGCGCTGGTACGGCATTCACATCGACATTCAGCAGCAGCACAGGGCACAGCAAAATCTAATACAAGCGCAGGACGATCTTGCGCGCCTGCAGCGTTCATTGAGCATGGCGGAGATGGCGGCATCAATTGCGCACGAACTCAATCAGCCTCTGACGGCCGTTGTAACGCATGCGTACGCCTGCAGGGAATGGCTGCAGGCGAACCCGGCAAACCTTGTAAAGGCCGCGGCGACTGCGGAGAAAATCGTACAGGAAAGCACTAGAGCAAGCGTTGTTGTAAGCCGTGTACGCGCTCTGTTTCGCAAAGAAGCACAGGTGCGCGAATTGACCGGAATAAACCATCTTATCCGGGAACTGGCGCGTCTATTGCGTGATGAAGCGATCCGGCGCGATGTGTCGATTAGGCTTGAGTTGGCAAACGATCTTCCAAAGTTGGAGATGGACCCTGTACAGATTCAACAGGTGATTTTGAATCTGGCGATGAACGGTATGGACGCCATGATGCAGATTGCCAGACCACGTGAACTGATCATACGGTCAGAAAAGCATAGCGACGGCGGAATTCTGGTAGCAGTGAAGGATCATGGTCCGGGCATTGATCCCGAGATAGCGGCAAGAATGTTTGAACCTTTCTTCAGCACCAAGCCGCAGGGAACAGGAATGGGCCTGGCAATCTGCCACAGCATTATAGAAGCCCACGATGGGAAGATATGGGCGGAACGCTCGGTACAGGGCGGCACCACCTTACAATTCACCGTACGAGCGCAATCATGACGGACGAGCCTGACATTTCGAGGGACGAACGGGAAACAGTTTTCATTGTTGATGACGATGAATCCATTCGCGACGGACTCTCCAATCTTCTCGAAGCAGTGGGAATCAACGCAAAGTGCTATGCCACCGCGGAGGGATTTAGCGCTTACTGGTCGGATTCAATGAGGGGGTGCCTGCTTCTCGACGCGCGACTTCCCGGGATAAGCGGCGTTGAGTTCCAAGAGCGACTGCGGAAGTCGGAGACCAAAATCCCAGTAATCTTTATGACCGCGCATGGAGACATTCCGATGGTGCGCAAGGTGATGAAGGCAGGCGCGGTGGAGTTCCTCACTAAGCCGTTTCAAAAGGAAGAACTGCTGGATGCGGTGGGGCAGGCATTCGTGTTGGACCGGGCTCGCCGCATGGAGAAAGCAATTCTCGATTCAATCCGAGCGCGCATCGACTCTCTTACCCCGCGCGAGCGCGAAGTGATGGCGTTCGTGACCGCAGGCCTTTTGAACAAGCAGATCGCCGGCGAACTGAATCTTAGCGAGATCACCGTCAAGATGCATCGGCGCCAGGTAATGGAAAAGATGCAAGCCGGCTCGCTGGCAGAGCTCGTTAAAATGTGCGAGCGGGTCAGACTGCCCTCGTGATCGGGCGGCCTCATCTAAAGACCAGATACTCTTACGCATCATAGGCCTGCTACGCCTCCCTGAAAAAGCAAAAGTAACCTATACCAAAGTGTAGGTTGCATTTTCACTACGCGAGATCTATCGTTCCGTCGTATTGCTCGGCGACAAACTAAGTTGCCTTTCGTTTGCGAGTTTCACGAATTCGCCGGCACTTAAGCATTGCGGCATCGGCGGCGGTGTTTCGCAGTCTGACTCCGAATATCCGTCGGCGTACTCGCTCCTTGCGCTGGCCGCGATTTCTGCATCGCTGCCGTCAGTGGCTGGCGAAGCCGCATTCGAAGCATCAGATACTCGCGATTCACGACGATCGGTCGCTTGAGATGTTCAGGGCTCGATTGGCGTTGGATGGTCGATTTCGACGGAAAGCGGCGCGTTTCGAGCGACTCGGAGCCGAATCGGAAAGTACGATCATGGCCTTTAGATTCGCGGTATTTGCGATGCGCTCTCTCGAAGTTGTCTTCTTTATAGGACTGTTGGGTTGCGCGTTGGTCGTAATACTAAGCTGGATTTCAGTAGGCAAAGACTGCTTTACGGACGAAGACTGACGCCGGCTCCACCTGCTTGAAAGCGGAGCATTCGGAAACCACCCCAAAGTGCTTGTCGATTTGGGCTTCGTTTGATGGTAAATGAATTCGGCAAACTCGTGAGAATCTTCGTGTGCGCAAAGAAGCACTGGTGGTCCTTCCACTTGACTGAGTGGAAGGGGTTTTCAAGTTGATTCCTTATTCGATCCTTAGTTCGCGCCCATTGGACTATACCAAAGCATAGCTTGAATTCAGACCCTCTGCGTTCTAGCCTCTCTTCATAATCAAGGGGCGATGGTCGAAACGTTACTCGCCGGAACAATGCGAGTTTGCGGTCTCAACTGTATTTCCGCGCCTTCGACCGCTTTCCGCATCCGCACTTGCATTCATCATTGGTTCGTTTGTCTGCTGCAGCCACGCTGCAACAACGCGCACCGGCTCACCTGCACTTAGCCGGTCATCAGGTTATAGATCTCGCGGAGGCGAAATGAGCACTCAGGCGCTTTTGGTCGAAGTTCTGCTCTCAGCATTCTTTGCAATAGCGTGCTTTCGTGCGCGCTCCGGTTCTTCCGATGTTCGAGGGCTTGCACCCAAGAGACTCTTTGTCCTGACTGACCGGATAGAGCGACTGAGAATCTCGCGCTGGCAATGGTGCTCCATGGTCGTGCTGTTGCTCCTGGTGCGTTTGCAGCACGGGGCCCCAATGGTTGCGGAACTTACCGTCCTGTTGCAGTTCATCGTCTTTCTGGCTTTGCCGTCACAAAAGTCTTCGCCGCAAAAAATGCAATCGCAAAAGCCCTTACGGGAGGTTCTGCGCCGCTCATGAAAGAGTTGCTGCATGCCGCGGACTTTCTACGCAGGGTGCGAAGAAGACTGCGTTTCGGCGCCCTGTCTCGGGAACCACTGCTATTGCTGCGGTTCGAGTGGAAGGGAGACTCGGTGGAATGCGACTGGCTGATGCGTCCGCCCGATCCGTGGGACAAAGATCTTCCGGCGCATCTTGGCCAAGGAGAACCAGACGCTCCAGGCGCTGAGAGATGCATTGAGCTTGCGCGAAGTTATTTTTGAGTCGTTTCCGGCCGTGATCAACGCTGAACTGCGTATGTTCCGCGCCGACGCTGAACATCGGCTGGAACTGGTGATGACTGGCAAAGTGAACCGATACAACGACGTTTTTGAGCGTGTTGCTTCAGTGGCCATGCGGGCCAAGCTTTGCGGCTTCCACTTCACTTTGGAAGCGGGCGAAATGGGGAGCCTGACTTCGGTTTCGCTGAGTTGTTAGCGATCTTGCCTGTGAATTGGCCTGTCTGGTTCGCACGGCTTGGAAGCTCGAATAGAGGCGGGTCTGCCGGTCAAGTGTGGCTTCATCGGTGGTCTTTTCAGTCGGCGCAGTTGGCATTCTGGGATTCCAAACTTGAATCAAGGAGGGCAGTAATGGCGGCAACAAAATCGCAAGGCAAGGATTTCACGCTATTCATGGCGGGGCTGACGGCAGTTTGCGCCGGAATCGCATTCTCCTCATCGGGCGCGGGCAAGGTGGCGCTCGTACTCGGCGCGTTTGCCGTCGTAGTGGCTCTTTGGGGTTTCTTCAAGATCAAGCCCCTCGAGGGCAAAACCGGGATCGGCCCGCAACCCGCCGTGATGAAACTGATCGGCGTGGCGGTTGTGCTGGTGGGCTGGCTGTTCGTGCTGTTTGGATTGCACCTCACGTCCAGCGTAGGCGGGCGGATGGCGACCTCGATCGTGGGCCTTGCCATCTCGCTTGCCGGAATCTGCTTCGTTCTGGCGCCGGCAGTCAGCAAGAACGCCATTTGGAAGGCTTGATTGCTCTTCCCCGATCATCTCCGGCGATCATCAACCCACTCATGGAGCGAAATCTGATGAGAATTGCACGCTTTGCAGCTTGGACTTGCGCACTGGCAGTTGTTCTGCTGGCAGGCGCAGCAACTGTGGCTCGGGCTGACGCTGCACCATCCGCGTCGGCTGCCGAGTTGAAGGGCGCTCTTGCAGCGGCACCCACCACCTCAACCCTTGCCAATGGCGATCCCGGGGGCACCCTTACCGGTACCGTCAACGACGTGCCCGTGGGCGATGCCAAGACCGGCCTCACCTTGGGCGACGTTGGCAATCAAGTGGGCCAGAACAAAATCGCGATTAACTTCGTGTGGACCCTGGTCACCGGCTTCCTGGTCATGTTCATGCAGGCCGGTTTCGCGATGGTCGAAGCGGGTTTGTGCCGCGTCAAAAACGCAAACCACACCTACATGATGAACTTCTTCGTGTATGCGTGCGGATTGTTCGCCTACTGGATAATCGGCTTTGCCATCCAGATGGGCGGCGCCGCCGGCAACGGAAATCTCGGCGGATTGCAGTCGCTGAACACCGAGCATTCACTGACGCTGTTTGGCACCCATTGGGGCATCTTCGGCCAGTGCGGCATGTTCCTCGCCGGGCATACCTATGACGTGGGCGTCATGGTCATCTTCCTGTTCGAGATGGTGTTCATGGATACGGCCCTGACCATTGTGACCGGCGCTGCCGCGGAACGGTGGAAGTTTCTTGCGTTTGCAGTTTCCTCGGTGCTGATGGGCGCGTTTACCTATCCGCTGTATGGCAACTGGGCCTGGGGCGGTGGATGGCTCTCGCAGATGGGCGCCAACATGGGGCTCGGAAAAGGCTATTGCGACTTTGCCGGATCGGGCGTTGTTCATGCCGTCGGTGGAATGACCGCGCTGGCTGTGGCCATGATCGTCGGTCCTCGCATCGGCAAGTTCAACCGCGATGGATCGAGCAACGCCATCATCGGCCACGACATCTCCGCGGTTCTTATCGGATGCTTCATCCTGGCCTTCGGATGGTTCGGATTCAATCCCGGCAGCACCCTTGGCGCCTCCGCCGCCGGCAACCTGCGCATTGGCTCCATCGCCGTCAACACCATGCTGGCCGGTTGCACCGGCACCTTCGGCGCCCTGCTCTACATGTGGGCATTGAAGGGCAAGCCCGACGCCTCGATGAGCGGCAACGGACTGCTGGCTGGCCTGGTCGCCATCACCGCGCCCAGCGGTTTCGTCAGCACCTTCGGCGCCGCCATCATCGGCTTTATCGCCGGCGTGCTGGTCTGCTTCAGTGTGCGCCTTTATTGAGAACCACCTCAAAGTCGACGATCCAGTCGGCGCCATCTCGGTGCACGGCACCTGCGGACTGTGGGGTGTGCTCTCCGTCGGTTTGTTTGCCGACGGCACCAGCAACTATGGTGGCTCCTGGAACGGCGTTACGGGCTCCGTGACCGGTCTGTTCTACGGAGACGCCAGCCAGCTGGTGGCGCAGATCGTTGGTTGCGCGACGCTGGTTGGCTTCGTGTTCACCTTCAGCTTTGTCCTGAACTGGATTCTCGACATCATTCTTGGACAACGCGTTTCCATCGAAACCGAAGTTGCCGGCCTCGACCTTCCTGAGATGGGACAGCTCGGTTATCCGGAATTCGTACTTCGTCCGGATCCGGACTTCATGCATGCCGCCGAACGGGCTGCTGTAGCCTAGTTCGCCTTACACATTCTCCATGTGCAGCAAGGCGGAATGATCTGCCATTGCCTTGCTGCACGATTTTTTAATAAGTGCAACAAAGCACGATGGAGTCTTGACGATGAGCATGCTGCACGAACCCGCCCGAGCAATTGAGGACAAGAGCTTTCTTGCGCCTTCCGCTTCAACTCCCTTGGCTCTTTCCGCTGTGCTGGGCCCGGAAGCTTCCAGCCATTTGCAACGCATGTTTCGCGATCCCCGCGTGCTACAGCCCCAGGAACGCAAGGACCTGATCGGCCGACTTCGCGAGGCAGTAGAACTAACACCCGAAGTGCCGGAAGTCAGAGTGATTCTAGGCATGGCGCTTTGTGTCGATCTGCAGGTGCAAGACGCCATCGAAGAAATGCGGGAGGCTGTGAAACTGGCGCCGGACAGCTTCATTGCCCGGCTCAAATTCGGCGAGTTGCTCATGCGCCTTCGCATCTGCGACCAGGCAGCGGAACATACGCGGATGGCGGCCGAACTCGCCAGCAACGATGTGCAGTCTGATCTGGCCCGCCGTCAAGCGGCCACGATTCGCACCATGCGCCGGGAAGGCATCGAACGAGGAGGATTCGGCAGTCTGCGCTCCAAGCTGATTCCACGGGGCCGTAAATCAAGGCAACAGGATTCCATGCCCGCCCTGGCCGCTACCAAGTAGGAGAGGATGTCCGCAACTCTGCAACTGGCGCTGCTGATCGCCATCCTTCTTCCCGCAAGTAAGCTTGCGGCTTCGCTCTGCACGCGCTTTGGCATTCCCGCGATTCTAGGGGAACTTCTGGTTGGTGTTGTTGCCGGTCCAGGCGCATTCGACCTCATGCACATCGGCCTTTTTCAGGGAGGACAGGCCACAAAGGCGTTCCTGATGATGGCGCAGGTCGGCGGCCTGGTTCTGATGTTCATCGCCGGCCTGGAAACCGATATCGAACGCATGCGCGAGGCGAGCGTCACTGCATTCCTGGTGGCTCTTGTCAGGGGTCATCTGGCCGTTCTTCCTGGGAGCCGGCGCAGCGCACGCTCTCGGCCTGCCCTGGAACAGCGCGCTCTTCCTCGGAGGCGCATTGACGGCCACCAGCGTTTCCATTTCAGCCAGAACCCTGATGGACGCTGGAAAGATGTCGTCACCCGAGGCCTCGGTCATTCTCGGCGCTGCAGTCATCGACGACGTGATGGGTCTGTTTGTCCTTGCGTTCCTTGCGGCATCCACGACAACTGGCACAACAGATTCCTTTGGTTTGGCCGCCTTGGCCTCCAATTGGTTGAGACTGCATTCAGACACCGCGGCGCACCATCCCCTGTTGGTTCAAATGTCGCTCATCGCTGTTTGCGTGGCCATCTTCTTTGTTGTCTCCTATGGTGCGGCAAAGCGCTGGCTCGATCCGCTCATCCTGCAATTGCGACGGCTTTCCGCCAATGAGTCCGTATCCAGCTGCGTTCTGGCCCTGGTTCTGGTTTATGCCATCGCGGCGGAATGGCTTGGAAGCGTTGCAGGAATTACGGGAGCCTACTTGCTTGGATATGTCTTCGCAGGGTCCGAATACAAAGCCGACATTGAGCGCACCTTTTATGCCATTGGACACGGCCTTCTGATTCCGCTGTTCTTTGTTTCTATCGGGCTGTCGAGTAATTTCCGCTCTCTTGGTGGACATTGGCTGCTGCTTGGGGCTATCTTCTTGATCGCCGTTGTCAGCAAATTGCTGGGATGCGGCGTGGCTGCCCTGGCGCGCGGCATGGGGCCGGTTCGAAGCTTCCGCGTTGGCTGCGGCATGGTCTCTCGAGGCGAGGTCGGCTTGATCGTAACCGCGATGGGAGCCGCATCCGGCGTGTTTCGAGAGCCGGAGGTAGCGGTCATGGTTTCCGTCGTCCTTTTTACAACGCTGCTTACACCGCTTGCCTTGCGTGGAGCATTTCACATCAAGTGCGCAGAAGACGATGAGGATGAGGAACTTGCAGTGTATGAAGCGCTTCTGCAGTCGCCCGCCAACGGTTCAAATCACTCTGGAATGGGTCAGTAGCCGAGAGGTGTCACCATGGTCCGATTTATTCTGAAGATTCGGCCAAGGAGCGTTAACAGATGACAGGCCCAAAATGTCTAGTGTCTCCCGAGTATATGGACTTGAAGACTGGCAACCGCGGAACTACCGCTGAGTGGCTCAATGTATGAAAGAGATATCTGTTGGCGACCAACTCGATCACTACCGCGTCGATGCCCTTGTTGCTACCGGCAGCCATGCCTCGATCTTTCGAGGGGTCGATCTGAACAATGGCACAGTTGTTGCCATCAAAGTGCCACATGTTGAACTGGAATTGGACCCGGTGTTTTACGAACGATTCCGGCGCGAACAGGAAATCGGCCAGAAGCTAAGTCACCCAAGTGTCATGAAGGTTCTGCCCAGCGAGCACCATAGCCGGGACTACATCGTAATGGAGTGGATCAATGGCCGTTCGCTCCGTGATATTCTTGCCAAGCAGGGTAAGCTTCCCCAGGACCGCGCCACCCATATTGCCATCGGCATTTGCGATGCGGTGGCTTATGTCCATTCGCACGGTGTCGTCCATCGTGACCTCCGGCCCGAGCATATCATGGTCGATAGCAACGACCACATCAAGCTCATCAATTTCGGACTCGCCTCGCAGGTTGCGGCCAATCGCATCACGTTCACCAGCTTGGCGCACGAACTGAACACGGTCAGCTACGCTTCACCTGAGGAGATCAGGGGCCACCGTTGCGATGCTCGCAGCGATGTCTACTCCATCGGCGTGATCCTCTATGAAATGCTTACCGGCAAGCTGCCATTCGGCAGCGACAACTCCTTTCGCGCATATCAACGAGCGGCTGGTCAAGGATACTCCTTCGCCGCGTAAGATCGAGCCCTCGATTACCCCGCAGATGCAGGAAATCATCTACCGCGCTTTGGAGCGCGCGCCTGTGCATCGTTATTCCAGCGCTCACGACTTCGCTTACGACCTTGCTCACATGCGGGATGTCGTTGTCGAAGAGCGCAATGGATCACGAGACCTGAATAACAAGACGGCGATTTGGACCAAGAACATTCTGATCTATGTTGCTTTAGCAGCGGTTCCGATCCTTCTTTTTGTCCTCATGATGTGGGCCACGCATCGCACTTAGTGTTTAATGCTCTCCTTGCATAGATCCGTATCCTGAAGGACACGCTGCAACCAAGTTTCGCGATTCACCTCTTCTCATTCATAGATCGGAAAATACCTGTCGATTATCGAGCGTTGTAATGGATAGTTGCGTGGGTGACAGACATTTGCTGCCATTTTGAGAGAGTGATATCCGTGCTGAGCAGCAACCATGCCTGAAGGGATAGCCATAGGGCCTCAGGATACTCAGGCTCCGGAATCCCGTTGGGCATGTACACCATGATTGGCGGGCCTGTTGGTGGGTTGGCCTGTTACTTCATCTCTCTGTCGGAGACAGATTGTTGATTGATCTCTTGCTGATGGCTGCGGTTTTCTGTGACGGGTGTTCGATCGCGTGCGGGGGCGTTGTCATATTCGCCTACCTCTGATTCAGTCCAGCCACGGCCGCTCTCGACCGATCCCTTTTACTGTCGTTGAGCCGGACTCGGAAACGGCGCCAGGCTTCGCATGGGGTTAAGCCTCCGAAACAACAATTTTGCAGGCCGCACGGCCGCAAGCGATATCAAATTGATCGCCCATCTTGTGCCAGCCAAACTTCCTCCGCGTTTTGATGGCTCTCGAAAATCTTGCTGGAGTTTCGACGGGAAGCGGATTATCTCGTTCTTGCCCGACAGGACTGGTCAGGCGAATCGCGGTTTTATGAACCGCCGCACGCGGCTACAGCATCGGATTCCGATTCATAAACGCCGAACAGCCCCAGGATGCCGCACATTTTGAATGTCTTGGCAACAAAGGGGGCCGGCTTTACCAGCTTCGCGCTGCCGCCCACCTTCGACGACAGTCTCAGTGCATTTACCACGGAACCGATTCCGGATGAGTCCATGAAAAGAACCGCTTCAAGATCGATAATCAGGTAGATGTGCCCGCTCTGAAGGGCAGACTGGAACGCATTCTCGAACTGGCTCACGGGCTCTCCGCTTACCATCCGCCCTTTCACTTTCAGCGTGCAAATATTGCCGCTTTCCCTTATATCTAAATCCACAGGTTCCCCAATCGCCCCACAAAGTTTCGCTTTACACCTGGAAGTTGGACTTGTTAAGCTCCAACCACTTCAGAATCAATACCCCTAATCAGCTTGTCAAGCACAGTTTTGCTGCAACAGCCTAATACCCCATGATCTCTCCTCTTAACGATGCTGCTCTTGAGGTCGCCGCACTGCTTCTGTCCGCACCCGAGGCTGCGGCGCGCGCAACGCTCGTTGCTTCTGCCATCGTTGAGCTGCTCCCGGACTCCGCCTGTGTTGTTTACCGCATCGTGCCCGCCGCAGACGATGGGGCGTGGAACGCAATCGCCGTTGCCGGGGATATTTCTGTCGAGCTTAGTTCGCTGCCGGCTACCAGTCCGTTGCTTCTTCCGCTGCTCTCCGAACCGCCGCGAGCCATGGTCTATCCTGGCGGCGAGCTGCGGCGCGAGGACTACTCCCATCTTAACGTGACGCGTTCTCTGGTATCGCTCGCCTACCTGCCCCTGCTCCAAAATGACCGGCTGATCGGTTGCGTTGAGATTCTCAATTTCTCCGCGGTCTTTGCCCCGCAGAAACTAGAGGAACTCGCGCCGATCCTCCAACTTGCGCCGGCGGCGATCCTGGCAGCGGAAGAAGGCGAGGAGCAGCGCCAGAATCTGCTCGATTCCCTTCATCGAATGTCGCAGCTTTACGATCTTGAGAAGTCGCTGAATTCAACCCTCGAGTTCGATGCCGTCACCGCGATGATTCCGGAAAAAGCCCTGGCCATGCTGGCCTGCCAGGCGGTCCATCTCTGGCTCTTTGACGCCGGAGCGTTGCGGCTTGTTTCCACTTGCGGAGAGGACCCGACTGTTGAAGTAGGCATCGCGCAAACTCCCGGCCAGGGCTATGTCGCGGATATGGCGGAGGATGGCGAGCCGTTGCTGATTGACGACCCGGACGATGAACGCCTGGTCCGCCGCAACGCCTTCGCAGAAGGCGACACCGGCATTCCACCCGTAACCGATGTCCTGCTTGTCCCGCTGCTCCAGGATGAAGCCGAAGTCGGCGTGCTCGAAGCCATCAATAAGGAAGGCCACCCCTTTGACGAAGACGACCAGTTTTTCCTTTCGTCCATGGCGGAGACGGTCAGCAGCGCGCTCAAGAACGCGAGCTTGCTTCTCGCCGAACGCAAACTTGAGATTCTTGAGGCGCTGGTAAAAGTCAGCTCGGAGATCACATCCACGCTGCGCCTTGACCGCCTGCTCCAGATCATCGTCAACAGCCCGCAAAACGTCCTTCCCTACGAACTCTGCGCCATCGCCCTCGACAATCGCGGACGCCTGCAATTGAAGGCGGTCTCCGGCATGTCGAACCTCCCTCTGGGAGACGCGCAGGTTGAGCGTCTTCAGGAGCTGACGAGCTGGCTCTCTTCGGAGCCCGATTCCCTGCACCTTAACCAGCGTGAAGAATCCGGCACGGAGGCGAACGACGATCTCCCTTCGCCTGTCGCGCTCCATTTTGAGCAAACGGGCTACCGCTCGCTCTACTCCCTGCCGCTCGCAGACGATCAGGGACGCGTCGGATTGTTGCTTTACGAGAGCAGCGAACCCGACTTTCTCGGCCTGCCGCACACCGAGATGATCAAGATTCTCGCCGGCCAGGCAACGGTCGCCATCCGCAACGCATTGCTCTATCGCGAAGTGCCGCTCATCAGCCTGCTTGAGCCGCTTATGCGCAAAAAGGCCGCACTCAAGCGCACCAGTCTGGGACGCCGACTGGCCATGGCTACCGCGGCCGTGCTCCGCTGACACTGTTTTCTGGCGCTCTGTCCGCTCCCAATGCGCATAACGGGAGATGCGATTGTCGCACCGCAACATATCGTCACCATCGCCGCGCCGGTCGACGGCAATGTTGAAGCGGTCTATGCGCATGAGGGGCAGCGCGTTGCCGCCGGTGACGTTTTGGGTGATTTGAACGATTGGCAGTGGCGCACCGACCTTGCCGCCTCTCAAGCCAAATATCAGCAAGCGATGCTGGTCATGGAAGACGACCTGGCGCACGCCACTCCGCAGGCCGGCGCAGATCGCGCTCAGACCGAGTATCTCCGCTCCGAAGTGGAACGCGCGCGCACCCGCCTCGACAGTGCAAAACTGCGTTCGCCCATTGCCGGCATTGTCATCACTTCAAACCTGCGGAACGCCGCGGGCGAGCATCTCGACGCCGGCGCGCCCTTCGCGCAGGTTCTCGATCTCAGCTCGGCCGTCTTTCAAATCGCGGTTCCACAACGCGACGCCGCACTGGTGCAACCCGGCCAGCTTGCGGCGATCAAGCTTGACAGTTACCCGCGCCGAACCTGGCATGACGGTGTTTCAATTCTGAGCCCCGAGGCGCAGGCGGGCGAGGGCGAACGTACCTTTTCAGCTGAAGTTCCCACACAAAATCCCGACGCTACTCTCCGCGCCGGCATGACGGGTCGGGCAAAAATCTTTATTGGATGGCGGCCGGCCGGATACGTCCTGTTGCGCAGGCCCGCGCTCTGGGCATGGCAGACTCTTTGGAACTGGATTGGCTGGTGACACGCATGAATCATCGCTCATTTCCCCCCGAGCTTCTCGCCGTCGCCGCCACGCTGGCAGCTGCCGCGGTCCTGGGCGCGTGCTCCGGCTGCAACTCACATCCGCAGCCGCAGTCTGCCGTTGCCGCCGAGACGCCGGCGGCCCCTCCCGCGACAACTCCGGCCTCCAATCCCACCCCAACTCCTCCCACGGCCGCATCTGACCCGAAGTTGTTCACCACCACGGGCCCGCTGGTCGCCGAGCAGCAGGCTGACATCGCAGCCGAACGCAATGGCCGCGTCGTCAACGTTGCCGCGCAGTTTGGCGACCATGTAAAAGGCGGCCAGCTCCTGGCTCTGCTTGACGACCGCGCCCTGCGCTCAGAATGCGATGCGCAAAAGGCCCGCATCGCTTCGGCCCAGGCCCAGGTCAGCAGTTGGGAAGCCGAAGAGTCAAGCGCGAAAGCCGATCTGCGCCGCGCGGACTCGATGCGCGCCGACAACATCATCAGCGAGGAAGACTGGGAGCATGTGAAGTACAAGCTCGATGAGACCATCGCCCAGGTCGCCCGCTATCGCAGCGAGGAGGCCGCCGCAGAAGCAGATCTGGCTACCGCCAACCTGCAACTCGACCAATCGCGCATCGTCGCGCCGTTCACCGGCGTCGTCGGACGCAGTTCCGTACGTCCCGCGCAGGAGGTCAAGGAGGGCGATGTCCTGTTCTGGATTACGGCCGAAGCTCCGCTGCATGTGCTCTTCACTGTTCCGGAATCGGTGATGGCAGCTTTCCAGGTGGGCAAGCGCCTCGACCTCACCACTGCCGACTACCCCGGCCTTCATCAATCCGGCCGCATTCTTCGTGTCAGCCCGGTCGTCGATCCGGCCAGCGGCAGCGTGCAGGTGATCGGCGCGGTGCTCGGTCCATCGCCGCTGCTCAAGCCCGGAATGCAAATGCAGGTTCGTCTCGCGCCATGAACTTAAGCGAAGCACTCGACGCCGCACTTCCCGAAATGCCCAAGGCGCGAGTCGCGCGCGGCCGTCTTCCGCGTCTCGACCCCGACCTGGTGGTGCGCGAAGACACCCTTGACGGCGAAGCGGTCTTCGGCGTTCTACAGCGCCAGAAAAACACGTTTTTCCGCCTCGCCCCCGCGCAATGGGAGCTGGCCCAGCTTTTTGACGGCCTCCGCTCATTTGACGAGATTGCCGAAGAGTTCACCGCACAAACCGGCGCTGCCGTCGACGCCGCCACCGTGCGCCTCTTTGCCGACAACATGGAAGAGGTCGACTTCTGGTACAAGACTCCGCAGGAACGGAATCTTGCCCTCAGCCAGAAGCTGACCGCGCAGCGCGGACGCCGCGCCAGCCGCAAATCGAAGATCAATCTGGCCCACATCAGCTTTTCCGGATGGGATCCCGACCGCTATCTGGGCTGGCTCGATCGAACCTTCGGCAGCTTCATTTACAGCCATTGGTGCGTGCTGGCCATCGTTCTGCTGTTCCTGTTCCAGGCCACCGTGTTCGCCGCCAAGTGGAGCTCCATTGGCCCCGATATTGCGCTCTATTACAACTTTTCTCACAAGAGCCTTCAGGATCTGGCCCAGTTCTGGATGCTCTTCCTGATTCTCGGCTTCCTCCATGAGACGGCCCACGGACTTACCTGCAAGCACTACGGCGGCCAGGTCCACAGCATGGGACTCATGTTCCTCTATCTGCTGCCCGCCTTCTATGTGGATGTGACCGAGATCTGGACCTCCGCCACCAAGGTGCAGCGGCTGGCAACCATTATCGCCGGCATCTGGATTGAGATGACCGTCTGCGGCTTTGCAATGATTGTATGGACGAACACTCAGGATGGCCTGTGGGTGCACGACTTCGCGTACCAGGTCATCCTCATCACCGGCGTCGCTGTCGTCCTCGTCAATCTCAATCCGCTCATCAAGCTTGACGGCTACTACTTCCTCACCGCGCTCATCGGCATTCCCGATCTCAAGGAGCGCTCCACGGCCTTTCTTTCCGGATGGTTCCAACACAATGTTCTGCGCTTGCCGGTTGAAGTTCCGGTGGTGGCCCGCAGGCGGGTGTCGTTGTTCATCATCTACGCCGTCGCCTCGGGAATATACAGCTACCTGTTGCTCTTCTTCGTCATTCGTCTCGCCTACAACGTAACTTCGCAATGGTTCGCCGAGTTCGCTCTGATTCCCGCCGGCGCATTGGCGTTTGTCATATTCCGCTCGCGCCTCGTCGCGCTTCGCGGCGTCGCGGTCCGGTTCTGGAAGCAAACCTTCGGCTCGGAGAGCAAATGGCAGCCGGTGCATTTGGTTGCGGCCGCCATGCTGGCCTCCGTCCTGTTTCTCCCCATCTGGCGCGACCGCGAAAATGCCTGGTACACCATTGAGCCCATCCGCTCAGACACGCTCCACGCGGCCATCCCTGGACGAGTCGATGCTGTGCTCGTCGAGCAGGGCCAGGCGGTTCGCGCCGGTCAGCCTCTGCTCCGCATGAGCAGCCCAATGGCCGCGGCCATGCGCTCCTCCGCCGCCGCGCAAACGGGCAACGCCCGCTTCCAGGCCGTGACTGCGGAGCTTCACGGAAACAGCATCGGCGGGGCGGCCGCTCAGCAAGACGCTTCAGCACGTTCCACCGGGCTCGCGCGCGAAGCTCAATCGTCGCTTGTTGTGAGCGCGCCGGCC
Organism: uncultured Acidobacteriaceae bacterium; assembly: GCA_963836635.1. GTDB lineage: Bacteria > Acidobacteriota > Terriglobia > Terriglobales > Acidobacteriaceae > Telmatobacter. Next base: position 66,068 of record CAWILB010000078.1, on the reverse strand, counting down.
GACGCAACCGTCCTCACGCAAAATCCCGGTGCGCTCCTTGACCAGGACGTTGCCTCCGGTCAGCCTCTGCTCGATCTGGCAGACGCCGGCCCGCGCATTGCAAGAATCTATATACCTGTCTCCGCGCTCGAGCGCATTCCCCCCGGCGCAGAAGTGGCCCTTGCGCTGCCCGACCGATTCTCGATCGTTCGGCTTACGCTCACGCCTCCCGGAGGCGACGCGGTAACCCTCCCGCCGGGTTTGGTCGCCAGCCAGAATTACAAAGGCGTCAAACTCCCCGTCTTCTACTGCTCCCGCATTCCGCTGCCCTCTTCCGCGGGGAATCCACTCTTCGGCGTCTCCGGCGAAGCCAAGATCTTCGGCACGCGCCGCAGCATCGCGGAGCGAGTCTTGACAATCGCGTACAACCTGGTCAAAGCCCATGTCTGGTGAATTGAAAACGGCAGCCGCAACAGCGGCTGCCGTTATTCGCAACGGAGAGACTTGTAAGTTTAGTCGAGCTTTATACTTTAGTCGCCAGTGCGACATGAGCCGCCTGTCGATTCCCGCGCGACTTACAGAACCAAGGCTGTTGCAGCGCGAGCTTGTTGCTGGAGCGCTTACTGTTTCCTCTAGGCGTTGAAGCCCTTGCCGGTAAGCGTCTTACCCGTCAAGGTTTTGCCGGTCAGGGTCTTGCCCGTGAGCGTTTTTCCGGTCAGGGTCTTGCCCGTGAGCGTCTTGCCGGTCAGAGTCTTGCCCGTCAAGGTATTGCCGGCAAAACCTTTTGCTGTCAGGGTGTTGTTGACAAAGCCTTTTGCTGTCAGGGTCTTGCCCGTCATGGTCTTGCCAGTGAGCGTCTTGCCGGTAAGCGTCTTGGCAGCGACCAGCTTTTCAGCGGCGGCCGGAATACCGGAGTTGACGAATTTGGTGGCGCTGGACTTTGCAACTGGGCTGCTGCTGATCAGCGACTTCTTCGTGATGGCCATCGTGATTATCCCCCAAAGATTTTTTTGAATTTGTGCGTACGCCGTACCTGTTTGCATCTCGTATGCCAAACTCGGGCCGCGGGCGAATCATCTTCCAACTCCATGAAATCACTGCATCTACCGGAAATGATACTTTTCGGCTGATCGGGCCGGATTCGCGCACAAGGTGAAAAATTAACCCTTGGTTGGTGAATTTTTCACCAGGAGGTGCCTAGAGCGAGTACTTCCGGCACAGGTATTTGATGCGCTGGCCGTCGATGTTCAAAAGGCGCGCGGCCGCCGTCTTGCTTCCCCCGGTACGGCTCAGCGCCGTCTTCAGCAGCGCAAGCTCAAGCCGCCGAATCTCCTCGTCGAAGTCCGCTCCTTCGGCCGGCAGCAGGATAGCCTCCTGCGCGGCGAGGCTCTGCTTCAGCACCCGTGGCGGAAGATGGCTAACACCGATCTCATCCCCGCGCACCGTCACCACCAACCGCTGAATCAGGTTTTCAAGCTCGCGCACATTCCCCGGCCAGCTTTGCTCCTCAAGTACGGCAAGCGCGTCAGCGTTGAGCCGCTTCAGCCGCAGCCCGTTAGCCACGCAATGCACCTCAAGAAAATGCTCGCAGAGCAGCGCAACATCTCCGCTCCGTTCCCGCAATGGCGGCAGGTCGATCGGAATCACGTGAATGCGATAGTAAAGGTCTTCGCGGAAACGCCCGACTCGAACCATCTCCTCCAGCGGCTCGTTGGTGGCGCAAATCAATCGGAAATCGATCTTGCGATAGGTGCGCCCGCCAAGCCGCTGCACCTGGTGGTCTTCAAGCACCCGCAGCAATTTTGTCTGCAGCGCAACACCAAGAGTCGCAATCTCGTCCAGAAAAAGCGTCCCTCCGTCGGCCAGCTCAATTTGGCCCGGACGTGATTCGGCCGCTCCCGTAAATGCGCCACGCTCGCTGCCGAACAGCTCTGACTCGATGAGATTCTCAGGAAGCGCGGCGCAGTTCAGGCGAATGTACGGCTTGCTCGCCCGCCGGCTCAGCGCCACGATGGCGCGCGCCGCCAGTTCCTTGCCCGTGCCGCTCTCGCCGCGGATAAGCACGTTGATGCTGCTGCCGGCCACCTGCTGAATGGCGTCATACACCAGCCGCATCGGCTCACTCGCCCCCACAAAATCCTGAAAGCGGCTGAATTCAATCGACTGCTGCCGCATCCGCTCACGCTCGGCGCTCTCGCCGCGGCGGCGCACCGTCTCCACCAGCGTCATGCGCAGTTCAGCCAGATCCACGGGATTACGAAAGTGGGCATCGGCTCCGGCACTGAGCGCTTGCTTCTCCACTGAGCGCGCACGGGCGCGGCTGAGGGAGATCAGAGTCAGATCGCTATTCAGCCTTCGCAGTTCGTTCAGAACAGGAAGGCCCCCAAACTCATCTTTTCCTTCCGTGTCGATGTCGAGCAGAATCGCCGCTACGCCCGCCTCGCGCGATAAGCGGACCAAGTCGTCATAACTGTCGTGAACCTTCACCTGGAACCATGGCGACAGCTCAGGCGTCGCAACGCCAAGGAACTCCTTGTCCACTGTCACAATGCACACAACCGGTTGAGCCGTTTCCATTACAGGGGCCGGCTCGGGGTCCACAGGCTTCCGTCGCGAGGTCATAACGAATTCTAACTGCGAAACTGCAGCATCTTCGCAACAGATTTTGGACTGTGGTTTTGAGACGCCGGGCTCTTAATCACTGCGCGGGTCCTCGGCTGCCGTTCATGCGTCCACCTCGGCTGCCGATCCCGCAAAAATCACCCTTCATGCGCCTCTACTTCAACGGCAGATCAAGCACCTGGATGGAGTAAGCCGGTGCATCGTAGTTGAACGTATTCCCGGCGACTGCCAGCGCCTTCTCGACGGGAACGATGCTGGTTGGATGATCGAGCGTATTCGTGGACTGAGTGTCTTTGCCGCTCAAAACCGACACATGCCCCTGCGCGGCGAGAGAAACATCCGGCAGGCTGATCTTCACCCGCTGCCCGTCAGACGATGCATTCACAAGCTTGATATAGAGCCTCTTCTTCGTCGTGTCCTTGGTTACCGAATAGAAGAACCTCGCCCCCCCGCCATCGACTTCCGAGGCCGGCTTTACATCGCCCAGCTTTGACGAAAACATCACCTGTGCGTAATAGCTGGGCGATCCGTAGCTCTTTTCCGCATCGTAGCCAATCAGATCGGGAACCCACTGCGACGCGCCCGGATTGATGTTGATAAGCAGCGGCGCGTAGGAGGCCATAACGATAAGATCGCTATTGCGCTCCATTCCGGTCATCCACGCAGCGTCGCCCAGAGCAGCGCCAAGATTCGGCGTCGGCGTGCCCTCGCGAGTTGCCCACTCGCCCACAAAGATCTTCGGCCCGTTGCGGTCGATTTTGTCATAATGCGCTACATCGTCAAAGAACTGCGAGGCTCTCAGGTAGTAGTGATCGTCAACTACATCGGGCTTCTCTGATTTCACCGGCGTTGTCGCCATCAACTGCAAGTCGGGATACTTCGCACGGATCGCCTTGAAGAACTGTGAAAAGCGCTGTTCGTAGCTCCCCGAGTGGTCAAACATGTCCTCGTTGCCGATCTCAACGTACGTAATGTGGAACGGCGCCGGATGCCCGTCGGCCGCACGCCGCGCGCCCCATTTCGTATCTGAGCCGCCGGTCGCATATTCAATCTCGTCCAGCGCGCTTTGCACATAAGGCTCGAGCTCCGGGCCGGGCGTCACATGCTGTCCTTTCAGCGAATAGCCGGCATACACAGCCAGCACCGGCTGCATGTGCAGGTCTTCGCACCACTCCAGGAATTCAAGATACCCAAAACCGTCAGTTGACCAATAACCCCACGGGCTGGGGTGGCCGGGCCTGTCCACCAGCGGGCCGATCGTCTTTTTCCAGTCGTACCAGTCGGCAATCAGGTTGCCTTCAACGTAGTTTCCGCCGGGGAAGCGCAGAAATGCCGGATGCATGGCCGCCAGTTTCTCCATCAGGTCAACGCGCGTGCCGTTGGCCCGGTTGTGATAGCTGGGCGGAAACAGGGTAACAACGTTTAGCCACAATGAGCCGGCATGGGCCATTGTGAGCTGAAAGTGGTTGGCCGGCGACGGCTCAACGGCGCCGGTCTTGAGCGAGAATTTGTGTTCTCCCCACGTCGTGCCTACATCGGAGATGATCGCCGACGCCAGCACCTTTCCACTCTGGTTGGCAATCAGACTCACCGTCACCGGTCCTAGGCTGGTTGAATCTGTCTTGGCATAGAAGGAACCGCTGTAGGTCGTATCCGGCTTGACGGGAATGCCCCAGAAGCCATCGTTCAACAGTCCCGCTGGGCTTGCAGAGCCGGCGCTGTCAACTTCGAGACGCAGGCTGTATGGCAACGCTTCGCTGGGGCCGGTCGAGCGGTCCATCGTCATCTTCGCCTTCGAACTACCTCCCTGCACCAGGTACCAATCGTCAAACCCCGACCATTCGGCCCTGAAGGTGCCGTTCTGAATCAATTCGGCGTACAGTCCTCCCTCGTAGGAGTGATTAATCTCCTCGGTCATCAACCCGTACAAAGTGGGGCTCACCTTGCCGGCAACCTGGCCAGCAAGGATGGTCAGCGCGGCGGGCGCATTTTGCGCAAGGGCATCCGCGGCGGTCAGTCCCACAACCAGGGACATCGCAACGAAAACAAAGCGGGCATTCATGATTACCAACCTCATTTACAGGATTCGAAGAAAACGGTTTCTTAACCAACCGCAGTGACCCTCATTTTTCGACACGCTAGTGCTGGTAGAAAACTGAGCAAACGTATCTTATCACCCGAGACACGGGTCGAAAACCGTTCGAAGACCGGCAGGATTACGAACACTCACAGCGACTCAATCGCGCTGACCGCCGTGGCGATATCGCGAGTCAACGGATCGACCTCGGGATAAAAGAGCCTGCGCTCCCGGGCGGGAAGGCGCTCCAGCAGTTCCCCGTAAGCTGCGGATTCGCAGCCGGCAAATGCCCTGTAGCCTGCCGCGTCGGCGATCGCGCAGCTGATCTTCAACAATTCCGACAATCCCCAGGCGCCATCGTTGCGCCGCATATCGTGATGCCCCAGCACTACTTCCTCGAACTCCACCGGCAGCTTCCATCCTGAAACCAACCTTTGGCCGGCCTCACAATGATTCAACCCAAAGAGCTCCTGCTCGTGCACCAGGATGCTGGCTGCTGGTCCTGAATGCGCTTCGAGCAGCCTCGCGTAATCCCTGGGTTGAATCACCGTGAGCGCGATCCGCCCAATGTCGTGCAGAATTCCTGCAGTGTAGGCCGTGTACTCGTCCACCAGTCCACCTGCCGCCAGCTTCTGCGCAACAATGCCGCAAGCCAAACTGTGCCGCCATAGTCCGCGCATGGCAGGGTGGTTCATCGATTTTCCCAGGTAAGCCCGCACGCCAACAGTGACGCACATCCCGTGAAGCATGTCGGCCCCAAGCACTGAAACAGCCTGAAGAATGCTGTTGGCCGGATAGCGCGGAGCATAGAGCGGCGAATTGGCCACCGTCAGCACTTCGCTGGCAAACGCGGCGTCAGACGAAATCAGGTCGCAAAGCTCGTGCAGTTGCACGTTCTCATTCGTCACCAGTTGCAGCACTTTGACCGCGACCTGCGGAAACGGCGGCAGCCGCAGATAGGCCCACGGCATGTTCACTGGCTTCTCCTTGTTCAACATTTTGTCGGGCTTTGCCGCAGCCGCCACGCCGCTCGCCGCTCGAACGAAACCCGGATTGAAGGGACTCTGTGTCACGATTCCTGCCAACACCGGCCGGAGTACCCGAACCGGCATATTTACCTCTTCGGCAGCATTGCGGAGTTTCACTAGCCTCAACTTAACGGCATATTCCTTAATTTGGAGGGCTACGCTTCTTGCCTTAAAAAATCTTTATCAAAAACCGTGCAAGATATCCTCCCCGCCCCGTTCCTCATTCAGCGTCCGGTGCAATTTCAACCGGATTGAGGAGCAAATCATGAAGAATCCAATTAAGTTCGGGCTGGCAGCAGTACTGTTCGCGGCAATGGCAGCCGTGGCGGGCGGTGTCTTCGTCGCGGCGGCCGGTGGTCCCAATAACGGAGCCGGAGGCTACCGCGTCCTGGCGCCCATCGAAAGCGGTGGCCTTCTGCTCTTTCCCGTGGTCCGCGCCAGCGGCGACTCTCCCGCTGAAACTCCGTTCATCACTCTCGACGAGGGCATCAAGTCCGGCGACGTCGAAGTCACTGAGGCAGGCAATGTCCGAGGGCTGGTGCGGCCGCGCGGCCCGGCAAATGGTCAATATCCGCTGCCCCGCAACCCCGTCCGCGGAGACCAGGTAAACACGCTCGTCCTCGTCAACCACTCGGCAAAGCCGCTGCTGCTGCTGGCCGGCGAAATCGTCACTGGCGGCAAACAGGACCGCGTGATCGCAAAAGACCGCATCGTTCCTCCCGACGCCGACCCCATCGACCTCTCCGTCTTCTGCATCGAGCCCGGCCGTTGGACCGGGGGCTCAGACAGCTTTGGCGCGTCAAACAAATCGCCCGCCGATTCGTTTATGGTGCAGCCCGCGGTCCGCGAAGAAGCCATGGCAGAGCAGGACCAGCAGAAAGTCTGGGACTCAGTGCATGGCACCATCTCGCAGATGGAGGTCGCCGCAGCGCCCTCGCGAGTTCGCAACTCTACTGAAACCGTTACCGTTGAGGCCGCTGGAAGCCCGATGCCGCTCAACACCACCAGCTACGCTCGCGTAATGCAGGACAGTGTAGTGGCCGCCAAAGTCGACCAGGCCGCTGCCCCGGCTAATTCCGAGCGCGAGCAGGTGCTTGCCAAGTTGCGCAGCGAACACGCCGTCGGCATAGTGGTTGCCGTGCACGGGCAGCTCATCTGGGCCGATCTTTTTGCCAACACCGATCTGCTTTCGCGGTACTGGACCAAGCTGGTACGCTCATACGCTGCCGAAAGCGTGACCGAGACCGGAGACCACGACGCGCCAGGCGTCGCCGATGCGCAACGGTTCCTGGATTCGGCGACCACCGGCCACGAAACCAGCGAAGGCGATGTGGGCGTTTATCGCTACAGCGAGTTGCCGGGCAACGGTACTGAGACTTTTGTTCTCGAATCGCTTTTGCCCAACACCGACTACCGGGTCCACATCAGCAAGATGAAACTGCGCGACGGCGGCGACAGGGCCTGGCGCGAGGCTCCGCTCTCGCCAAGACCGGCCTTGTCTCCGATCGAACCGATCCGTTGATCGGCGCGGCCTCTTTGTTTCGCCGCGAGCATTAGGCAGCTTCTGTTTGCGTCTCACGCCCTCAGCCGCACCCGCGCAAGACGCGGCGCAGCGATGAGCGTGAGCGCAAATAGAAAGATGGAGGCGGCGATATATGCAAGGTGACCGTGGCGCAGGTCCTCGACTATCAGCTTGACCGCGGCCAGTGCAACCGTGGCGTAACCCAGCCGGCTCAATTCGCGGCGCTGCCAGTGTGCGCCGCTGAAAACCAGCGTCAGTGCAACAACGCATAACGTCAACGTCCTGATAAACGCCATGTGATGACTTGCGGGAGCCATTTCTGCAGAGACTGCCGCCACCAGTCCCTCAACCAGCAGCGCCACCAGCGCCGTGGCGGAAAGCGCCGCAAGTGAGAGCTGAAGCGCATGCGTCTCCCACTCCTCAAGCCTGCTTCGCGAAGCAATCAAGTAGCATCCCGCCGCGCTGGCCGATACCAGAACGATCTTCCACCCCGGAGCACCCGGCGGAGCTCCAAAAAGCGCTTGGGCAAAATAGTTGAGCAATCCTGACAGAACCGCAGCCGCAAGCAAATACGCCGTTCCATGAAAGACCAAAAACGTCATCGCGGATCGCGCTCCGGCTGCAACGGCCAGCAATGCTGCCGCGCATAACCAGATGCTCGTCCAGGTATCAGGAAAGCAGAGAAAGCTGCCGGCAAGAAACAAGGCGCCGCTCCATGTGGAGAAGACCGCGCGATTCCGCCACACTGCGCCTTGATTGAAAAGCCTGAAAGTAGCCACATAGCAGGCGGCGGCAAACGCAATGCAAATGGCTCCCAGCAGTACTCTTGCTTGCGCGGGCCCGAATTCAACCAGGCTTGCCGCTGCCAGAAGAAATGCGATTGTGACCTGGACACTTCCAAAGACCGTGATCTCCTGCCCCTTCATAACGCTGCTGAACGTAACAGCGACAGCAAAGACAAGAAAGAGCAAGAAACTGGGCACAAGCAACGATGCCGTTCCCAGTATTGGATAGTCGATGCGCGTGTTTTGCGGAGTGGAATAGATATAGATCAACAGCAACGCGGCAAGGTCGGCTGCAAGTGCAACAATTGCGCGTGCGCAACTTCCGCGTCCGATCGCCATCCAGTATTCACAGAGCGCGGTGCCCATCACGAGTACCGCCAGAAACGGCAGCGTCTCGTGCGTGGCAATTGCCAGCGCCAGCGCAAGCCCGGCCATGGCGATGTTGGCTGCCTGCAGCAAAATAGCGCGATACGGTTTCGACGCTGCGACGAACGCCACCACGTCATACGCCAACAGGGCCGCGGCGGTTGCCGTCGCTCCGAGCACCTTGAAACGCAGCGCCAATTCCCACAACATGGGGCCAAGAATGACGGCAGGAGTGATGGCGTAGACGGTGCGCGCAAGCCGCGACTCTGCCGGTTCTCTCGCCGCCAAAACCAGCCAGAGAATGGCGTACACGACCCCGAGAATTGCGACCGGAAGCCGGGGCGCAATGCTTGCCTCGGCCAATGCGCGCAGCAAGTACGCGCCGGCAATGCCCAGCATTGCTTTGCCCAGCACTGACAACAAACTTGCGCTTTGGGTAATCTGATTGCCGGAATCGAGAATCGCTTCAAGTGTTCCGGCGGGTGCGCCGGCTTGCGGCATCGCGCGCGGCCGTTCAGGTGCGTGCGACTGCTCAAGCTCCTCGACGCGCCTCTCCAGCGCTTCCATGCGCCGGGCAAGCTGATCGATTGCATCGGGAAGATCGTTCAATTCCCACCCCGATTCGCATTGACAGTGCGGCGATCGGTTCTACCCCCGCTTGAAGCTGTCCCAATTTGGTTGCCCGATGCTTTCCGCAGCTTTACCGCGGAATGGGTGAGTGAGCACAAGCCTGGAGACAGGGAATCATGCGGTCGTAGATCAATGTTCCAACGCTATCTCGCGCGAACTCTTTTCCGGCCACGGCGGCAACAGTTTCACCAGCGCCCAAAGAAAAAGCAGCGGCAGAATCATGAAGCCAATAGCTACCAGCAGGCCCTCTTTCGTCACCAGGTCAACTTTATAGGTGGTGTACCCAAGAAAGCTCTTTGAAAACAACTGCCCGCCGATCACCACGTTCCAACGCATCGCAAACACGCTGATAAGGATCATTGAGCCGCAAAAAACATAGATGCGCTTGCGCACGATCACAGAGAACTTGACCACCTGCGTCAGAAACAGCAGAAGCAGCGGCAGTAACGTGCCAAGGCAGATCTGCAGCACGATCTGCGAAAAGTAGAGCTTGGTGTGCACCATGAAATCGAGGCTGCGGAACGATTCATCGGCCTCGTAAATGCGATGCACAAGATCCAGCATCTCAAGGCTGAAATCGACAATGAAGATGTAGAACATGTACATCGCGATCGTATCCACGCAACGCATGTCGATCGCCTGTTTGCGCAGCTTGCTCAATGCCATGTAAAGCAGCATTACCCCGGCAATGCCCGACACCATGGCGGAAAAAATAAAGACCACCGGCATCAGCGGCGACGACCACCAGGGGTTGGCTTTGATCGATCCGAAAATGAATCCCACATAGCCGTGCAGCAGGAACGCAGACGGAATGCCGATCAGCGTCACGATCCAGCCCACCCTTTCATCGATGTGAAGCGAGCGCTTGCTGATATTGCTCGAGCCCAGCGTCATCATCTTGTAAATCACCCGCAGCAGTCCCTTCGTTTGTTGCGAACGCAGCACGATCTCGCGCCGGTAATCGAGCCATATCTCAAACACCAGCACGGCCATCAGATACCACAGGTACACGTAGCCGAACATTGCCATCGCCGAGGTCGCATGTGGGGTGAAGTACATTTCCGGCGAGCGCTCGGGATGGCCAAGATGAAACTGCAGCGGCAGCGGCGCTACCAGCAGGAACGCAAGCGCCGTCAGTAGCGCCAGCCTGTAGGTGGGAGCGACCGCCTGAACACGGAACACGCGCACCAGCGATGCCAGGATAAACGCACCGGCAACCAGCCCCGTGATGTATGGGTAAAGAACGATCAGAACGCTCCAGTAAAGCGTAGCCTCGTTCGGATACATATAGCCTTCAACACCGCTCATAAAATCAGCTCCTAGCCACTAGCTTCTAGCTTTTAGTGCTGGTTCCAGCCTTGTCAGCTTCCCACCGCAAATTACGGCTAGAAGCTAGGAGCTAGAAGCTAGAAGCGGTCTTTCTTACCTCACTGACCCATCCAGCCCGTTGTAGAAAGCCTTGGCCCCGGTGGCCATCTGCGGCTTCAAAACCTGCACCGTGTGGGTCTTCAAAAACTCATGAATCGGATCCTTGGGGTCCTTCAAATCCGCCAGTTGCCGCGCTCCCGTCGGGCACGCCTCGCAGCAAGCCGTCGTCAGCCCTTTAGTGATCCGGTGGTAGCACAAAGTGCATTTGTCCGCGACCTTCTTGGTGGGATGAATGTAGCGGCATCCGTACGGGCAGGCCTGCACGCAATAGGCGCAGCCCAGGCAATAGCTCTGGTCAATCAGCACCACGCCATCGGGAGTTACAAACGTCGCGCCCACCGGGCACACCTGCGTGCAGGGCGAGTTTGAGCAGTGGTTGCACATCTTGGGCACAAAGAAGTACTTGCCCTCATCCTCCTTGGCGACCGGGAACCCCTCTTTGCCGCCGTCGGGCGAGATAACCTCGGGAGTCGTCATATTCCAATCGGTTACGTGGTACCGCTCCACCCACGTGCGGAAGAATCCATCCGGCACGTCGTTTTCGGTCTGGCAGGCACGCACGCAGTTTCCGCAGCCGATGCACTTGGGGATATCAATCAACATGCCCCACCAGTGGTCGCTCATCTGGTAATTAGGCGACTCTTCCGGGGTCCCGGCCAGTACGTGTTTCCAGGCCACTGCTGCAGCGGGCAAAAGAATAAGTAGATGACGCCGGCTGATATTCATTTCGCACCTCCGGCGACTGAAGTTGCGCCCGAGTCAGAACCGATGGCCGGACTGTGCGGGTTGTGGCAGGTCGCGCACGGAATGCCGCTGAGTGGTCCGCCGGTTCAACCTGCGGAAAACCTTTGGGCTTGGCCGCGTTCGCCGTGTGGCACCGCGCGCACAGCACCGCCGAGTCGGGCTTGACCGGCGTCATCGATGATCGCGGCTCGGTTGGCGTGCCGCAGGCCGAGCGCTCGCGTGGCAGGCCTCGCAGTTCACATGCGCGTGCGCGCCTTTTGTCTTGGTGCCGGCCTCGTCGGTATGGCATTGTTCACACGCCTGGTGCCCGGCAAACTTCACCGGGTGCGCTGCAATCTCGGCAATCGCAGCCCCGCGGTAATGCCCGTACTCGCCAAAGCTCTTGGGAACCACGAATCCGCGAATCACCCAAAACATCAGAAACGCAATTACGAATAATCCAAGAAATCTGAATAAATGTGCCGCATCCTTTAAACCGCTCATCAAGCGACGCCCCTTCACTCGCCCGCCAAAGTTGCTCTCCGTGATCGATTGTTGTGATCTGAGACACCTTTGATAGGCATAAAACTCAGGCTTCAGAGACGGGGCTGTATGTGAGGCTGCTCACAAAGTCATGTGACGTGGTTTACATCGGCGACCCAAATACCCCGAAGCGATACCATGATTCTTTGGAGCAGAGATGCCAACAATCCTCGATGGCGCGGCCATCGCGGCCGCCATCAAGCAGGAAGTCGCCGGGGAAGTAAAGCATCTTGCCGCGCAGGGAATCCGGCCCGGCCTCGCGGCCGTTCTGGTGGGCCACGTGCCCGCTTCGGAGATTTACGTGCGCAGCAAGGTGCAGACCTGCGCCGAGCTCGGCCTCTTCAGCGACCTCATCGAACCCCCCGACACGGTCACGACCGAAGACATGCTCGACCTGGTCAACAGCCTCAACGCCCGCGACGAAATCGACGGCATCCTCATCCAGTTGCCGCTCCCCACGCAGGTCGACGCAAAGTCCTTGCTCGACGCCGTGCTCCCTGAAAAGGATGTCGACGGCTTTCATCCCGTAAACGCCGGGCGTCTCCAGGCCGGGCGTCCCGCTCTCGCGCCGTGCACACCGGCAGGCGTCATCGAAATCCTCAAGCGCAGCGACATTCCCATCGCCGGCAAACACGCGGTCGTGGTTGGCCGCAGCGACATTGTGGGCAAACCCGTTGCCATGCTTCTGCTGCATGAGAACGCAACCGTAACGATCTGCCACTCCAAAACGCGAAACCTCGGTGAGATCACGCGCCAGGCCGACATTCTGGTCGCCGCCATCGGCCACCCAGGCTTTATCACGCCCGAGATGGTCAAGCCCGGCGCCACGCTCATCGATGTCGGCATCAATCGAATCAACACGCGCGAGGAGTTCGACCGATTCTTTAAAGGGAATGAGAAACGCGAGACCGCTTTCGCCAAGCGCGGCTCGGTCATCGTGGGCGACATCGAACCCGCCGCATTCGAGATTTCGGGCGCATACACGCCCGTCCCAGGCGGAGTGGGACTGCTCACTATCGCCATGCTGATGTCCAACACCGTCCGCGCCGCCAAAATGCGCCGAGGCCTCTAACACTGGGTGCTCAGATATTGAGCACGATGGTTCAACCGCGGAGCTGGGTGCCCCAGGGTCTTTGAAATGATTGTTCAGGAACGACGCTGGGTGCCCCAGGTCTCGCTTTTGAGACCTGGGAAAGCACATCCCTAACCGAGGAAGGAGTGACCATGCTTCGCGTAGGCCTCACCGGCAGCTTGGGCAGCGGCAAAACCACCGTCGCCGCCATGCTGCGCGCGCTTGGCGCCGAAGTCATTGAAGCCGACGCCCTTGGCCGCGAACTGATGGAACCCGGCCACGAGGTTTTCGACCAGATCGTTGCGCTCTTTGGACCCGGTGTGCTCGCGCCAGACGGCCGCCTGAACCGCGCTCACTTGGCTGAGCTCGCCTTTCGCGAGGGCCGTCTGCAAGATCTGAACGCCATCGTTCATCCCGCCGTCATCGCGATGCAGCAGCGCATGATGGACGCGATCTTTGCGCGTTCCCCACAGGCCGTCGCCGTTCTCGAGTCCGCGCTAATCTTTGAAGTTGTTCGCGATGCGCGCGCGCGCGGCGAAATAAACAGCGTCTTGTCCGACTGGCGTCGCCGCATCGATCGCATCATCCTAATCACCGCGCCGGATGATCTCAAGATTGCCCGCTACGTCACGCGCCTCAACCTGCCGCCTGAAAAGCGCGCTGCGGCCGAAGCCGACGCCCGCAGCCGCCTCTCACACCAGATTTCCGACGCCGAAAAAGCCCCACAGTCCGATTATGTAATTGATAATTCGGGAGATTTGGCGTCGCTCAAGACGCAAGTAGACGATCTCTGGCCCCGCCTCAGAGCCCAGAGCAACAATTCATCTGATTCATTGTCTTTAAAATAGGGGAGTCAGGGGAACTTCCCCGGGGAACTCCTCGCCGAAGCTCTCGTATATGTACTATTGGTCCGGCCCATCAATACAAGCCCCGTGCCCCCTCCATTTCGCATGTCTTATCGCGAAATGGGTGGTGGCCGACACACTATTCACGGGCCGGATTAATAAGGAAGGTCTTTAAGGTTCAAAGCATGAAACTGCGCCCTTTAATTCTGGTTGCCGCGCTGGTATGCGGATTCTGGTTCTTCACCTCGCACTATTCACCGCTTGTCGATGGCGGCACGCTCGGACATTTTTCGCTGTTTAGCGGCAAGAACGGCGGCTCATCGCTGCACCTGACCGAGGCCGAAGCCGCGCCCGCCTACGACTCCGAGGAGCAGAACAACATTGCCGTCTACAAGCGCGTGCTTCCCTCGGTTGTCAACATCACGTCCACAGCACTGGTCTACAACTTTTTCTTCCAGGCAGTACCGCAACAGGGTCAGGGCTCCGGCTTCGTCCTCGACAGGAACGGCCACATCCTGACCAACTTTCACGTAGTTGCCGGCGCCAACCGTGGCATTGAAGTGCAGCTTTCAAACAAGCGCCGCTACCAGGCCAAGGTTGTGGGGACAGACAAGGTGCACGATCTTGCGCTGCTGCAAATTGACGCGCCCGATCTTCAGCCCGTCACGCTTGCTGACTCCTCCGATCTCAACGTCGGCCAGAAGGTCTACGCCATCGGCAACCCCTTCGGACTGAGCGGCACCATGACTCGCGGCATCATCAGTTCCATCCGCTCTATTCACAATGAAGACGGCGCACCCATCGAAGACGCCATCCAGACTGACGCTGCCATCAACCCCGGCAACTCGGGCGGCCCGCTGCTCAACTCGCATGGCGAAGTCATCGGAATTAACACCTTGATCGCTTCGAACGGCGCCGAACAAAGTTCGGGAATCGGCTTCGCGATTCCCATCAACACCGCCAAGGCTGTGCTTGCCGACCTCACGCGTTACGGCCGCGTCAAGCGTCCCTCGCTGGGCGTAGTCACTTATGCCATCGGGCCCGATCTCGCCGATCAAATGGGGATTCCTGCCAGCTATGGCCTCCTGATTCAGCGCGTCGTTCCCGGGGGAGCAGCCGAACGCGCCGGACTGCACGGCGGCAACCAGCAGGCCTATGTGGGCAATACTTCCATTCTTCTCGGCGGTGATTTGATTGTGGCCATCGATGGACAGCAGGTGGCCGATCAGCCGGACGTCAGCGCCATCATGGACAAACATCAGCCCGGCGACATAATCAGCGTCACCATCATCCGCAACCGCCGCCAGATGACCTTCAAGCTCCAACTCGGCGAAGCCCACGACACCAACGTGTAAGCCGCATTTCTCATTGAGCAATGCGATTCAAAGCGAATTTTCAGAGCCGGGCCGTGAAACTGTGAAGGCTGTGCCGCTAAGTCGCTGATTCCGTTGCGATCACAGTTCCACAGCTCCATCATGTTTTTTGTTGGGGCCGTTTGCCCCACCCATTCCGCGTCTTTTGCGGAATGGGTGGGACACTGACCACTGATCACTGACCACTGGCAACCATTTTTCAGAACCCGGCTCTTGCCGAATCTTCTTCCGCCAGCGCCACCTGCGCCCGCGCTGCGGCAATCGGTTCATCGAAATGCGCAGCCACGATCGCCGCTGCCTGATCGCGATCGAGCAGTGGCTCAACTGCCGCAATCTTGATCTGCGCAGCCTGCGCCATGTGTGCCAATGCAGCCTTGCTCGATACCTGTTCCACCAGCGCCAGCATCGCGTTCACAATAGTCGCCACTGCCTGAATGGCCGTCAATGCGTGCTTCTGGCTCGAAGAATCGCCGATCTTCGCCACCGAAAGCAGCGAGCCGTTTACCTGTTGCTGAAACGCGACAACCTGCGCCTGCAACTGCGCCAAAACACTTGCCGAGGGATTGGCGAGATACGCCTTGGCCTGCGTGACGAGCAGATCGGCAGCCACGTCAAATCCAGTGGTGGCCGCGGCAAAGATTGGCGCGTCGGCCGGAGCCAGCAGGGACGCAGTCGAATCGACTGTAGCAACGGCGCTCTCGAGCGAGGGCGTCCAGTTCACGATATCCTGCGCCACGCCGGCCGCGGAGCAGCCCGTGATGGTCGACAGAAGCAGCAGCGAAATCAACATCCACGCGCCCAGCTTAGCCTGCTGACTCATTGATCCCTGATCCCTGATCCCTGACCCCTGGTCAGGATCGCGCGCCAAAAGGCCCAGTATCGCCGTCGCAATCGCCGTCACCAGCGAAATGACAGTGCCCGAGCCGGCCTTGCCCAGCGAGATACCTTGTTGCGACAGCACGCCGGTGATCGTCACCACCGCAATCAGCACTCCTGCTGTCGATGTCTTGGGATGATTCCAAATATTCGAGATGAAGTTCATATGCAACTCTCCTTTGATTTGTTCGTTGGTTCGACGGGAAAATGTAGTTTGGATTTGTTCTCAGCGAAACCAATGGCGACAATTCGCCGGGTGCCCCGCCCTCGCGACGCCGTTGTTTTTGTCGCCGGGGTGGGATAATCCAACCAGTGCCGCATCTGTTCGCGCACACCGGCACGAATTCGGTGCCGGGCAGCTTTCTTTTCCCGTTGCGGCCGTGGTTCCGGTCATTTCAATGGGTGGAAAACCGCCCGGCGGCATCGCTGCTGATCCGCCTCAGCAACTCTGCTCAGCGCGTCTTTTTCAGATCGCGTTCCTGGCATCAATCAGATTGGAAGAGGCTGCCCGTGCCTCATTCACTGTTCTTGATTGGCTATATATAAGGGTAGGCAATTCGATATTAATTCCCTGCAAACCGCGCACAATTTAACTCGCGGCGAATGAGCAATCTGCAGCTTGGTTCAAAGAACGACGCCTTGACACTTTGTGGGTGCAGTCCAATGTACGATGACAACTTGAGGTTTTACAAATGTGGGTGCCCATCCTCATGAGCGAAGGTCGCCGCGGCGACCGAAGTCGAAAGCCTGCCCTGAGCGGAGAATGTCCGCCGCGGCGGACATTCGCAGTCGAACCGGGACCTGCTTACTGAATTCGTCCGTGAAAAGGGCGGGAAAGCACGAACTCATCCAGTCAGCGACTCACCCCAGCGTCAGCGCGGGATCGGCGCTCAGATCTGTCGGCGCAAACTCGCTTGCTTCAAAACGCGGCCACGCTGCTGCCGCAATCATCGCTGCATTGTCCGTCGAGAGTTCCCTGGTCGGAAACGCGATGGCAAGCCCTCTCCGCCCGGCCTCATCGCTGAATCGCTCTCGCAATTCGCGATTCGCCGCAACGCCTCCCGTCACAAGGATTCGCTCCGCTCCCAGCCGTTCCGCGGCGCCGAATGTCTTCTTCATGAGATCCCCGATAACCGCACGCTGAAAGCTCGCAATCAGGTCGAGCGTTTTCTGTGTGCAAAGCGCCAGCGCCTCTTCTTTCGTCTGCGCAGGCATCAAAGCAACACTCGCTCGCGCCCCGTCACCTCCCGCCGGGCTCTGGTAAAGCCGCTCGGCCCGCTCTTGCGCTTCGCTTCGCAAGCCATTCACCTCGACGTAACGCAGCACCGCGGTCTTGATTCCCGAAAACGAAAACAGAAAATGCGAATCGAGGTCCGCGATCGGCGCCCTTGTTGCGCCTTTTGTCCGCGCCGTCTTTCCGCGCAAATGCGCCTTCGTCTTCACCTGCGAAAACGCGAAGGGTACACTATGCGCATCTCCGAATTGCGCCAGCGAATCGATCCACGGCCCTCCCGGATACCCAAGCCCCAGCAGCTTCGCCACTTTGTCAAAGGCTTCGCCGGCAGCGTCGTCCACGGTGCGCCCAATCAGCTTGTAGTTCCACAATCCACCGGCCGGCCGCGCCAGGTAAAGATGCGTGTGCCCGCCTGAAACTACCAGGGCCAGCGCGGCTTCATCCACACACACTCCGCCCTCCGCCCGCTCCCGCAGCAGCACCGCATGGATATGCCCTTCAAGATGATTCACTGCGATGAGCGGTAAATGATTTGCATAGGCCAGCGCCTTCGCGTAACTGATTCCAACCAGCAACGCTCCAGCCAGGCCCGGACCTGAAGTCACGGCAACAGCATCGAGATCGCGCAACTCCGCTCCGGCTTCTTTCAGCGCCGCCCGCACCACTGGAACGATTGCGCGCAAATGTTCCCGGCTCGCCAGCTCCGGCACCACTCCGCCATAGCGCGCATGGGTCGCAATCTGCGAGGCGACCACCGACGACGCAATCCGCCGCCCGCGCTCAACCACCGCCGCGGCAGTCTCGTCGCACGATGTCTCAATGCCCAGAATCAGCCCTGCGCCCATCCTTCCAGTTTAATGGCCGCGCGGGTTGGTGATTGCTTGCGTCAAGAGAGACGAGAAGGGGCGGAAAATTGTGAATTCGTGAAGCGAATGCCGGCAAGCCAATGAATCGATTGAACGGGTTTGAAAGTTCACAGTTTTTTGGAGAAGAAATCTCAGCTCTGGGAGGGTTGCGAGGGCTTTGTTTCTGCCTTGAATGCCGCCATTCGAGCAGCGCGCCGGGCCTGTTCGCGCGCCTTGGCCGCAGCCGCCTTGGATTCGCGGTTGCGCAGCATTAGAAGCGCAGCTTCAGACTTGAAAGTGAGATTGCCCAGGTTCTGCAGGAAGAATTGCACTATTGCCGAGACCGAGGTTCTGCGTTGGGCGGCAAAGACGCGGGCATCGTCATAGATGTCCTGGCTGACGGTAACGGTAATGTTTGGCATAAATGTCTCCGATTTAGATTGTGCGCCGGGGGGAGTTAATTATCTGCAAGAAGCAGCGGAGCTGGCGGAGTTGGCGGGGTTAGTGGAGTTAAAGAACTGCTAATCAGCCGGTTGGCATCCATCTCCGGTCCCTAAAGGCGAAGGAACCGGCGCGCGCTCGGCTTGACAATTCACGAGATGAGAACGGGGCAACTCGCGACTCGGCATTCCGCTCAATCACTCGGGAAAAGCGCCTTGCGGAGACTTGGCACGTTCTCCCGTATCCGCGACTCAGCCAGCCGGCTCAGGTCTTGGCGGCTTACTCCGTAATCCGCCAAGCCTCGCGCAGACCAGTCCAGCGCGTTCGCCAGTTTCGCCTCCTCGTCTAGTACCTTTGCGCCCAGCTCGCTTTCCTCGATCTCATGGTGGGTGAAAATATGGCGCAGGGACAGCACGTCCATCGGTCGGGCATCCTGCGGTATGTCGATCACACGGCGGGCAATCTTCCGCATTCGAATCTCAGCATTTGCAATCGACATACCCTCCATTCGCACGCGGCCCTCGGAAACTCTGATGCGCACCTTTTCGCTGTCGTAAGTCTTGCCGATCTTCTTCAGCTTGGCAACGACCCCAATCGGGAGGCTGGCGCTGCCGATCTCGGCGGCCTCAATCGCAATTTCCACGCTTCGGCCTGTTGCCACTACCGTCAACGTGTCGCGCGCGGCGGTAAAATCTACCACGTCCGTCCCCTGCGCGTTCCGCCCCTGCAGAATTTGCCGCAATGCTTTGTCGAATTCCTTCCGGTCAACCATCAAATCCATGCGATAGCTCCTTTCAGTGGAAAGAAATGCTCTTTACGGCTGGCCGATGGATAATCCGGCCAGTTCATGCACCAAGCGGACGGTTTCGAGGCTTACGGTGACTACCTGGCCGATTAACCGGCCTCGAACTTCTTCTTCATTTCGTCGGTAAGCGAGTCTTTTTCGTCTTTGGCTTCCCAATAGCCGCGCGGGAGGTTGAAGGCGTCGAGAAGGGCGGCGTCGACGCTCAATGGGTTGCGGTCTTTGCGGGGGATGGAGTACTCGGGAACGACAGTCCACTCGAATTGGCGGGCGCAGTGCTTGAGCAGGTCCTCGAATGCTCCGCGGATGTTGCCCTCTTTGTCAAAATGGCCGCGGGCGAAGCGTTCGAGGGTGGCGTAATACTTTTTGACCGCCGCGCCGGTGGGCTTAAGGTTGAGTGTGGGCATGAAGGCTTCTTAGTTTCAAAGGATAGCGCAGGGAGGCGCAGGGGCGATATTGGAAATGGGAGGTCGGAAGCCGGGGAAGTACTCCGAGCAAGGTTTGAACGCGGCTACGCCGCGTTCCTTATTTTTTGGGAAAGACGGCCCGGTTCCCAGGGTTTCACCCTGGGCTAACATCTTGCGCTCCCTACGGGAGCTTGAAGCGCCGCCTCGTTCCGCTTTCGGGGTGACTCTGCGCGATCGATTGAGAGGCCTGAAGGCCTCTGCTCCCTGCGGGGTTTCGCGGGTGGAAGAGGCTACGGAGAAACGTTCTGTCGCCGAACGAATGTCGCGCGAAGAGACGCGCAAGGGCGTGAAGCTGGGGGCGGGGTCTGAACGCGGCTGCGCCGCGTTCTTTGTTTTTGGGAAAGACGGCCCGGTTCCCAGGGTTTCACCCTGGGCTAACATCGTGCGCTCCCTACGGGAGCTTGAGGCGCCGCCTCGTTCCGCTTTCAGGCCGACTCGCCGACTTGCGTCCGGCTCAGATGTCGAGGTTCTTCACGTCGAGCGCGTTATCCTCGATGAACTTGCGGCGCGCTTCAACATCTTCGCCCATGAGCGTGGTGAATATGGCATCGGTCTCAGCAATGTCTTCGAGCTTTACGCGCAACAGAGTCCGCCGCTCAGGATTCATGGTTGTCTCCCAAAGCTGCGTAGAGGTCATCTCGCCCAGACCTTTGTAGCGCGAGACCTCATAGGCCTTCTTGCCTTCTTCAACGATGTACTTGAAGAGCTCGCGGGCGGTCTGCTTCTCGACGGGCTCGCGCGGAATGCGCGACGCGCGCTTGGCCTGCCTGGCTTCAGCAGGAGCCTCGGCGCCTTCTTCCGCCTGCGCCTCGGCTGTCTCCGCCGCCTTCTGCGAGAACTCGATGAGGAATGGCGGCTCAAGGAACTGTTTGATCAGCGTGTACTTCGACATCATCTGCCGAAACTCCGGGCTCGAGGCCAGCA
Organism: uncultured Acidobacteriaceae bacterium; assembly: GCA_963836635.1. Lineage (GTDB taxonomy): Bacteria > Acidobacteriota > Terriglobia > Terriglobales > Acidobacteriaceae > Telmatobacter. The sequence continues at coordinate 45,486 of CAWILB010000078.1, read as the reverse complement.
CCCAGTCAATGCAGCGTGTCGCGCCCTGCGAGTCGACAAAGCAAACCGACCAGGTATGATGCTCCTCGTCTTCAACCGGCACATTCACCTTGATTCCGAAGTCGCCGGCCAGCTCAGTGAGTTGTGCGTGCAACGCAGCCAGCTTCTCGGGAATCGCGTTCGCCGTTGGGTGAGGCGAAGTCCGCGCGATGAGTAAACTCGGCCCGGGCCAGAAGCTCGGTTAGGCGTTCGTTGCGGATGCGCTTGTCAACCTTTTCCACAAAGCCCAGGTACTCGTTGAGAACTCCCATGAAGCGGGTTAGCTCAGTGCCCTCGATCCTGCTGGCAGCTTCACCGTGGCGCACGACCATGCCTTCAGAGGCGCGGGTAATTGCCACTTCATTCAGTCCCCGCTCATCTTTGATGTATTGCTCGAAGCGCCCCTTCTTGATTTTGAACAGCGGCGGCTGCGCAATGTAGATGTTGTCGCGCTTGATGAGCTCAGTCATGTGGCGGAAGAAGAACGTGAGAAGGAGCGTCCGAATGTGAGATCCGTCCACGTCGGCGTCGGTCATCAGGATGATTTTGCCGTAGCGCAGCTTGCTCGCGTCGAAGTCGTCTTTGCCGATGCCCGTGCCCAGCGCGGTAATCATGGCGCGGATTTCTTCGTGCCCCAGCATTTTGTCGTAACGCGCTTTTTCGACATTCAGGATTTTGCCTTTGAGCGGCAGAATCGCCTGGAAGCGCCGATCGCGGCCCTGCTTGGCTGTTCCGCCGGCGCTTTCACCCTCGACGAGGTAGAGTTCGCAGCGATCCGGATTGCGCTCAGAGCAGTCGGCCAGTTTTCCCGGCAATCCACCGCCGTCGAGCGCGCCTTTGCGCCGGGTAAGGTCGCGGGCCTTGCGTGCCGCTTCGCGCGCGCGCGCCGCTTCAATGGCTTTGTTGATGATCTTGCGCGCCACGGGAGGATTCTGCTCAAGGAAGCCGCCCAGGCGCTCGTTCACAAATGCCTGCACAGTGCCTGCGATGTCGGAGTTCAGCTTGCCCTTGGTTTGTCCTTCAAACTGCGGCTGCGGCAGCTTTACGCTTACCACGGCCACCAGGCCCTCGCGCACATCGTCGCCGCTCAGCGATTCCTTCATGTCTTTGAACAGCCCCATCTGCTGGCCAATCGCGTTGATGGTCCGGGTGAGCGACGTACGGAATCCGGAAAGATGCGAGCCGCCATCGACCGTGTTGATGTTGTTCGCAAAACTGAAGACCGTCTCGGAGTAGCTGTCGTTATACTGCAGCGCGATCTCGATCTCGACGCCTGAGCGCGATGCTTCCATCATGATCGGCTTATCGTGGAGCACCTGCTTGCCGCGATTCAGATGCTTGACAAATTCTGAAATGCCGCCGGCGTACCGGAACTCGGAGCGCTTGGCTTCGCCGGTTTTGGAATCGGCGGTCCGCTCGTCGGTGAGCGAGATTTCGAGTCCCTTGTTCAGGAAGGCCAGTTCCCGCAGCCGCTGCGCCAGGGTGTCGTAGTTGTATTCCGTTGATGCAAAAATCGACTTGTCGGGTAGGAAGTGAATCTTCGTGCCCGCGCTTCTTGCTGGTTCCCGCCTGGCGCAAGTTCGCTGGTCGGCAAGCCCGCAACTGAAATCCATCTCATAAGTGTGGCCGTCGCGCCAGATCTCAACGTTGAACTCCTGGCTCAACGCGTTCACGCAACTCACGCCCACGCCGTGCAATCCGCCTGACACTTTGTAAGTCGAGGCGTCGAATTTGCCGCCGGCGTGCAGCTTGGTCAGCACCACCTGCACGGCGGACATACGAACGCCGTTCGGCAGATCCATCATGTCGACGGGAATTCCGCGGCCATCGTCGACGACGGTGATGGAGTTGTCGACGTGGATGACGACTTCAACCCGCTTGGCGTAGCCGGCCAGGGCCTCGTCGACTGAGTTGTCCACCACCTCGTACACCAGGTGGTGCAGATCCCATTTCGCCGGTCGAGCCAATGTACATGGCGGGGCGCAGCCTTACCGCTTCCAGCCCTTCAAGGACGCGGATGCTGTCGCCTGTGTAGTTCGAATCGTCGGGAGGGGGCATGCTGTCAATTGGTTCAGTTGCCATAAATCCTGTTCTTTGCGACCTGTTTTTCAGCCCAGTTTCATCGTTTTCGGCGATTCCTCCCGGGTGCGTTCAAGGAATTAAACGATTGAAATTAGTGGGCTTTTTGCGAGGTCTCTCTAAGCACAATTTTACCATGCGGGCGAATGATTGCCGACAGTCGACACATAATGGCTGTAAACTGGTTACCTATAATGATTACGTATGTGGTATGTGACTTCAGTAACCAAAGCCGTTATAAATTGTTGATCTTGATGAAAAATCTGTACTTGACGACGACCTTTTGGGTATGATTCCTTGTGTGTACGGGGGACATCCCTCCAACAGATTTTCAACTATCAGAGGTTACTAATTATGAAACTCGCCGTTCGTATTCTTGCCCTCTCTGTCGTCGTTGCCGGTGGCGCCGCTGCCGCTGTTACCCCCAAGACCGCCCCCGCCATTCAACAGCCACCAGGCGGCGACCGCAACTCTGCCCACTCCCGGGCTGCGTTCCAGGCTTCCCGACCTGCCCTGAATCAGAATGGGCCGGTAAGACAGTAACCACCTAAGGTAATGGCACGAAAGTGCCAAGGCCGCTCTCGATCATTTCCAGTTGAGGCTTGCGCCAATAAGCGCTATTCTGAGAAGACTCTCAGGATCGGCGCACGGGTGTCTATGTCCTCAGCTCAAGCAATGTCGATGATGGGCGTGGTGGAGTTTCTGCTCACCGCGGCCCTCACTTTCCTCTTCTGGCGAAGGAAGCTCAATTCGCCAGTTCCGCGCCATGGGATTCTACCTTGCGTTGCGGGTTGTCTCCACGCCTGTTGGGCTGCTGCTGTTCACCATCTATCAAAAGACCAACTCGCTGAACTGGTACATGGCCTATTTTCTGGTCTTCTGGGCCGCCTATATTGCCAGTGCAGTTTTGATCTTCTTTGTTTGCGTTGAGGTCTTTCGTTCGGCCCTCACAGCGCTTCCTGGACTTGATGAAATTCGGCGTTGTGGTTTTCCGCTGGGCAGCACTGGTCTCGCTCATCGTGACCCTCTCGACTGTTTCGTTCGCGCAACGCGGAATCCTGGTGATCCCCGACATTGCCTACGGCCTGATGCGCTCGGTCAGCATCCTTGAGCTTTGCCTGCTTGCCTTCCTTTGCCTCTGCATGAATGCGCTGCGCTTTCAATTCGCGACATGGCTTTCGGGCTGTCCTTCGGCTTTGGCCTCATGGCGGCGAATGATTTCGTCCATGTGTCGCTGCTCCCGCGGTTTCACCTCGCTTACCGCTCCCTTGCAGTTTGTCTATGAGGGCAGCGATTCTTGTTTGCTGGGCTTCTGGACCTCCTATTGCGCTGCTCCCGAGCCCGCCACCAAGCCGGTCCTGATGCCGGCCAACTCCACCATTTATCGCTGGAACGAGATCGCCTCCGCGCTCGGACACACCGGCACGCAGGTCGCGGTACAGCACTCCAACAGCTTCTTCCTGACCGATGTCGAGAAGGTTGTGGACAAGGTCCTGGCGCGCAATCTCAAGGAGCACGAGTCAGAAGTATAAAGTTCGTAGAGTTATCAAGATAAAAAGGCCATGGCGTTTGCCATGGCCTTTTATCTTTTGGTTGATTTTTCGCAGCCGCGCCGATTTACTCAGCGGCAACCGGATCGACCGAAGCAAAGCGCCCGCGGTTTCCGTGATCGGTGAACTTCACCCGTCCTGTTACTTTTGCAAACAGCGTGTCGTCCGATCCAATGCCCACGTTTGACACCCGGCTTGATCCTGGTGCCCCGCTGCCGCATGATGATAGACCCGCCTGTTACCAGTTGGCCGCCAAACGCCTTCACGCCCAGCCGCTGCGCATTCTGTCGCGCCCGTTTGTTGAACTTCCGCCACCCTTTTTATGTGCCATTGCTCAATCCCCTTCTCAAATCAGCTTCCAGCTTCTAGCCGCTAGCTTCTAGCCTTTTAATGCTGAAGAACCTGAATTATTATCAAACCCGAAAAAGCCAGTAGCTGGGCGAGCTGAGGTGAGCTAGCTCGCTGCCGTGTACGTCACTCCGTCGGCTTCGATCGCCTTGATGCGAACCTCGGTAAAGTTCTGCCGATGACCCTGCAGTTTCTTGTACTGCTTCTTCCGCTTCAAGTGGAAGACCAGGATCTTGCCGCCGCGGCCTTCGCCCAGCACTTCGGCCGTCACCTTTGCGCTCGACGGCTTCGCAATCGTGCCCGCCTCGCCCGAAACTGCCAGTACGTCGCTGAACTCGACTGTCTGATCCTGTCGAGTCAACGCTCTCAATCTTCACTACATCTCCAGGCGCAACCCGATACTGCTTGCCGCCGGTGCGTATCACTGCGTACATAACAAATCCTCCAGCGCCACGCACAACACACAGCGCTTACCTTCACTTAATTCCGGTTTTGCGGTGGGGCGGATACAGGCTATTACTGCATCGGAAGGCGGGCCGCACACACGCCCAATTCTAGCGGTGAACCCGGCGCGTTCCCGCGCACCCCAATTCGAGGCGCAGCGCCAAACTCTACGATTCTATCGTTAAACCGGCGGTCGGGTCAATTGGCGCGTGTTTCATCCCAGACCGGCGCTCCCTATTCCCTCGGCAGCCGAAAGTAGAGCAGCAGAGCCAAAAGCGCGACCCCGAAACAGACTCCCGAGCCTGTAAGCTGCACCACGTCAACTGCCCGATACGCCGCAAACCGCGGCTGGCTCATTAAGTGGAATAGCCCGGCCATCCCCACTATCAGGGGCACCAAGGCCACCGCAATCAGCGATCTGCGTCGAAACATGGTGGAGATTTTAGAGCGGCCTCGCACCAGAAGTCCATCGAAAAACCGTCGCGCCTCTGGTCGCTATACTCATTCCATGCAGCCCGCCAGCATTATCGCCACCGAGCTGAACGAGGCGGGTGATATTGCCGGGGTAATTCAAAGCCTGCTTGCCCAGCAGCCTCCGGCGGCCGAAATCATCATCGTCGATGGCGGTTCTACCGACGGCACCTGGGAGTGGCTTTCGAAAACGGCTGCCCGCCACCCAAGTCTGGTCGCCATTCGCGATGAAAGCTGCAGCCTGAAGCACTCAAAGGGGCCGGTATCCCGCGGCCGTAACGTCGCCATTACCGCCGCAAAATCAGCCATCATCGCCTGTGCCGACGCCGGCTGCACATACGCCCCCGACTGGCTCCGCAACCTGACTGCAAGGATCGACGCCGGCCAGGCCGAATATGCACTGGGCGGAGCGTGTCTTGACCCCGCGGCGCACACGGTATGGGACGTCGCCTCCGCGCCTTTCTTTTCCGTCAAGCTTTCGCCCCTCGAACCCACCAAATCCTGCACTGCGCGGTCGATGGCCTTTACGAAAGACCTTTGGCGGCGACTGGGCGGATTTTCTGAGGACGTTCTAGTGGGCGAAGACACTCTATTCGACCTCGAAGCTCGCCGCCTCACTAAGCCGGATTTTGTTATCGACGCCAAGGCCCTCTACCGCCCCCTCAACACCTTCCGCACGGCAAGTCGCCAGATGAAGCGCTATGCCATCAGCGACGGTCAGGCCGGGGTGCGCTGGTCGCGGCTGATTCGCAACGCGGCGCGATGCCTGTTGGAGCTGGCTGCGCTGATAGCTGTCCCCTGGACGCTCCTTCCGATTCTCATGGTTTTTCTCCTTGAGTGCTGGTATGCATTCCATCGAGACTGGCGCTATCTGCCCCGCTTTGGCTTCAGAGCTGTACTCGCGCGCTTCGCATTTTCAGTGGCCGTTCCATGGCTGGTGGCCGTCAATCAGATTCGAGGCCGCTTCAGTGCCAGGCCGCTGACCAATTGGCAGAATCAAGGACGGGAAACTGATTCATAACTTTTCGACTGACTGCGCCGGAACCTGCTTCCATCAGGGAAGCTGTGATTGAGCGGCAGGCCTCGCGAAAACCCGCCGCTCTGAGGCTAGAGTGTGTGCCTGAGAACTGAGAATTCGCCGGACGGCCCGGGGCGAAAGCATTTTCAGGGTTGATGTATCCGGGAAGGGGCTAAAGCCCCAAGCAATTGATAGGCGTTTTTGCGGCACGACTAAAGTCATGCCCTGATACAAAACTTTGCCTCAGACATATCAACTCAGAATTCGGTCTTAAGCCGATTCAATGATTTGTGCAGAATTCAGCAGCCTGAAGGCTGCTGCTCCCTCCGTGTTGAATACTGAAAGCGTGCCAAGACCAGTTCTCACGCAGACTCTAAAGCCCTGACTTACAAGTCGTGCCTTTCAAAACTTCGACTTCTTCAGAGGCTCCTTAGATTCTGCTAAGAAAGCTGAACCACGACAGCAACCATCCGTGCAGTCGATTGCGTAGGGGTGTGCTTGCTTCCAATTCCAACTGAAAGACAAGAGCCTTCGGCCAACCGACGGCCGCCAGAAGGCCCGAGCAAATCTCGTCTTATTAAAACGGCGCTCGCCTATCAGTGTGCACTTTCCCGAAATCCCCGTAACACCGATGCACTGACCGGGATGAGTTTGCTGGCCCTGGCCAGCGGCCAAATCGAAAATGCGATACGAATGGCATCGGAGGCCACAAACGTTAATCCGGGCATGAGCGCCGCCTGGGTCGCACTCGGCCAGGCTCTCAAAGTCTCCGGCAGGTTCGCTGAGGCCGAACAGGCATATCTCAATTCCATTCGTCTTGGCGGATCAAATCAGCTTGCTCGCATGGGGCTCGGGGAACTCAAGCTTGCTTCAGGTCAGCTCGAAGAGGCGATTCCTGAATTCGAAATGGTCATCAGCCGGGTGCCTTGGTTCGCGTGCGCGCACCTGGGCCTGGGAAACGCAAAAGCTATTCTGGGCGAGTTCGCCCAGGCGCTCGTACACTACCGCAACGCGCTCGCGCTTCGTCCGCGTTATCCTGAGGCCGAATTCGCCGCGGGTTTTGCGCTCAATCGTCTTGGGCGCGCCCGTGAGGCTGAGGCTCGCTACCGCCGCGCGATCTCTCTCAACCCTCACTATGCCGCCGCGTGGATCAACCTCGGCAGCATGCTTCGCGAGCAGGGCCGCGATTTCGCAGCCGAGGCTGCGCTGCGCCGCGCTATTCAGCTTCGCCCCGATCTTGTCTCCGGCTGGATCAACCTTGCCGCTCTCGAACGCGAGCGCAAACATTTCTCGACTGCACGCGAGTGTCTTCGGCGCGCATTCGCGCTCCATCCCGCACTGATTGAAACCCTCATTGCATGGTGTCAACTGCAACTCGCAGCGCGCGATGTGGCCGGCGCCCATCAGTGGATTCGCTGGGCTCTCGCAATTGATGCCAATCACCCCGAAGCAGCCAACATGCACGGCATCGTTCTGCACAATGAGCGCAGGTTCGACGAAGCAATCGCCGAATTCGATCGCGCCGAGACGCTAGGCAGCGAAGGAGCGCCATCGAACCGCGGCAACTCTCTGCTTGAATTGGGCCGGGGCAAAGATGCCCTCGAGGCCCACCGGCGAGCCGCCGATCTTGACCCCGCGAATGCCGGCGCGCAATACAACCTGGCTCTCACTCAATTGCGCCTCGGCGACTGGCGAGCCGGCTGGCCTGCGTATGAGTCGCGCTGGCAATTCCGCGAAGTGCATCGCGTACCGCGCGTCTTCACAGTTCCCCGCTGGTGCGGCGAGCTCCTCACTGGCCAGCGCATTCTGCTTGACGCCGAGCAAGGCCTTGGCGACACTATTCAGTTCTCGCGCTACGCATCCCTCGTGGCGGCGCGAGGAGGATTTCCTGTTCTCGAAGTCCAGCCTGCCGTCGAGCGACTTCTCCGCTCGTTGGCCGTGGTTCGCTCGGGCCTGGCTGAATGCATTGTTTTGGGCACGGGAAAGCAGGAATTCGATTTCGAATGCCCGCTGATGAGTCTCCCGGCCGCCTTCTCAACCACCGTGGAAACCGTTCCCCGGACCATCGCTTATCTCGGGGCAGATGCTGACGACATTGAGGCGAAACGAGCGCAGTTTCCCAGTCTTCACCCGGGGCCTCGCATCGGCCTCGCCTGGGCGGGCAATCCCGGATATCGCGCCGATGCGCAGCGTTCCACGCATCTTCGAACGCTGTTGCCTTTGTTGCGCGGCGCGAACGCCAACTGGATCTCTCTCCAGAAAGGCGAGGCCGCCGAGCAACTCGCGACTTTGCCGCCCGACGTACAGATTGCCGACGGGTCCAGCCGCGATCGCGACCTCGCCGAGACTGCCGCGCTGGTCGCGACGCTCGAACTCGTCATCACCACCGACACATGCATTGCGCATCTTGCGGGAGCAATGGGCAAACCGGTCTGGATACTGCTTCCGCATCTTGCGGACTGGCGCTGGATGCAGCAGATCGATACCACCCCCTGGTACCCTACTGCCCGTCTCTTCCGCCAGTCGGCGTCGGGCGACTGGCGTGGTGTAATTGACCGAGTAATCGCCGAGTTGAATGCATTGGCGAAGTGACCGCCCGCGCATAGCCCCGATTTGCACCTGCACTAATTCCATTACGCTGCGTTGACAACACCTCATCGTGCGCGTCTATCCGGCAACCTCCCGCCAAGTCCGCTTCAATTCCGATGGAGCAGGAACGAGCCGGAAGGAATTGCTGTGTCGAGAGGTAAGCATGCCGCTGCCTGGTCCCGCGCAACCCATTCATGACTCCGTCATCACGAACCCGGCTGCCGGCTTCTTCTCCTCCGTAACGCTCGAGTCACGCTCGCACGCCAATCCATGGGCCATCGGCACATCGACCGCACTCAATGGTGCTTTCATCGCGCTGCTGCTGATCGTCGGTCTGCGAACCACGGCCAATCATTTCCCTCCGGCGACACAGCTGGGCCACGTCGATCTGAGCGACTTCCCGCTGTTTGCGCCGGCGACGCCCCAACCCAACAAAGGAGGCAGCGGCGGCGGCTCTCACGACCTGATCGACCCATCGCGCGGCAACCCTCCAAGGTTCGAAGCGATGCCGCTCATGCCGCCGATAGTGCAGACGATCCTGGATCCCAAGCTCGCGGTTGAGCCGGCCATCGTGAAGCAGACGGTGACGCTTCCCTCTGACGCATCGCTGCCGAATATCGGCATTACGACTTCGGCCAGCGTGACCATGTCAAACGGCCCGGGCGGCCCACACGGAATCGGTTCGGGCAATAAGGGTTTGTATGGCCCGGGAAATGGCGATAGCGTTTACGGTCCGGGCGACGGCATTTATCCGCCGGGCAACGGTGTTTCGGCGCCCGTCCTTGTTTATGCGCCGATGGCCGAATTCTCTGACGAGGCGCGCCGCAACAAGTACCAGGGCGTCTGCATGATATCGGTCATTGTCGACGCGCAAGGCATTCCTCGCAACCCGGTCGTTATCCAGGCACTCGGCGAAGGCCTCGACGAAAAGGCCCTCGCAGCCATTCCCCATTACAAATTCAAGCCGGGGATGAAGAACGGCCGCCCGGTTGCAACCCGCATCGTTGTCGAGGTTAACTTCCGCCTGTTTTGAAGGAACGAGGCGCGAGAGGGTGGAGAAGGGATTAACCTCAATGCTGTTCACTTAGGAAACCTGCACGCCGGACAATGGTGGTCAATCCCACCCTTTTCGCAAAGGACGCGAAAAGGATGGGGCAACCACTTGGGTTCCGACTAAGGATCGATCCGTTAAGTGAACGGTATTGGGGTTAAACGAGGCTCGACGCAGACACAGGCCGCACTGCAGCCCACTCAGGCGCAACAAAACCCCGTCCGAGGAACGGGGTTCAGTATTGCGTTAAACAGATTTTGATTGTGCTGCTCAGGCCTTGGCGATCTTGCCGGTCTTGATGCAGCTGGTGCAAACGCGAATCCGCTTGGGAGCGCCGTTCACCAGGGCCTTCACGGCCTGCAGATTCACATTCCAGCGCCTGCGCGAGACGTTGTGCGCGTGAGAGATGTTGTTACCAAACTGCGGCCCTTTGCCGCAAATATCGCAAACTTGTGCCATTGTCTTAACTCCAGAGTCTTGAATCGCTTCGGGCGCCGGAAACCGGGCCACAGACACACCATCGCCCGCTGGCTGAACGCCGAATCTTCAGTATACCTGAAATGCGAGGCTGTTGGGTCAGGTGGGGTTTCGTCCTATCGGTGCGTTGTATGGGCTCGTCCACGCCGTAGCGCAGCGGAGGTGCCATTTACAGGTCTTTATGGTTTTGCGGTATCCGGCTGCGCTGTGCGCTGGCTTGCTCCGTCCGTGGCGGGTTATTGCCTACGTCGTAGGTTGCGGGTTGGCGGCAACACACTCGAAGTTCGGAAGGCACTATGATTTGAGGATGCCGTACCTTCGCGTTCAGATCGTGCGCCTCGGAGACGTGGAGCCTCAGCCGGGAATTGTCGAATCGCAGTTTCGCGATGCTGAGGGACAAATGCATTCGATCATCGACAAGGTTCCTATGTTCACGAGTGCAAGCCTCTGGTCCGATTCTGACTACCCGCAGCCCGGGTCTATAAACTGCCGCGTGCTTGAGCGGATGGCGGGCCCACGGGGAAACCTAGCACGCATCGACATGGAGCCCTACCATTACGAGTTGACCGGCGAAAAATCAGAGTTCGCGGTCAGCGAGGCCAAGCTTTCCGATTGAATCTCTGCGACCGCCTGGCTGTCTGGCTGCGCTGTCCTTGACGGGTTGGTGCCTAAGCAGTAACTGACGAGTAGGCGACCATACATCCGGAGTGAGCCATTGCCATAGAATGGTCCGAATGACCGAGGAAATTCATGAACACTCCTGAGAGCATGAAAGCCGAGCTTGCCGCTTGGAACAACGGCGCTGGAATCGACCTCGAAAGTTGGATCGGCAGCGAAGGAAGGTTCTCACTCGCCGTTGGCTACGCATCTATCTTCTGGCCGGCGTTCACCCTGATTGAGGGCTATATCTTGCCGCAAGGAGTCTCTGAAGGTTCTCTCCGTGCCTGGGAACAGGGTGGGAGGAGCCGACAGTCGATCGAGTGGGTTATCAACCACGTTCACATCGCTGACATTCACTATGGCCGCGAGGACATCTCCATCGACAAACTGCTCGTCATTGGTAACGTACTCAAGGAAATATACGAGGCGAAGCTTCACTGGCAATTCCCGGACCGTCCGTGTTCGGTTGAACTCTTCATTCCGGACGATCCCGATGATGTGACAGGCTATCAGCTCTCCTTTTGGCAAAAGTCCCACGAAACTCCCGAGTGACCGGCAATCCGGAAGTAACCCGCCAGGGCGACGGCTCGGGCGGCTGGCGCTGGCTTTTTGCGGGTTGGGTGCTACAGCAGGTCGAGGCGGTCTAGGATTGTGGCGAAGTGCCTGAACGCGTCGGGTAGGGCGTAGCCCACTTTGCGGGCGCTGCATCCGGCCACGCATGCTATCTCTGCTTCGGTGAAGTGGTCGCGGTAGCGCGCGATCAGGAGTGCTTGTTCTTGGGTGGGCAGCATGGCCAGGGCGCGCTAAAGCCCGCACTCTATTTGTGGGCATTATGTACGGGCTGAACAGGCTGCGGAAAAAGTCCCAGATATGTCTGGACGCCACCAAAACCATCCCTCAGCGGCTAAAGCCGGTCGCGTCTAGATTGGGCTTGGTGGCACGGATAAATCCGTGCCCTTTCAAAACGGCATCGGAGCTGAGTTTTTCCGCAGCCTGTGAAGCCCGTACCCTTCAAACTGAGGACCGCCCGGGGCTAAAGCCCACGTTCTACCCGCGCTTGCTTCAGAGGCCTGAAGGCCTGTGCTCCTTCCGGGTTTCAGGGGCTAAAGCGGAAAGCTGCATTTCACCTCATATCTCGGCTCGGCCGCTGGCAGATGGTTCTCGCGCAGCAGGATTTCCCTGGCAAAGAGTCGGTCGAGGCGAAGTTCCCATATAGGTCCCTCAGGGGTTAAAACCCCGACTCATTTTATGGGCGTGATCGGCACGACTGAAGTCGTGCCCTGATACAAGGCTCCGTTCCGTGGGCCTCTGCTCCCTCCGGGTTTCAGGGGCTGAAGCGGAAAGCTGTATTTCACCTCATATCTCGACCCTGCCGATGACAGATGGCTCTCGCGCAGCAGGATTTCCCTGGCAAAGAGTCGGTCGAGGCGAAGTTCCCATATAGGTCCCTCAGGGGCTGAAGCCCCTCCTTTTCATGCGCTTTTTTGGTCCGGCTAAAGCCGTGCCCTTATTACAAGGCCCGTTCAGTCAGGATTCGTCAGACATTGCCAGGCTCGAGGTGAGTGCCAAACGGGCCTGCAATTTATGTGAAACGGGCAGGTTGGCTGGGACATCTAAGAGATCATGAGGCTCGTGCTGAAATGCGGTTTGCTTACTGTGCTCGCTCTGGCCGTGTCGGTGGCGTGGGCAGATACGCTGGAGTTGAAGAACGGCAGCCTGATCAAGGGCAAGTTCGTGGGCGGCACGGAGACTGAAATCAGCTTCCAGGTCGGCTCGACGGTGCAGAAATATAACGTCGCTGACGTGGTGTCGCTCAAGTTCGACTCGGAAGGCGCGGCAAGTGCCCCTGCGCCGCAGCCGCAGAGTTCGCTTCCCGAGGCTCCAGCGCCGGTAGTAGCGCCTGCCGAAGCGAAGCCGGCCTATGTGACCATCCCAGCCGGGACACGAATCTCTGTGCGCACCATCGATGCCATCGATTCCTCGACCAGCCTCGTGGGAGACCGTTTCGAGGCTTCGCTCGAAGAACCCCTGAGCATCGAGGGCAGGGTATTGGTCCCGGAAGAAGCCCTGGTCTATGGCAGGCTGACACAAGCGAAGGAGTCAGGAACGTTCGCCGGCAGATCGCAGCTACGCCTGGAGCTGACCGGGATTGTGGTGAATGGAAAGATGGTGCCCGTGGTGACGGGAGACTATGCAGTGAACGGCAAGTCGCGTGGCGCGAGCACTGCGAAGAGGACATTGGGCGGGGCGGCTCTTGGAGCGCTCATTGGCGCCGCTGCCGACGGCGGCCAGGGAGCGGCGATCGGGGCGGGAGCCGGCGCGGGTGCTGGCGCAAGCTCTGAAATCATCACTGGTGGCGGCCAGGTAAAGGTGCCAAGTGAGACCCTGATTGATTTCACGCTGGAGCAGGATGTGCCGATACCTACGCCTCAGATCTGATTTCCGGGCACAGTCACGAGAGATCAGTTTGCATTATGGGGATAAGGTTCGCTCAACGGAAACCGGCATTTGACCTCATATCTCGACCCTGCCGCCGACAGATGGCTCTCGTAAAGCAGGAACTCGGCGGCTGTGAAGTCCGCAAATTTTTGTTGGCTTCCTGCCCTTTCGAGCAACGCACGTAGTTCGCGGGGTCTGCTTTGCCCTTTGCTCCGCGCCAGCGTGATGTGCGGGTGAAACGGCCGGTCCTCGGGGACAAATCCGCACGGGCCTGTCGCGGCAACCACCTTTCTTTGCAGAGCTACAAGCGCCGGGCCTGGCGCAACTCCCAAATAAAACACTCCGGCGCGATCGAAGACGCCAAGCCCTTCGAAGCCGATCGAGACGGGGGTGGATTGGAGAGCGGACAGACGCGACACCAGGCACGCGTACTGCTCCTCGCTGGAGTTGCCCAGAAATTGCAGGGTGATGTGCCACGCCTCGGGCGCAGACCAGCGTAGATCGGTCGCCGATGGCTTTACGGGGTGCGGAAAAGGTCGAACCGGATGAGGAAACCGCCCTTCAGGGGCTAAAGCCCCAACCTTTTCAGAGGCGTTATCGGCACGACTGAAGTTGTGCCCTGACACAAAACGGGTTTATGAAACACGCTGTAGCAACCGCTTCATGCATCTATCGGGGAGATGCGGGACCTTCAGACGCCTGGCCTCTCGGCAAATCGGGAAGCGCGAGAATCACCCGGTTTCTGCCCTGGCGTTTCGCGGTATAGAGCGCCCTGTCCGCGGCAGCCACCAGCATCTCGGGCGAATTCTGGGCCCCGACAGCCGAGGCCACGCCCGCGCTGACTGTCAGAAAAGGTTCACCCGGTGACTCAGGATTCGGAATGTTCAAGTCCATGACGGAACGCCTCACCATCTCAGCGACCCGCCGCGCTCCTTCAAGGCTGGTGTTGGGCAGTATCACCGCAAATTCTTCGCCGCCAAAGCGAGCTACCAAATCGATGGAGCGCCGGGCAATGCGATTCATTTCGTTGGCCAGGAGCGCAAGGCAAACGTCGCCGCGCTGGTGCCCCAGCGAGTCGTTGAGCAGCTTGAAGTGGTCCACGTCGAAGAGGACGAGCGACAACGGCGAGTCGGAGCGATGAATCCGGTCGCACTCTTTCTCAAGTGTCTGATCGAAACAGCGCCGGTTGGCCAGGCCGGTGAGCGCATCCGTGGCCGATAGGCGCATCAGCTCCTCGTTGGCCCGCTGCAGGTCGGCGGTCTTTTCTTCCACCAGGCGCAAAAGCTGTTGCTCGCGGGCACGGATGCGGGCGACTCGAAGGCGCAGGAAACCAAGGATCGCCAGCGCCGACACAATAAAACAGAGAATCAGGAACCACCAGGCCTTGTACCAGGGTGGCCGAATGCTGAAGGCATATTCGGCAACGTGCCCGCTCCAGTTGCCGAATCCGTCTCCAGCCTCGATCTGAAGCTGGTAGTGCCCCGGCGCCAGATGCACAAACTCGAGCTCCCGCCGGGTGGTCTCAGTCCATGCTGACGATTCACCCTGCAATCGGTATCTGTAGGCAACGTCGTCTGGCCCCGCCGAGCTGTTCAATGCGGAGAACTGCACTGAAAGCGAGTTTACGCCGGCAGCGAAGGATGGGTTTTCGAGACCGGAGACATCCACTTGTCCTGAGAGCAGGCGCGTAAACACCACTTGCGGCGGGGAGCTTACCGGCGAACGTGGCCTGGGTGAATATCGGGAAAGACCTCCGCTGGTTCCAATCCAAATCCATCCAGTGTCCGGCTCCTGCGCAAAGGCGTTCAGGTCGCAATCGTCCCAGGCAAGACCGTCATTCATGTCGAAATGGTTCCAATGGGAGCCATTCCACACATCCACGCCGCGGTCGGTTCCAGCCCACAACCGGCCGCTCGAATCGAAGTCAAGAAAATAGACGATGCCGGTGGTGCCCGCGCGCTGCACGCCTTTCTCAACGCGGATGCCTGTTCCCGATCGATAGACCCGGTCAATGCCGCCGCCAAAGCTGTAGCCAATCCAAAGCGTTCCGTCGGGCCCCGCGCCCAGCGACAACACCTCCTGGTTGCTGAGTCCGTCGGCCTTTGACCAGTTGTGCCAGTGGCCGTCAATCAACCCAAAAAGGCCGCCGGAGCCACCGGCCCAGATCACTCCTTTCGCATCCTCTGTAATCGACCAGATAAGCGACGGAGGAAGCTCGTTGACGCGGGAGAACCTATCGTAAGGCGGCAATGAAACGAATAACCCGGCGTCTGTCGCGGCCCACAGTCTCCGCTCCCGGTCGAACCGGATCGTAAACGCGGTCTTGCCCGCCAGTCCTTGCCCTTCCCCGTACCAGGTCACGGCTCCCGATGAAAGGTGAACCCGTGCGATCCCGCGTTGATTTGTTCCTACCCAGAGGTCTCCTTGCTGGTCTTTTTGCAGGCTATGCACCGCCAAGTTGTCGAGGGGCGCGTCAAGCGGAGTCCAATCCTCGATAAACTTGCCGCGAGTACCGTGGTAGACTCCCGCCTGGGTGGCGATCCACAGCGAATGATCCGCATCGGGCAGAATCTCAAAAACCACATCGCTGCCCAGGCCGCTTGATACGGTGTAGTACACCCACTCCCGGTAGCCGCGCCACTGGGCTAGGCCGCGGCCCGCAAGCCCCACCCACAACGATCCCTGGCGGCCCTCGAAGACCGAGTAGACGCCGCCGCGAAGGCCGGCCGCACGATCAATTCGGTGCCAGCCGTTCCGCGTAGAGATAAGTAGCCCGGAGGGCGAGGTGAGAATAATGCGACCATCGGCGTCGAGAGTTGGAATCCCATTCAACGCATTTGATTTGTCAGGTGTCGTGGGTTTAGTGAACCTGGCCTGGCCTTCGGGGCGGACCAGAATCCCGCTTGTAACCCCGCTCACCCATAGGCTGCCGTCCCGGTCTTTGCGAATCGCCTGCCATTGATCTGACGGCAATCCGGCCTCGCGCCCGAGTACCGTTATCGCGCCATTGGCATTCCTATGGCAAATCTCGTTGCCGCACCCATACCAGATGCTGTCCTTTTCGAGCATTACTGATTGCGCCTGCGGGCTCGAAGTTCCCGGCGCGCGCGGCACGACATATTGAGAGAACTGGGACTGGCCCGGATTGGCAGAGAGTTCGACGAGGCCAATATCGGTCGCAAGCCATGTATGCCCATTGCCATCGGCCTGGATGCCCTGGGTGTGGCTTACCGACGTAAAATTTCCAGCCACCTGGCTGAATCGATTCCCTGTCAGGTGGTAAAGTCCGAATTCTGCGCCGACCAAAAGCGAACCGTCCGGGGCATCTCCAAATGAAACGTCAAGCGCGAGCGGCACGCCCTGTGTCGACCCGAAGAACTCGAATCGATCGCCGTCGTAGCGGTAGATGCCATTCTCGGTGTTTACCCAGAGGAATCCACGCTGGTCCTGGTAGATATCTCTTACGGCGAGGTTGTTAAGGCCGTCGGCAATGCCCAGGTAGCGAAAACTGTACTCCTCCGCGCGCAGCTTCGCAGCGGAAATGGCGAGAAATAACAACGATGCCAAAGTCAGCAAAGCCGAACTCAGCTTATCGATCCTTCTCCAAAACCGATGGCTTCGCCTTGCGGTGAGTCGCAAGGTTTGGTCATGGCGCGTGTGATTGATCGCAAGTCTCCTTGGGCAGGAATTTGAAGTAGAAAGGCAAATGAATAGAGTCGCGGGCGCCTGAAGTGGGCAAATATGGCCCGCGGAGCAAATCCAAATTAATCGCATTGCCAATTGCCTGCCGCACGGGAGAGATCCGTCGCAGGGCTCTCAACTTATCTTCTCGAGTTCCAAAAGCTAAAGCAGTTCCCAAAACCAAGATGCGAAATCGCCGGAATCAACAGCTCTGGAATCGCACTCGCCTCGACGTTTGCTTCTGGTCTGCGCGAGGGATCTATCTCGAATTCCCGACCATTCTACTATGCTTCGCCGTCCGGCTCGCTGAACTTTCGGTCATTCAAAATTCGCGTCCCGAAGTATTCATCCGCAGGCGAAGCAACAGCTTCCGAGGTAAAGCGAACGACTCTTGAATTGGAGCGGCTCGATCGCCCTCACTGACTTTCGCCCGCTGAAATCCGCTCCAGTTCAATCACAACGCGTTCGAGCTCATCAACAATCTCGTTACCGCCGGAGCTCTTAAAGATCGCAAGCAGCTCGTTGAAGTACCAGAGTTGCTCTTTGCGCCCGCGCTTGAAGCGCCGCCACACATTTACTCCGATGCGGCGATACTCGCTCAGAATCGAGTGCGCGTTAAATAGCTTGTCAGCCGCCGAAATCAATTGCACGTCAGGCGGCTCGTGACGCAACCGTTCAAGGTAGTTTCTCTTGCGCTCCTCCCACGGTTCCTTATTGCCCGCATCTTCCTGGAGCGTGTCAGAGAGCCCCTCCACCATGCGCGCAACATTGGGGCCGAAGTTATATTCAACGTCTCTGAGCCGCAACTCGCCGCCGTAATCTTCAGCGGTGTCGTGAAGCAGCGCTGCAATCACCATGTCTTCAGTGACTGCGAATTCCACTCGCCCCGACTCGCCCATCACCAGCGACGCCACCCCGAGAAGATGCGCCATATACGGTATCGCGGTTCCCTTGCGGCGTTCGATGTGAAGAGTTCGAGCATAATCGACCGCGCGGGTGAATCTCTCGCTCAGCAGCAGCAACTCTGCGTGCCTGTGGGTTTCCGCGTCTCCGCTCATTGGTCTCCTCCGTTCCTTGACTGATCGACTATATCAGCGGCAGGCCGCGGCTCCTGGCCCGAACCTTCGAACAGCTCCGCTTGCGGCGCTTCTTCAGGATCGTGAAAGTTGGCCAGGCCTACCCCAACCAGCCGGTAAAGCTGGCGCGCGCCAAGATTCACACGCTCCCGTAACGCGAGCGCAATGCTGGTCAGCTCTTCGCAGGTAGCCGGCGGCGAAAGCGGCGTAAAACTGCGCGTCAGAATCCTGAAATCGCTGGTCTTCAATTTCAGAACCACGGTGCGGGCAACGCGGGTCTCCTTGCGCGAAGCCGCCCAGGTTTTCTCGGCGAGCCGGCGGATAAGCGGCTCAATCTCAGCGAGCGGCACGTCGCGTTCAAATGTGTCTTCGGCCGAGATCGATTGCGTGGGCCGATCAGGAATCACCGGGCTCAAGTCAATGCCGCGCGCCAGCTCATAAAACCGCTGCCCGTGCCGCCCAAATCGCGTCTCCAGTTCTGCGCATTCGAATCCGCGCAAATCTCCAACAGTTTTCACGCCAAACTCCGCAAGCCGCGCCTCGGTTACTTTGCCCACACCGGGCAAACGCCCAACCGGCAGGGGCGGCAGAAAGGTGTCGATTTCTTCCGGCTGGATGACGAATAGTCCATCCGGCTTGCGCCAGTCCGATGCAATCTTGGCCAGGAATTTGTTGGGCGCCACGCCGGCCGAAGCGGTCAGGTTCAGCTCCTCGCGGATCTGCGCCCGGATCGTTCGCGCCACTCGCGTGGCAGTCGCAAGGCCGGTTTTGTTCTCCGTCACGTCGAGATATGCTTCGTCGAGCGAGAGTGGCTCAATCAAGTCGGTATGGCGTTTGAAAATCTCCCGAGTCTGCCGCGAAACGGTGCGATAGCGCGTGAAATCAGGCGGCAAAAAGATTGCCTCAGGGCAGAGCTGTTCGGCCCGCACCGCCGGCATGGCAGAGCGCACGCCATAGCGTCGCGCCTCATACGACGCGGCACAAACGACCGAACGGTTCCCACGCCAGGCGACAACCACCGGTTTTCCGCGAAGACTGGGGTCGTCACGCTGCTCCACCGACGCATAAAAGGCGTCCATATCAACGTGGACAATCTTTCGCATAGCCATTCTGGATGGATTGTATGCCGGTTCGATCATGTGATCGATTCGTACGTATTCTGGTAAAGCGTTTTCTCAAAGCAGTTAGCGAATATCATTGATTCATGATTTTCTTGCTGCTATATTCCTGCTTTAGGCGCAATCCACAAGAAAGATAGATCCGGGCACGACGAAACCGTTTTCCCAAGATCGTAAACTCGGGATCGCAATCGTCGGAGAGCTGTTTAAAGTTTTCACTTTCAAAACCCCAGGCCAGGGCGCTCAGTACTAACAGTTCCTGGAGAAAACGTTGTCACAGGTTGACCGCAATTCAGCTGCGAATGGGGCCAGATATCCTGGCGCGCCCCCGGTAGTCCATCGCAAGCCCACCATGCGCGATGTCGCGCGCCTGGCAGGCGTGGGAGCCATGACGGTTTCCCGCGCGCTAAGCGGCAACTCGTATATTTCCACCGAATCGAAACAACGGGTTCTTCGCGCCGTAGAACAGTTGAAATACCGCCCCAACCAATTGGCTCGCGCCTTTCGCGGCCATTACAGCCGTTCGATCGGCCTCATTCTCCCAACTTTCCACGACCCGTTTTTCGCCATCTGCGCGCACGCTGTTACCTCGGCGGCGCGGGAGCGTGGCTACTCTGTGATCCTCGCCACCTCAGCTGAAGATCCTGAAATTGAGTACGCTGAAGCCGAGCTCATGCTGGAGCGCCATGTTGACGGCCTAGTCGTTATCCCCTCGAAGTTTCGCCAGACGCGGCTCACGCGTGCGTTGTTCGGCACAACTCCCGTGGTTACCTTTGACCGCCCGGTGCCCGATCCCTCGCTTGATTCGGTGCTTGTCCAGAACGCCGCCGGCGCCCGTCGCATCGTGGAACACCTCATCAAACATGGGCACAAGCGCATTGCCTACCTCGGCATCAGCCGCGCATTGTTCACCATCAACGCACGTTTTCTCGGTTACCGGCGCGCCATGCAGGAGGCAGGGCTTGAACCGAACGCAACCTTCGACTGCACCTCAGAAGAGTTAACAATCGGCGTCCTCAAGGAGAAACTCGCGGGCAGCCAGCCGCCCACGGCATTGTTTGCCTCGAACACGCAGGCCACGCGAAATGTGCTGAGCGCAGTCGCACACCTCGGCCTCAAAGTTCCCAGCGACGTTGCCTTTGCCGGATTCGACGACTTCGACATGGCGGGGGTTACTTCACCGTCGATCACCGTCGTCAGGCAACCGGCATACGAAATGGGCCTCGCAGCAACCAACCTGCTCTTCGACCGTATCGCCAGCGGTATAGCGCCAAACGTTGGGACTCGCATCGTGCTGCCCGTGGAGATTGTGCTTCGCCATTCCTGCGGCTGCAATCATCGTGCGCCGGTCGTTCACTTATGCAATTGACCAGTTGGTACGTGGGCGCCGCAGACGCAAATGCAGGCGCCTGGGCTTTTGTTCTGCTCCTGTTTTCGACTCGCGGTAGTAGCGTGTGGTAGAACTGCTTACGGTCCCTAATACGATTTACTAATTGCGGATCTTGCGGCGGATTGAATGGCGCACGACGGTGAGACTCGGGTACTGACATTCGATGTAGGCGGCAGCCATATCTCGGCGGCCCTTTGCCTGGGAGAAGATCTCAGCCTTGGACCGGTGGTGAACGCGCACTACGGGGAAGTTGATTCGAGCGACGGCTTCGTGGACCTTCTTTGTGACCTGGCGGCACAGGCCACACATGGGAGCTTCGCCGGAATCGGCGCCACGCTCGCGGTTCCCGGCCCCTTCGACTTCGAAGCCGGTGTAAGCCTGATGCGCCATAAGCTCTCCTATTTATATGGAATCGATTTGCGCCACGCCCTTGCCTCGCGGCTTGGATCGGATCCGTGGAAGATTCGTTTTTTGAACGACGCTGACTCGTATCTGCTTGGGGAAATCGGCGCCGGCGCGGCGAAGGGCTTCGCTCGAGCAGTGGGGCTCACGCTCGGCACCGGAATCGGCTCCGCATTCGCCGTCGACGGCAAGCTGACAACTACCGGCCCCGGCGTTCCAAAGGACGGCGAGATATGGAATGTGCCCTACGAGAACGGCATTGTGGAGGATTTCGTATCCACTCGCGCCATCGCGGGCCACTACAGCCGGAAAACAGGGAAGACAATATCGGTGGCTGAAATCGCCACGGCAGCATCAAGTGACCCGCAGGCGAAGGAAGCATTTGCTGAGTTCGGCCACAATCTTGGGCAGGTGATCGGTTTCCTGCTCGCCGATTTTGACCCCGACGTCGTAGTGCTTGGAGGCGGGATCGCCCGCTCAGCGGATCTTTTTCTACCGGTCACTCGCGCGGAGATTCCCAACCGCCCGGTGCAGATTCGCGTTTCAGAGCTGTTTGACCGCGCGCCGCTGGTGGGCTGCGCTGTGGCCTGGTTTGCATCACTGAAAGATGCAAAATCCGCGCACTCACTCTGATTCGTTTCATCCCTTTTCCATCCCGGAGCACTCCAATGAATCTCAATTGTCTTGCCTGCTTTACTTCACCGCGCCGCGTCGGATCTTGGTTCTGGCTTGCCTTGTTGGTGGTGTTGTCACCTGCCCTCGTCGCCGCCAAGACAGTCGTGTTTTGGCAGCCGAGATTCCCAACCGTCGCCAGCGACCCCGTGGAACACGCCTCGCTCGACCAGGCGCTGGCCTCGACCGACGCCGTCTTCGTCGATCTCAAGGCTCTCAGCGATCCAGGCACGCTTTCAGGAGTCGATCTGCTGGTTCTCCCCTATGGCTCGGCCGTGCCCACCGATGCCTGGGCTGCGATTCAAGACTATTTGCGCGCAGGCGGCAATCTGCTGGTTATTGGCGGGCAGCCTCTTCGCGTGCCCGTAACGCAAGCCGACGAAAAGTTTGTTCAAGCCGAGCCGCAGGACACCTATTCCCGCGTTCTGAACTTCAATCACACCTACCAGATTCCTGTTCCCGCCTCGGCCCACTTTGCGTGGAGGTTCGGTTACGCATTCACACAAACTCCCCAAATTCGGGCACGACGCTACTTTGCCGTCGAAGGCCGTCTTGACGGGCTGGGATACATGGTGGATGCAACCGGCCTGTTGACTGCGGCTCCGGTGATTGCCGCCAATTACTCGTGGGGACCCATGCAAGGCAGCCGCGTTGTGGCTCTCGACTTCGATCCCGAGCCCCGTTATTGGCAGAGTTCGGATGGAATTGCACTGATCAGGCAGGCGGCGCTCTACGCGAGCCAGGGCGCGACATCGCTCTCTGTCGAGCTGCAATTCTCCGCTATCAGGCCGGGCGAGACGCCGCAGGTCACAGTGCACTTGCGCAGTCCGCACCTGCAGCGAACTCACCAGAAGGCGAGCGGCGAAGTGAGAGTCACACTCAACTCTGAAAAGGGTGTGGCGGAATCTCTAATACTTCCTGTCGCCGATGCGGCGACCGCCGACCTGCCCGCGGCATTCAAGAGCGTTCTCCAACCCGGCTTCTACACCGTTTCTGCGACATTCAGCGAGGACGGCAGCTTCAGGGAGTTTTATCAGAACGGATTCTTTGTTGAGCCGGCCTCCGCCGTCAACTCCGGCCCCGCGATCGGCGTCGACGGCGACTTTCTAACCGAAGACGGCAAGCCTTTTCTGCCTGTCGGCACCAATTACTTCACTACTGAAGACGACGGATGGGATTTCTCCGGCCCAAGAAATGTCTGGGTCTGGGACAAGGACTTTGCCGAGATGGCGGATCACGGCGTGAGCTTTGTTCGCACCGGCGTCTGGTTCCCGAATACGCGTTTTGTTGACCAGGAAAACGCAGTCAACCAGCGATTCCTGCGCAACCTTGAGGCATACCTGCTTTGCGCGCAACGGCACAAGATTGCGGTCAACTTTACCTTTTTCGCCTTCACGCCTAATTACGACGGATCGCTGCGCGACAAAAAAACGGAACCGCCGGTGGCGAATCCTTATCTCGATCCGGCCACACTTGCCACTGAAAAAGCATACGTTCGTTCGGTCGTCGATCGCTTCAAGGATGTTCCGTTTCTTTCTTACGACCTGATCAACGAGCCCAGCTTCTCGAATCCGTACCATGTTTTCACGGGCAATTACCCCAACGGCGACCCAGCCGAAACCGCGGACTGGCGTAAATGGCTGAGCCAGCGATACGACGGCAAACTCGACACGCTCGCCAGCGCCTGGCGAGTGACTCCGCAGAAACTCGGCAGCTTCGACGCCGTTCCGCTTCCCAGGCCGCAGGATCTTGCAGCGGCTACCGGGGATAATCGGTACGGCAACGCGGATGAGGTCCGCGCTCTCGATTACAACCTGTTTGCGCAGGAGATGTTCAGCGATTGGGTGGGCGGGATGGTTGCGCTTATTCGCGACACCGGCAGCAAGCAGCTTGTTGATGTGGGCCAGGATGAGGGTGGCGTGACCGACCGCGTTTTGAACCAGTTCTACGGCGGCGCGGGAGTTTCATTCACAACCAATCACACTTATTGGCAAGATGACGCCTTGCTATGGGACTCGGTTGCGGCCAAACGCGTGGGCACGCCCAACATTACCGGCGAAACCGGCTACCAGCCCGTGTGGGCTGCCGACGGCGCGTGGCGCTACGACGAGCTGACCGGGCTTGGCCTGATAGAGCGCAAATGGGCGCTCGGGTTTGCCGCGGGCTCGAGCGGCGCAATGCAGTGGGACTGGGCGCGCGAAGCCGACTTCGGCATGCAGCGCAGCGATGGCTCGGCCAAAGTGTGGGAGAACGAGATGCGGGCGCTGGGCGAATTCGCGCGCAAGGCCGCGCCGCTGGCGACCAGCATCGAACTGCCCCAGGTTGCGATTGTCCTGCCGCAGTCGCTTCAGTTGTCGGTTGGCAATGGGTTCGCTGTTGAAGCGCAACAGAGGGCAGTTCGTGCGCTTTACGGATACGCGCGAAGCGAGGCCTATGCGGTTGGCGAATACCAGATCAACCTGTTGGGTGCGCCAAAACTCATCTTGCTGCCGTCATCGTTCGGACTAACTGAGGTGGCGTGGCAGGCGATTCTCGATCGCGTGAACAATGGCGCGGTTCTACTGGTCACCGGGCCGTTTGACGGGGACGCGCACATGCACTCCACCGGCCGCGGGAGTGCGATCGGTCTCAACTACGAAACTCGGGCGCTGACCGAGCGCGATAACTTGATCCACTTTCCCGGCGGCGTGGAACGCCTAGTTTTTCCCGGCAGCAAAACCACATATCTGAGCCGAGCTGTTTTTCCCGACGGCAGCAACTGGGCCGAAAAACCCTATGGCAGTGGCAAGATTCTTTTTGCGCCGCTTCCCATTGAGCTGAACGACAATCTCGCAGCGGTGGGCGATGTTTACCGCTACGCGCTCAAAGCGGCCGGCGTGGCGCCTTTGTACAAAACAACGCTCACCGATCCTGGCATTTTGATCTGCCCCACGCGGTATCCTGATGCGACTCTTTATGTAATCACATCAGAAACCGATCAGAAAGCCGTTGATTTCACCGATCTGCGCAGCGGCAAGCACTTGACCGGCTCGCTTGAAAACGGTGAGGCTGCGATTGTCCTTGTCGGCAAAGACGGGAAGCTGATCTCGACGTACAACTGGACCGGCGAATAAGCCTCATGAATCGCCAGCTTCTATGGAATTCTTCCGAAGTCTGTGTCGCCGGCATGGCTGGCGCGGATTCTCCTTACGGCTGGCCTCGGCGGAAGCTGTGTCGCGCCGCGGCGACGGCAAAATAGAGCCGGTGCTAAAATTGCCGCCAGCATTCCGGAGCGGCATTATTGATGTCTCTCTGTAAACGCATTCAAATTGGGATCCAGTTGGGATTTTTTGAGGCGGGCCTTATGAAGGTTCTTGTTCGATTTGTAGCTCATGCAACAGTCTGCGCGGTCTGCCTTTGGATTGCAGCGTTTGGAGGCTCGGCAGCCTTGCCCGCTCAAGGTCCCAGTTTCGTAACACCTTCGATAACCGTCGCCCCCGGCAATGTTGTCATTATCGGGACGCAGCAGCAATTCACTGCGACCGCGAGCGGTTTCGGCAGCAACAGCACTTCGGTCACATGGTCGGTTTCGGCCCCGTCGGGCAGCAGTCTCAGCCCCGGAGATATCAGCTCCACCGGTCTCTACAACACGCCTTATCCGGCGCCGCCGACGGTCACGGTTACGGCTACCAGCGTGGCTATGCCGACCGTGAAAGGCAGCGTGACCGTAACGTTGAGCGAAGCGCCCACTGCGACCGGCCCGGCGCTTAGCGTTGACGCCGGAAACCAGACTCATGCCATCAGCCCTGACATCTACGGCATGAACGCTTTCTCGATGGCCACGACGGTCGGCCAGGCCGTGAATCTGCCCATTGATCGCTGGGGAGGCGACGGAACTTCGCTCTACAACTACAAGCTCGACGTAACCAGCGCGGGCAGCGACTGGTATTATCAAGAACAGCGTGCAGGGAGGTGGGACGCAGGACAACAGTTCCTTCAATACCGCAGGTGAATGAACGACAAGGCCAGTCGGCGCCAAGACCATGGGCACTGTGCCGATGTTGGGATGGGTGGCGAAGACCGGTACCGGCTGCAGCTTTCCGAGCTTCGATCTATCCGAGCCAAGTAAAGTTCAATCCCTACGACAAGAAATGCGGGAACGGTTTGTATCCCAAGGGAACCAATGGCTGCACCGACGATAAAGGATGCGATATCACCGGCAACGATCCTGCGCTGATCGCCGAGCCTATCGACAACGCCTCATGGGCGCAGGGCTGGGTTACATACCTGGTGGGAAAATTCGGGAACGCATGCCCACGGCGGCGTGGCTGTCTATTCCCTCGATAACGAGCCGGCGTGGTGGGACGGTGGACATCGCGATGTGCATCCTAACGCGTCAACTTACGACGAAGTGACGAACAACGGAATTGCGACGGCCAAAGCGATCAAGACCGCCGATCCCACGGCCGCGGTCAGCGGGCCTGTGGTTGATTTCTGGTGGAATTACTTCTATTCAAAAAAGGAAATTGAGAGCGGATGGAAAACCGCGCCATGCCATCCAGTCGTGGAGCAATCCCACCGATCGCGCCGCGCACGGCGGCGTCCCGTTCGTTGAGTACTATCTTCAGCAGTTCAGTGCGGCCTCAAACACCTACGGCGCGCGCCTGCTTGACTATCTTGACTCTGCACACTTACTTTGCCGGCAGCTACAACGGCCACGACGTGGGGCTGGCGCCCGCGGGAGATACGCAGGAGCAGGAAGTGCGGCTGAACTCGACGCGCGCTTTCTGGGACCCGACCTATACCGACCCCGGAACATCCGCAGCCGAACTACACGACAGACGCGAACTACACGTCGTCGTGCAAAGTTCCGCTGCAGGCTCCGCAGCTTATCCCGATGGCGCAGAAATGGGTTGCAGCCGATTACCCCGGCACCAAGATCGCCTTTACCGAATACAACTGGGGCGGGCAGGAGAATGTAAACGGCGCAGTGGCGCAGGCCGACATCCTGGGCATCTTCGGCAAGTATGGGCTCGATCTCGCCACGCTCTGGGGACCTCCCGATCCCAGTGACGCAGGTTCCGGGCCTGATGGCTTACGAGATTTACCGCAACTACGACGGCAACAACTCCATGTTTGGCGATACGGCGCTCAGCTCGACCAGCGCCGACCAGGGGAAGCTCTCGGTATATGGTGCTGTTCGCAGCACCGACAAGGCGCTCACCATTGTCGTGATCAACAAGACCTACGGGCCGCTCACCGCAACGCTCTCGCTTCAGAACTTCACCTCGAAGAGCGGAACTGCGCAGGCATTCCTTTACAGCAACGCCAACATCAATGCCATTGTGGCGCAACCAACCGTCACTGTTAATCCGCCTTCGGGAGGCGGAACAACCAGTGCCATCAGTACCACATTCCCGGCGCAGTCGATCACGTTGTTCGTGATTCCAAGCTAGAGCGTGTTTCATAAATGGCTGTTAAGGCCCGGCATTCATCCCGCAGGGGTTAAAACCCCTCATTTTTCATGCTATTTTCGGCACGACTGAAGTCGTGCCCTGACACAAAACGGGTTTATGAAACACGCTGAAACTAGACACCAACAAAAGCCGGATCTGTTATCCGGCAGGCTCGTCATATTGGCGAGCGATCTCAAAAGAATTCTTGGAGGCTTCAATATGAAATCCATTGTTCGGCGGGTAACTCTTGCAGCAGTTTCGGCGGCATGTATGTGGATTGCAGCTTGCGGCGGCTCACCCGTTTCCTCCACCCCTCCACCTCCGCCCAATCCCAGCATCACTGTCACTCCCAGCAGCGCCGTTATCGGAACGCAGCAGCAGTTCGTTGCGACCACGAGTAATTTTGGCGCCACCAGCACCGCGGTCACATGGACCGTCACTGCTCCTTCTGGCAGCAGCATCAGTCCTGGCGATATCAGCGCAACGGGCCTCTACAATACGCCTTACCCGGCGCCCGCAACGGTTACAGTCACTGCAACGAGCACGGCAATGCCCGCGGTCAGCGGCAGCGTAACTGTCACACTCTCCGCACCAACCATTGCAACTGCGCCTTCGCTCGCGGTCGACGTCAACACCCCGAACAATCCCAACGAAAATCCCCACTCTATCAGCCCATACGTCTACGGCATGAACGCTTATGCCCTCGACCCGGTCTCGCAGGCGACTGCGAATCCCTCCATTACGCGTTGGGGCGGCGACAACACTTCTCGCTACAACTACAAGAACGGCTGGTCTAACAGCGCCGCCGATTGGTACTTCGAGAATAGTCAGGGAACCGGTATGCCGGGCGATGGGACCTTCAACAGCTACGTAACCACCGTTCACGCTGGTGGGGCGGTCGTGCTCGGCACCGTGCCCGTCACTGGATGGGTCTCGAATGGCCAGAATGCCTGCGGGTTTCCGCAGTCAATCTTCCCCGATCAGGTGGGCGGGAACGGCAACGCGGCGTTTGTCAGTTACAACAATGAGCAGTGCGGCTGGGGCCTTTATCCCGACGGCGTCAGCGGCTGCACATCAACCAATGGCTGCGCCATCCTGGTCGACAACACAACCGCCGATCCCAACGCTGCGGCCCAGGAAGCTGAAATCACCAGCGTCCCGGCGCCTCCTCCCGATATAACGGATGCCTCAACGCCTGCGCCGGGTTCGTCGCCTTCGACCATGATTGAGTGGGCCAATAACACCTGGACCGGCGGCTGGGTGAACAGTCTGGTCGACACCCCGAGCATCGGGCCGGGCAGCAGCAGTTCCGGCGTGCAAGTGTGGGATCTCGATAATGAGCCAACCTGGTGGAGCGCCACGCACCACGACGTCCATCCCTATCCTTTCACGTACGACGAAGTCACCAATCACGGCATCGGCACGGCCCTCGCCATCAAGACTGCCGACCCCAGCGCGCAGGTCAGCGGCCCGATCATTGATTGGTGGTGGGGTTACTTCTATTCCATGGACGACATATGGAACGGCTGGAACACGGGCCCCTGCTATGAGGCATGGAGCAGTCCCGGCGATCGCACCGCGCACGGCGGCACTCCGATGATCGAGTACTACCTGCAGCAGTTCAACAAATATTCGCAGCAGTATGGCATTCGGCTGCTGGATTACGTCGATATTCACGGTTACTTTGCCGCCAGCTACAACGGCAACGGCGTTGGCCTTACTACCGCGGGCGACACGCAGGAGCAGATTGTCCGGCTCAACTCGACGCGCGTGTTCTGGGACGCTACCTACACTGACCCGAACTATTCGCAGCCCAACTACACCACCGACTCGAACTACACCTCCAACTGTGCGGTCCCGCTTCAGTCGCCGCAGCTGATTCCGATGCTGAAGCAATGGGTGAAGAACGATTATCCGGGCACCAAGACGGCGATTGACGAATACAACTTCGGCGGGTTGGAGTCGATCAACGGAGCTGTTGTCCAGGCCGACATTCTGGGCATCTTCGGGCGCGAGGGACTCGACCTGGGAGCCTTTTGGCCCACCGAGAACGACAACCAGCAGATACCCGGCAACTACTCCTTTGCCATGTATCGCAACTACGACGGCAAGGACTCGATTTTCGGCGACACCTATTTGTATGCAACCAGCACGGCCGCCGGAGCGGATGCCGAGGGCCAGCTCGCGGTCTACGGCGCCCAGCGCAGCACGGATGGCGCCATCACTTTAATGGTCATCAACAAGACCTATGGACCAATCACCTCGACGCTGTCACTGCAGAACTTTACCGCCGGCAGCAATACCATGGCGCAGGTATACCAGTACAGCAACGCCAACATTAACGCCATTACGTCGCAGACGGCCGCGACGGTCACTCCGCCCTCGGGAAGTGGAACAACCAGCACCATCAACTACTCATTCCCGGAGCAGTCGATCACGCTGTTTGTGATCCAGAACTGAGCGGAACCGGCAACGGCAATGCAGAATGGTTGCAAGGACACTGCCGCCCTTCTGTATTGCAAATGGCTGCTTGCATTGCGAATTGCTGCATGGAAACACTGCCGCGGATGTGGACGAAAGGACTGTGCCTAGAGCGTGTTTCATAAATGGCTGTTAAGGCCCGGCATTCATCCCGCAGGGGTTAAAACCCCTCATTTTTCATGCTATTTTCGGCACGACTGAAGTCGTGCCCTGACACAAAACGGGTTTATGAAACACGCTGTAGATCAAGGATTTCCAAACAGGAATGACGATAATTTATCGGACGTACCGGCCCTAGATGCCGACGCCGAACTCGCTTGCCTGTTGTTCGCCGGCGTTGGTGTAAAAGTCATAAGGCGTACGCCGCTTGAACCTCGACCTGCTTCTGAGCTCAGCGCCCAGAAAAATGCCGAGAGCTGCCACGGCCATTCCGACTGAAAACCAGGTGATTACGCGTAATGTATTCGAGTCCCGATGTTCAAGCTCGGGAGTCTCTTCGCAAGGTGTGAGCGGCTCGCCTTCAATTGACATGGCACTGCCTCCGAATGCACTCATGATACCGCACAACATGCTCGACCGGCCTGTAGCGTGGGACACAATAGGCAAAGCTTGTTTACTCAATGATTTCAATTCGGGCGAGCCAGCGGGATTTTTCCGAATCGGGAAGAAAACTCGACCTGATCGAATTAGATGCCAGATTTCGCAATTCTGAGTGGCTGAAACCTTGAATATTTGCAGCCAGACGATACTCGTTCTCAACATTCGAGCCGAAGAAAGCCGGATCGTCGGAGTTGATGCTGACCAGAAGTCCGTGGTCGAAGTAGCGCCGCAAGGGATGATCGGCAAACGAGGAGCAGACTCCTGTACGCACGTTCGAGGTGGGATTCAGCTCCATCCCAATTTGCCGCGCCTTCAGCTCATCCATCAGAGCCTGGTCGTGAACCGCCGACAGTGCGTGGCCGATCCGTTCCGAACCAATCGAAAGCGCTTCCCAAATTGCCTCGGGCCCAGTGGTTTCGCCGGCATGATTGGTGAGCCGCAACCCGGCCTCGCGCGCCCGGGCATACACCGCGCGGAACGGCTCCGATCCGGCGTTTCGCTCATCGCCGCCCAGGCCGATCCCAACAATTGACGGATAACGCCCGCGCATCTCGGCGGCCTTGCGGAAGACGCGCTCCGCTTCAGGCACGGTGAAATGCCGCACCGCATCGAATATCCAATAGAGCGAAAGTCCAAGCTCGCGCGCTGCCCGCTCCCGCGCTCGCTCCAACCCAGCAAAGATCGGCTCGAAGCATGCGGGATCGTAATTCCGCCACATGTAGATGACGCCTACAGAGATGTAGACCTCGGCGTGAACCACGCCCTGCGCGGCGAGCTGTTGCATCATGCGCCACGCAACCAGCTCGTAGTCTTCGGCCCCCTTCAGTTTTCGCGTTACAGCCTTGAAGGCCTCAATGAATCCGGTGAAATCGGAGAACTGATAGATTGCGTCCGCCTCGGCCTGCGTCAACGGATTCTCATCGTGGCGAGCGCTTAGCTCAACCAGCGTCGAAGGCAGAATGGTGCCCTCAAGGTGCAAATGCAGCTCGGCTTTCGGAAGGCGGCGGATGAAGGACTGGAGGTCGTCCATCATTAAATTCTAGCGGGTCAATGGCACATGCGAAGGGCAATGACTGCGGCCGGAGAGAGTCTCCTATGGGAGCCCGACGGTTTATCTTCTTTGAGATGAGGTCGAGGCCATCATAATCCATGGGGACTGGCGGACCATGGGGACCTGGCGGACCCGGCAATCCCAGGCATATGACGCCGAGTGAGGAGGCAGATAACCGGTCCGGGGGATTCGCCTTCTCCAAATCTCTTAAGATGAGCGTTTTTCGATTGGCTTGACGAAAATTCCGTTCATTATGCTATGCTTTCTGCGCGTTTTCTGATCGTTTCCGGCGACAATCTGGAGCGAAAAGTGTCGTGCGGCCAGGGTCCCGGAGATGAAAAAACCCCGAAAGGAAACCCTCATGCCAGCACCTTCGCGCCTTCCCCTTGGCCAGAAGCGACTGATATCTCTGGCTGTCGCGCTCACCCTCGCATTTGCGGGCACATTGCATGCGCAGGTTGTAGTTGTCACTCCAATGCCGCAAATCGGATCGTCAAACCCCGCAACCGCCCAACCCACTGTTCCGCGTCCCACCAGCAAACCTTGCACCGTTCAACTGTTCCAGAACCTCGAGTTTGCAGACTTCAATTTGAAGAGCTTTAACTACACACCGCCCGCCGGCTGTCACGGACCGTGGGCAAAGGTGGTGTTCACCGCCGACTTTACGGTGACGGCCGGAAGGCAATATGACCGCACCGCCGCGTTTTATATGGGACAGGCAAGCATTTACTACGGCACCACAGCAGAGCCGAGAAGCGCGCTGAGCCCGTCGTGGCACGTGGAGCGCGACGTTACAGACCTTTCGGCCGTCTTCAACTCTCCGCAAACGGGCGAAGCCAACATTGGCAACTTTGTGGGCGTGTACAACGGCGTGACTTACAACGGGATCATCTACGCGAACGCCGCGCTCGAGTTCTATCCCGCCAACTTCCGCAATCCGGCTCCGCGAGTCCCCGATATGGTGATCCCGGTGAATGGGTCGGGGGGCGATGCGGGCACGCTCAACACCACCACAGACCAGATTACGCAGACGCTGAACCTGCCCGAAAATGTGGAAAGCGTCTACATGGATGTGATTGCGCAGAACCAGAGCAACGACGAGTTCTGGTATTTCTGCGTGCCGAACAGCGAGACAGGTCCGCTGGAGAGCTGCGGAAACACTGCCTTCCGCGAAGCGGAGGTCTGGGTTGACGGCGGCCCGGCAGGCGTAGCTCCCGCATATCCGTGGATCTTTACGGGCGGCATCGATCCCTACCTGTGGGAGCCCGTCCCTGCCGTACAGACGCTGGATTTTGTTCCCTACCGCGTGAATCTGACTCCCTTTGCCGGTACGCTCGGCAATGGCAGCTCGCACACAGTGGCGGTGAGCGTCTACAACGCGAATTCCTATTTCCTCGCCACCGCCAATCTGCTTGTCTATCTCGATCACGGCTCCGCGAAGACCACGGGCGGCATTATCAGCAACACTCTTTCTGCCGCGCCCTCGCCGGTGATCCAGAACAACGTCACAACCGACTCGAGCGGCAACTCGACGGGAAATATTCTCACCACCTCGAGCCGCCAGTTTGCGATCAAGGGCTATCTGAATACGTCCCACGGGCGGGTGATGACTACGGTGAACCAGAACGTTGACTTCAGCAACAACCAGGAATTCGTGGTGAACGCGACCACCGACGAGCAGAATGTGCAGCAACTCACGCAGGTGCATTCAGTGACGACAACCGACCAATGGCCGTTTGCAACCACAACCGTTGAAGACTTGAAGTACCCGCTGAATATCGACTACCTGTTCGCTGAGAACACTGACGGCTCGTTCACGCAGACGACCACCGTCAAGCAGAGCTACTGGAAGGACGAAAGCACTAACATCGACGGCTTTCCGATTTACAACAGCCAGTTGAGCAACCAGGTGAACTCGACCGACGTGCTCGACATCAGCTCCGGCTTCTCCATCACCGGAAACAGCGGAAGCAAATCTTCGCAAACCTACACATGGAAGGATTCGTGGGGTGGGTGCTACAGCCGGACCATCACGTCGGCGGCTCAAGTGCTGACTTCAGTGACGAATGGGCCTGGATGCCACGCGCACTTCCCGTTTTAAGCGGGGATTAGATGTGAGTGCCCATCCTTTCCGCAGCTTCATCGCGGAAAGGGTGGGAATGCACGCATCATCCGCGCCGGTGGCGTGCGGAGCGCTCACCGATGAGTTATTGGAGGTTGTGCGGCGATTCAGCCACAATCCGCAAACAGCGGCAGCAAATCACCCATAATCAAGCGTTGCGCGGCAGAAATTTACAGCGACCGGCTGTCACTAATCCACACTCCGAAACCGCGTCGTCACGGAGAATCGGATTGACTGCCAAAGTAAACGCCGGTAGCGTCACTGTCAGCTCCGGTAGCGCTGATGTGACCTCAAACGGCTCTTTTAATCCGCGTCGGTTCGCGATTTACTCATTGCCGGTAGATAGACGCTTGATTTTGGATTCGAGATCCGGAACATAGCTTGATTGTGCACCGGGCTCCAGACGCTGAGCGATCTGGAGGGCTGCTTGCCATGCTGTCTCGGCCATCTGATTGTCGCCTACTGCTGCTGCGGCGTCGCCTAGCGCTGTCTGGGTGATGAGGTTGTCGGGTGAGGTGACGACAGCTTCACGTGCCAGGTCGAGCGCAGGTCCCGATTGCCCCCTTGCGAGTAGTGCTTCGCTCTGCTGCGCACTTGCGAGAGCGGAGATCTCAGGGATGGCGAGGGTCCCCTGGTAGACGAAGACTGAGTCGTCAATCGCCAGATCGGGATGCAGCGACTGAAACGATCTGTAGGGATTGAGTTGACCGCTGGGCCATTCGCACCCACTGAGGTCTCCGGCGCTGATAAGAACGGCACCAGCAACAGAAGGGGGAACGAGTCCTACGCCGCCCCACTGCGTGTCGAAGGTGGGGAGTGCGTGACAGCGAATACCGTATACGCCCGGATCAATCACGGGCCGTGCGAAGTACGCGAACCAGCACTCCTGTTCAGGGTTACGATCCTGCCACTGCTTGACTTGCAGCAACTGTTGCGCCCAATCGACGCTTGAGTCACTCAGCAGATTGTGTAAATTCCCGGGCCCTCCCGAGGCTTCGTTGGCATAAGCAATCTCATTAGGAAATACGAGGAGGCTGGAGACGACGTGGGCCACAATAAGGACGGAACAGAGGATCGCCCAGCGGCGATTCACACCGGCGAGAGTCGCCGCTGCGGCAGCAGCGAAGATGATGACAAAGGCGTACATGGGCAGCAGGTGCCGAGAACCGATATTCATTCCGGACATCATCGCCACAGCAAGATAAAAGATGGGCGGAGCAAGAGAATAAAACAACTCGCGGTGTCTCGTTATCTTGCCTGTGATGGTGGCGAACGTGGCGAGAACAATGAGCAGAAGCAGCCCGAGCGTCGTCTTGATGAGAATTACCAACGGGAAGTAGTACCACAGACCGTGCGGATAAACCTTACCCAGCAGGAAGGCGGGATAGGCTAGCGACACTAGTTTCACGTCGACGAGTCCGACCAGGTACGATTCGGGCAAAAGGTGGAGGCGACCCACCGCAACTACGACGGCAGATTCGAAATGCGGCAGAGGCGCCGCGTATCCTGCGACCGTAGTGCTGAACGCCATACCGGCGGGACGCGCGGTGTATCGAAATCCGTAAAAAGCCCAAAGCACGAATACGCTAAGGACGACGATAGCGAAAAAGCCGCCGGTGAGTCGAAGAGCAATTCGTTTGCGCTGGGCACCTGGCGCCGTCAGCACCTCCCATGCGATCAGAAAAACGTACATAGGGCCGATCAGAATGCCCGAATGCTTGGTAGCGAGCAGCAGACCCGTTGCCAGTCCGGCGAGGAGCAGGCGGATGAGCGTTGGTCGGGTAGCGAAGCGATAAAACGTCCAAATTGCTGCGACAAAGAAGCACGACACTCCGATATCGGTTGTTACGAGGGCAGAGTTTGCAAGAACGTTGGGATCAAAGACCACGAGAGCAAGAGCAATAAGACCGGCAACGTCGCCAAACCACTCCCGCGCCGCTAGAAACACAAAGAGGCACAATCCGAAAGCAAGCAGTTCCGCGCTCGCCCGCATCTCGAAGACGAGATGCTGTCGGCCACCGTCGTTATGGGCCAGCCAGTCGCGGCCATTCAGATACGCTTCAGATTTGAAAAACTGACCGGGCATTGGTGGTGGTACCCACAAATGGTCCGAAAGGATGGGAACGGTCGCTAGAAGCTTGGCTAGGGGTGGGTGTTCAGGGTTTAGCCCATAATCTCCCGCTTTCCACATCATGTAGCCTGCGAACATGTGATCGCCTTCATCCCAGGTAAGCGATTCTCGATGCACCATGGTCAGCGCCAAGGTTGCTTGAATTACGAGGAGAGCTATCACCGTGAGCCAGAAGTATTTCGGGCGACGATTCGTCATGGGCCGATTATAGTGATCGCACATTTGAGATTAGTACCCTGAAACGCAGAAGGGGCCGGAATTGCGTTCCGCCCGGATGGTCGGCAATTCGGAAGTATTGACGGGTTTCAAGGTGCGAAGAACAACCGCGGATCCTTCACTGCGGTTCAGGATGACAGCGAGTTGGGAGGGAGGCGGAGTGCTGTAGCCGGCTTCGCGGGCGAACGGTCGCCAACCCGGAAATGTCGCCAACTCGGAAGCAACTACTCAGTACGCAGAGCTTCTCCTGGCGCGACGTTAATGCTGCCCCGCCAGCCACGCCTTCACCTGTTGCTGAAAGATCTCAATCAGGTTGCCCTGCGCCAGGTTCATATCCAAAACGTGCAGCCCCCATTCGCGGAGCACTGCTCCGTTCACCACCACTTCGCCGTGGATGTCTCCGGTGCGCGCGTCGGCTTCGCTTTTGTGCACGATCACTGCGAGGTAGTTAAGGCCATTGCTGGTGGCGCACTCCGCGGTCAACATGCCGGGCAGGCTTACAAACGGAGTGTCGACCGGTTTCGGAACCTTCAACCATTCGCCCGGCTGCACCGTATTCACCCACTCGTGCACATGGGTAGAAAGGTAGGCGTTCAGCACTCCGCTGCCACCTGCAAGCGCTGCCGGATTGGTGCATGCGGCCACCATGCCTTCGCCGTCCGCCGCTCCAAACAGCCCTCCTGGAGTTGGCGGGTAATCCGCGGGGAACGATTCATAGGTGATAATGCAGCCGGTTTGCGAGGCGGACCGGCAGAGCGGCATGTGCGCAAAGCTGCCGCCCACATCGGCGCCCCTGGGCACTGCCACCGTGCCGCCTACCAGCGCAGCCGCCACAATGCGCGACTCAATCGGTTTGCCGTCAATCTCGTTCTCGATCAACTTACGCAGCACGTTGGCGCCCTGCGAGTGCCCGATCAGGAAGACGCCGCGTCCGTGGTTGTCGTGCTCAAGGTAGTAATGCCACGCGTCGGCCACGTCACTATAGGCCAGTGCCTGGGCCTGAGAAACCGGCCTGCCGCTCAGCCTGGCAAGCAGCCCGAACATCGTTACCTGGCGATACATGGGTGCAAACAGCCGGCACACCGAACCGAAGCGCGCCAACTGCGTTCGCACCACGGCCTTCTCGGCTGGACCCTGCATCATGTCGGCGCTGATGGCCGGCTCGAGCGATACCGTGGGATACACGTAGAAACAATCCACTGGCGGATCGGCAGCGGCGGTCCATGCCTCTTTTGTCATGGATCCGTCCGCAGCAATCACGGTGGTGGTCAGGTCCACCGCGCATGCATCCTGGCGCCCCGGAAGGCACAGCCAGTTCTCCGGCTTCGAGTAATCATTGGGCGCGGGAGCGGGCGGGGTCGCGGCGCTGGCTGTTCCTGCGGTTTGTGTCGGAAGAACCTGCGGCGAGGCGGCCTGCGCCGGCGCAGCAGCAGGAGCCGCAAAGGTGGAAAGCAGCAATAAAAGGGGAAGGGAATTGCGCATCATTGGATATCCTCCGGAGTTTTCCGCGGGAGAATCCAACTTAGCGGGGCAGCTCACTTGGAGTCAAATCAATCTTTGGAAACCAGTATTGTGAGTCCGAGGTTCGTTAAGGAACAACCGCAGTCACGTATGCCGCAAATTGGAGTCCTGAATGGGCGAGGGTAACGGCACCCCTAAAAACAACCGCGGATCCTTCACTTCGTTCAGGATGACACCTCTCTAATTAGGGCGAAAAAGTTTTCACTTTAGCCATGCATGGCACATCGCGGCACCCAGGGAAGATGAAAAGGTGCGGCCAGGCAGAAGGGATGTGCGGGCGAGGACGCCCACACGACAACCGAGCGGGAGCCCGGCGCTACATTCATGGGCGCAGTTTTCACCGCAGATCCTTCGATCCTTCTCGCCCCGCTTCACTCGCTCTTGATTGTCGTCGCGCGATTGTTCACGTAAGTGACGGTCCACTTCTTGCCGGCCTGGTCGTAGGTCACCGTCCGGTTGCCTTTGTTTGCGCCGTCGGTCTGTGTCCTGGAGCCGATCGCCATGCGGGTTTCAAGCTCGCTCATTCCCGGCTTCACCTGGTGAGCGTCGATCGCCGCCCACACATCCTTTGGCCAATTGTCGTAAATCGTATGCGGATCGTCGTAGTAGAACAGCGTGTCGCAGAAGTACGCTTCCTGGCTTCCCTGGATGACTCCGATCGGCGTCGCAGCCATATCAGTGCTGCCAGGCACTGAGAACACAGCAAACACCTGGCGCGCGCCGTGATCAATGCCATCGTCTTCGTTGGCCGGCGGCACCACCTTGATGACTTTCTTGATGTCGAGCTTCTGCGCCGAAGGAAGCAAGCCGAGCTTCTTTGCAAACACCACGCGCCCGCCCTCATACGGGTAGTAGGGCATTGAGTAGCCGTTCTTCATCCACACGCTTGTGCCTTGCAATTTTACAGCATCGTCGAACGAGGTCATAAACATCATGCGCACAATCGCAACGTCGTCCGAAGTAAGGTTCTGCTCGGGATTGTTCTGAGTCTCGACGCCAGGGTTCTGCCGATGCTTGAACACGATGAGCAAGTAGGTGCCGCCGACCGCGAGCGTAATCAGCGTAGTCGCGAGCACGAATTTCCAGTGTTTCATTCGGGGAATCCTCCGCACCGGATGCGCAATCTATTTTTGATGCGCGAATTCAGACCGGTGGCGGCTGTAGAGGAAGTAAATTACGAGGCCGATAACCAGCCAGGCAAAGAAGCGGATCCAGGTGATGATTTCGAGCCCCATCATCAGAATGACGCAGAAGATCACGCTCAATACCGGAAAGAGCGGACCGAGCGGCGTACGGAATCCCCGATAACGGCCGGGGTCGCGGTAACGCAGGATCAATACGCCAATTGAGACAAGCACAAAAGCGAAGAGCGTGCCGATGTTGGAGAGATTGGAGACGGTGCCGATGTCGAGCAGGCCCGCTGGAATGCCGACCACGAATCCAGCCACCCAGGTGGAAACCGCAGGAGTGCGAAACTGCGCGTGGATGCGGCTGAAGATGGAGGGCAGCAAACCGTCGCGGGACATGGCGAACCAGACTCGCGCCTGGCCGAGCTGAAAGACGAGGATGGACGAGATCATCCCCAGCAGGGCGCCGATCAGAACGAACAGCCGCACCCACTGGAGGCCCGCTCCCCCGGGCTGAAGTGAAAGCCTCTTGAGCGCATTCACTACCGGCGCGGCGTCGCCCATCACCGACTGCCAGGGCACAATTCCACTGAGCACAATTGCGACCGCACCGTAAAGTACTGTGCAGGCCAGCAGCGTAGCCAAAATGCCGATTGGCATGTCGCGTTGGGGATTGGTGCACTCCTCAGCCGCCGTCGATACCGAGTCGAATCCGATGTAAGTGAAGAAGATGATTGAGCCACCGGTAAGCACTCCGGTCCAGCCGTTCGGCATGAAAGGGTGCCAGTAGTGCGGCTTGATGAAACTGGCGCCGGCGAAAACAAACACCAGGATGGCTGCGATTTTGACGAGCACCATGATGTTATTGGCTCGGGCCGATTCGCGGATGCCCCTGACGAGAATTACCGTGAGGATCATGACCACGAGGAAGGCGGGGATGTTGAATCCGAAGTGCCAGCCGGGCTTATAGAGATCGTTTCCCGCAAGGTCTTGCAAGCCAGTGGGCAGATAGGCCGGCGAAATCCACATGAGCGCCGGATGAATGTTGAACCAATCAAGCAAATCGACAATGTGCGCAGCGAAGCCCACGCTGACGCTCATATTGCTGAATGCATACTCGAGGATCAGATCCCATCCGATGATCCATGCCACCAACTCGCCCAGCGTTGCGTACGTGTAGGTATAAGCCGAACCGGCAATCGGAATCATTGAAGCGAGCTCTGCATAACAGAGCCCGGTAAATGCGCACACCATGGCCACCAGCACCAGTGACAAAGCCAGCGCCGGACCCGCGCCTGGGCGCCCAGCCATGGCGGTGTGATGGATCAGATAGTGAATAAGTGGCGTATCGTTGAAATCTGCTTTGGGAAAGGTCTGCCCGGCCATCGCCGTGCCGATCACCGTGAAGATGCCCGACCCGATTACGGCGCCAATTCCCAGCGCAGTCAGCGACCAAGGCCCAAGAGTCTTCCTGAGCGCGTGCTCCGGCTCCTCCGAGTCACGGATGAGCTTGTCGATTGACTTGCGGGCAAGCAGTTGGCTGGGCAGTGCGGTTCTCCTCGCGAAGACAGTGATCAGTGGTTAGTGGTCAGTGGTTTTTCGGGAAACGCTGGAGTCGTACCCATCTTACCCTGAGAAGCTAGAAGCGCGACCCAGCACGATTGAACTGACCACTGATCCCTGACCACTGACCACTGTTTTTTCTACCGCTTCGACTGGCCGCGCACCATCTTCTTCACTTTCTTTTTCAACGAGCCGCGCGGGGTTGTCCGCTTGGCTTTCGGCGCAGCTTTTTTGCGCGCCGTGCGCTTCAGCTTCTTGCGTTCCAGTGTATCGGTGATCTTTGTGGTATCGGCCACGTGTAACCTCTTTCAATTCTGTGTTTTCTGTCGTTACCGCTCAATGCGGCCCGCGTACTCAAGGATATCAGGGATTTCGGCTGCTGCGAAGGCGGCAGGTCTTCGTGCATCGAAACCTGCGGTCGACTCTCCCCCGGAAACTTGGCTGGCCTGACGCAGATCACTCCCGGCCGGGCCGTGGGCGTGTAAACTCATCTCCGCTCGTGCTCCTGTTGGGAGCACGGTGAGGTGCAGCTTGAGCAGTAATGAGGGCCTGTCAAAACTCGAAAGGCAGTCAGGATTCGAAAATCGGTCGAGATTCACAAGGCAGTCGAGCGGCCGCGTTCTGGTCATCAACCCCGGATCCACATCAACAAAAATCGGCGTCTTCAATCGTGGTGGCGAGGAGTTCTCGCAAACCATTTGTCACGGCGATGAAGAGATCGCTCAGTTTCGCGGCCAGTCTATGCTGGCGCGCATGGAGTATCGCGCCGGCTTGATCGAGCGCGCGTTGGAAGCGGCAGGATATGGACCAAAGAGTCCAAGCGCGGAGCGCCGCTGGGAGGCGGTGGTGGGAAGAGGCGGCCTGCTGCCGCACATGGAGTGCGGCACATATCTCGTCGATGACGCGATGATCGCGGCGCTGCGCCAGGCGCCGCTCGGCGACCACGCATCGAACCTCGGCGCGGTTTTGGCGCTTCGCTTTGCCCAGGCAGCCGGCGTTAACGCTTACATCGTCGACCCCGTCACCGTGGACGAGTGGCAGCCCTGCGCCCGCTTCACCGGCTCGCCGCTCGTGGCCCGCACTTGTATCGGCCATGCGCTTAATACCAAGGCAGTGGCGCGGCGATTTGCAAGCGAGCGCGGCCAGATCTACGCCGACCTGCGCCTCATCATTGTTCACATGGGCAGCGGCATTACCGTCTCAGCGCATTGCGGCGGCCGCACTATCGACAGCAATTCCATTGAGGAGGGTCCTTTCGGCCCCGACCGCACCGGCTCGCTTCCAGTGCGCGCGCTTATCAAGCTTTGTTCGTCGGGCCGCTTCACCCAGGCCGAACTTGACCGGCAGGTTTTCGGCGACGGCGGCCTGTTTGCTTATCTAGGCACGCGCGACCTGCTTGAAGTGGAGCAGCGCATCGACGCGGGCGAGGAGAAGGCCGCAGCGGTTTTCGAAGCCATGGTCTACCAGATCG
The DNA here is from genome assembly GCA_963836635.1 of uncultured Acidobacteriaceae bacterium. Classification (GTDB taxonomy): domain Bacteria; phylum Acidobacteriota; class Terriglobia; order Terriglobales; family Acidobacteriaceae; genus Telmatobacter. The sequence continues at coordinate 4,285 of CAWILB010000078.1, read as the reverse complement.
CGAAAGAGACCGGCGCCATGGCCGCGGTGCTGGCCGGCAAAGTAGATGCAGTCATTCTGACTGGAGGTATGGCGCACTCAGAGCGCCTGGTGAGCCGGCTTAGCGAGCAAATTGAGTGGATCGCGCCAATAACCATCTATCCCGGCGAAGACGAACTGCAGGCGCTGGCCGAAGGGGTGTTTCGCGTGCTGGATGGCGAGGAAGTGGTGAAGCGGATGCGAGCCGCTCTGCAAGGAACTACCGCAGGATCGTGAACGAGAGGCGACGATTTGGCCCGAATCGAAAAATCGCAAAATGCTCGTCGAGCGAAGCTGCCGTCTCGATTCCCAATCGGTTCATGACCGCAAAACTTGTACGATCCACAATCGAGAAATCCTGGTCGGCCCAGGAATCGCCCAACTGCCACGCAGCCTCCAGGTCGGCCGGGCAAACCGGTTCAACGAGCGCGGCTCCACTACGGAGCCCACTCCAAAAGCGTTCGGCTGCGGTCCGGCCGATTCTATGCCGCATCAGCATCCACGTTTCTATCAACACATGATCGCTTGTGACGAGCTGCTCGCCCGAGCCTAGAATTTGCTTCGCTCGCGCGTTGCTCCTGTCAGACGAGTCTGCCGCGGCATACCACACTGACGTGTCCACGTAGAGACTCATGGCTGCGCGATGTTCAGATCTTCAGCTCTGCTGGCATTTGCCGCACCGAACGCAGAGGCCAGCATCGCGTCCTTATTTCTTGAAATGTCGGAACCAACTGAAGAACCGAGATCGAAGACGCACTCGATCGATGCCTTTCGCTCTACGCGCGAAAGGTCACGTGCCATTAACCGTCGAACATACTCAGCAAAGGAGATACCCATCTCGCCGGCGTGCTGTTGAGCCCGCTTCTGGAGTTCGGTATCCAGAGTGATTTGGATACGTGACATCATGATGTCACCATCATACCATCAAACATCTCATAATAGATAAGTGTCACATTTTCCTAAGGTTAGCAAACTTCTCCATCAGCTTCTTGAGCCCGTGCCGGTCAAACACCACCGATAGCTTGGCGTCTTCGCCCTCGCCCTCGCGCATCAACACCGATCCCTCGCCGTACTTCGAGTGCCGAACTCGGTCACCTCTCTTCAGCCCTCTCGCACCACCCGGCGCAGCAATCTCCATGGTCGGGCGGGCCAGCGATCCCGGCCGGCTCACACCGCCTTTGCCGCCAAAGAACTTCGCAATGTTGTCGATCGAATGCGCGTCCGCGCCCGGCGCTATCCGCGCTCTCATTCTTTCCGCTGGATACCTGCGACGACGCATCGCTTTTCTTCACTCCCGTCATCCACGACGCCACAAACGGTTTTGACGGATCACGTCTTCGTCGCACTCAGCGATCGCGCCGCCGGATTCACTTCCTGACTCTCATCCTCGTAGTTGTAGTGCCGGCTCTCGCCATCGCGTGACGAATCTCTGCCCTCGCCGCGCCCGAATCCTCTTCGGTTGCCGTACCCATATGCAGGTGTGGACCACGCCGGACTGTCGCCGCAAAGATTCTCCATCAGCGCCTGCGGCACCTCCTCAAGAAACCGCGAAGGCACGCTCATCTCCGGCGCGTCGTTGCCATAGCGACGCCGATAGTGCGCGCGCGTCAGGATCAGTGTGTTCATGGCGCGCGTCATGCCCACGTAACAGAGCCGCCGCTCCTCTTCAAGTTCCTCAGGATTGTTCAGCGTCCTCGAGTGCGGAAACAATCCCTCTTCAAGGCCCGCAAGAAACACCAGAGGAAACTCCAGGCCCTTGGCCGCATGCAGCGTCATCAGCGTTACGCGCGCATCGGGATCGAACTGGTCGGTGTCGGACGCCAGCGCGGCGTGATCGAGAAAATCGGCCAGCGTTTCGCCGCGCACCTCGGCATCGTGCGCCGCATTCGCCAGTTCCTTCAAGTTCTCAATCCGGCTGAACGCCTCAGGCGAGCCCTCAGTCTCAAGCGCCTTGATGTAGCCGGTGCGATCGATGATGAACCGGATCAACTCAGGCAGCGTGGCGGCGTCGCCCGGCCGCCGGAATCCTTCAGTTTTCTCCGACGCGCCATCCCTGCTTGACTCCGGCCCCGCAGAGTTCTTCGCTTCATCCGTGCGCGGCGGCATCTTGAGGAACGGCGCAGTCTGCTTCTGCTCGAACGGCGAAAATTGCGAGGCCGAAAAATGTGAGGCATCCAGCAGCGCCATCTGACCGTCGGAGTTTCGATCCAAATTCGAATTCGGCGCCCTCAACCAGCGCCTCAATCGGAGGTATTGAATCGGTTGCCGGCTGCTCCGCGCCGAAGGCAAAATCCGTGTCGGCCTTCGCTTGCCTCTGCCGCAGCCACATCTGCCGAGAGCTTGCCCGCAAAATCCGGATCCATCATCGCCTGCGCATCCACAATCAATCTGCCGGAAAGAGTCGAGCGCCGAAAGCGCCCGCGCTGGAATCAGCCGGTTCTGAATCGCCGCCGCAATCGCATCCCACGTCGACTTACCGGTCTCGAGCGCCAGCCGCTCCACCGTCTCGAGAGTCGTCTTGCCGATGCCGCGCGTCGGCGTATTGATTACCCGCGCGAGCGCCATCGAGTCATGCGGATTCCGCACCAGCCGCAGGTAACGCAAGCAGGTCCTTGATCTCGGCGCGCTCGTAAAAACTGAACCCGCCCACCATGGTGTAGCTGATGTTGTAGCGGCGCAGCGCCTCTTCAACCAGCCGCGACTGCGAGTTGGTCCGATACAGCACCGCGCAATGCGCGGCCTCCGCCATTTTGCGCTTCGGAGGAGTCGTGATTTCTCGCGCAGAAACGCCTGAATCTTATCGGCGATAAACAGCGCCTCGTTTTCTCCGTCCGGCGCTTCGTAGTAGCCAATCAGCGACCCGCCCTGCCGCTCGGTCCACAGCTTCTTGCCCTTGCGCCTGATGTTGTTGGCCACCACCGCGCCCGCAGCCTCGAGAATGACCTGCGTCGAGCGGTAATTCTGCTCCAGCCGCACGATGCGCGCGTTGGGAAATTCCTGTCTCGAATTCGAGAATATTGCGAATATCTGCGCCGCGCCACGAGTAGATGCTCTGGTCCTCGTCGCCCACCGCGCACACATTCTTTTGCTCGCCCGCCAGCAGCTTCATAAGCTCGTACTGCGGCCGGTTCGTGTCCTGATACTCATCCACCAGCAGGTAGCGATAACGGCGCTGGTAGCGCTCGCGCACCTCGCGCGAAACCTTCAGCAGCCGCACCGCCTCAAGCAGCAGATCGTCGAAGTCCATCGCGTTGTTCTTCGCCAAGTTCGGTCTGGTACTGCTTGTAGATTTGCGCGATGCGCTCGCTGTTCGGGTCCTTCGAGCCGAGAAAATATTCCTGCGGATCGACCATGTGGTTCTTGGCCCACGAAATTCTGCCCGAGCACCGTGCGCGGAGTCAGTTGCTTGGTGTCGAGCCCCATCCGCTTCATGATTTGCTTCACAATGCCCTGCTGGTCGTTCTCGTCGAAGATGGCAAAGCTGCGCGTGAGGCCCTTGTCGCCAACTTTCAGCGCCTCAATATCGCGTCGCAGAATCCGCACGCAGAGCGAGTGAAATGTTGCGATGAGCGGCTTGGCCAGCGAGCCGTGGCCCAGCAGCCGGTCGACGCGCTCGCCCATCTCGCTGGCCGCTTTGTTGGTAAAGGTCATGGCCAGAATCGCATCCGGCGCGACGCCCTTTTCTTCGATCAGCCACGCAATCCGGCTGGTAATCACGCGCGTCTTGCCCGAGCCGGCGCCGGCAAGTATCAACAGCGGCCCTTCGGTGGCCTCAACCGCGGCGCGCTGTTCAGGATTCAGATTGGCGAGGAGTGGGAGCAAGATATGGTCCGGACGGGAAGCTTCCTTCTATAAGTTTACCTGTGTTGTCACGGGCGTGCGGCCGCGTAAAACTCAGCCGCTAACCGGCTTTGTTTCTTAACTCTCAGCGCCGCATACATCAGGTCTGCCACAAATTCAGCTTCAGCATTCAGCGAGAGCTCTGTTTGCCCCAGCAGCCTGCGCTGAATGGTCCCGCGCACCAGGTCGGCGACAGCCCACGCGGCTTTCTCTGCCGCGATCGCACGCAACTCGCCCGATTTCTGCGCTTTTTCAATGGCCTCGGCCAGAAGCATGACCGGCTCCCGCACCCACTCGCGATACTGCGCGCGGGTAAACCCCAGGGAGCCGGGCTGCGAATCCATCATGCGGAAAATCTCTCGATTCAACTCCGCATTTTCAAGCCGCGCCTGGGCAAACGCGAAGATTTTTGCTTTCAGCGTCGTGCC